>JAJPES010000069.1 GCA_021166725.1 Burkholderiaceae bacterium | reverse complement strand
GCCGAGCCGCCAAACGAGGCGCTGGCGTCGCGCGTGGCGGTGCCACGCAAGGAGCCGGCAACGAAGTGTGGCGGCTCGGCAGGCCCCGACCCGAAGGGTGAGCGCAAAAAAGCGCGCACTCCGCGCTGCAAATGCTCGCCGTGGCCCCGCCACGGCTGCGCTTTGCGCCTTGATTGCGCGCTTCTTTCGGGCTCACGCGGGGACGATCGTAGTTTGAACAGGCCATCATCCGGCAACGTATCATGGGCGGCCCCCACTCGGCTGGCCTGGCGAATGATCCCTGCAGTGGAGCTGGTCGGCGTGCGCAAGGCGTTCGGCGCGCATCTCGTCCTGCACGGCGTCTCGCTGCGCGTCGCGCCCGCCGAGCGCGTCGCGCTGCTCGGCGAGTCCGGCAGCGGCAAGTCGACGCTGCTGAACCTGATTGCCGGACTGGAAGCGCCCGACGCGGGCATCGTGCGCGTGCTCGGCCACGAAATGTCGGCCCTCGATGCCGATCGGCGCGCAGGCGTGCGCCGCGCGCACATCGGCTTCGTCTTCCAGGCTTTCCACCTCCTCGCCCACCTGGACGCCGTGCAGAACGTTGCGGTGCCGCTGCTGCTGGCCGGCGAACGAGCCGACATCGCGCAGCAGCGCGCGGCGCACTGGCTCGACGCAGTGGGAGTCGGCGATAGATTGCATGCGAAACCGGGCGAGCTTTCCGGCGGCGAGCAGCAGCGCGTGGCGCTGGCGCGCGCGCTGGTGCACGAGCCGGCGCTCGTGCTCGCCGACGAGCCGACCGGCAATCTCGATCCGGCGAGCGCGCAGCGAGCGCTGGAGCGGATCGCTTCGACGATCGAGCGAACCGGCGCCGCGCTGGTGCTCGTCACGCACTCCGAGCAGGCCGCCCGCATCGCCGAACGCCGGGTGCGCCTGCAGCGCCACGCGTTGCAGGAGGAAGCCTCCGCTCGATCGATGCCCGGCGCGCTGCGTTCGATGCCGCAATGAAGACGATCCACGAGCGCACGCCGTTCACGCTGCTGCGCTGGATGCTGCTGGCGCAGTGGCGCTTGCAGCCCGGGCGCGCGACGATCGCCGTGCTGGCGATCGCAATCGGCGTCGCGCTCGCGCTGGCAATCTCGCTGGTGAATCGATCCGCGCTCGACGAATTCTCCACGGCAATTGCGCGTACCGAAGGCCAGGCGCAGGCACAGATTCGCGCGCGCGGCAGCAGCTTCGACGAATCGCTGTACGCGCGCATCGCTCGCGAGGCGACCGGCGTCTTCGCGAGCCCGATCATCGATGCGCGCTTCGCGATCGCCGATCGGCCGGCAGCCTCGCTTCGCGTACTCGGCATCGACGTCTTTCGCGCGGCGACGGTCACGCCGAACCTGGTCCCGTCGCCGACGCGCGACGGGCGCAGTGGAGCGGGCTCGCCGCTGTTCGACGACGACACGATCTTCCTGTCGAATGCCGCGCTGGCCTCGCTCGCGCTTGCCGAGGGCGACCGCATCGACCTGCTCGCCGGCGGCAAGCGCGTTTCGCTGCGCATCGCCGGCACCGTTGCGCATGCAGCGGCCGGTCAGTCGCTCGCGGTCATGGACATCGGCACGATGCAGTGGCGGCTCGGCTGGCTCGGCCGGCTCACGCGCATCGACCTGCGCTTCGCGCCGGGCACCGACGTCGAGCGACTGCGCGCGGCATGGAGCGAACGGCTCGCGCCGCAGGCCTGGTGGTCTACGCCGCAGATGGGAAGCGAGCGCGCATCGACGATCTCGCGCGCCTATCGGGTGAACCTGAACGTGCTCGCGCTCATCGCGTGGTTCACCGGCGCGTTCATCGTCCACGCCACGCTGGGACTCGCCGTCGCCCGCCAGCATCGCGAACTCGCTCTGCTCGCCGTGCTCGGCGCACGGGAACGTTGGCTCGTGCGCCACGTGCTCGCGCAGGGACTCGTCATCGGCACGCTCGGCGCGATCCTCGGGGTGATGGGCGGCATCGCGCTGGCGGCGCTGCTGCTGCGGCAGTCGGGCGGCGACCTGGGTGGCGGCTATTTCGCGGGAACGCACCCGTCGCTGGTCGTCGACCCGCTCGTCGCGATCGCCTTCGGCATCGCCGGCATCGTCACCGGACTGGCCGGCAGCCTCGCTCCGGCTCGCGCCTTGCGCCGCATGCCGGCGGCGCGGGCGTTGCGCGCCGGCGCGATCGAAGAGAGCGTTCCGGTCGCCGCGCGCAGCACCGGCATCGCGCTCGCCGGCTTCGCCGTCGGCGCCGTACTGCTCGCGTTGCCGCCGATCGACGGAATTCCGTGGCCTTCGTACGCGGCGATCGCGTTGTGGCTCGTCGCAGCGATCGCCGCGCTGCCGTCGATCGTCGCCTTCGCCGGCGCGCTCGGTGCGGGCGCAGTGGCGCGCGCGCGCGACAACGCGCTCGGCTGGCTCGCGGTGCACCGCCTGAGCGGTGCGCCGCGCAGTGCAGCGGCGGCGATGTCTGCCGTCGTCGCGAGCTTTGCGCTCGCCGCGGCAATGGCGATCATGGTCACCAGCTTCCGCGAGTCGGTCTCGCACTGGCTCGATGCGGTGCTGCCGGCCGACGCGTACGGCCGCGTCGCCGGCGGCTCGGTTGCCGGCGCGATCGACCCTGCGCTGCAGCAGCGCATCTGGTCGACGCCCGGCGTCGCACGCGCCGAGTTCCTGCGCGTCGTCGAGTGGAACCTCGATCCGCAGCGTCCGCCGGTATCGCTGCTCGTGCGTCCGATCGATGCGCGCGACCCTTCGTCGCGGCTGGCGCTCGTCGGCGAGACCCATGCCGCGCCGGCGAACACGATCCCCGTCTACGTCAGCGAAGCGATGGTCGACCTGTACGGATTCACGCCGGGCGCCGTCGTCCATCGCACCTTGCCGATCGGCGCGGCGACGGCCACGCAGGCGGCAACGAAACCGCTCTTCGTCGCCGGCGTCTGGCGCGACTACGCGCGACAACAGGGCAGCGTAGTCGTCGATTCGAACGCCTGGCGAGCGCTGGGCGGGGACGACACCGCGAACGACGTTGCCGTGTGGTTCGACGACGCGGCGCCGCGCGGCGACGCGTGGCGCGCGCTGCGCGCTGCGGTCGCTGCAATCGCCGGTTTCGAATGGCGCAGCAGCGGCGAGCTGCGCGCGTCGTCGCTGAAGATCTTCGATCGCAGCTTCGCCGTCACCTACGCGCTCGAGGCGATCGCGATCACCGTCGCGCTGTTCGGCGTCGCCTCCACGTGGGCGGCCGAGGGACTCGCTCGGCGGCGTGAATTCGCCACGCTGCTGCACCTGGGCCTGTCGCGGCCGCAGATCGCCGTCTCCTTCGCCATCGAGGCGCTGCTGCAGGTCGCGATCGCGATCGCCTGGGGCACGGCGGTCGGTCTGGCCATTGCCCTCGTGCTGATCCATCGCGTGAACCCGCAGTCGTTCCACTGGACGATGGATCTCGCCTGGCCGGGCGGGCTGCTGACGATGTCGGCGCTCGGCCTGCTCGCACTCGGCACGCTGGCCGCGGTGCTCGCCGCGCTGCACGCGGTGGGCAACCCGGTGCGCGCGCTGGCCGAGGACACGTGACGGACGACGCTCGCCGCCGCTGGCTGCGCCGCGTCGGGGCGTCGGTCCTCGCGAGCGCCGGCGGCTCGTTGCGTGCGGCTCCGACGCATGCGCCGACTGCCTCTTACCCCGACGTGGTGCCCGGCGTGCCGGTTATCTTTCCGCGCGACCACGGGGCGCACGACGCATATCGAACCGAGTGGTGGTACCTGACCGGGTGGCTCGAACGCGTCGATGGCGCTCGGCGCGGCAAGCCGGCCGGCGTGCAGATCACGTTCTTTCGCACGCGAACGCATCACGACCCGGCAGATCCGAGTCGCTTCGCGCCGGTTCAACTGCTGTTCGCGCACGCAGCGCTCGCCCTGCCCGAACGCGCCGTGCTGGTGCACGCGCAACGAGCGGCACGCGAAGGCCTGGGGCTCGCGCAGGCGGCACGCAACGACACCGAGGTGTCGATCGGCAAATGGTCGCTCGTGCGCAACGCCGACGACGTCTATCAAGCGCGTATCAGCGACGCGTCGCTGGCGATCGACCTGTCGTTTCGCGCGCGCGCGCAACCGCTGCTGCAGGGCGATGCCGGCTTCTCGCGCAAGGGCCCGCGCCCCACGCAGGCGAGCTACTACTACAGCCGGCCGCAACTGCAGGTGCGCGGCACGATCGGCACCGACGTCCGCCGCGACACCGTCGAGGGCGTGGCGTGGCTCGATCACGAGTGGTCCAGCGAGATACTCGATCCCTCCGCCGTCGGCTGGGACTGGGCCGGACTGAACCTGTCCGACGGATCCGCGCTGACGGCGTTTCGCATTCGCACGCGCGAAGGCGAGACGCTGTGGAGCTATGCGAGGCAGGTCGAGCCCGCGCCGAGCCGCCCCGCATCCGGCAGTGAAGCATCCTGGCAACGGATGCGAGCCGACGAACCGTCGGTCCGCTTCGAACCGCTGCGCCACTGGACCTCGCCGCGCACGGGTGTGCGCTACCCCGTCGCGATGCGCGTGACGATAGACGCGCGCAGCCTCACGCTCGAGCCGCTCTTCGACGACCAGGAACTCGACACCCGCGCCACCACCGGCGTCGTCTACTGGGAAGGCGCGGTGCGCGTGCTCGAAGCCGGTCGCGAGATCGGACTCGGCTATCTGGAACTCACGGGATACGAGGCGCGGGTGGACGATGGCGGCAGGGGGGGCGGGCGACGGGCCGGGGGCAACCCGGGGCCAGGGAAACCGGGGTCAGACCACGGTTCAGGGGAACCCGGGGGCAGACCACGGTTCTGTCGCGACAGAACCGTGGTCTGACC
>JAJPES010000067.1 GCA_021166725.1 Burkholderiaceae bacterium | reverse complement strand
CTCCACCGCCGCCGTGCCTTCGTCCTTCATCCGGCCCAGGCGCAGGCAGCCCTGCAACCCCAGCGTGATCTCGGTCTGCATGTCGGCCAGCTTCTTCTGGATCAGCTGGTTGGCGGCCAGCGGACGGCCGAACTGCTTGCGGTCGAGCACGTACTGGCGCGCGCGGTGCCAGCAGTCTTCGGCGGCGCCCAGCGCGCCCCAGGCAATGCCGTAGCGCGCGCTGTTCAGGCAGGTGAACGGACCCTTGAGTCCCTCGACCTTCGGCATCAGCTGTTCGTCGGAGACGAACACCTGGTCCATCACGATCTCGCCGGTGAGCGAGGCGCGCAGGCCCACCTTGCCGTGGATCGCCGGCGCCGACAGGCCCTTCATCCCCTTCTCGAGAATGAAGCCCTTGATGCGCCCGTCGTGGTCGCCGCCCACGCACTTCGCCCAGACGATGAACACGTCGGCAAAAGGCGAGTTCGAGATCCACATCTTGTTGCCGCTGAGCTCGTAGCCCCCGGACACGCGCCTGGCGCGCGTTTCCATCGAGCCGGGATCCGAGCCGTGGTTCGGTTCGGTAAGGCCGAAGCAGCCGATCCACTGGCCGGTGGCGAGCTTCGGCAGGTATTTCTCCTTCTGCGCGTCGGTGCCGAACTCGAAGATCGGCACCATGACGAGCGAGCTCTGCACGCTCATCATCGAGCGATAACCGGAGTCGACGCGCTCGACCTCGCGGGCGATCAGGCCGTAGGCGACATAGTTCAGCCCCGGGCCGCCGTAGGCCTCGGGGATGGTCGGACCGAGCAGGCCCAACTCGCCCATCTCGCGGAAGATCGCCGGGTCGGTCTTTTCGTTGCGGAAGGCCTCGAGCACGCGCGGCGCCAGCCGCTCCTGGCAATAGGCGGCCGCGGCGTCGCGCACCATGCGCTCGTCTTCGGTCAGTTGCTGGTCCAGCAGCAGCGGGTCGTCCCACTTGAATGCGGCTTTCATCCGGCTCTCCTGAAATCGGCTCGGAAATATCCTAGGGTATGCGATAAGGCGTGCCGGCCGAACCGGATGCGCACGCTCGGGAGCGCGCACCCGTGCGTTCCGGACGCCGGGCGAAGGCGTGCACGCGTTAAACCGGCATCGCGATACCGATTTATGCCCGATCCGGGAACAGGCCCCCATGATCTGGCTCAAGTCGTCGCGTGCATTTTCCGGCCGTCGAGAGAGGTGCCGGTGCCCGATCCGATGAACACCAGGCAACGTCGCGATGGCGGCTTAACCGCTTCGTTCCTCCGGACATAGTTGGCCGGAACGCAGAACACCGTCCTAAGATGCCCCTTCGCTTTTGCCGCCACGACGTAGGAGGGAGCATCGACGATGAGCCACTTCCTCGATCGACTCGCGTACTTCGCGCAGCCGCACGCGAAGTTCTCCGGTAGCCATGGCCTGGTCACCGGTGAAGATCGCACCTGGGAAGACGCATATCGCAATCGCTGGGCGCAGGACAAGATCGTGCGCTCGACGCACGGCACGAACTGCACGGGTTCATGCTCGTGGAAGATCTACGTCAAGGGCGGCATCGTCACCTGGGAGACGCAGCAGACCGATTACCCGCGCACGCGCGCCGATCTGCCTAACCACGAGCCGCGCGGCTGCGCGCGCGGGGCGAGCTACAGCTGGTACCTCTACAGTGCGCAGCGGCTGAAGTACCCGATGATGCGCGGCCGGCTGATGCGCGCCTGGCATGCGGCGCGCGAGCGCGAGAGCGACCCTGTGCGCGCATGGGCGAGCATCGTCGAGAACGACGCCACGCGGCGCGACTACGTGAGCCAGCGCGGCCTGGGCGGTTTCGTTCGCGCGTCGTGGGACGAAGTCGAGGAGATCGTCGCCGCGGCCAACGTCTACACGATCGAGAAGTACGGGCCCGATCGTGTTGCCGGTTTCTCGCCGATTCCGGCGATGTCGATGATCTCGTACGCGTCGGGTGCGCGTTACCTGTCGCTGATCGGCGGCACGAACCTGAGCTTCTACGACTGGTACTGCGACCTGCCGCCGTCCAGTCCGCAGGTCTGGGGCGAGCAGACCGACGTTCCCGAGTCGGCCGATTGGTACAACTCGATGTTCCTGATCGCCTGGGGCTCGAACGTTCCGCAGACGCGTACGCCCGATGCGCACTTCTTCGTCGAGGCGCGCTACAAGGGCACGAAGATCGTCTCGATCACGCCCGACTACTCGGAGGTCGCGCGCCACGCCGACATCTGGCTGCATCCGAAGCAGGGCACCGACGCCGCGCTCGGCATGGCGATGGGACACGTGATCCTGAAGGAGTTCTACGTCGATCGGCGCGCGGCCTATTTCGAGGATTACGCGCGTCGCTACACCGATTCGCCGTCGCTGGTCGAACTGCAGCCGATGAAGACGGCGGACGGCACCGGCGCGAGCGGTGCGTCTTCCACTGCAGCCGCCGACGGCGCGGGCCTGCCTGCGGCCTTCGTTCCCGGTCGCACGTTGCGCGCGAGCGACTTCCCCGACGCGCTGGGCGAGACCAACAACCCCGAATGGAAGACCGTCGCCTTCGACGAGAACGGCGCCGTCGTCGTGCCGCAGGGATCGATCGGCTTTCGCTGGGGGCCGAAGGACCGCGACGATGCCGGGAAATGGAACCTCGAGAATCGCGAGGCGCGCGAAGGCCGCGAGGTGCGGTTGACGTTGTCGTTGCTCGACGACGCGGCGCATCCGTACGAGACCGCCACCGTCGCCTTTCCGTATTTCGGCGGCGACGCGCATCCGCACTTCCCGCGCAGCGAGCAGGGCGGCGACGTGCTGCTGCGGCGCGTGCCGGTGCGCCGGATCGCGCTGGCCGACGGGCGCGAAACGTTCGTGGCCACTGTCTTCGACCTGCTGGTCGCGCATTACGGCGTGCGCCGTCCGGGCATCGACGATCCGTCGGCGGCCGCCGACTACGACGCGAACGTGCCGTACACGCCCGCGTGGCAGGAGGCGATCACCGGCGTGCCGCGCGACCGGGCGATCGTCGTCGCCCGCGAGTTCGCGGAAAACGCCGAGAAGACGCAGGGGCGCTCGATGATCATCATCGGCGCCGGCGTGAACCACTGGTTCCACTGCGACATGAACTATCGCAGTGCGATCTCGATGCTCGTGTTGTGCGGTTGCGTGGGGCAGAGTGGCGGCGGCTGGGCGCACTACGTCGGCCAGGAAAAGGTGCGTCCGCAGAGCGGCTGGGCTGCGCTCACCTTCGCGCTCGACTGGGTGCGCCCTTCGCGCCAGGTGGGTGGAACGAGCTTTTTCTATGCGCACAGCGACCAGTGGCGTTACGAGAAGATCGGGCCGCAGGAGTTGCTTTCGCCGCTGGCCGATCCCGCGCGGCACGGCGGCGCAGTCATCGATTACAACGTGCGCGCCGAGCGCATGGGGTGGCTGCCGTCGGCGCCGCAACTGGCGACGAATCCTTTGCGCGTCGCGCGCGACGCGCAGGCGGCCGGTGCTTCTGCCGCCGAATACGTGGCCGGCAAGCTGAAGGACGGCTCGCTGCGCATGAGTTGCGAGGATCCCGACGATCCGGTGAACTGGCCGCGCAACCTGTTCGTCTGGCGTTCGAATCTGCTCGGCTCCTCGGGCAAGGGACACGAGTATTTCCTGCGCCACCTGCTCGGCGCGAAGAATGGCGTGCTCGGCGAGGAACTCGCGCCGGACGATCCGCGGCCTCGGGAGGTCGATTGGCGCGAGAGCGCTCCGCAGGGAAAGCTCGACCTGCTCGTCACGCTCGACTTTCGGATGAGCACGACCTGCCTGCATTCCGACGTCGTGCTGCCCACCGCGAGCTGGTACGAGAAGAACGACCTGAACACCACCGACATGCACCCGTTCATCCATCCGCTCTCGACGGCGGTGGATCCGGTCTGGCAGTCGCGCAGCGACTGGGAGATCTACAAGGGCATCGCGCTCCGCTTCAGCGCGCTGTGCGAAGGGCACCTCGGCGTCGAGCAGGACGTCGTGCTGCGGCCGCTGATGCACGACTCGCCCACCGAGCTCGGCCAGGCGCTCGACGTGCGCGAATGGAAGCGCGGTGAATGCGATTTCGTTCCCGGGGTGACTGCGCCGCACATCGACGTCGTCGAGCGCGACTACCCGAACACGCATCGCCGCTACGTTTCGCTCGGGCCGCTGATGAGCCGGCTGGGCAACTTCTCGAAGGGGCTGCAGTGGCCCACCGAGGACGAAGTGGAGCTGCTGCGCCGGATCAACGGCAGCGTGCGGCACGGTCCCACCGAGGGGCTGGCGAAGATCGAGACCGACATCGACGCCTGCGAAATGGTGATGACGCTCGCGCCCGAGACGAACGGGCACGTCGCGATCAAGGCGTGGGAGGCGCTGTCGCAAGTCACCGGGCGCGACCACGTGCACCTGGCGCTGCATCGCGGCGACGAGAAGATCCGCTTTCGCGACATCCAGGCGCAGCCGCGCAAGATCATCAGCTCGCCCACCTGGTCGGGGCTCGAGAGCGACAAGGTCTCGTACAACGCGGGCTACACGAACGTGCACGAGCTGATTCCGTGGCGCACGCTCACCGGGCGCCAGCAGCTGTACCTCGATCACGCGTGGATGCGCGATTTCGGCGAGGGTTTCGTCGTCTATCGCCCGCCGGTCGACCTGAAGTCGCTCGCCGCGGTGGCCGGCAAGCGGCCCAACGGGCACCCCGAGATCGCGCTGAACTTCATCACGCCGCACCAGAAGTGGGGCATCCACTCCACGTACACAGAGAACCTGATCATGCTCACGCTCAGCCGCGGCGGGCCGATCGTCTGGGTGAGCGAGATCGATGCGCAGCGCGCGGGCATCGTCGACAACGACTGGATCGAGGTCTTCAACGCCAACGGTGCGCTGACCGCGCGCGCCGTCGTCAGCCAGCGCGTGCAGCAGGGCATGGTGATGATGTACCACGCGCAGGAGAAGATCGTGAGCACCCCGGGTTCGGAAATCACCGGGCTGCGCGGCGGCATCCACAACTCGGTCACGCGCATCGTGATGAAGCCCACGCACATGATCGGCGGCTATGCGCAGTTCGCGTACGGCTTCAACTACTACGGCACCGTCGGCTCGAATCGAGACCAGTTCGTGCTGCTGCGCAAGATGGATGTCGTCGACTGGATCGACGAGCCGGCGGGCGTTGCGCAGCCGGTGCCCACCGCTACGCCGACGGCATCGGCGGGCGCAGCGAGAGGCGTCCAGGAGGCCACGCAATGAAGATCCGCGCGCAGATCGCGATGGTGATGAACCTCGACAAGTGCATCGGCTGCCACACCTGCTCGGTCACCTGCAAGAACGTCTGGACGAGCCGCGAAGGCCAGGAGTACGCCTGGTACAACAATGTCGAGACCAAGCCGGGGATCGGCTACCCGAAGGACTGGGAGAACCAGGACCGCTGGAAGGGCGGCTGGATGCGCCGCGCCGACGGTTCGATCGTTCCGCGCCAGGGCGGCAAGTGGTCGCTGCTGATGAAGATCTTCGCCAACCCGTACCTGCCGCAGATCGACGACTACTACGAACCCTTCACCTACGACTACACGCACCTGCACGAAGCGCCGGAGATGAAGACCTCGCCCACGGCGAGGCCGCGCAGCCTGATCACCGGCGATCGCATGCAGAAGGTCGAGTGGGGGCCGAACTGGGAGGAGATCCTCGGCGGCGAGTTCGAGAAGCGCTCGAAGGACCGCAACTTCGACGACATCCAGAAGGAGATGTACGGGCAGTTCCAGAACACCTTCATGATATCGCTGCCGCGCATCTGCGAGCACTGCCTGAACCCGAGCTGCGTTGCATCGTGTCCGTCGGGTTCGATCTACAAGCGCGAGGAGGACGGGATCGTCCTGATCGACCAGGACAAGTGCCGCGGCTGGCGCATGTGCGTTTCGGGTTGTCCGTACAAGAAGATCTACTACAACTGGAAGAGCGGCAAGGCGGAGAAGTGCGTGTTCTGCTATCCGCGCATCGAGGCCGGGCAACCGACGGTCTGCTCGGAAACCTGCGTCGGACGCATCCGCTACCTGGGCGTGCTGCTCTACGACGCCGACGGCATCCAGGCGGCGGCCAGCGTCGAGCACGACCGCGATCTCTATCCGGCGCAGCTCGCGCTCTTCCTCGACCCGAACGACCCGAAGGTGATCGTGCAGGCGCGCGCCGACGGCGTGCCCGACGCGTGGATCGAGGCGGCCAGGCGCAGTCCCGCCTACAGGATGGCGATCGACTGGAAGATCGCGCTGCCGCTGCATCCCGAGTACCGCACGCTGCCGATGGTCTGGTACGTGCCGCCGCTGTCGCCGATCTCGTCGGCGGCCAACGCCGGCGAGCTCGCGATGCGCGGGCAGTTGCCCGATGTCGCGTCGCTGCGCATACCGCTGCAGTACCTGGCGAACCTGCTCACCGCCGGCGATACCGCGCCGGTGGCGCGCGCACTCGAGCGGATGCTGGCGATGCGCTCCTTTCATCGGGAGCGGCGCATCGAGCAGCGCGACAACGTCTCCGTGCTCGAGCAGGTCGGCATGAGCGTCGAGCAGGCCGAGGACATGTACCGGCTGCTCGGCATCGCGAACTACGAAGATCGGTACGTGATTCCGACCACGCATCGTGAATATGCGGAGAACGCGTTCGAGCTGAAGGGCAGCTGCGGGTTCTCGTTCGGCAACGGATGCTCGTCGGGATCGAGCGAGTCGCCGAGCCTGTTCGGCACGCCGGGGCGGCGGACGATCCCGATCAAGGCGAGGCTGTGAGGCGCCAATGCGAGGCACGCAAACGCTAGATGCCGCTGCGCCGGAATTCGACGCAACCGCTTGTTGCTATTGGGTTCGTGGAATGCATTCCATGGCCGAAAGCGCTTCTCCCGGTTGCGCGAGATGAAGGCCGCCATGAACCCGCTGAGCTGTCGCGCGCTCGCGCGGCTGCTCGGCTACCCGGGCGACGATTTGCGCGCGCAGTTGCCGGAGCTGCACGCGGTACTGCAGGCCGAGCGCGCGTTTTCGTCGGATGCGCACGTTGCGCTCGATGCATTCGCAGGTTGGCTGGTCGAATCCGATCGTTACGAGGTGCAGGAGGTGTACGTCGATTGCTTCGACCGCGGCCGTTCGACTTCGCTTTGGCTCTTCGAGCACGTGCACGGCGACTCGCGCGAGCGCGGCCAGGCGATGGTCGATCTGGCGCGCACCTACGAGGCGGCCGGGCTGTATCTCGACGAGGGCGAACTGCCCGACTACCTGCCGGTGGTTCTCGAGTTCGCCTCGACGCAGTCCGCCTCGATCGCGCGCTCGTTCCTGCAGGAGACGGCGCCGATTCTTGCCACGCTTCACGCGGCGCTGCTGCAGCGCGGCAGCCGCTATGCGTTCGCGATCGGCGCCGTGCTCGAACTCGCCGGCGAGCATGTCGACTCGTGGAGCTTGCCGGCGGGCGGGCAGGACGCTTCGGCAATGTCGAGGTCGCCGTCGGCTTCGGCCGTTGCAGCGGCCTCGGCGGAACTCCCGCTCGACGAGACCTGGGCAGAGCCGCCGGCCTTCGACGGCTGCTCGCTCGCCGGGCAGAGCCGTCCCGATACTCCGCAACCGATCCACATCGTACGAAGGCGCGGCAACCCAACGCCGCCTGCCGACGGCCGAGGAGCCTCGTCATGAGCGGATTCGATCTCTTCTTCTTCGGCGTGTATCCGTACATCTGCCTGGCCGTGTTCTTTCTCGGCAGCCTGGTCCGCTTCGACGCCGGGCAGTACACGTGGCGCAGCGAGTCGTCGCAACTGCTCGATCGCGGCCACCTGCGCTGGTCGAGCAATCTGTTCCACGTCGGCGTGCTGTTCCTGTTCTTCGGGCACTTCTTCGGCATGTTGACGCCGCATTCGGTCTATTCGGTCGTCATCGGCGCGCCTGCCAAGCAGGTGCTCGCGATGGTCTCGGGCGGCGTCGCCGGCGTGGCGGCGATCATCGGCATCTCGATGCTGCTCGCACGGCGCGTGAAAGAGCCGCACGTGCGCCGGCAGTCGAACGCGCGCGACTACGTCGTGCTCGGGCTGTTCTGGATCCAGTTGCTGCTCGGGCTCGCGACCATCCCGCTGTCCGCGCAGCATCTGGATGGTTCGATGATGATGCTGCTCGCGCAATGGGCGCAGAGCATCGTCGTGCTGCAGCCGCAGCCGGCGCTCGTCGCGCCGACGAGCTGGGTGTTCAAGCTGCACATGATCATCGGGATGACGGTGTTCCTCATCCTTCCGTTCACGCGGCTCGTGCACATCTGGAGCGGCTTCGCCACGCTCTACTACGCGTTCCGTCCCTACCAGGTGGTGCGCAGCCGGCGCATCTCGATTCCCGACGTCCCGGCCGAACCGACGCGGCGCGGGACGGGGATGTGAGCGCGATGGGCAGGGGCCGCGCACCGTTGTCCGGGCAGATCGCCCCGCCAGACCGTAGCGGTGATCCTGCTTCGCCCATGCGCGGCGAGGGGGGGGCCGAGGCCGAGGGCGCGATGGCGAGCGGCCCCGATTCGTTCGTCGCCCGGGTGAACGGTCGCGCGCTGCATCCACCGGGCGCGTCTCCCGACGGCGACACGTTGCGCCAGCGCGCGGGTGTCGAACTGCTTCGCCAAGCCGCCCAGCGCGCCGGCCTGCTATCGGTCGACGATCCCGCCGTCGACGACGGCGTGCCCAGCGAAGCTGCCGTGCTGGCGATCGAGGCGCTGCTCGAGCGGGAGTTGCGCGTGCCGGAGCCCTCGGAGGAGGCGTGCCGGCGTCTGCATGCGCAGCATCCGGAGCGCTACGGCAGCGGTGAGCGGGTTCATGCGCGTCACGTGCTGTTCGCGGTGACGCCGGGCGTCGATGTTGCCGCGTTGCTCGCACATGCGGAGCCGCTGCTGTTGCAGCTGCGCAGCCGCAGGCCCGGCCCCGAGGCCGACGAGGCCTTCGCAGCTGCCGCGCGCAGTTATTCGAACTGCCCGAGCGGCGAGCGCGGGGGGGACCTCGGCTGGCTGCGTCGCGAGGATTGCGCCCCGGAGTTCGCCAGCGAGATCTTCGGACATCCGGGTATCGGCGTGCTGCCGCAACTCGTGCGCTCGCGCTTCGGGCTGCACGTCGTCGAGGTACTCGAGCGCGATCCGGGGCCGGTCCCCGGTTTCGACGAGGTGCGCGACGCTGTCGAGGCGGCGCTGCGCCGGCAGAGTTGGGTCACCGCATTGCGCCAGTACGTGCAGGTGCTCGCCGGCGAGGCGGTGCTGCAAGGCGTCGACCTCGATGCCGCGGATTCGCCGCTGGTGCAGTAGGTCTGCGCGGGGGTCCTGGTGGGGCGGGGGTGGGCGCCTGCGGCTGCGCTTGAATCTGGACGGGTGCATCCACGCGAGCGTGCGGCTGCGCGCAAGCACGCACATGCGGGCAGGCATGCCTGCGCGACCGGCGCCCCTGCGCTCGCGCGTGCACCAAAACCCTCGTCTGGCCGCGCGTGCCTGTGCGTGTACCAAAGCCCCCGCCTGCTTCGGCGCCCGCGCATGCACCAAAGCCTCCGCCCGCCCGCGCGGCGCGCGCCCTGCGTCCTGCGTCCTGCGCCCGCGCCCGCGCCGCGCGTGCACCAAAGCCGTCGTCTGCCCGCGTGCGCCTGCGCGTGGACCAAAGCCCTCGTCTGGCCGGCGTGCCTGCGCGTGGGCCAAAGCCCTCGTCTGCCCGCGCGCGCCTGCGCGTGGACCAGAGCCCTCGCCTGCCCGGGCGCCCGCGCGTGCATAAGGTGGATTGCTGCAAAACACAGCATTTTCTTGCGTGCAAGAGCTTGCATGGCCGCAAATGCAGCATTTCGCGGCGTACGGCGGGTTCAGGGCGGCGCGCAGCTCATGCGGTGCTGGTGCCGGGGCGCGGAGCACGCACGCAGCGCGTCGGCGGAGCGCACCGCACGCAGCGCGCCGCACGGAGCACGCACGAAGCACGCCGCACGGAGCGCCCGCGCACAGCGCTCCGGCGCTGTCGCGCCCGTCCCCCGCGCCTCACATCGCGATCGGCACCACCGCCGTCGCCTCGATCTCGATCTTCGCGCGCGCTTCCATCAGCGCGACCACCTGCATTGCCGTCATCGCCGGGTAGTGCACGGTGCCTTCCGCGTCGGTCATGAATTCCTTGTACGCGGCGCCGAGCGCCTTGCCGCCGGCGAGGTAGTCGTTGCGGTCGGTCATGTACCAGTTCATCCGCACGATGTGCTCGGGGCCGCCGCCCGCCTCGGCGAGCACCGCGCGCACGTTGGCCAGCGCCTGCCGCACCTGGCCGACGAAATCGTCGACCTCGAACTCGCAGCGCTCGTTCCAGCCGACCTGGCCGGCCACCGAAACGACGGTGCCGCGCGCTGCGATGCCGTTCGCGTAGCCGCGGGGCTTGGTCCAGCCCGCGGGCTGCAGGACGGTCTTGTGCATCCGATGGTCTCCTGTTGCATCGTTGGAAAATTACTTTAAACTTGAAGTAACCAAGCTGCAACCCCAAGCTGCAACCCCAAGCTGCAACCCTATTAGGCGCGACCAGTCGCGTCTCACGACGGCGCGCAACGGCGCGCTGCACAGGTGGAGATCCCATGCGAATCGACGTCATCGGCGGCGGCCCCGCCGGCCTGTACTCCGCGATCCTGCTGAAGAAGTCCTTTCCCGACGCGCACATCGACGTCGTCGAGCGCAACCGCCCCGACGACACCTTCGGCTTCGGCATCGTGTTGTCGGACGAGACGCTCGGCCACCTCGAGGCGGCCGACGAACCGACGCATCGCGCGATCGCCGCGAATTTCGCGTACTGGGACGACATCCATATCCAGTACAAGGGCAACCTGCTGAAGTCGTCGGGGCACGGCTTCTCGGGCATCGGGCGGCTCGCGTTGCTGCAGATCCTGCAGCGTCGATGCGCGGAGCTCGGCATCGACGTGCGCTACCGCACCGAGGATGCGGGCGCACGCATGCACCTGGGTGCCGACCTCGTCATCGCCGCCGACGGCATCAACAGCGCCGTGCGCGAAGCGTGGAAGGCCGATTTCTCCCCGTCGATCGACCAGCGCACCAACCGCTTCGTCTGGCTCGGCGCGAACATGTCGCTGCCCGGCTGCTTCTACTACAGCTTCCGCGAGGACGAGCACGGCGGCATCTGGAACATGCACGCCTACCAGTACCGGCCCGGTGAGTGCACGATCGTCATCGAGACGACCAACGATGCCTTTGTCGCGTCGGGGCTGGGCGTGGAGGACGAGGCCGCCACCGTTGCCTGGGTCGAGCGGCTGTTCGCCGACGACCTGAAAGGCGCGCGCGTGCTGAACAACCGCTCGTTCTGGCGCCAGTTTCCGACGATCTCGTGCGCCACCTGGCGTCACCGCGAAGAGGACACGCAGTTCGTGCTGCTCGGCGACGCCGCGCACACCGCGCATTTCTCGATCGGCTCCGGAACGAAGCTCGCGCTGGAGGACGCGATCGCGCTGCATACCGCGATCGTCGCGAACGTCACCGATTCGATGCGCGGCGAGACGCTGGCGCAGGCGATGGACCGCGCGCTCGTCGCGTACGAGGAGGCGCGTCGCGACGAGGCCGGGCGCATCCAGCATTCGGCCAATGTCTCGCTGGTCTGGTTCGAGAACGTGCGCCGCTTCTGGCACATGCACCCGATGCAGTTCGCGGTGTCGCTGCTCACGCGCAGCAAGCAGATCACCTACGAGAACCTGCGGTTGCGCGATCCGTCGCTGGTCGAGCGGGCCACCGAATGGTGGAACCGCGAGCAGGCCGAAGCGCTCGGCATCGAGCTCGTCCCCGTGCATGCCGGCAACGGCGCAGCGCGCGAAACGGAAAAACCGGGGTCAGACCACGTTTTCTTCAAGAAA
>JAJPES010000039.1 GCA_021166725.1 Burkholderiaceae bacterium | reverse complement strand
TAAGCCAGACAGAGCAACGAACCCCGAATCGCGCGCCGAACCCGAGTCTGCGCTGCAAGGCGCCGAAGAGGTCGCGACCGCCAGCACGCACGCAGCGCCCCGAGCGCAGCGCGCCGCCGCTGCCCGTCCGCGCACGCCTGCCGCTCGAGTACCGTTCGATGTGTGCAAAGTGAAGGTGCCGGCGAGGGTGATCGCGAAGGTGTTGGTCACGCACGGCTCGACGCTTCCTGCAAGGGCGCTGGCGGCCTGCCGCGGGCGCGCCTCTGTGCAGGCGAGAAGCGCAGCAGCACCGGCGCGCGCGCGAAGCGCGGGGCGTCCCTCATTCGAGCGGCCGCCATGTCCGAGTGGAGCGAGCGAAGCTCGCGCAGCGAGTTCGGCCGCGCAGCCGGTGCTGCGAGCATCGCAGCGAACCCCGCGCAGCGGGGCTGCGCAGCGGTGCGCCCGCGGCAGGCCGCCAGCGCCTTTGCGCGCCGCGGATCGATCGCGATGAACCCGTACGCCCTCCCTCGCTTCTCGCTGCGCTTCGTCCCGGTGTTCCGGCGCAACCTGCTCGTGTGGCGCAAGCTCGCCTTCGCCAGCGTCATCGGCAACGTCGCCGATCCGCTGATCATCCTGCTGGCCTTCGGCTACGGGCTGGGCAGCCTGCTCGAGCGCGTCGAAGGCGTGCCGTACATCGTCTTTCTCGCGGCCGGTTCGATGTGCATGAGCACGATGATGGCGGCGAGCTTCGAGTCGCTCTACTCGGCGTTCTCGCGCATGCACGTGCAACGCACGTGGGAGTCGCTGATGAACGCTCCGCTCGAACTCGACGACATCGTCATCGCCGAGTGGGCCTGGGCGGGTGCGAAGGCGGTGCTGTCGGGTTTCGCGATCATTGTCGTCGTCTGGGTGCTCGGCATCTCGCGTGCGCCGACGCTGCCGTTGGCGATTCTCGTCGTCGCGCTCGCCGGACTCTGCTTCAGCGCAATCGGGCTGTGCGTGAACGCGCTCGCGCGCGGCTACGACTTCTTCACCTTCTATTTCACGCTGGTGATCACGCCGCTGACCTTCATCTCGGGCGTCTACTTCCCGATGGAGCAGTTGCCGTACTGGCTGGCCGCGATCGCACATGCGCTGCCGCTCGCGCCGGCGGTGGAGTTGGCCCGACCGCTCGTGCTCGGTCGTCTTCCTGCCGAGCCTTTGGTTCCGCTGGCGACGCTGCTCGCCTATGCCGCAGCGGCGCTGTACATCGCGCTGGTGCTCACGCGCCGGCGCTACGCGAGGTGAATGCCATGAACGGCAGCGAAACCGAACTGCGGCTCGTGCTCTCCAACGTTCCGGACGAAGCGGTCGCAGCGACGATTGCCCGGGCGCTGGTCGACGAACGTCTTGCGGCCTGCGTCAACGTACTCGGTGCCTGCCGCTCGATCTACCGATGGCGGGGTGTCGTGGAGACCGCGAACGAGATCCCGCTGCTCGTGAAGACGACGCGCGCACGCCACGACGAGTGCGTGCGCCGGCTCGCTGCGCTGCATCCGTACGACGTGCCGGAGATCGTCACGCTCGCGCCCGGGCAGGCGTGGCCGGCGTATGCGCAGTGGGCGGCCGACCAGACCGCGCCGGGCGCCGATTGCTGATCGAGGTCGCCCGACCCGTTACTCGTACGCGCTCGACGCGTCCTTGCGCCTTCGCCGGCGGCGGGCCGAGCGATCGCCGAGCAGCGCCGATGCCGACAGCACTTCGCGCGCGCGCAGGAACAGCAGCATCAACAGGCCCAGCGCGGACATCGCTCCCATCGTCCACCAGAAGCCGGCGCGCGAGTGCAACCACGGGATGTACTCGAAGTTCATCCCGAAGATCCCGGTGATCAGCGTCAGCGGCATGAACACCGCCGTGATGGCGGTGAGCGCGCGCACGATCTCGTTGGTGCGGTACGCGGTGGCCGAGAAATGCAGCTGCACCGCGTTCTCGAGCGACGATTCGAGTCGCTGCGCGTGGCTGCGCACGCGATGGATGTGCTCGACGACGTCGCTCGTGCGCACCAGCAGCACTTCGCTCAGGCCGCCGTCCCCATGATGCTCCAGGCGTTCGTCGCGCCACTCCTGCAACGCGTCGAGCTGTTCCTCGCACAGGTCCTCCAGTCGACGCACTTCGCGGCGCGCCTCCAGCAGCGAGTACCAGTCGTTGAACGGACGACGCGTATCGAGCAACTGGCGCTGCCACCGCTCGTACTGCGCAGCCAGCGGCTGGCGCAGCTCGAGGTAGCGGTCGACCATCGCATTGAGGATGCGCAGCATCAGCTCCTCGGGCTGCGAAGGAAGCCGCGTGCGCCCCGCCGCGCTCATCAGGCGGGTACGCGTGCTCGCCATCAGTCGGCTGTCGGGCGCACTCACGGTCACGAGCATGCGCGGGAACAGCAGGAACACGACCGGGCGCGTCTTCACGTGGATGACGTCGGCCGTGTCGAGCGCCTCGACGCGCAATGCCAGTCCGCGGAAGACGATGATCTCGTAGTCGTTCGTCGAATCGAAGGACGACGGATGGGCAACGTTCTCGGCGTCGCGCAGGTGCTCGTCGAGCACGTGGATGCCGGTGAGCTGCTGCACCGGCGCGGCCCATACGGGACCGTCCGAGTAGACGCAATCGCACCAGACGAAGGCGCCTTCGGGCAGGACGTCCAGCGCTTCGACGACCGAGGCGTTTTCGGCGCCGACGACGATCAGCTCCATCGCTGCGCGGGCTGCGTCAGCGCGTCTCGCGCAGCCAGCGCGCCGCGTCGCGCGCGAAGTAGGTGAGGACTCCGTCGGCGCCGGCACGTCGCATCGCCAGCAGCGATTCGAGAACCACGGCGCGCTCGTCGAGCCAGCCATTGGCGGCTGCCGCCTTGAGCATCGAGTACTCGCCGCTGACCTGGTAGACGAAGGTCGGGCAGCGGAACTCGTCCTTCACGCGGCGCACGATGTCCAGGTACGGCATGCCGGGCTTGACCATCACCATGTCGGCGCCTTCGTCGAGATCGAGCGCGACCTCGCGCAGCGCCTCGTCCGAGTTGCCGGGGTCCATCTGGTATGTCTTCTTGTCGCCCTTGCCGAGGTTGCCCGCGGAGCCGACCGCGTCGCGGAAAGGCCCGTAGAAGCCCGACGCGTACTTCGCCGAGTACGCCATGATCTTCGTGTGGACGTGGCCCGCTTCCTCGAGCGACGCGCGAATCGCGCCGATGCGCCCGTCCATCATGTCCGAGGGCGCGACGATGTCGACGCCGGCCTCGGCCTGCACCAGCGCCTGCCGGCGAAGGATGTCGACGGTGACGTCGTTCAGCACGTACCCGTTCTCGTCGACTACGCCGTCCTGGCCGTGCGTCGTGTACGGATCGAGCGCAACGTCGGTGAGCACGCCGAGCTGCGGGAAGCGCTTCTTCAGTTCGCGAACGGCGCGCGGGACGAGACCGTCGGGATCGGCGGCGGCCGCGCCGTCGGCGCTTTTCGCCGAAGGCTCGATCACCGGGAACAGGGCGAGCACCGGAATGCCGAGCTGTACGCACTGCTCGGCGATTGCCGGTAGCCGATCGATGCTCGAACGCTCGACCCCGGGCATCGACGAAACCGGCTGCGTGCGCGAGGCGCCGTCGAGCACGAAGATCGGGTAGATCAGGTCGTCCACCGACAGACGGTGCTCGCGTACGAGCCGGCGCGAGAAGTCGTCGCGGCGCAGGCGACGCATCCGCACGAACGGAAAGGACGCGCGGGGGGTGTCGTGTTTCATGTCGTCTCTCCGGGCCGCAGCCAGTCGGCAATGATCTCCCGCGCTTCGTCGACGCCGGTGCGGCGGATCGCCGAAAACGATAGCAGACCGAGCGGGTTCGGCAGTTGCTCGGCGCGCAGCGCCTCTTCGAGCTCGCGCATCGCGATGGCGAGCTGCGCGTTGCCGAGCTTGTCGCACTTGCTCGCGAGCACGAGGATCGGCACGTCGGCCGCGATAAATGCCAGCACCCCGCGGTCGAGTTCGGTGATGCCGCGACGCACGTCGAGCACGAGCACGACACCGGCCAGCGTCTTTCGTTGCGCCAGGTAGCGCCCGGCGAGCTGGTCCCATCCGCGCTTGACCTCGAGGGGTGCGCTCGCGTAGCCGTAGCCCGGCGTGTCGACGAGCCAGGCGTGCGGCGCAACGCCCTGCGGACCGATCGCGAAGTAGTTCAGCGCCTGCGTGCGCCCCGGCGTCTTGCTGGCGAAGGCGAGGCGGCGTTGTCCGCACAGTGCGTTCAGCGCCGACGACTTGCCCGCATTCGAGCGGCCGACGAAGGCGACTTCGACGAGCCGGGACTCGGGCAGCTGGGAAAGGCGGGCGACGGTGGTTTCGAACCGCGCGGAGGACAGTGCGGGAACCACGACGCGGGGGACCTCGACGGGAGCAGGGGCTATTGTACAATTGCAGGCTTTGTCGGACCCACGCGCGGGTCCGTCGACTGAAGAACGGGTTCCGTCCCATGTTCCGAGTGAGAATTCCGGTTGCCTGCGGTTCCGCCGCCGCCTTCGTGGCTGTCTCGGTGGCAGCCGCCTTCGCGCCAGCCGTTTTCGCGCAGGGCGCCGCGCCCGCGAAGCGGGGGCCGGTGGATGTGAAGAAGGGTGCGCAGATCGCGCAGGAAGTGTGTGCGGCGTGCCACGGCGCCGACGGCAACAGTTCCACTCCGGCGAACCCGAAGCTGGCCGCCCAGCATCCCGAATATCTCGTCAAGCAGCTGGCGGACTTCAAACCCGCCGAGGGCGAGCAGCAGGCGCAGCGCCCGAGCGCCATCATGGCCGGTTTCGCTGCCATGCTGTCCCCGGAAGATGCCCGCAACGTCGCTGCGCATTTTGCTTCACAAAAGCTCGAGCCGGCGGTGGCCACCGATGCGGCGCTGGCCGAGGCCGGCCGTACGATCTACCGCGTCGGCATTGCCGCCAAGGGCGTGCCGGCCTGCGCCGGCTGCCACAGCCCCGACGGGGCCGGCATTCCGTCGCAGTATCCCAGGCTGCAAGGACAGTTCGCCGAATATGCGGAGACGCAGCTGATGCTGTTCCGCAGCGGCGAGCGCGCCAACAGCGAGCAGATGCGCACCATCGCCGGGCGCCTGTCCGATCGCGAGATCAAGGCCGTCGCACAGTACATGGCCGGGCTGCGCTGAGCGTTCGTCAACGCGGGCGTCTCGTACCTGTCGGCGCGGACCTCCACCGCGTCGTGTCGAAGGCCGTCGCACAGGTCTTCTTCGCAAGCACCGTATCCTGAGAACTTTCCGGTCGGTCGTCCGGCCGGCTTCGATGCGTCTTCCTGGATTGCGCGCCGCTCACCTGGCTCGCGGTCGTGGGCGGCACATCGGTTCTCGAGGAGGTCGGCCATGCTGATCCGAGTTTCCCATCCGGACGATCCGCGGCCCGGCGAGATCGGTTCCCGCGAGTCGTACGAGCGCCTGCGCGGGCGACGGGCGCTGCTCGGCGCTGCGGTCGGCGCCGCCATTGCGCCGCTGGCCGCTTCGACTGCGTCGGCGTTCGCGGCAACACCGACGTCGGCCGCGCCGACGGGCGCTGCCGGTGCGGGCGACGATCCGGTTTCGAAGCTCGCTGCGAAGCCGAGTCCGCTGTCGACGATGGAGCGTCCCACTTCGCTGGAGGACGTCACCGGTTACAACAACTTCTACGAGTTCGGCACCGACAAGTCGGATCCGAAGCGGTACGCGCACTCCTTGCGCGTTCGCCCGTGGACGGTGGCCATCGAGGGCGAAGTGGCGAAGCCGGGACGCTTCGATGTGGACGATCTGCGCCGCATCGCTACGCTCGAGGAGCGCATCTATCGTCTGCGGTGCGTCGAAGGCTGGTCGATGGTCATTCCCTGGATCGGCTATTCGTTCTCGGAGCTGATGAAGCGCGTCCAGCCCACCGGGGCGGCGAAGTTCGTCGAGTTCGTCACGCTGGCCGATCCCAGGCAGATGCCGGGTGTGCGCTCGTCGGTGCTCGCATGGCCGTACACCGAGGGCCTGCGCATCGACGAGGCTGCGCATCCGCTGACGCTGCTGACCTTCGGGCTCTACGACGAGGTGCTGCCACCGCAGAATGGTGCGCCGATGCGTGTCGTCGTGCCGTGGAAATACGGATTCAAGAGCGCGAAGTCGCTCGTCGCGATCCGCTTCGTCGAGCGCCAGCCGCTCACCAGCTGGCATCGCGCGGCGCCGCAGGAATACGGCTTCTACGCGAACGTGAATCCGGAGGTCGATCATCCGCGCTGGTCGCAGGCAACCGAGCGCAGGATCGGCGAGGGCGGGCTGTTCGCACGGCGCCATCCGACGCGAATGTTCAACGGGTACGGCGAACAGGTGGCTTCGCTGTACGCCGGGATGGATCTGCGCAAGGAGTACTGATGGGGCGGGAGCGGCTCGCGTCGGCGCGGCGAAGCGGGGCGGCGCGCGTACCCGCTCGGGTGCCGGGCGCTGCAGGCGCGGCCAACGCAGGCCAGACGCTGCGCTGGGCGGAGCTCATGCTGCGGCGGTCGGCGCTTCGCGCCGACTGCCCTCGCTGCTCGCCTCGGGGTCGCGCGGCCGAACTCGCTGCGCGAGCTTCGCTCGCTCCGCTCGGACATGCGGCCGCGAGTCGGCGGTACGAAGCGCGCTGCGCGCGCCGACCCCGAGACTGCGCTGCTCGGCGGCGCAGGAATCGCTCCGCCCGGCGCAGCGTCTGGCCTGCGTTGGCCGCGCCCGCAGCGCCCGGCACCCGAGCGGGTGCGCGCGCCGCCCCGCTGCGCCCCGCCGACGCGTGCCGCTCGGGTGGCAACGGTGGGTGTGGGGGCGAGTCGTGAGTGGGAGTGGCACCCGGATGCGCACGCCGGTCGGCGGGCAGGCGCGGTCACAGCGGCGAATGCGTTGGCTGCGCGTCGCCGTGTTCGTGTTCGCGCTCGTGCCGCTCGCGCGGCTCGTGGTGCTGGGTGCACTCGATGCGCTGACGGCCAATCCGGTCGAGTTCGTGCAACGCTCGACGGGTACGTGGGCGCTGGCGATGTTGTGCATCACGCTGGCGGTCACGCCGCTGCGCCGGCTGTCAGGCTGGGGCTGGCTGATGCGGTTGCGCCGGATGCTCGGGCTGTTCGCGTTCTTCTATGCGTGCCTGCACCTGCTGGCGTACGCGTGGCTCGACCAGTGGTTCGACTGGAATGCGATCGTCGACGACGTGCTCGATCGGCCGTTCATCACGGTGGGAATGACCGCGTTCCTGTTGCTGATCCCGTTGGCGATGACGTCGACGAACGCGATGATGCGCCGGCTGGGGCGCCGTTGGCAGGAACTGCATCGGCTGGTCTATGCGATTGCCGTGCTCGCGGTGTTGCATTACTGGTGGCACAAGGCGGGCAAGAACGACTTCTCCGCGCCGCTTGCCTGGGCGCTGGTGGTCGGCGGCCTGCTGGCCTTGCGCCTGACCTGGCACTGGGCGCGTCCGCCGGCGCAAGCCGCGCGCGGCGCGCAGGGTGCGCGCAGGACGCCCGGCGTCGCGCGCCCGGCGACGGCGCGGCGCGCGGCTTTGCCGGCGTCTTCGCTACGGCAGGCGCCGCTCGAGCGCGAATAGCGATTCGACGCTCTCGCGCTCGCGGATCACGTGCGCTCGCGAGCCATCGACGAGCAGTTCGACGGCGCGTGGCCGCGTGTTGTAGTTCGACGCCATCGCCATGCCGTACGCGCCGGCCGATGCGATCGCCAGCAGGTCGCCCTCGTCGATCGCGAGCGAGCGATCGCGCGCGAGCCAGTCGCCCGACTCGCACACCGGGCCCACGACGTCGAAGTGCTGCGCCTTCATGTCGTCGCGCTGCCGCAGCGGCAGCACGCCGTGATACGCGTCGGACAGCGCCGGGCGCATCAGGTCGTTCATCGCCGCGTCTACGATCGCGAAGCGCCGTTCGCCGTTGCGCTTGATGTACTCCACGCGCGTGAGCAGCACCCCCGCGTTGCCGACGATCGAGCGGCCGAACTCGAAGAGCACCTGGTAGCTGCGCCCGCGCGGGTGGCGATCGAGCCGCCCGAACAGCGCGTCGAGCAGCGCCTGCGCCGACGGCGGATCCTCGTCGCGATAGCGGATGCCCAGGCCGCCGCCGAAATCGATGTGACGCAGCGCGATTCCCTCGGCGTGCAGCGCGTCGACGAGTTCGAGCACCTTGTCGGCGGCGGCCAGGTACGGTTCGATCGAAGTGATCTGCGAGCCGATATGGCAGTCGATGCCGACGACTTCGAGGTTCGGCAGCGCCGCCGCGCGCCGGTAAACCGACAGCGCGTCGTCGTGCGCGATACCGAACTTGTTTTCGCGCAGCCCGGTGGAGATGTACGGGTGGGTGCCGGCGTCGACATCGGGATTCACGCGCAGCGATACCGGCGCACGACGCTTGCGTTGACCCGCGACGCGATCGAGTCGCAGCAGCTCGCTTTCGGATTCCACGTTGAAGCAGCGCACGCCGGCGTCGAGCGCGAGTTGCATCTCGGCTTCGCTCTTTCCCACGCCGGAGAACACGACCTTCGACGGTTCGCCGCCGGCGACGACGACGCGCTGAAGCTCGCCGGCCGAGACGATGTCGAAACCGGCTCCCGCGCGCGCCAGCAGTTCGACGATCGCGAGGTTCGAGTTGGCTTTCAGCGCGTAGCAGACCAGCACGTCGCGATCGCGCGAGGCTCGCACGAACGATGCGAAGGCCGCTTCGATGCCGGCGCGCGAGTACACGTAGGCGGGCGTTCCATGGTCGCGCGCGATCGCCGCCAGGTCGACGTCCTCGACGAAGAGCGAGGCGTTGCGATAGCGGAACGGAGAGTCGGTGTTCATTGTTGAGGGTCCGACGGTGAGGGCGATGCTGCGGGCGCTGCCGAGGATGTCGGGGATGGCGACGAGGACGACGCCGCCGATGAAGGTTGCGGATTGCCGCGCCTGCGCCGCCGCGGCGGTGCGTTCTCGGGCAGGTAGAGCGGGCCGCGCTGTCCGCAGCCGACGACCAGCAGCGACGCGGCGACCGCCAGCAGCGCGCTGCGCCGCGCGCTCGGTGCAGGTGCTGGCGGCGCGGGACGCACGCGCGCCCGGCAGGACACTAGTACGCCGCCCCCCCCGGTTGGCCACCCACTGTAAGGCGGGGGGTAGGGCCCCCGGGCCCGCGGCAACCCCCCC
>JAJPES010000036.1 GCA_021166725.1 Burkholderiaceae bacterium | reverse complement strand
CGCCGATCGGGGCAGCGATGATGATCATGGCAGGCGTCAACGCCGTGCTCAACATCATTTGCTTGCGGCTGCTCCGGCGCCATGGAACGGAGGAAGTCCACTTCAAGGCATCGGCGATCTTCACGAGCAACGATTCGATCGTGAACCTCGGAACCGTCCTGTCCGGCGCTTTGGTGATGTGGCTCGGTTCGAACGTGCCGGACCTCGTGCTTGGCGTTGTAGTTGCTTTGATTGCCGCACGCGGTGGCAAGGAGATTCTGGAGGCGGCCGCCGACGAGGAGCCTGTGTGAGCGGGGCCGCTCTCATCGCCGCAGCGCTTCCACTCGTTACCTGCTTGGTATCCGCGCGTGAGTGTTGGATCCGACCGCATCTGTGATCGCGATGAGTCTCGCCTTCCCGGGCATCTGCTCAGCCCGCGCAGCACGACAACTTGTTTAGGTCCTTGTCGAATGCGAGTGCAGCGAGCTTCAGCCCCTCGACCGTAGTGAGATACGGAACGATCATGTCCGCGAGGTCATCGACGGTAAGGCTTTGACGGATCGCAAGTGCCGCGGTCTGAATGCTGTCGGCGCCTTCGGGGGCGAGTATGTGCGCGCCGAGCAGGCGAGCAGTGCCTGCGTCGACCACGAGCTTGATGAGACCGCGCACGTCGCGTGCGGCAAGAGCGCGCGGCACCAGGTCGAGACCGATTGTCGACACGCGGACGGGATGACCGGCAGCTCGCGCCGCCGCCTCGGTCAGCCCGACGCTTGCCACCTGCGGGTCGGTGAACACGATGGCGGGCATGGCACTGTTGTCGTAGCGTAGGCTGTCGCCGTTGAGTGCGTTCCTGGCCGCGAGCCTGGCCCCATAAGCGGCCATATAGACGAACTGGTCGCGGCCGGTAACGTCGCCGGCAGCATAGACGCCGGCCTTCGTCGTGCGCATGTAGTCGTCGACGATGATGGCGCCCTTTGGCGAGACGGCGATACTGCAGTCGTCGAGCCCCAGGCCTTCGACGTTGGGGCTACGCCCGGTGGTAATCAGTACTTGCTCGGCGTCGATCGAAACGTCCTGGCCGTCGCGCGTAAGGGTCAAGGAAACATCACCCTCGGTCTTGCGGATCGCCCGGTAGGCGATTTCGGATACCACCGTGATCCCTTCCTCCTCGAAATACCGCTGCAGCGCCGCTCCGATCTCGGGCTCCGCCTGGGGGAGCAGCCGCGACCGGCAGACGAGCGTCACCTTCACCCCGGCGCGGGCAAACATCTGAGCCAGTTCAGCCCCGACGTAGCCGCCGCCGATGACGAGCAGCGAGCGTGGCAGTTCCTGGAGGTCCAGCGCCGTCGTGCTCGTGAGGTACGGTACGGTCTCGATCCCCGGGATCGCAGGAACCGCCGGTCGCGCACCGGTCGCGATGATGATCTTCGCAGCGGGAATGCTCGTGCCGTCCACCTCGACACCGCCTTCGACGAGGCGTGCCAAACCTTCGCGATAGGTGATTCCGTTGTAGGCTGACAGCAGGTCAATGTACTTGGCCTGGCGCAGCGCGGAAACGAGCGCGTCTTTTTGCTGAACGGTTCTGCGCCAGTCGGTCAGTTTGGCCTCGGCCGTGATGCCGGCGAAGCGCGCTGTCACGCGAGCGTTGTGAAGCGTCTCGGCAGCGCGGATCAAAGTCTTCGACGGTACGCAGCCGATATTGACGCAAGTGCCGCCGATGGTGCCGCTGCCGATGAGCACGACCTGTGCGCCCTGATCGGCGGCCGTGATCGAGGCTGAGAAGCCGGCCGAGCCGGCGCCGATCACGGCGAGATCGCAGGTGCGTGAATTACGACTGCTCCCGGGGAAGCGGTGAGGCGCTTCGGTCGTGCGCTTCGACGCGGAGTCGAGTGTCGGTACGGAATAGGGCGCGTCGTTCATCTCAACTACCCTGCGACCTCTCGTGGGCAGGGAAGCCGGCACTGCTGCTCGCGGCCGCGATCGCACCGGGGTTCGTCGTCGCGTCGTCGAACGTCACTGTTGCGGTCTTCGACTCGAAGGAGACCGTCACGTTCGCGACGCCTGGAACCGCCGCCATCGCGGTCTTCACGATGTAGGGACACGAGGCGCAGGTCATGTTGTCGACGCCGAAAGTAACGATACGTTCCGCGGCAAACGCGGCGGGAGTCGTCATCATCGAGACGATCAGGGCAATGGTGCTCGAGCGCTTCTTCATGGGAGTTCCTTCATCATCAAACGGGCAGCAACAGCGGGGCGACGTAATCGAACGCGAAGGCGGCTGCAACGAGCACCGTCGCGATCCAGAGTGCGGTCCGGACGAGGCGGCTGGGGACGAGGCTCGCGCAGGCCGCACCGCTGACGCAGGCCACTCGCGGCTTCCAGTAGACGAGGTAGAAGCCGTAGGCGAGGACGCCCGTCGTTGCAGCGACGAACAATGGTTTATACGGCGCGAGCGCCGTCAGATTGCCGACCCAGGCGCCTCCGACGCCGAGGCTGAACAGGACGAGCGGCACGATGCAGCACGACGAGGCCGCGAGCGCGCCGAGTATGCCGCCGAGGGCGACCAGGCGCTGCCGACCGCTCTCGCCACGCGCCGAGGCCATCACGGTCCCTGCGGTCGACACGATTTCTGCCGTTCCATGTCGCGATGCATCCATGTCGGGCCTCGCCTTCCTTGCTGAAATCCTTATTGCACGGTACTTTGAAGTCTGTAGCGATTACAGAGTCAAGCGGGAAGTTCGCAATGTCCGACGGTTCCGACAGGAAGGGCCTTCAGCGGGCCGAGCTCGCCCGGCGAACAGGCTGCAATCTCGAAACCGTGCGCTATTAC
>JAJPES010000071.1 GCA_021166725.1 Burkholderiaceae bacterium | reverse complement strand
GTAGTCCGCGTGCCCCGGACAGTCCACGTGCGCGTAGTGCCGCGCCTTCGTCTCGTACTCCACGTGCGACGTGTTGATCGTGATCCCACGCGCCTTCTCCTCCGGCGCGTTGTCGATCTGGTCATAACCCCGCGCCTCGCCCCCGAACTGCTTGCTCAGCACCGTCGTGATCGCCGCCGTCAGCGTCGTCTTGCCGTGATCCACGTGACCGATCGTCCCAACGTTCACGTGCGGCTTCGTACGCTCGAACTTTCCTTTCGCCATTTCGAGACTCCGTTACCTGTTCGCTGTTTCCCGAGTCGAACGATGCGTCCGGGCCGCCCGTTCGCCGCCTGCCTGGCCCGCCTGCCTGGCCGTTACTTCGTGCGCGCCGAGATGATCGCTTCGGCGACGTTCTTCGGCGCTTCCGCGTACTGCTTGAACTCCATCGTGTACGTCGCGCGACCCTGCGTGAGCGAGCGCAGCGTGGTGGCGTAGCCGAACATCTCGGCCATCGGCACCTCGGCGCGGATGACCTTGCCGCCGCCGGCCATGTCTTCCATGCCCTGCACCATCCCGCGACGCGACGACAGGTCGCCCATGACGTTGCCGGCGTAGTCTTCCGGCGTCTCGACCTCGACCGACATCATCGGCTCGAGCAGCACGGGACTCGCGCGCCGCATGCCTTCCTTGAAGGCGATCGACGCAGCCTGCTTGAACGCGTTCTCGTTCGAGTCGACGTCGTGGTACGAGCCGAAATGCAGCGTGGCCTTGATGTTCACCACCGGGTAGCCGGCGAGCACGCCCGCGGGCAGCGTGTCCTCGATGCCCTTCTGCACCGCCGGGATGTACTCGCGCGGAACGACGCCGCCCTTGATCGCGTCGACGAACTCGAAGTTCTCGCCGCCCGGCTCGAGCGGCTCGAGCTTGAGCACGACGTGGCCGTACTGGCCGCGGCCGCCCGACTGCTTGATGAACTTGCCTTCGGCTTCGTCGCAGGTCTTGCGGATCGTTTCGCGATACGCCACCTGCGGCTTGCCCACCGAGGCCTCGACGCCGAACTCGCGCTTCATCCGGTCGACGAGAATCTCCAGGTGCAGCTCGCCCATGCCGGCGATGATCGTCTGGCCCGATTCCTCGTCCGTGCGTACGCGGAACGACGGATCTTCCTGCGCCAGCCGACCGAGCGCGATGCCCATCTTCTCCTGGTCGGCCTTCGTCTTCGGTTCCACCGCCTGATGGATGACCGGCTCGGGGAAATCCATGCGCTCGAGCACGATCGGCGCAGCGGGATCGCACAGCGTCTCGCCGGTGGTGACTTCCTTCAGCCCGACGGCCGCCGCGATGTCGCCCGCGCGCACTTCCTTGATCTCCTCGCGCTGGTTCGCGAGCATCTGCAACAGGCGTCCGATGCGCTCCTTCTTGCCCTTGACCGAGTTCAGCACGGTGTCGCCGGAGTTCAGCACTCCGGAGAACACGCGGATGAACGTGAGCTGGCCCACGAACGGGTCGCTCATCAGCTTGAACGCGAGCGCGGAGAACTTCTCGGAGTCGTCTGCGTGGCGCAGCACTTCGACGTCGTTGTCGTCGTGGCCGGCAACCGGCGGGATGTCGATCGGCGACGGCAGGAACTCGATGACCGCGTCGAGCATCCGCTGCACGCCCTTGTTCTTGAACGCGCTGCCGCACATCATCGGCTGGATCTCGTTGGCGACGGTGCGCTTGCGCAGACCCTTGTGGATGTCTTCCTCGGAAAGCTCGCCCTCTTCGAGGTAGCGGTTCATCAGCTCCTCGTCGGCCTCGGCGGCGGCCTCGACCATGTTCTCGCGCCATTTCGCGCACAGGTCGGCCATCTCGGCCGGAATATCGCCGTAGTCGAAGCGCATGCCCTGCGAGCTGTCGTCCCAGAGAATCGCCTTCATCTTGATCAGGTCGACGACGCCGCGGAAGTTTTCCTCGGCGCCGATCGGCACGACGATCGGCACGGGATTGGCCTTCAGGCGCACCTTCATCTGGTCGTAGACCTTGAAGAAGTTCGCGCCCATGCGGTCCATCTTGTTGACGAACGCGAGCCGCGGCACGCGGTACTTGTTCGCCTGTCGCCAGACCGTCTCGGACTGCGGCTGCACGCCGCCCACCGCGCAATACACCATGCACGCGCCGTCGAGCACGCGCATCGAACGCTCGACCTCGATCGTGAAGTCGACGTGCCCCGGGGTGTCGATGATGTTGATGCGGTGCTCGGGCATGGACAGGTCCATGCCTTTCCAGAAGCAGGTTACGGCCGACGACGTGATCGTGATGCCGCGCTCCTGCTCCTGCTCCATCCAGTCGGTGGTCGCGGCGCCGTCGTGCACCTCGCCCATCTTGTGGTTGACACCGGTGTAGAACAGGATGCGCTCGGTGGTCGTCGTCTTGCCGGCGTCGATGTGCGCCGAGATGCCGATATTCCGATAGCGCTCGATGGGAGTCTTGCGAGCCATGATTCGAACTCTCTACGGTTTGCGCGGCGTCTCGTGAACGTCGCGCGGGACCGGCGCGGGGGCGCCGGACCTCGAGGCGACTGCGCCTCGACGCCGAATCCTGCGTGGACCGGCGTCGCGGCGCGGCGCCTCAGAAGCGGAAGTGCGCGAAAGCCTTGTTCGCCTCGGCCATGCGGTGCACTTCGTCGCGCTTGCGAACGGCGCCGCCGCGGTTCTCGGCGGCCTCCATCAACTCGTTGGCCAGGCGCTGGCCCATCGATTTCTCGCCGCGCTTCTTCGCGGCCTCGCGCAGCCAGCGCATTGCGAGCGCGAGGCGGCGCACCGGACGCACCTCGACCGGCACCTGGTAGTTCGCGCCGCCCACGCGTCGGCTCTTGACCTCGACCATCGGTCGCGCGTTCTGCAGCGCGGTCATGAAGACCTCGAGCGGATCCTTGCCCGAGCGGGTACGGATCTGGTCGAACGCGCCGTACAGCATGCGTTCGGCCACCGCCTTCTTGCCGTCGAGCATCATGACGTTGACGAACTTGGACACCTCGACGCTGCCGTACAGCGGATCGGGGAGGATTTCGCGCTTGGGAACTTCGCGACGACGGGGCATGTTCTCACCTCTGTTCGTTCAGCTCGCGCACTGCCACCATGACCGTGCACGTGGCGATCCGACGCGCGGCCTGCCTGCAGGAGGACCGCGGGGATCGCCGCTTACTCGGTACCGCGTTCGCCTCGAACGCCGCACCGCGGGACCCGGAAACAAAAAACGCGAGCCTTCGCCAGCGGCTCGCGCACCCGATCACCCGAAGGCCGCTACGCCACACGGCGTGCGCGGCCGATGCGGCGATCAGGCCTTCTTCGGACGCTTGGCGCCGTACTTCGAACGCGACTGCTTGCGATCCTTCACGCCCTGCAGGTCGAGCGAACCGCGGACGATGTGATAACGCACGCCCGGGAGATCCTTCACGCGGCCGCCGCGGATCAGCACGACCGAGTGCTCCTGCAGGTTGTGACCCTCGCCGCCGATGTACGAGATGACCTCGAAACCGTTGGTGAGGCGAACCTTGGCCACCTTGCGCAGCGCCGAGTTCGGCTTCTTCGGCGTGGTGGTGTAGACGCGCGTGCAGACGCCACGCCGCTGCGGGCAGTCTTCGAGCGCGGGGCTCTTGCTGTTCACTGCGGTCGTTTCGCGACCGTTGCGAACGAGCTGGTTGATCGTGGGCATCTGAGGTTCGCCGAATTATTTCCGGAAAGCCCGCCAGTATAGGGCGCCCGACGCCTTCGAGCAAGTGCGAGGCGGCCGCACCGCGATCCGGCCAGGCCGCATCGCCCGATCGGGGTATGGCCGGCGATGGAAGAAGAGCGAAAGATGCCGGGTAAACGGGTGAACACCGGGGAGCTCGGCATGAGCACGCGAATGAAGATCGCCGTCGCCTGTTATGTGGCGGGCGCACTTATCGGTCTAGTCATGTTCGGCCGCTACTGGATGGCCAGCGAGTTCATGCCTTACCACGCAGTCGCTTCGGGGACGACATGGGAGGCCGTGCCGGCCGGCCTGCAGCTCGTGATACTGGCATTGCTCAAAGCCGCCTCGGCCGGCTTCCTCACCGGCGGGGTCGTCGCACTGCTGCTGATCCGGCCCGTCGTGAACGGCGAGAACTGGGCGCGATGGACAGCGCTGACCTCCAGCGCGGCGTTGCTGATTCCGTTGCTCTACGTGACCTTATCGCTGCGTCTGGCCACGGGCGCTCCGTCGCCAGTCGGCGCGGCGGCCGGGGCGCTCGCGCTGGCGATCGTCGCCTTCTTCGCCGCGCGCGTGCAAACCGCCGGCACGATCGCCGAATCCGGATACGGCGCGAGCGCTCCGCTTCGCCGCGGCTGAAGACGACGCGGGCGTCGGCGCTGCACCTCTCATGCAGCGGCGAACGCACCGCGCAGTCGTCAGGATTTCAGGCGGCGGCGCAGCAACGCAGCGACCAGGCCGAGCCCGAGCAACGACGCGGAACCCGGCTCGGGCACCGTGCCGTCGCCTCCGCCGCCGCCAATGTCATCGATAGGGCTGTAACTGCCGTTGAATTGCCAGGCGAGAATATCGTGGTTGCCCCAGGCAGAGCCGGTGCCGGAAGTGAAGCCGACGAACGCGTTCGTCGTCGTCAGCACGGTTGTCAAGTCGACGGTATACGTCAGCGTCGCTGAACCCGGCCTCGAAACATCGTCGCCCTGCAGCAGACGCACCTCCAGCAGATCGGTGACACCGTTGTAATCGACCCAGGCGCTCCAGATCGCACCGTTGTTCATGCGATCGGCGTTCCCTGTGCCCGTGGCCAGGTTCTGCTGGACCACCGCATCGGTGCTTCCGTTCAGGTCGATGCCGACGTGATTGCCGTTGTTGTCGTCCGGGGTGCCGTTGTTCCACGTGTCGAACTCGACACCCACACTTTGCGCCAGGCCCTGGTAGCCGATCCCGCCGCCCGATCCGCCCACGTTGTTGCTTACCGTCTGGACGACGAACACCAGGCCGTCGGCGCCGCAACCGTCTGCGTCGCAAATCCCGTCCGAGCCGGCGATCCGGAACTTGAACGCGCTGCTGAAGGACGCATCCGACGCAAGGGAAACGGCACTGGTGGCGAACGCAGACCCGCTCTGGCCCGGTGCAGCCGGGGTCAGACGAAGCGCCGTACCCGACTGTGCAGCCGCACCATTCAACTGCAGGCCCGAAACACTGCTGAAGTCGCTATATAGGATGTCGGCGTGGGCCGAGGAAGCGGCGCCTACGCAAAGAGCGGCGAAAAGCGAAACGGCGAATTTCTTCTTCATGGCGAACTCCCGTGCCGTAGCGGTTCAGTGACGGTCGTTCCAGGCAAGCACATTTCGTACCATCAATCCGCAAATCGCCGAAAAACAATGGGCTGCGCTAGCGAAGCGCGCGGAGGTGTAAAGGAAATCGACTGCCGGTCGTCCGCGCCCTATCCGCACAGGCGGCGGCGCTCGTCGGAAAACCGGGCTTACTGCCCGAGGTCGTACTCGACCAGCTCCTGCACGATCCCAAGATCGCGCGACCCGTCTGGCCGGCGCAGGTCGACCTCGAGTCGCGCCCAGGTGCCGACGGCCGGGGCGTACCAATAGGTGGTGCGCACCTCGCCGGAACGCTCCACGGCGCGGCCCTGCTTGATCACCGGCCGGCTCCATCGACCTTCGTGCGAGACGCGCAGCGTCTCGAAGCGGCCGGCGGGCGTCTCGATCGTCTCGATTCCGTCGACGCGCGCCCGGTAGCGATAGGTGGTGACTGCGTCGCCCTGATGGCCGCCAAGCCAGTACTCGTAGTTCCAGGTCTTGCCCACGGTAAGCGGGAAGACGAGCGCCTTGATGTCGCCGCGCGAACGGGTGTTGGGCTCGAGGTGCCAGACCGATCGCTTGACGATGCGCGTCTGCGCAGCACCGCTCGGGCGACGAGTGACAGGGTGTAACGCGACCTGGCGCAGTTCGACCCGGTCGCCGGAGACCTGCGTGACGACACGCTCGATTACCGTGGTGTCGTCGGAAGCGTTGGCGCCGACCTCGTGCGCCGACCAGACCCAGCGCTCGCCGACCCGGAGATCGGGGCGTCCGACCGGCAGCGCGAAGCCCTCCGCACGCTCGACGACGGGGCCGCGCGCGCCGACCGCGGGCGAACCGAGCGGGAACTGCGCGCAGGCCGACAGCGCCAGCACGCAACCGACGGCGAGCGCGGCGCGCCAGCGC
>JAJPES010000044.1 GCA_021166725.1 Burkholderiaceae bacterium | reverse complement strand
GGAGATGTGGGCGCAGTTCATGTCGATGCAGACGCCGATGATCCAGACGATGATGGGCAACTACATCGAGCAGAGCAAGAACCTGTTCGTGCAGATGCAGGAGCAGATGCAGGCGCAGACGCGCAACATGTTCCAGAACTTCCCTTTTCCGATGACGCCCGGCGGCGGCACGGGCCAGGGCGGGCACGGACCGGGAGACAAGGGCGAGAAGAAGTAGCGGCGGACAGTAGCGTCGAGGCCCCGGGCGGGCAGCGGCGGACGTCGTGCCGCGGACGGTCGGGGCGGGCGCGGGGCAGGCGCCGTCGCGCCGGTACAATCGCGGCTCGCAGCACGCCGCTTCCCGCGCGGCTGTTTCCCACGCCGCTCGCCGAGCGGCGTTTTTGTCGAGCCCTGTCGATGAACAACGTACACCCGCCGCTTCGACGCCGCCGCTCGCGAGGCACGCCGAAGGTCGGCTTCGTTTCGCTCGGTTGCCCGAAGGCAACCGTCGATTCCGAACGCATCCTCACGCGCCTGCGCGCCGAGGGCTACGACATCGTCGGCGACTACGCGGGCTCCGACCTCGTCATCGTCAACACCTGCGGCTTCATCGACGAGGCGGTGCAGGAATCGCTCGATGCGATCGGCGAGGCGATTGCCGAGAACGGACGCGTGATCGTCACCGGGTGCCTGGGCGCTCGTCGGGCCGCCTCCGGCAACGCGCTGGTCGCCGACGTGCACCCGAAGGTGCTCGCCGTCACCGGCCCGCAGGCCACCGACGAGGTCATGGAGCACGTGCACGAGCACCTGCCCAAGCCGCACGATCCCTTCGTCGATCTCGTTCCGCCCGGCGGCATCAAGCTCACGCCCCGTCATTACGCATACCTGAAGATTTCCGAAGGCTGCAACCATCGCTGCACCTTCTGCATCATCCCGTCGATGCGCGGCGACCTGGTCAGCCGGCCGATCGGCGACGTCGTGCGCGAGGCGCGCACGCTGGTCGACGCCGGCGTGCGTGAACTGCTGGTGATCTCGCAGGACACGAGTGCCTACGGCGTGGACCTCAAGTACCGCAGCGGCTTCGTCGACGGGCGTCCGGTGCGCACGAGGATGGTCGACCTGGTGAAGGAGCTAGCGCGTCTCGATGCGCGCGTGCGGCTGCATTACGTCTATCCGTACCCGCACGTCGACGAGGTGCTGCCGCTGATGGCCGAAGGCCGCGTGCTGCCGTACCTGGACGTGCCCTTCCAGCATTCGCACCCGCGCGTGCTGCGCGCGATGAAGCGACCCGCATCCGGCGAAACGAACATCGAACGTATCCGCGCGTGGCGCGCCGTGTGCCCGGAGTTGACGATCCGCAGCACCTTCATCGTCGGCTTTCCCGGCGAGACCGAGGCCGAGTTCGAGCACCTGCTCGCGTTCCTCGAGGAAGCGCAACTCGATCGCGTCGGCTGCTTCGCCTACTCGCCGGTGGAGGGCGCCGCGGCCAACGCGCTGGCCGACCCGGTTCCCGACGACGTGCGCGAAGCGCGGCGCGAGCGCTTTATGCAGGTGCAGGCGCGTATCAGCGCGCAGCGCCTGCGCCGGCGCGTCGGCAGCGAGACGACGGTGCTGGTCGATGCGATCGAGCACGATCGCGCGTCGGGACAGTGGCGCGCGGTCGCGCGCTCGGCGGCGGAAGCGCCGGAGGTCGACGGCGTCGTCTACGTGGCGCTGGCCGGCGAGGAGCAAGCGAAGGCTCATCCGCCCGGCGGCGAGATGCACGTGCGGATCGTCGATGCCGACGAGCACGACTTGTTCGCGCAGGCAGTGAAGGGTGAAGGGGCTTGCGGAATTGCCTGATTGTCGTCTTTTCTTACAGCGCCGGAAGCTTTTCTTTGGTACCTGCAATCCGAACAAGGGTTTGCGCGTTCCGGCATGGAAATTGCTTGCATCGTTTCCCCCGATAACGAGGGGAGGTGCGTCATGTCGGGAAGAAATCGGAAACTCGCGGTTGCCGCGGCAGCAGCAGTTGCGCTGGGCGTTGCCGCTCACGGTGCGAACGCGAGTGTCGTGTGGGGCGGGAGTGAGTACGACGTCGTCACCGCGGAAGGAATCACCTGGAGTGTCGCGAAGGCGGCAGCCGACGCAACGGGTTGGCATCTCGCGACGGTGACCTCGGCTGCCGAGGACGCCTTCGTATCGTCTCTGCTTCCGTCGTCTCCTGCCTCGCGCTCGCACTTCTGGCTCGGTGCAAGCGATGCAGCGAACGAAGGCTCCTGGCAATGGGTGACCGGTGAAGCGTGGTCGTACATGCATTGGTGGTCGGGTGAACCGAACAATGTCGGCGCCGAGAACTACCTCGCCTACGACTACCGCGGCGGCTGGGCGTGGAACGATGCACAGAACGACCTGCAGAGTGCGTACCCGTTCGTGCGCGGCTACGTAATCGAGCGAGCGACTCCTGCCGTCGTTCCGTTGCCGGGCACGCTTGCGTTGCTCGGAATCGGGATCGCCGCCGCGGTAGGGGCTGCGCGCCGCAGGCCGTCGCGCTGAAACGTCGGCGGCGGGCTTTCGCCGCCGCGTCGCCGTCCTCGCATCAGCGAGGACGCATCCGCTTGCCGACGTCGGCCCTCGAGGCGGCGGCTGCGAGCGCCGCGCCCGCCACCAGCACTCCCACTGCGATCCACGACGGCGCGACGAACGATCCGCTGCGCTCGGCCATCCAGCCGCCGATCGCCGGGCCGACGATCTGCCCGATGCTGAATGCCACCGTCATCCGCGCGATGGTCTGATCGGGCTTGTCGGGCGCCAGCGAGCGCGCCTGCGCCAGGCCGAGCGCGGTGATTGCCATGAAGGTTCCGCCGAGCAGCGCAGCGCCGACGTAGAGCGCGACCGCCTGCTGGCCGATGGCGACCAGCGCGACGCCGATCGCCTCGAGCACGAAGGCGGCGACGATCGCCCGATAGACGCCGACGCGCTGCGCGACGCGCATCCAGAACCAGTTCGACGGGGCGCCGGCGATGCCGACGATCATCCAGGTCCAGAACTCGGCCGCGCGCGCGTCGGGCAGGCCGCGCGCCATCACGACGATGAAGGTTGCGGTGATCACGTAGCCGAAGCCCAGGCAGCCGTAGGACCAGACGAGTCGCTCGAGCGCACGTCGGTCCGCCGACACCTGGACGCTGCCCGGCGCGGCAGCGGCGGACGGCGCAGACGGCGGCGCATCGAGTTCGCGCCATGGCGCTATCGCGAACAGCAGCGCCAGCGCAGCGAGCGCCGACCACAACGGCGCGTAGCCCCAGCCGGCTTCGCGCCCCGAATCGATCAGCATCGTGGACACCACGATGCCGAAGCCGACGCCCGAATAGAGCAACGCGCCGAGCATCGGGCGGCCCTCGCGCGCGGCGCTGGCGAAGACGACCGCCGAGGCGAACACGAGCACGAATGCACTGGCGACACCGGCGACGAAGCGCACGACGGCCCAGCTTGCGGTGCCGGCGTCGATTGCCATCGCCGCCGTCGTCACGACGATGGCGACGATGCCCGCGCGCAGCCAAAGCACGCGCCGACGCGCGATGAACGAGCGGGTGGCGAGCAGCGCACCGGCGAGGTAGCCGGCGAAGTTCGCCGACGCGACGAAACCGGCGCCCGACAGCGACAGGCTGGAGCCGTCGAGCATCGGCGGCAGCATCGGCGTGTAGGCAAAGCGGCCGACCCCCATCGCCAGCGCCAGCGCGAGGAAGCCGGCGAGCGCCTCGATCGTGCCGCGCGTGGCGAATCGTTGCCCGGCAGCGTGCGGCGCGCTCATCGCCGGCTCGTCGGCCGGGCCGGCCGGCACGCCAGCGACGCGCTCACGCGCGCGAACCCGGGCCGGCCTGCGGCAACTGGTCGTCGAACCAGTTCAGGATCGCGTCGAGCCAGCAGTAGTTGATCGCGTGCGTCGTTTCCGATCGCACGAGCGGCTTTGCGTGATACGCCACCGATACGCCGGCGATCGACATCATCTTCAGGTCGTTGGCGCCATCGCCGACGACGATCGCCTCGCGCGGTTCGCAACCGATGGCCGCACAGGTGCGCTCGAGCGCGCGCCTCTTGCCTTCGGCGTTGACGATCTCGCCGAGCACGCGCCCGGTGAGCACGCCGTCGCGCACCTCGAGCGTGTTGGCGCAGGCGAAGTCGAGATCGAGGCGATCGCGCAGCCGCTCGGTGAAGAAGGTGAAGCCGCCGGAAACGAGCAGCACCTGCAGCGCGGCTTCCTTCGCCGCGGCGATCAGCGTCTGCGCGCCCGGCGTGACGCGCAACCGCTCGTCGTAGACGCGCTGCAGCGTCGATTCGGGCAGTCCGGCGAGCAGTTCGGTGCGCCGGCGCAGGCTCTCGTCGAAGTCGGCGATCTCGCCGCGCATCGCGGCCTCGGTGATCGCCGCCACCTCCGCCTTGCGGCCGGCGAAATCGGCGATCTCGTCGATGCACTCGATCGTGATCAACGTCGAGTCCATGTCGAAGGCGAGCAGCCGATAGTCCGACAGGCGCGCGTCGGCGGGGACGACCTCGGCATCGACGTGCAGCGTCTCGGCCAGGTGCGTGACGCGCTCGCCGTCGATCGACACGTCGTCCCACGTGGCCAGGCGCGGCAGCCGCAGCGTCGGCGTGCGGCCGACCGCATCGCTGCATGCAGCCACGTCCTCGTCGGCGAGCTTCAGGTGCTGCACGACCAGGCGTTGCGTGGTCATTGCCTTGCGAGCTTCGACAGTTGATCGACGATCTCGCGCACCTTCTGCGCGCGCGCGGGCAGGTCCGGCGTGGCGATCGCGAAGCGCAGGCGGTCGGGACCGGCAAGCTTCACGTCGCGACGCGACTGGATGAAGCGGATCATCGCAGCGGCATCGAGCGGCGGGTCGGCAACGAACTGCACGACGATCGTGTCGGCGGCGGCGTCGATCTTCGCGATACCCAGCGGGCGCGACGCGATGCGCAGGCGATGCGTCTCGAGCAGCGTGCGCGCCGGTTCGGGCAGCTTGCCGAAGCGGTCGACGAGTTCCTCGCGCAGTCCGTCGAGCGCGTCGGACGTCGTGCAGTTGGCCATCCGCTTGTACAGCGACAGACGTTCGCGCACGTCGGGGACGTAGTCCTCCGGCAGCAGCGCCGGTGCGCGCAGCACGATCTCGGTGGTCGCCGAAAGCGGCGCCGAAAGGTCGGGTTCGCGTCCGGCGCGCAACGCATCGACCGCTTCGGCGAGCATCTCGCTGTACAGCGCGAAGCCTACCTCCTGCATGTCGCCCGACTGCGATTCGCCGAGCACTTCGCCGGCGCCGCGGATTTCCAGGTCGTGCATCGCCAGGTAGAAGCCCGAGCCGAGCTCCTCGAGCGCCTGGATCGCTTCCAGGCGCTTGACCGCGTCGCGCGTCATCGACTTCTCGTCGGGAACCATCAGGTAGGCGTAGGCCTGGTGATGCGAGCGGCCGACGCGGCCGCGCAACTGGTGCAACTGTGCCAGACCGAAGCGGTCGGCGCGATGAATGACGATCGTGTTCGCGCTCGGCACGTCGATGCCCGTCTCGATGATCGTCGTGCACAGCAGTACGTTGAATCGCTGTTGCAGGAAGTCGCGCATGACGCGTTCGAGCTCGCGTTCGGGCATCTGCCCGTGCGCCACGGCGATGCGCGCTTCGGGGACCAGTTCGGCCAGGCGCGCACGCCGGTTCTCGATCGTCTCGACCTCGTTGTGCAGGAAGTACGCCTGCCCCCCGCGTTTCAGTTCGCGCATCAGCGCTTCGCGGATCGTGCCGGCGCTTTCGCGGCGCACGAAGGTCTTGATCGCCAGCCGACGCTGCGGGGCGGTGGCGATCACCGAGAAATCGCGGATGCCTTCGAGGCTCATCGCCAGCGTGCGTGGAATCGGCGTGGCGGTCAGCGTGAGCACGTCCACCTCGGCGCGCAGCGCCTTCAGCGCCTCTTTCTGTCGCACTCCGAAGCGGTGCTCCTCGTCGATGATCACCAGGCCGAGCCGGTCGAACTTCACGTCGGGCGACAGCAGCTTGTGCGTGCCGATCGCGATGTCGATCCTCCCGTCGGCCAGGCCGTCGATCGCCGCGCTCGTCTCCTTCTTCGAGCGGAAGCGCGACAGCTGCGCGATGCGAACCGGAAAGTCGGCGAAGCGATCGCCGAAGGTCTGGAAATGCTGCTCGGCGAGCAGCGTCGTCGGCGCCAGGACCGCGACCTGCTTGCCGTCGGCCACCGCGACCCAGGCGGCGCGCAGCGCCACCTCGGTCTTGCCGAAACCGACGTCGCCGCAGACGAGCCGGTCCATCGGCTTGCCCGACGTCATGTCGCCGACGACCGAATCGATCGCCGCCTGCTGGTCGGGCGTTTCGTCGAACGGGAAGCCGTCGGCGAAGAGTTCGTAGTCGTTCGCCGCGAAGCGGAACGCGTGGCCCTCGCGCGCCGCGCGGCGCGCCTACAGGTTCAGCAGTTCGGCCGCGGCGTCGCGCGCCATCGACGCGGCGCGGCGGCGCGCGTTATCCCAATGCCCCCAGCCCCCTTAGTGCAGCTGCGCGACCCGCACCTACAGCGTGGCGTCCTTAGCGTAGCGCAGGTGCAGGAACTCGGT
>JAJPES010000013.1 GCA_021166725.1 Burkholderiaceae bacterium | reverse complement strand
GGGCGCGTGGGGACCTCGCACCCCCTTGCCTTGCCCGCCCCGCGCCCCGCTTCGGCGCTACCGGCGGTTGTTCCCCCCCGGGGGCCGGCCCGGGCGGGGGGCGCCGTGGCTGTTGGGGCCCCCGCGCCCACCCCCCCCCTCCCGCCCGTTCTCGCCCCCCGCGCGCCCCTGCCACGCCCCCCCGCCCCCCCCCCCCGCGACCCCTGTCCATAGTCCGACAGCCTCCTAGACGAGCTCGGATGAGCGCGCTGCGCGCCGCCGTTCGTGCTCCTTCAGATGCCGCTTGCGCAGCCGGATGCTCTTCGGCGTGAGCTCGACGAGCTCATCGTCGGCGATGAACTCCACCGCCTTCTCGAGCGTGAGCCGGATCGCAGGCACGAGCGCGATGTGCTCGTCCTTGCCGGAGGCGCGAACGTTGGTGAGCTTCTTCTCGCGCACCGGATTGACCACCAGGTCGTTGTCGCGCGAGTGGATGCCGATGATCATTCCCTCGTAGAGCCGCTCGCCGGGTCCGACGAACATGCGCCCGCGCTCCTGCAGCTTCCACAGCGCGTAGGCGACCGCCTCGCCGTCGTCCTGCGAAACGAGCACGCCGTTGCGGCGGTCCTCGATGTCGCCCGCCCATTCGCCGTAGGCGTCGAACACGTGCGCCGCGATCCCGGTACCTCGCGTCAGATTCATGAATTCGTTCTGGAAGCCGATCAGCCCGCGCGCCGGCACCCGATACTCGAGCCGCACGCGTCCCGCGCCGTCGGGATGCATCGCCTGCAGCTCGCCGCGCCGGCGGCCGAGCAGTTCCATCACCGCGCCCTGGTGCGCCTCCTCGACGTCGGCAGTCAGGCGTTCGTACGGTTCCTCCCGCTCGCCGTCGACGATGCGCAGCTTCGGCTTCGGCCGCGACACCGCGAGCTCGTAGCCTTCGCGGCGCATGTTCTCCAGCAGGATGGTCAAGTGCAGCTCGCCGCGCCCGGAGACGACGAAGGCATCGGTCTCGTCGCCGAATTCCACGCGCAGCGCAACGTTGCTCTTCAGCTCGCGCTCGAGCCGTTCGCGGATCTGGCGACTCGTCACGAACCGGCCCTCGCGACCGGCCAGCGGCGAGTCGTTCACCATGAACTCCATCGACATCGTCGGTTCGTCCACCTGCAGCGTCGGCAGTGCCTCGGGCGTCCCGGAGTCGGCGACTGTGGAACCGATGTCGATCGCGTCGATGCCGGTGATGGCGACGATGTCACCCGCCTCGGCTTCGGGCACCGCGATGCGCTCCAGTCCGTCGAAGCGCAGCACCTGGCCGATGCGCGCGGGCACCGGCTCGGCGCCGCCCGCCTGCGGATCGCCGTGCAGCACGAGCACGTTCTGCCCGGCGCGCACGCGGCCGCGCCCGACGCGGCCGATACCGATCTTGCCGACGTAGCTCGACCAGTCGAGCGCGGAGATCTGCAACTGCAGCGCGCCCTCGGGGTCGTCGTTGCGCGGGGGCACCTGGCGCAGGATCGCGTCGAACAGCGGCTTCATCGAAAGCCCCGCGGCAGTTGCCTCCTCCGCCGAGCGAACGCCGCCCGCCGGCAGGTCCTCGAGTCGTTCGAGCGCGAAACCGTTGATCGCCGATGCGTAGACGACCGGGAAATCGAGTTGCTTCTCGCTCGCACCGAGCTGGTCGAACAGGTCGAAGGTCTCGTCGACCACGCGATGCGGGCGAGCGCCGGGGCGGTCGACCTTGTTGACGACGACGATCGGCTCGAGTCCGAGCGCGAGCGCCTTGCGGGTGACGAAGCGCGTCTGCGGCATCGGCCCCTCCACCGCGTCGACCAAAAGCAGCACGCCGTCGACCATGGACAGCGCGCGCTCGACTTCGCCGCCGAAGTCGGCGTGCCCCGGCGTATCGACGATGTTGATGCGCGTGCCTTCGTACTCGACGGCGCAGTTCTTCGCGAGGATCGTGATGCCGCGCTCGCGCTCGATGTCGCCGCTGTCCATAACGCGCTCGGCCACCTGCTGGTTGCTGCGAAAGGTGCCCGACTGGCGCAGCAGCTGGTCGACGAGCGTCGTCTTGCCGTGATCGACGTGGGCAATGATCGCGATGTTTCGAATGGCGAGGGTCATCGTTCGATTCCTGTCCCGGCCGCAGGCGGCACGGTCATCTGTGCGGCAACGAGCCGCTGCGGTTGCAGCTCGCTGCCCTGTTGCAGGGCGACGCCGAGCAGTTCGTTGCCCGCGCCATAGACGCGAACGCGCCGGGGCGACGCATCCGCGCAGGACGGTTCCACGCGCAGCTTCTGCCCGTGGCGAAAGCGAGAGCCGGAGGGAATGTCGAGATCGACGCGCGGCAGCCCGAGCAGCAGTGCATCGGCAGGCAGCAATCGGGCACGACGCTCGGCCAGCCCGAGCGCCTCGAGCGCCTCCAGCGTGATGGCGTCGGCGACATCGAGCGTTCCCACGCGCTCTCGTCGCAGCCGGCTCAGGTGCGCTCCGCAGCCGAGTCGATCGCCGAGGTCGATGGCGAGCGACCGGATGTAGGTTCCCTTGCTGCACCGAACGCGCAGCTCGGCATACGGCGGCGAGAAGCGCAGCACGTCGATCGAATGAATCGTCACCCGCCGCGGCGCGCGATCGACGACGACGCCGGCGCGGGCAAGCTCGTAGAGGGGCCGCCCGTCGCGCTTGAGCGCCGAGTGCATCGGCGGCACCTGGTCGATCGCGCCGACGAAGGCGCAGACCGCGCGGGCCAAGTCGGTAGCATCGGGCACGACTTCGCGCTCGGCGAGCACGCGCCCTTCGGCGTCGCCGGTGTCGGTGGCGACGCCCAGGTGCAGCTCGGCGACGTAGGTCTTGTCGGCGTCGAGCGAATCGAGCGCGAACTTCGTCGCTTCGCCGAACAGCAGCGGGAGCAGCCCGCCGGCCAGCGGATCGAGCGTGCCGCCGTGCCCGGCCTTGCGCGCCTCGAGCAGCCGGCGCGCGCGCACCAGCGCGTCGTTCGAGCTCAGGCCCACGGGCTTGTCGAGCAACAGGATGCCGTCGACGGGATCACGCTTCGTCGGGATGCGTTTCGTCATGCTGGAGCGGCGGAGAGCCCGCCGTCGATCAGTCGGCGTCCGGCGGTTTCCGCGTCGCGCCGTCCTCGGCGGGCGATCGACCGAGTTCGTCGTCGGCCGGCCGGCGATCGTCCTCCGCGGCGTGCCGGCGGTTCGCTTCGTCGATCAGCTTCGACATCGCGATGCCGTGCTCGGTGGAGCGGTCGTGCACGAAGCGCAGCTCGGGCGTGGTGTGGATGCGCACGCGTCGGCCGAGCTGCGTGCGCAGGAAGCCCGCCGCGCGACGCAGCCCGGCGAGCGTTTCGGCAACCGTGGCCTCGTCGTCGGGCAGCACGCTGAAGTAGACGGTGGCATAGGCGTAGTCCGGCGTGAGCTCCACGCCGGTGATCGTCACCATGCCGACGCGCGGATCCTTCAGCTCGCCCCGCACGAGCTCGGCGAGCTCGTGATGCACCTGCTCGCTCACGCGCACGCCGCGACTGCTGCCGCCCGGACGTTGCCTCGCCATCGCCCGCCGACGCGCACGCTCAAAGCGTGCGCGCGACCTCCTTGATCTCGAAGACCTCGAGCTGGTCGCCTTCGTGGATGTCGTCGTAGCCCTTCAGCGACAGACCGCACTCGAAGCCCTCGCGCACCTCGCGAACGTCGTCCTTGAAGCGCTTGAGCGAATCGAGCTCGCCGGTCCACACGACCGTGTGGTCGCGCAGCAGGCGCACCTTCGCGCCGCGACGCACCACGCCCTCGAGCACCATGCAGCCGGCGATGTTGCCGATCTTCGGCACGCGGAAGATCTGGCGGATCTCGACCAGGCCGAGCGCCTCTTCCTTCTGCTCGGGCGACAGCAACCCGGACATCGCCTTCTTCACGTCGTCCACGGCGTCGTAGATGATCGTGTAGTAACGGATGTCGATGCCGTTCGTCTCGGCCAGGCGCTTGGCCTGCTGGTCGGCGCGAACATCGAAGCCGATGATCACCGCCTTCGACGCGGTGGCCAGGTTGACGTCGTTCTCGCTGATGCCGCCGACGCCCTGGTGCACGATCTGCACGCGAACCTCGTCGGTGGACAGCTTGAGCAGCGCGTGTGCCAGCGCCTCCTGCGAGCCCTGCACGTCGGCCTTGACGATGAGCGGCAGCGTCTTGACCTCGCCGCCCGACATCTGCTCGAAGATGTTCTCGAGCTTCGCCGCCTGCTGCTTGGCCAGCTTGACGTCGCGGAACTTGCCCTGCCGGAACAGCGCGATCTCGCGCGCCTTGCGCTCGTCGCCGAGCACGATGACTTCCTCGCCGGCAGCCGGCACGTCCTGCAGGCCCTGGATCTCGACCGGAATCGACGGACCGGCCTCGGCGACGGGCTTGCCGTTCTCGTCGAGCATCGCGCGCACGCGTCCGAACGACGATCCGGCGAGCACGATATCGCCGCGCTTTAGCGTGCCCGACTGCACGAGCACGGTGGCCACGGCGCCGCGTCCCTTGTCGAGCCGCGCCTCGATCACCAGTCCCTTGGCCGCGCCCTCGCGCACCGCGCGCAACTCGAGCACCTCGGCCTGCAGCAGCACGTTGTCGAGCAGCGCGTCGATGCCGGTGCCCGCCTTCGCCGACACCGGGACCACCGGCACGTCGCCGCCGTACTCCTCGGGCACGACCTGCTGCGCGACCAGCTCCTGCTTGACGCGCTCGGGGTTCGCCTCGGGCTTGTCCATCTTGTTGACCGCGACGACGATCGGAACGCCGGCCGCCTTCGCGTGGTTGATCGCCTCGATCGTCTGCGGCATCACGCCGTCGTCGGCGGCGACCACCAGGATGACGATGTCGGTGGCCTTCGTGCCGCGCGCACGCATCGCCGTGAACGCCTCGTGACCCGGCGTGTCGAGGAAGGTAACGACACCACCCGCCGTATCGACGTGATAGGCGCCGATGTGCTGCGTAATGCCGCCCGCCTCGCCGGCGGCAACCTTCGTGCGGCGGATGTAGTCGAGCAGCGACGTCTTGCCGTGGTCCACGTGCCCCATGACGGTGACGACCGGCGGCCGCGGCTCGGTGGCCGCATCGGCCTGCGTCGGGTCCTCGACGAGGAACGCCTCCGGGTCGTCGAGCTTGGCGGCCAGCGCCTTGTGTCCCATTTCCTCGACGACGATCATCGCCGTGTCCTGGTCGAGCATCTGGTTGATGGTGACCATCTGCCCGAGCTTCATCATCGTCTTGATGACCTCGGCGGCCTTCACCGACATCTTGTGCGCCAGATCGGCCACGGTGATCGTCTCCGGCACGTGCACCTCGCGCACGATCGGCTCGTTCGAGAACGACGACCCCGACGCGGATTCGTGACGATCGCCGCCGCGATGTCGACCGCCGCGCGGTCCGCCGCGCCAGCCGCTGTCGGGCGCATCGCCGCGCGTCTTGATGCCGCGCTTCTTGCCGGCCTCGTCGGACCACGTGGACGAGAGCTTCTCGCTCTTGACGTGCTTCTTCGCCGCGTCGCCGCTCGGCGCGCCCGCAGCCGGACGCCCTCCCGGGGGACGATGCAGCGTGCCGCGCACGCCGGCCTTCGCGCCCGGCTGCGCCGGCGCCTGCGCAGGCGGCGCGCCCTTCACGGCGACCGGTTGCGGTGCCGGCGCGGGCGGTGCCTCCGCGACCTTCGGCTGCGGACGACGCTGCAGGCTCATCAGGCGGTTGATCTCGGCAACCTCGGCGTCGACGGCGCGGCGCGCCTGCGCCTGCTGCTCGGCTTCCTCGGCCGCCTGGCGCGCGGCCTCCTCGGCAGCGCGCGCCTGCTCCTCGGCAGCACGCGCCTGTTCCTCGGCTACGCGCGCTTCTTCCTCGGCCTGGCGTCGGGCGTCGGTGGATTCCTCCTGCGCGGTCGCGCCGGCCGCGCGCTCGGCCTCGCGGCGCGCTTCCTCCTCGCGACGCTGCGCTTCGGCCGCGGCCTGCGCTGCGCGCTCGCGCTCCTGCTCGAGGCGCAACTGCTTCTCGCGCAACTCGGCCGCCTGGCGCTCGAGCAGTTCGCGCTGGCGCTGCTCCTCGGCCTCGCGCAGCCGCTGCTGCTCCTCGTCGACCACCGACATCGGCGGCGCGACCTCGACCGGCTCTGCGACCGGCACCTCGACCGGCGCGCCGTCACCCGGGCCGCGCTTGACGAAGACGCGCTTCTTGCGCACCTCGACCTGGATCGTGCGCGCCTTGCCGGTAGCGTCGGCCTGCTTGATCTCGGAGGTCTGCTTGCGCGTGAGCGTGATCGTGCGCCGCGATCCGTCTTCCGAGCCGTGCGCGCGACGCAGCGCGGACAGAAGCTGCTCCTTGTCGACCTCGGTCAGCTCGTCGTCCGGCGACTGCTTGCCGAGGCCGGCAGCCCGCAGTTGCTCGAGCAACGCCTCGGCCGGCATCTTCAGCTCCGCCGCAAACTTCGCCACGTTCGTACTCGCCATGTATTTCCTTCCCGAAACCTGATCGATGATGCCCGCGCGGCTGCTGCCCGACGCCGGCCCGGCGCGCGCGACGCAGCCGCGCGGCCTTTCCCTTCGCCCGCCCCTTAGGTCCGCGCGCCCTCCTGGCCGCCGCCGGACGCCGTTGCCGGCTCCTCGAACCAGTGCGCGCGCGCCGCGACGATCAACTCGCGTGCACGCTCCTCGTCGATGCCGGTGGCCTCGACGAGTTCGTCCACCGCCAGTTCGGCAAGATCGTCGCGCGTGTAGACGTGCGTGTCGGCCAGCTTCGCCGCCAGGTCGCGATCCATTCCCGCCAGCGCGAGCAGATCCTCGGCCGTCGTGCCGAGCTTCTCCTCGGTGGCGATCGCCTCGGTGAGCAGCGCGTTGCGGGCCCGGTTGCGCAGCTCGTTGACCGTGTCCTCGTCGAAGCCCTCGATCTCGAGCATCTCGTTGATCGGCACGTAGGCGACTTCCTCGACGGTGGTGAAGCCCTCGTCGATGAGCACGTCGGCCAGATCCTCGTCTACGTCGAGCTTGGCAATGAAGACCTGGCGCAGCGAATCGCGCTCGCCCTCGCTCTTCGCCTGCGACTCCTCGGCGGTCATGATGTTGATCTGCCAGCCGGTGAGCTCGGATGCAAGACGTACGTTGCGACCGCCGGTGCCGATTGCAAGAGCCAGGTTGTCCTCGTCGACGACGACGTCCATGCTGTGCTTGTCCTCGTCGACGACGATCGACGAGACGTTCGCCGGCGCAAGCGCGCCGATGACGAACTGCGCCGGATCATCGGACCACAGCACGATGTCCACGCGCTCGCCGGCGAGCTCGCCGGTGACCGCCTGCACGCGCGAGCCGCGCACGCCTACGCAGGTGCCGATCGGATCGACGCGGCGGTCGTTCGAGTGCACGGCGATCTTCGCGCGCACGCCCGGATCTCGCGCCGCGGCCTTGATCTCGAGCAGGCCCTGCTCGATCTCGGGAACCTCGTTGGCGAACAGATGGCGGATGAAGTCGGGCGCGGTGCGCGACAGGAACAGTTGCGGACCGCGGCCTTCGCGATTGATCTTCGCCACGTAGGCGCGCACGCGGTCGCCCACCCGGAGGTTCTCCTTCGGGATCATCTGGTCGCGCGGCAGCCGCGCCTCGACCTTGCCCGACTCGACGATCGCGCCTTCGCGGTCCATGCGCTTGATGGTTCCTGACAGCACCGACTCGCCGCGCGCGAGGAAGTCGTTGATGATCTGCTCGCGCTCGGCGTCTCGGATCTTCTGCAGGATGACCTGCTTGGCCGCCTGCGCGCCGATGCGGCCGAGGTCCACCGGCTCGAGCTCTTCCTCGATGTAGTCGCCGACCTGGATGTCGCCGATCTGCTTCTGCGCCTCCGACAGGATGACCTGGACGTCGTGGTCCTCGAGTTCGCCGTCGGGCACGACCTGCCAGCGCCGGAACGACTCGGACTCGCCGGTCATCCGGTCGACCGACACGCGAATGTCGACTTCCTCCTTGAAGCGCTTCTTCATCGCGGAGGCCAGCGCGCTCTCGAGCGCACCGAACACGACCTCGCGCGCGACATTCTTCTCGCGCGCGAGCGCGTCGACCCGCAACCGAACTTCCCGGCTCATTTACGCCTCTCCTGGGACTTCAGCTTCGGCACCAGCCGAGCCCGCTCGATCTCGTCGAGCGAAAAAACGAGTTTGCGTGCCGCCTGCGCCGGCGCTTCGACCGCCTTCGGCGGTGCGCTGCGCGCGCGCTGCGGGCGCGCCTTCTTCGCCGCACGCGCGCCCTTCGTGCGCGACTCCTCGGGCGCGCGCTCGATCAACTCGAGCCCGAAGCGGCCATCGTCCTCGACGGTGAGCAAGCCGTCGAAGTTGCGCCGGCCTTCCAGCGGCTCGCGCAACCGGATCGCGACTTCCGCCCCGGCGAAGCGCTCGAAATCGGCCGGCTTCTTCAGAGGCCGATCGAGTCCGGGCGACGAAACTTCCAGCCGCGCGTAGTCGATGCCCTCGACCTCGAGCACGTACGACAACTGCCGGCTGACCTTCTCGCAGTCGTCGAGCGTGATGCCCGACGGCGCATCGATGAAGACGCGCAGCACGCCCTGCTGCCCGCGCTCGACGTCGACCACTTCGTAATCCATCGCGGCCAGGGTGCGCTCGATGATCGCCTGCGTGGACGTCATCTCGGTCAATTGCCACCCCCTGCCGACCCGCGGTCGACGCACGAGAAAAAAAAATGGGCCTGCGAGAGCCCATTTCTTCGAGCACGCCGCCGGTGCTTCGCGCTTCCTGCGAGCCGGTGACGTCGGCCGGTCTGCAGCGAAGCGCCGTACCTTGGCGGCGATTTCACCAGCCCGCGATTATATCGTCAAAAGGCTGCGGCCGTCAGCCCCGGCTGCGCCCGACACCCTCGCCTGCGTGCTCAGCTTCCGGAAGAGCCGCCCCCGGCGCCGCCGCGGCCTCCGCCGGGACCCCGGCCGCGCGGACGCCCACCGCGCCGAGCGGAACGTCCCGGCGGCTTCGGCGCGGCCGATTGCGAACCGCCCGGACCGCCCGACGCTCCCGGGCCGCG
>JAJPES010000083.1 GCA_021166725.1 Burkholderiaceae bacterium | reverse complement strand
TCGTCCGACGGCGCCATCACGACGAGGTTCGGCACGCAGCGCAGGTAGGCGTAGTCGTAGGCGCCGGCGTGCGTTGCACCGTCGGCGCCGACGATGCCGGCGCGATCGAGCGCGAACACCACCGGCAGGTTCTGCAGCGCGACGTCGTGCACGAGTTGATCGTAGCCGCGTTGCAGGAAAGTGCTGTAGATCGCCACGACCGGCTTCATTCCCTCGCAGGCCAGCCCGGCGGCGAAGGTCACCGCATGCTGCTCGGCGATGCCGACGTCGAAATAGCGCTGCGGGAAGCGCCGCTCGAATTCGACCAGTCCCGATCCCTCACGCATCGCCGGCGTGATCGCGATCAGCCGCTCGTCGAGCGCGCCCATGTCGCAGATCCAGTCGGAGAACACTTGCGTGTACGTCGGACGCGGCGGCGTAGACGGCGCGCGGATTCCCTCGTGCGGGTCGAAGCGACCGGGACCGTGATAGAGCACCGGATCGGCCTCGGCCAGCTTGTAGCCCTGCCCCTTGCGCGTGACCACGTGCAGGAACTGCGGACCGCGCAACTCGCGCAGGTTCTGCAGCGTGGGCACGAGGCTGTCGAGATCGTGGCCGTCGATCGGTCCGACGTAGTTGAAGCCGAACTCCTCGAACATCGTGGCCGGCACGACGAAACCCTTCGCGTGTTCCTCGAGCCGCCTGGCCAGTTCGAGCAGCGGCGGCACGTTCTGCAGCATTGCACGACCGACGTCGCGCGCCTTCGTGTAGAAGCGGCTCGACAGCAGGCGCGCGAGATAGCGGTTCAGCGCTCCCACCGGAGGCGAGATCGACATGTCGTTGTCGTTCAGGACGACGAGCAGGTCGATGTCGGGCGTCACGCCGGCGTTGTTCAGCGCCTCGAAGGCCATGCCGGCGGTCATCGCGCCGTCGCCGATCACCGCGACGTGGCGGCGACGCGCGGGGCCGGTGCCCTCGCCCTTGTTGCGCGAAGCGACCGCCATGCCCAGCGCCGCCGAGATCGACGTCGACGAATGGGCAGTGCCGAAGGCGTCGTATTCGCTCTCGCTGCGGCGGGGAAAGCCCGATATGCCGCCGTGCTGGCGCAGCGTGTTCATCGCTGCGCGACGGCCGGTGAGGATCTTGTGCGGGTAGCTCTGGTGGCCGACGTCCCAGATCAGCCGGTCGCGCGGCGTGTCGAAGACGTAGTGCAGCGCGATGGCGAGTTCGACCGTGCCCAGGTTCGACGACAGGTGCCCGCCGGTGCGCGACACCGACTCGAGCACGAACGAGCGCAGTTCGCGCGCAACCTGTGCGAGCGCGCCGCGATCGAGCTTGCGCAACTGCGCCGGGCTGTCGATCGTCGACAACAGGGTCGGCGCTGGCGATTCGTGCGGCTGCATCGTGGGCTCTCGCGCGGCGTCTGGTTCACGTCCGACGCAGGACGATGCGGTCGGCGAGCGACGCCAGGCGCGTCGCGCGCGAGCCGAGCGGTGCGATCGCCTCGTGCGCCTGCACGCGCAGGCGCTCGGCGAGCGCACGGGCAGCGTCGAGTCCGAGCGTCGATACGTAGGTGGGCTTGTCGGCGCCGGCGTCCTTGCCGGCCGTCTTGCCCAGCGTCACCGAGTCGCCCTCGACGTCGAGGATGTCGTCGACGATCTGGAAGGCCAGGCCCACCGCGTCGGCGTAGCGCGAGAGCACCGGCATCGACGGGGCAGCGCGCGGCCCGCAGGCGCCGCCCAGCCGCACCGACGCCGCCAGCAGCGCGCCGGTCTTGCGCCGGTGCATGTCCTCGAGCGCGACGGCGTCGAGCGACGTGCCGACCGAAGCGAGGTCGATCGCCTGTCCGCCGGCCATTCCGACCGAACCCGATGCCCGCGCCAGTTCGGCGAGCATCGACACCGCCGTTGGCGCCTCGACCCCCCGGTCGGCGACCGCAGCGAGCGCCTCGAAGGCGAGCGCCTGCAGCGCGTCACCGACCAGCATCGCGAGCGCTTCGCCGTAGGCCACGTGCACCGTGGGCCGGCCGCGGCGCAGGACGTCGTCGTCCATGCACGGCATGTCGTCGTGCACCAGCGAATACGCGTGGATCAGCTCGACGGCGCTGGCTGCGCAGTCGAGCGCGCCTGCCGGGGCGCCGAGCGCCTCGCCGGCCGCATGCACGAGCAGCGCACGGATGCGCTTTCCGCCGCCCAGCGCCGCGTAGCGCATCGCCTCGTGCAGCCGGGCGGGATGCGAATCTGCAGGCGCGAGCGTGCGATCGAGCGCGCGCTCGACGCGCGCACGCCGATCGGCGATCCAGGCGTCGAAAGGCATTTCGTCGCTGGCGATCGCGTCGGCGCAAGCCGCTGCCGCGCCGTCGCCGGCGCTCGTCGCGTAGGAAGAACTCATCGGTTCGCGGGTGGGGAACCGGGCTCGGCGGGCTCGCACGGCTCGGCAGCGGCATCGAAAGGCTCGAGCAGGTCGGCCTCGAGGATGCGCACCTGCTGCTGCACGTCGGCCAGCGACTTGCGGCACCAGGCGACGAGCGCCGCTCCGCGGCGATAGGCGCCGAGCGACTCCTCGAGCGACAGCGAGCCGCTCTCCATGCGCTGCACGATCTGCTCGAGCTCGCCGAGCGCGCGCTCGAAGGATTCGGGGGTGGACGAGTCCATGAAGGGCTTGATTTTACTTCGCTTTCCGCTGGCTCGCGCGGCGCGGCGATCGACGCGGGCGCGCGGCGCCCGATCGCCGGCCCGGCGAGTCGATCGGGGTATCCTTCTGCGCTCGTCCGGTCGCCCCGGACGATCGGGCCTTGATCAGGGAGAAATTCGATGTCCGACGTGGGCCGCCCGGATCGGCTCGCGCACTCGCGCACGCAGTTGCCGGTCTCCGCCTATTTCGACGAAGCGCTGTACGCGCGCGAACTGGAGACGCTGTTCCGTCGTGGCCCGGGCTACGTCGGCCACGAGCGGATGGTGCCGGAACCCGGCGACTACTGCGTGCCGCCCGCCGGAAACGACGGCCGCGTGCTGGTGCGCGGCGAGCACGGGATCGAGTTGCTGTCCAACGTCTGCCGCCATCGCCAGGCGGTCATGCTCGACGGACGAGGCAACGCGTCGAACATCGTCTGCCCGTTGCATCGCTGGACCTACGACCTGTCGGGGCGCCTGCTCGGCGCGCCGCATTTCGACGAGCAGCCGTGCCTGGATCTGGCGCGCACGCCGCTGCAGCGCTGGAACGGACTGCTCTTTCGCGGCCCGCGCGACGTCGCCGCGGACCTCGCCGGCATCGGTTCGCACCCGGAGTTCGAGTTCTCCGGCTACCGCCTCGATCACATCGAGATCCACGAGTGCGACTACAACTGGAAGACCTTCATCGAGGTCTACCTCGAGGACTATCACGTCGTGCCGTTCCACCCGGGCCTCGGGCAGTTCGTCTGCTGCGACGACCTGCGCTGGCAGTTCGGCGAGCGCTGGTCGCTGCAGACGGTCGGCACGTGGAAGGCGTTGGGCAAGCCGGGCACGCCGGTCTATCGACGCTGGCACGAGCAACTGCTGCGCTTCAGCGGCGGCAAGGCGCCCGCACGCGGCGCAATGTGGCTCACGATCTTTCCGAACGTGATGCTCGAGTGGTACCCGCAGGTGCTCGTCGTTTCCAGCGTCGTGCCGCGCGGGCCGCGCAGGACCACGAACGTCGTCGAGTTCTACTATCCGGAGGAGGTCGCGCTGTTCGAGCGCGAACTCGTCGAGGCCGAGCGCGCCGCGTACATGGAGACGGCGATCGAGGACGACGAGATCGCGATGCGGATGGACGCCGGACGCCGTGCGCTGATGGAGCGCGGCGAAGACGACGCGGGCCCCTACCAGAGCCCGATGGAGGACGGGATGCAGCATTTCCACGAGTTCCTGCGCGCCGAGCTGGGGCTCGGGCCGACGCGCGCGTAAGCCGCAGCGAAGACGACGCATGCCGATGCGCTGGAGAACGCTGATCCGGGCCGACGAGCTCGCGCGACGCCTCGACGCGTGCGTCGTCGTCGATTGCCGACACGACCTGACCGATCCGGCCTACGGACCGGCCGCCTGGGCCGAGGCACACCTGCCCGGCGCCTTCTTCCTGCACCAGGATCATGACCTCGCGGGCGAGCGCACGGGCACGAACGGACGCCACCCGTTGCCGGTTCGCGAGACGCTGCGCCGCAAGCTCGAATCGATCGGGCTGGCGGACGGCGTGCAGCTGGTCGCCTACGACGAGAACGGCGGGATGTACGCGTCGCGGCTATGGTGGCTCGCGCGCTGGCTCGGCCACGCGGAGGTGGCCGTGCTGGACGGCGGCCTGCCCGCCTGGCGCGCGGCCGGCCACGCGCTCACGCGCGAACCGCCGGTCGTGCACGAGCGCGGTGCCCTGGCGCTGCGCGCGGCACGCACCGCGCAGGTGGACGCCGCGCAGGTGCTGGCGCAACTGGGCGACGATCACGCGCGCATCGTCGATGCCCGCACGCCGGAACGCTGGCGCGGCGAGGTCGAACCGCTCGACCCGGTCGCAGGCCGCATCCCCGGCTCGATCAACCGGCCCTACACCGAGAACCTTGCGCCGGACGGCCGCTTCAAGAGCGCCGAAGCACTGCGGACCGAGTTCGACGCGCTGCTCGGCGGTCGCGACGTGCGCCGGCTCGTGCACCACTGCGGGTCCGGCGTGACCGCGTGCCACAACCTGCTCGCGATGGAGATCGCCGGCCTGCCCGGTGCAGCGCTTTACCCCGGCTCGTGGAGCGAATGGTGCGCCGACCCCGCACGGCCCGTTGCCGCCGGCCCCGGACGCTGACGATGGCGCGGCTCGTGTTTTTTGCCGGCCACGCCGGCACCGGCAAGACGACGCTGGCCAAGCGCGCGGTGCCGATGCTGCACGCCCGCACCGGCGAGAGCTTCTGCATCCTGGACAAGGACACCATCTACGGAACGTACAGCGCGAAGGTGATGGGGCTGCTCACCGGCGACCCCGACGACCGAGACAGTCCCACCTATCTCGAGCACCTGCGCGACCAGGAATACATGGGCCTGTTCGAGATCGCCCGCGAGAACCTCGAACTCGGCGTGAACACCGTACTGGTCGGGCCGTTCTCGCGCGAGGTGCGCTCGCATCGCGTGTTCGACCCGGCGGCGCTCGGCGTGCCCGACGAGACGCGCATCTCGGTGGTCTGGGTCGAGATCGACGAGGCACTGGCGAAGAAGCGGATCGTCGCGCGTGCGCACCCGAACGACCGCTACAAGCTGGCGCACTGGGACGAATACCGCAAGCGTCGCTTCGTGCCCGATCCGGGCGAGTTCCCGCTGCTGATCCGGCACGACAACACGGTGTTCGACGCACACGCGTTCGGACTGCTCGTCGAGCGGCTGTGCGGACTGTCGGTGGCCACGCTCTGAGCAGCGCGGGGCGACGCTCGCGCCGCAGAAGGGCCGGCGAGCACCCGCGCTACGACATCGACAAAGCCGGCGCCTCACCGATCGAAAGTGCAGAATCGGTGCGCCGGCGCTCTTTCCCCGTTCCGGCGTCCGGCTCCCACTTCCACGAGGAGCACAGCCATGCACGCGCTACCTACCCTGCATCGACTCGCCTTCGCGGCCGCCGCGGCCGGCATTTTCGCGCTCTCGCCTGCATTCGCGCAGGACATGAAGGTCGAGTTGAGCGGGAAGAACGAAGTGCCGCCGGTGACGACCAGCGCGTCCGGCGAAGGGATGTTCTCGGTGAAGCCGGACGGCGCGATCAGCGGCTCGGTGACCACCAGCGGCATTGACGGAACGATGGCGCACATCCACGAAGGCGCGGCCGGCGTCAACGGGCCCGTGCAGGTTCCGCTGACGAAGAACGGCAGCAAGTGGGTCGTGCCCGAGGGCACCAAGCTCACCGAAGCGCAGCAGAAGGCGCTGAAGGAGGGCAAGCTCTACGTGAACGTGCACAGCAAGGAGCACCCGGGCGGAGAGCTGCGCGCGCAGCTGAAGTGACATCGCTCTTCGCGTCCTTCGCCGACCCACCGCCGCGTCGCCGCCGCCTCACTCGGCGACCAGGCGGCCCGAACCGTTCAGTTCGGCCGGGAAGTCGCCGTACTTGGGCAGGCCGTCTCGGATCGGCAGCACCGACTCCTCATAGTTGACGTGCACCCCGGCGTCGAATGGCAGGTCGGGCAGCATCGCCGCGTACACGTCGACCAGGCCCAGTCCGGGATGCTCGGTGTAGAGATGTCCGCCACAGTCGCGGCACCATTTGCGCAGGCTGCCTTCGGTCCGGTGGTACGTGCCGATGCGATCGACGCCGCGCGTGACCGTCACCTCGTGCGGGTGCCACAGCGTGAACGCGTTGACCGGCGCGGCCGACCACTGGCGGCACGATTCGCAGTGGCAGTAGCCCATTCCCGCGGGCTCGCCAGTCACGGTGAACTGCACCGAGCCGCAGAAGCAGCTTCCCGAATGGCTTCGCTCGTTGCTCATCACATATCTCCCTGGAACCGCCGCAGGATGCGACGCGAGGGTTCAGTGTGCCGGCCGGCGCGCGCGCCGTAGTGAGGCGCAGGTCCTCTTCTTCGGGTGCATCGCGCGAGCGGCGCCGCGCTCCACGCCCGAATCCGGGACCTGCGTCCCGCGGCGGCGGCTTCCTGCCGGCGGGGCGCGCGAAACTCGGCCGGGAATCGGTCGGGATCAGTGTCCGATGCCGGCGCGACGCGCGTGAACGATGGCCTGTGGGCGGCTGTCCACGCCGAGCTTGTCGAAGATGCGCGTGACATGGTTGCGCACGGTCTTCGGGCTGACGAACAGGCGCGCCGCGATCTCGTCGTTCGACAGCCCGTTGGCGATCGATTCGAGCACGGTTCGTTCGCGCGCGGTCAGCGCGTCGAAGTCCGAAGGCGAATCCACGGCCGCTTCGTCGGCTTGCTCGGCAAGAAAGGCGTGCACCGCCGAAACGAAGACAGACCAGGCCGGTTCGTCGGGCAGCATCATGTGATTGCGACCCTCGAGCGGAACGAACCGCGCATCGGGCAGCAGCGCGGCCATTTCGCGTCCCTGCTCGAACGGAATCATGCAGTCGTTGCGCAGATGAGCGACGAGTGCCGGCTGCGCGATCGACCTCGCCGAGGGGCGCACGTCGAACGACTGGAAGACGTCGAACAACCGCGCAGCGGTTTGCGCGGAAGTGCTGCGCCGCTGCTGCTCGCACAACCAGCGCAGCATCTCGGGGCCGCCCTCGGGCATCAGCAGCTTCGCGAAAAGCTCCTGGTACGCCGGTACGTCGACGCCCCATCCCTGGTGGATCATCTCTTGCATGCCGCGTGCGAGACGGATCGCGTCGGCGTCGCCACCGGCGTAGACGCCGCGCGGATAACTGCCGTAGAGGACGAGGCGGCTGATGCGTTCGGGATGGCGTGCGGCATACGCGACAGCCACCGCGGCTCCCTGGCAGAACCCGAGGATCGAAAAGCGCCGTAGGCCGTTCGCGTCGGCCACCGCCTCCAGGTCGCGGATCCAGCCTTCGAACGACAGGTCGTCCACTTCGCGATCGGACAGCCCGCAGCCGCGGGGATCATAGCGAACGAGCGTGCGACGCTCGGACAGCGCTTCGTTCCAGTGGCGCCAGACCGCGCTTTCCCAGTTGAACTGAAGGTGGGTGAACCAGCCCGGTGCGAAAACGAGCGGCGGGCCGCGGCCCGAGCGCGAATGCGCAATGTGCACTCCGTCGGCGGCGGAACAGATGCGTATCGTCTGGCGCGACCCGTTCGGCATCTCGCGCTCCGTTGCGGTGCCCTCCCCCGGAGGATGGCAGCGCAGCAGGTACGACGGCTGGCGTTGACCCGACCGCGAGAAGGGGCGCGCGGGTGGTGCCTCCGCGAAAGCGGGGCGATTCGAGCGGGCTCAGTGCGCGTCGAGCAGCGCCGTCGACAGCGCGATGATCCCGACGCCCGCGAGCATCAGCGCGAACTGCCAGAACCACTCGCCGTCGCGGCGCGTCTCGCGATGCAGTCCGGGAATCAGGTCGGCGAGTGCGACGTAGACGAAGCTCGCCGCGGCGACGACGAGCACATAGGGCAACAGCGCCCGGCCATGCTCGAGCGCCAAGTAGCCGACCACACCTCCGAGCACCGCGGCGGCGCCGCTGAGCAGGTTGTAGACGAGTGCGCGCCGGCGCGTGTAGCCCGCGTTGATCAGGACGATGAAGTCGCCGATCTCCTGCGGAATCTCGTGCGCGGCGATCGCCGCCGTCGTGATCCAGCCGAGCGCCGGATCGGCGAGGAAGGCGGCGGCGATCATCACGCCGTCGGCGGTGTTGTGGATCGTGTCGCCGACCAGAACCACGAGGCCGGCCGGGCCGGCCTCGTCGCGGTCGTGCCCGTGATGGTGCCCGTGGCCATCATGCTCGTGATGATGGCTGTGGCGCAGCACGGCGAACTTCTCGAGCGTGAAGAACGCGATGATGCTGACCAGCAGCGCCCACGAAAGCGACCGAAGATCGGCGCCCGATTCGAAGGCCTCGGGCAGCAGGTTCAGGATCGCCGAGCCGAGCAGCAGGCCCGCCGAAAGGCTCACCAGCCTTTGCACGACCGCGGCGAGCAGCGACAGCGACAGCCAGGCGGCGATCAGCACGCTCGCGGCGCCCGAGAGCAGGGTAGCGGCGACGATCGCCGCGAGCGTCGAGGACACGGTCAGTGCGCCTGGTCCCAATTCGCCCCGACGCCGCACTCCACCTCGAGTGGCACGGCGAGCGTCGCCACCGCGCCCATCATCCGCGGCACCTGCTCGCGCACCGCGTCGAGCTCGTACTCCGGCGCCTCGAGCACGAGTTCGTCGTGCACCTGCAGGATCAGCCGCGAGCGCATCCGTTCGCGCTCGATCCAGCGCTGCACGGCGATCATCGCGAGCTTGATCAGGTCGGCGGCCGTGCCCTGCATCGGCGCGTTGATCGCCGCGCGCTCGGCGCCCGATCGGCGCGGGCCGTTCGGGCTGTTGATCTCGGCGATCCACAGGCGCCGCCCGAACGCGGTCTCGACGTAGCCGTTGCGTCGCGCGCGTTCGCGCGTCGCTTCCATGTAGCGCGCGACGCCCGGGTAGCGCGCGAAGTAGCGCTCGATGTAGCTCTTCGCCGCAGCCCGCTCGATGCCCAGGTTCGACGCCAGGCCGAACGCGCTCATGCCGTACATCAACCCGAAATTGATCACCTTCGCATAGCGTCGCTGCTCGAAGCTGACCTCGGCCGGCTCGACGCCGAAAATCTCGGCGGCGGTTGCACGGTGCACGTCCATCCGCTGCGCAAAGGCGCGCAGCAGGTTCTCGTCGCCCGAGATGTGCGCCATGATGCGCAGTTCGATCTGCGAGTAGTCGGCCGAGACGATCTTCGAGCCCGCCGGCGCAACGAAGGCTTCGCGGATGCGCCGTCCCTCCGCCGTGCGGATCGGGATGTTCTGCAGGTTCGGGTCGCTCGATGCAAGGCGCCCGGTGACCGCCACCGCCTGCGAATAACGCGTGTGCACGCGCCCGCTGCGCGCGTCGATCATCTTCGGCAGCTTGTCGGTGTAGGTGCCCTTGAGCTTGGACAGCGATCGCCAGTCGAGCACGATGCGCGGCAGCGGGTAGTCCTGGGCGAGCTTCTCGAGCACGTCCTCGTCGGTGGACGGCGCACCGCTCGCCGTGCGCTTGAGCACCGGCAGCCCGAGCCGCTCGTAGAACACCTCGCACAACTGCTTGGGCGAGCCCAGGTTCAACGGAGCACCGACCAGTTCGACCGCCTGTCGCTCGAGCGCATACATGCGCTGGCCGAGTTCTTCCGACTGCTTCGTCATCGCGTCGGCGTCGATCAGCACGCCGGTTCGCTCCATCGTCTGCAGCACCCGCGAGACCGGCAGCTCGATGTCGCGATAGACGTACGAGAGCTTCTCGTCGGCGGCGATGTCCGGATACATCGCGCGATGCAGGTGCATCGCGACGTCGGCGTCCTCGGCCGCATAGCGGGTGGCCGATTCGAGATCCACCTGCGCGAACGGGATCTGCTTCGCGCCCTTGCCGGCGACATCGGTGTAGCGGATCGTGCGCCGGTCGAGATGGCGATCGGCGAGCGAGTCGAGATCGTGGTTGCGGTGCGCCTCGAGCACGTAGCTCTCGAGCAGCGTGTCGTGCGCAATGCCGGCCAGCCGGACGCCATGGTTGGCCAGCACGTGCGCGTCGTATTTCAGGTTCTGGCCGACCTTCGCGCGCGTCTCGTCCTCGAGCCATGCGCGCATCCGTTCCAGCACGCGCTCGCGCGAAAGCTGCGCCGGCGCGCCGGTGTAGTTGTGCGCCATCGGCACGTAGCACGCCTCGTAGGGCTCCACCGCCAGCGACAGGCCGACGATCTCGGCGCACATCGGGTCGAGCGACGTCGTCTCGGTGTCGAACGCGACCAGATCGGCAACTTCGATGCGCCGCATCCACCAGTCCAGTCGTTCGTCGTCGAGCACCGTCTCGTAGCGAAGCTGCGGCGCGGGCGTCTGGGCGCGTACCGGCGCCGCGGCCTCGGCCGGCTCCAGGTCGGCGCCGGCTGCTGCCTCGAACGCATCGCCGGATCCGCTCGGCCCGCTTCCGGAGATGGATGCCGCAAGGCTCTCCGCGTCGGTCTCGCGCAGCCAGCTGCGGAAATTGCACCGCTCGAACAGCTCGCGCAGTTGCGCACGATCGGGCTCGACGAAGGCGAGCGAACCCTCGATCGACTCGACCTGCGGCGCCAGCTCGCAGTCGGTCTTCACGGTGACGAGCCGGCGCGCGGTGGGCAGCCAGTCGAGCGCGTTGCGCAGGTTGTTGCCGGCCGCCCCGCCCACCTCGTGCGCCTGCTCGACCAGCGTATCGAGCGAGCCGTATTGCGCGAGCCACTTCGCCGCCGTCTTCGGTCCGACCTTGTCGACGCCCGGCACGTTGTCCACCGAGTCGCCGACCAGCGTGAGCCAGTCGACGATGCGCTCGGGAGCGACGCCGAACTTCGCGACGACGCCGTCGCGATCGAGCCGCTCGCCGGGCCCGCCGTCGCGCGTCATCGTGTTGATCAGCACGACGTCATCGGCGACGAGCTGTGCGAGGTCCTTGTCGCCGGTGGACACGATCGTCTTCATGCCGTGCGCACGCGCCTGCGCCGCCAGCGTGCCGATGACGTCGTCGGCCTCGATGCCGTCGATCATCACGAGCGGCCAGCCGAGCGCGCGCACGATCTCGTGGATGACCGGGATCTGCCGGGAGAGGTCCTCGGGCATCGCCCTGCGGTTCGCCTTGTACTCGGGATACCAGTGGTCGCGAAAGGTCTTGCCCGGCGCGTCGAAGACGACCGCTCCGTAGGTCGCGGCGGGGAAGCCGTTCGGTTTGCCGTCCGCCCGCAGACGCCGTAGCATCGCCACCATGCCGTAGACCGCGCCGGTGGGCTCGCCCGACTTGTTGCGCAGATCCGGAAGCGCGTGGAAAGCGCGATACAGATACCCCGAGCCGTCAACCAGCAGAAGCGTTTTTTCGGACATGTCCAGCAGCAAGCAGGTGCCGCAGTTGCGCGCGATCGAGAGCCCGGAGCGATCGACGTCGCTGAAGGCGCGCGAGTCATGGCATATCTTCGGAATTATCTCAGAGTTCGTCGAGGCGACCGAACGCCTGTCCGACGTCAGGCCGGCCGTGTCGATCTTCGGCAGCGCGCGCGTGCGGCCCGGTCATCGCTGGTACGAAACCACCGTCGACGTCGCGCGTCGCCTTTCCGACGCGGGCTTCGCGATCATCTCCGGCGGTGGCCCCGGCATCATGGAGGCGGCAAACCTGGGCGGCCACAGCGGCAAGTCGGCGTCGATCGGACTGAACATCCAGCTGCCGATGGAGCAGGCCGGCAACGAGTACCAGGACATCTCGCTGAACTTCCGCCACTTCTTCGCGCGCAAGGTGGCGTTCGCGAAATACGCCACCGCGTTCATCGCCGCGCCGGGCGGCTTCGGCACGCTCGACGAACTGTTCGAAGTGCTCACGATGGTGCAGACGCGGATGGGCCGGCGCATCCCGGTCATCCTGATGGATGCCGCGTTCTGGGGCGGACTGCTCGACTGGATCCGCGCGCAACTGGTGGGCAACGGCCTGATCTCGCCCGGCGACATCGACCTGATCCAGGTGATCGACGATCCCGCCACGGTCGTCGAGGCGATCTTCGACTTCTACCAGACGCGGGGCTTCGTACCCACGGCCGACGAACGCGAACGAATGCTCTACCTGTAGTCGATGGCCGTGTTCACCTTCGTTGCGCGCGATACGCTCGCGCGCTGGCTCGAACGCTACGACATCGGAGACCTGGTCGAGCACGAAGGCATCGCTTCGGGCATCGAGAACAGCAACTGGTTCGTGACGACCACCGCGGGGCGCTACGTGCTGACGCTGTTCGAGCGGATGTCGGCGCACGAACTTCCCTTCCACCTCGGCCTGCTGCACCACCTTGCCGCGCACGGCATTCCGTGTCCCGATCCGGTCGCCGATCGCGACGGCGTCGTCCTCGAAACGCTGATGGGCAAGCCGGCCGCCCTGTGCAGCCGGCTCGACGGACAGCCCGAGATGCAGCCCGGACCCGCGCATTGCGCGCAACTCGGCGAGGCGATCGCGCGCATGCATCTGGCCGCGGCCGGCTACCCCGGCCGCGCGCCGAACCCGCGGGGACTGGCCTGGTGGGAATCGGTCGCGCCGCCACTGGCCTCGCAACTGGCGCCGGCACAGGCGGCACTGCTGGCCGACGAGATCGGGCATCAGCGGGCCTTCGCAGCGAGCGGGCGCCTTGCAGCGCTGCCCGCCTCCGCCGTGCACGCCGACCTGTTCCGCGACAACGTCTTCTTCGATCCGCAGGCGCGCTCGCCGCAACTCGCCGGCATCATCGATTTCTGGTTCGCCGGCGTCGACGCCTGGCTTTTCGATCTGGCCGTTGCAGCCAACGACTGGTGCACCGACGAGAACGAAGCGTTCGATGCGCAACGCCTCGACGCGCTGCTCGGCGCCTATCGGCGCGTGCGTGCGCTGCAGCCCGTCGAACACGATGCCTGGCAGACGATGCTGCGCGCCGCCGCGCTGCGCTTCTGGGTGTCGCGTCTGCACGACCTGCACTGCCCGCGCCCGGCCGAAATCGTCGTGCCGAAGGATCCCGCGCGCTTCGAGCGCATGCTGCTGCTGCGCCGCGCGCATGCGCCGGCGCTGCACCGGGCGCTGCCTGACCTGCCGAATCCCGTCTAATCCATAGCCCGTCCCACCGGATGCACATCGTCCCCTTGCCTGCACGCGCCGGCTGGCGCTGGGTGATGCGCGGCTTCGAACTGCTGCGCCGCCAGCCGATCGCGCTGCTCGCCATCACCTTCCTGAACCTGCTGCTGCTGTCGCTGTCGGTGCTCGTCCCCTTCGTCGGCTCGATCGCCCCGCTCGTACTCGCACCGGCGCTGATGGTCGGGCTGATGCGCGCAGTGGGCACGGCCGATGAAGGCCGTATGCCTCTGCCGTCGATGCTGTTCGCGGCATTCCGCGAGGACGCCGGCCGCGCATTGCGTCCGCTGCTGCTGCTGGGCATCTTCAACGCGGCGGCTACGATGCTCGCGCTCGCGCTGGCGGCGCTGTTCGACGGCGGGGCATTGATGCAACTGGCCGCCGGCAGCGTGGAGGAAGCCGAAGCGCTCGCGCTCGACGGGGTCTCGCTATGGCTGGCGGCGGCGGCTTTCATAACCGCCTACCTGCCGGTGCAGATGGCGATGTGGTACGCGCCGCTGTTCGTCGCCTGGCACCGCGTGCCGCCGCTGAAGTCGCTGTTCTTCAGCCTGATGGCCGTCTGGCGCAATCGCAGCGCCTTTCTCGTCTACGCGATCGGCTGGTTCGCCATCGCTTTCGTCGGCTCGCTCGTCGTGCGCGCGGTGCAAGGCGCCTTCGGCTCGCACCCGTTCGTGATGTCGATGATCCTTTCGCCGCTGTCGCTCGCGCTGATCACCGCGATCTACTGCTCGTTCTGGCCGACCTATCGCGAACCGGTCGACGATCCCGCCGCCGAAACCGCCGTCGGCACCGCGCCCGACCTGCGCGCCTGAAGTCGGGCCCGGCGGGGCACGCTCAGCCGCAGGGTTCGAGCCGCGCAACCGACAACGCGAGCCACTTGGTGCCTTCGCGCTCGAAACGCACCTGCGCGCGCGCGTCGTCGCCGCTTCCTTCGAGCGCGACGATCACGCCTTCGCCGAAACGTGCGTGCGCGACGTTCTGCCCGACGCGAAATCCGCTGCCGCGGCGGGCGTCTTCGTAGACCGGCTGCGAAAAGGCATTGCGCCCGCCTGCGTCCGCGAGCCCGCGCAGGCCGGTGCGCCAAGCCTGCGACCCGGCGGCGCCGCCCGGATCCCGGCCGAACGACGGGATGCCCTCTCGCCCGCCTTCCGGCCGAAAACGAGGCCCGAGCCACTTCAGCAGCGCCGGCGGCAACTCGTCGAGGAAGCGCGAACGCAGGTTGTAGCGCGTATGTCCGTGCAGCATCCGCGTCTGCGCGAACGACAGGTACAGGCGCTTGCGCGCGCGCGTGATCGCCACGTACATCAGCCGGCGCTCTTCCTCGAGGCCCTGCGGATCGGCAATCGAGTTCTCGTGCGGAAAGAGCCCCTCCTCCAGACCGGTGAGGAATACCGCGTCGAACTCGAGTCCCTTGGCCGAGTGCACGGTCATCATCTGCACGGCATCGGCGCCTTCGCCCGCCTGGTTCTCGCCGGCTTCGAGCGAAGCGTGCGCAAGGAAGGCCGCCAGCGGCGTTATCTGCACGGCGCCGGGGGCGACGAGCGGATCGGCCGGATCCTGCGACGCCGACGACGCCGGGCCGAACGCCCCCGACACGCCGAGGTTGGCCGGCGTGCCCACCGCAATGCCTTCCTCGGCGACGAAGCTGGCGGCGGCATTGACCAGTTCGCGCAGGTTCTCGACGCGCTCCTGCCCTTCGCGCTCGCTGCGGTAGTGCGCTACCAGCCCGCTCGCCTCGATCACGTGCGCGACGACCTCCGGCAGCGGCAGCGCCTGCGTGTCGGCGCGCAACCGCGCGACGAGCTGCACGAAGGCGGCCAATCGCGCCCCGCCGGCTCCGGTGACCGAGCCCGCCGATGCGTACAGGCTCGTGCCGCTGCGCCGCGCCTCGTCCTGCAGCGATTCGAGCGTACGCGCGCCGATGCCGCGCGCCGGAAAGTTCGCCACCCGCAGGAACGCGCCGTCGTCGTCGGGGTTCTCCATCAGCCGCAGGTAGGCCAGCGCATGCTTGACCTCGGCGCGCTCGAAGAAGCGAAGTCCGCCATAGACCCGATACGCGATGCCCGACGAGAACAGTGCGTGCTCGAGCACGCGCGACTGCGCGTTCGAGCGGTACAGCACGGCGATGTCGCTGCGCATCCAGCCCTCGGCGACGAGCGATCGGATCTCCTCGACCAGCCATTGCGCTTCCTGCGCATCGCCCAGCGACTCGCGCACGCGCACCGGCTCGCCCTCGCCCGCGTCGGTCCACAGGTTCTTGCCGAGGCGGTTGCGGTTGTGCGCGATCAGCGCGTTGGCGCAGTCGAGGATGTTCGCGTGCGAGCGGTAGTTCTGCTCGAGGCGGATCAGGTGGGCGACGCGGAACTCGCGCTCGAAGGCCGCCATGTTCGCCACGCGCGCACCGCGAAACGAATAGATGCTCTGGTCGTCGTCGCCGACGGCGAACAGCACCGACGATTCGCCGGCGAGCAGCTTGAGCCACTCGTACTGCAGCGTGTTGGTGTCCTGGAACTCGTCGACGAGAATATGGCGAAAGCGCGCGCGGTAGTGCTCGCGCAGCGGGGCGTTGCGCGAAAGCAGCTCGTGGCTGCGCAGCAGCAGCTCGGCGAAATCGACGACGCCCTCGCGCCGGCATTGCTCGTCGTAGGCGGCGTACAGCTCGACCATGCGCCGCGTGTGCTCGTCGTAGGCCTCCACTGCCGTCGCGCGCCGGCCTTCTTCCTTGGCGCCGTTGACGAAATGCTGCAGCGACTTCGGCGGGAACTTCTCGTCGTCGACGTTCAGCGCGCGCAACAGCCGCTTGATCGCCGCGAGCTGGTCCTGCGAATCGAGGATCTGGAACGTGTGCGGCAGGCCGGCGTCGCGGTGGTGCGCGCGCAGCATCCGATTGGCCAGCCCATGGAAGGTGCCGATCCACATGCCGCGCGGCTCGATCGGCAGCATCGCCGACAGCCGCGTGAGCATCTCGCGCGCGGCCTTGTTGGTGAAAGTGACGGCGAGGACGCCGTGGGGACTCACCTGCCCGGTGGAGATCAGCCAGGCGATGCGCGTGGTGAGCACGCGCGTCTTGCCGCTGCCGGCGCCGGCGAGCACGAGCGCGTGCTCGGCCGGCAGCGTGACCGCTTCGCGCTGGCGATCGTTGAGCTGCTCGAGAAGTCTCAGCGCTGCGCTCTGCGTGGTGGGATCAGCGTCGGGTGGACTTGCGCGTGCGCTGCGACCAGACGGGTTGACGCGGAGTGAGGCCGCCGTGGCGGATTTCCACGCAGCGATTGACCCAGCGAACCGACTCGTCTGCGTAATCGACGATCGGCGCATTCGAGCCGTGGCTGACGCGGACGATGCGATGGCTCTGCACGCCGAAGCGCTCGAGCAGCGTCGCGACGGCCTGCGTGCGGCTCATGCTCAATTGCACGGCCGCCTCGGGTTCCTCGACGGGGTTGGCGTGGCCGGAGACGATGAGCGTACCGCCCGGGCCGGTATTGAAACGCTCGGCCTGCTCGCGGATCAGCTCCAGGTACTCCTCGCTGACGCTGGTGCAATCGCCCTCGAAGTAGACGCGCACGGTCGACTCGGCACCATCTTCGGACGCGCCCGCGCGGCGAGCGGCGCCGGCCTGGGCCACGGGGGCGACCCGGCGCTTGGGAGAGGCCTCGGCCTCCGAGACGGGCGAAGTGCGGATTTCGGAATGCAATGCGCTCTCCTTCTGACGACGTAGGATGCCGAATCGCAGGCAGGGCATTGCGCCGAGCCGCCGGCAGGGCCGCGCCCCGGCGGGAACGCCGGAACGGAAATCGAAAACGGGGAAACCATAATTTTAGCAAATCGGACCGCCCGCCGCTGAGATGCCGGCGGGCACCGGCGGCCATCTCGCTATCATTCGTGGTTTCCCCGCGAGCGCGACACCATTTCCCCCGACAGCAGCAGGCGCCAGTGGCAGGCGCTCGGCGCGTGCATCGCGCTCGTCGCCGTCTGGGGCGCGAATTTCTCGGTGCAGAAGGTCGTCTTCGAAGCCGTCTCGCCCGCCGGATTCCTGTTCGCGCGCTACCTGGTCATGCCGGCCTGCGCGCTCGTGCTGCTCGTGCATGCGTACGGCTTGCGCTTCCCGACGGTGCCGCGCACCGACCTGCTCGCGCTCGCCCGACTCGGCTTCTTCGGGCACGTGCTGCACGTGGGCACCGTCACCTACGGCATCCATTGGTCGACGGCCTTCTCCAGTTCGCTGATCCTCGCCTGCGGGCCGGTGTTCACGCTGCTGATCCTGCGCTTCTCGGGCATCGAGCGGATGACCCGTGCGCAGGTCGCGGGCGCCGCGATCGCCTGCGGCGGCGTGCTGGTCTTCCTGTCCGACAAGCTGTTCGCCGGTCGGTGGAGCGCCGGTGCCGGCGATCTCGTGCTGCTCGTTTCGGCGTCGTTCTTCTCGTATTACACGGTGGCATCCAAGCCGCTGATCGAGCGCCACGGGGGCCTCGTCGTGATGGCCTACGCGACGCTGCTCGGCGCCGCGCCGATCGTGGCACTCACCGCGCCGGCCGGCCTGCGCGTGCAGTGGACCGATTTCGGGCCGTGGATCTGGCTCGGGCTGCTGTTCGCGATCGTCGTGTCGGCCTTCGTCGGCTGGCTCGTCTGGGGTTGGGTCAATGCGGTACGCGGCGTCGCCCGCACGGCGCCGATGATGTACGGCATGCCGCCGGTGGCCGGACTGATCTCGTGGATCGCCGTCGGCGAAGCCTTCACCGCGACGAAGATCGCCGGCGCGATGATCGCGCTCGGCGGGGTTGCGCTCGCGCAGTTCGCCGGCGGCGCTTCGCTGCCGGTCGCGTTCAGAATGCGTCTTCCCAGCGTTCGCTCAGCCGCATCGCGCAGGTGATGATGCCGACCATGCTGTAGGTCTGCGGATAGTTGCCCCACAGCGCGTGCGTGACGGGGTCGATGTCTTCCGACAGCAGTCCGAGCGAATTGCGCTTGGCCAGCAGGTTCTCGAACAGCTCTCGCGCCCGCGCGCGCTCGCCGATCTGCGCGAGCGCCTGGATCCACCAGAAGGTGCAGACGATGAACGCCGTCTCGGGCATGCCGAAGTCGTCGGGCTGCGCGTAGCGCAGCAGGAATTCACCGCGGCGCAGCTCCCGCTCGATCGTCGCCACGGTCGCGCGCAGGCGCGGATCGTCGCGCTCGAGAAACCCCAGCGGGCCGAGCAGCAGCAGGCTGGCATCGGGGTCGCGTCCGCCGAACGTGGAGACGAAGGCGCCGATCTCTTCGTTCCACGCCCGCGTCTCGATCGTCGCGCGGATCTGCTCGGCTCGATCGCGCCACCATTCGCGCCGTTCGGCCAGCCCGAGATGCGCAGCGATGCGTTCGAGCCGGTCGCACGCGGCCCAGCACATCACCGACGAGAAGGTGTGAACCGCCTCGCGTCCGCGGTACTCCCAGATGCTCGCGTCGGGCCGCGCGTGGTTCAGCCACGCCTGGTCGCCGAATCGTTCGAGCGCCTCGAACAGGTCGCGGCCCGCCGGTCGCGCCAGGCGCCGGTCGTAGAACGCGTGCGCGACCGCCAAAATCGCCGAGCCGTAGACGTCGTGCTGCGCCTGCAGCCAGGCGAGGTTGCCGATGCGTACCGGCACGTGCCCACGGTAGCCGCGCAGCGCCGGCGCCACCGCCTCGTCGAGCTGGGTGGCGCCGCTCATGCCGTACACCGGCTGCAGCGTGCCGTCGATGGCGTCGGTGACGATGTCCTCGAGATAGCGCAGGAAGCGCTGCATCGAGCCGGTGGCGCCCAGCCGGTTCAGTGCGTCGACGGTGAAGTACGCGTCGCGCAGCCAGCAGAAGCGGTAGTCCCAGTTGCGCTGCGTGCCCGGCGCCTCGGGAATCGAAGTGGTGAGCGACGCGACGATCGCTCCGGTGTCGTCGAAGGTGTTCAGCTTCAGCGTGATCGCCGCGCGGATCACCGCATCCTGCCATTCGAAAGGAATCGCCAGGTTGCGCACCCAGCGCCCCCAGTAGCCGCGCGTCTCGTCGTAAAGCCGCCGGCCGGTTTCGTGCGGGCTGTTGGCCAGCGTCTCGTCGGGACCGAGGATCAGCGTCAGGTCCTCGGTGACGCGGATCCACGCGCGCTCGATCACCTGGGTGATCGGCGCATCGGTGGTGAGCCGCAATGGATACGACTGGAGCTGCGCACGGATGTGGTGGCTGCCGAAGGTCATTCCCGGCCGGTCGGCGCCGTAGTTGCATCGGGGCGCGAAGATCACGCGCAGGCGCGGTCGCCCCGCTACGCGGCGCACCATTCGAACCAGCGACACCGGCGCGAACACGCGCCCGTGCTGGTAGAAGCGCGGGCAGAAGTCGGTCACCTCCAGTTGCTGCCCGGCGCGATCGGTCATCGTCGTGCGCAGGATCGCCGTGTTGCGCAGGTACTCCTGCGTGATCTTCTCGACGTTCTCCATCTCGATGGCGAAGCGGCCGTCGTCCGCGTCGTCGTCGAGCAGGCTGCAGAACACCGGGTCGCCGTCGAAACGCGGCACGCACATCCACGAGACGACGCCGCGCTCGTCGACCAGCGCGCCGATGCGCGAATTGCCGATGACACCGGCGCGCAGTCCGGACGAAGGGCGCCCGCCCTCCGCCGCCCGTGTTGCCGCAGCCGGCGCGAGGCCGGAATCAGCGTCGCTCATCGATCCCGTTTTCCGTGGCCACCAGCCCCGGCGCACGACAGGCGCCGGAGACGATGCGCTCGAGGCCGCGAAACGCCAGGTCGCGGGCAAGCACGCGGCGCACCGGAACCTGGTGCTGGCGAGCCGCGTAGCGGCCCTTGTCGTCGAAAGCTTCGAGGAACGCAGCGTGGTCGAAGCCCGCACCGAGCCCATCGAGCACACCGCCGGTGAGCCAGACGCCGCCGTCGGCGCCGAAGGCCAGGCAAAGGTCACCGGCGAAGGCGCCGAGCAGGCGCGAGAACCAGCGAGCTGCTTCGGTCGCCGCACGATCGCCCTCGGCGACGAGCGCGGAAATGCGCGGTGCCGGCAGCAACGCGTCGGTGCCGCCCATCTGCCAGGCATGGAGCAAGCTCAGGCCGTCGCCGCTGAGCAATCGCTCCCACGACACGCGCCCCCACCGTTCGCGCACGACGTCGTGCAGGCTCTCGAGTTCCGGCCGATGCCCGGCGAATCCCATGTGCCCGGCCTCGCTGGCGAGCACGCGCTCGAGGGCGCCGCCGACGTCGAGCAGCGCAGCCGCGCCGAGCCCGGTGCCCGGGCCGATCAACAGCCAATGCCCGGAGGCGCGAGCACCGTCGCGCACCACCTCGAAAGCGTCGTCGTCCAGCGCGGGCAATCCTGCCGCCGCCGCCACGAAGTCGTTCACCAGCCGCAGTTCGTCCAGGCCGAGCGCGCGGAGAAGCTCCTGCGTCTCGAAGGCCCACGGACGATTCGTCATCCGCAGGCTCGTCCCGCGAATCTGCAACGCAATCGCGATCGCGGCCCGGTTCGCGCGCTGGGGCTGCATCTCCTCGAAAGTCCGGACCGCGTCCTGCAGCGAGGCGAAGTCGTCGGCCGGCCGGCGCCCGATGGAACCTGTTCCGTGGTCGGCCTGCCAGTGCGCGAAACGTGCATTGGTGCCGCCGATATCGGCGAACAACCAGGTGTCGGCGCGGGTCGCGCGATTCGGATCGGACATGGTCCGACTATACGTCCGAAGGCCGGGCGCGCAGCCCTGAAGGCCGCGCGAACAGCGGGTTTCGGGGCCATTCGACCCTGGCGTATATTCGTGCGGCATATGTTCCGCACGCTGAGATTGTCGCTGCGCTTCGTAGTGCCGCTGGCCATCGCGCTGTTCCTGATGGCACTCCTCGTCGTTCCCTGGATCGATTCGCTGACGACGCGGTGGTTCGTGCGCGACGTCGAGATCCGCGCCCAACTGGTCGGCAATTCGATCGACGACGCCATCACGACGCCGCTGATGGCCGGCAACTATCCGGCGATCGAGCAGCGCTTCGAGCGCACGATCAGCGACGAACGGCTGTACGCGCTGGGCCTGTGCCTGCCCGACGGAAAGCTCGTGGTGCACACCGAGCCATGGCCGGCCGTGCTGGGCTGCAAGCGGGTTGCCGACCCGCGCGCAGCGCGCATGCTGTCCGACGAAGCGCTGCACGTCACCGTTCGGCCCGTCGTGCGCGAAGGCGAGGAACTCGGCCGGCTCCTGATCGTCCACGACATGAGCTTCATGCAGCGACGCAGCGCCGACACGCGCTTCTGGGTGATCGGGCTGTTCGTGATGGCCGGACTCGTCATTGCCGGCATCACGGTGCTCGTCGCGCAGATGAGCCTGCGCGGCTGGGTGGCGAGCGTGCGCGAGATGCTGCGCGACGAGACGCTGCGCTCGCCGGCAGCGCCTGCATCGCCCGAGCTCGCCCCGCTGGTCGGCGACCTGCGCGAGATGCTGCGCGACATCGAGAGCGAACAGCGCCTGCACGACGACATGACGCTGCACTGGACGCCGCATACGCTGCGCAAGCTGCTGCGCGAGCAGCTCTCCGGCGACGAGATCATCGTCGTCTCGAACCGCGAGCCGTACATCCACGAAGCCGGGCCCAACGGCCCCGTCGTGCGCCGGCCCGCCAGCGGACTGGTCACGGCGGTCGAGCCCGTGATGCGCGCGTGCTCGGGCACGTGGATCGCGCACGGCAGCGGCTCTGCCGATCGCGAGACGGTCGACGCACGCGACCACGTCGGCGTGCCTACCAGCGATCCGTCGTACACGCTGCGCCGCGTCTGGCTCACCCAGGAGGAGGAAGAAGGCTACTACTACGGCTTCGCCAACGAGGGAATCTGGCCGCTGTGCCACATCGCGCACGTACGGCCCGTGTTCCGCAGCTCCGACTGGGAGTACTACCAGCAGGTGAACCGGCGCTTCGCCGACGCCGTGATCCACGAGGCGAAGACCGAGGACCCGGTCGTGCTCGTGCAGGACTATCATCTGGCGCTGGTGCCGCGCTACGTACGCGAGCAGCTGCCGCGAGCCACGATCATCATGTTCTGGCACATTCCGTGGCCGAATCCCGAATCGTTCGGCATCTGCCCCTGGAAGCGCGAACTGCTCGAAGGACTGTTCGGCAGCGACATCCTCGGCTTCCACACCCGCTACCACTGCAAGAATTTCCTCGAGACCGTCGACCGCTTCGTCGAAGCGCGCATCGAGTACGAATCGTCCACCGTCACGGTCGGCGGAAGGCCCACGCGCGTGGAGGCCTATCCGATCTCGATCGCCTGGCCGGAGGCACCGCCCGCGGGCACGGTGGAGGCCGCGCGCACCGAAGTGTTCGAGCAGGCCGGATTGCCCGCGACGCATCGGCTCGCGGTCGGCGTAGACCGCCTCGACTACACGAAAGGGATCATCGAACGGATGCGCGCGGTCGAGCGCCTGCTCGAACTGCATCCGGAATGGATCGGCCGCTTCACGCTGATCCAGATCGCCGCTCCCTCGCGCTCGTCGCTGGAGGAATACCAGCGCTTCGAAGCGCAGGTGCGCGAGATCGCCGCGGAGATCAACGCGCGCTTCGACTCGAGCGGGCCCGAGCCGGTGCGGCTGCTCATCGAGCACCACGACAGCGCGTCGGTGTTCCAGCACTATCGCGCCTGCGATGTGTGCGTGGTCACCAGCCTGCACGACGGCATGAACCTGGTCGCCAAGGAGTTCATCGGCTCGCGCGACGACGAGCGCGGCGTGCTCGTGCTCAGCCAGTTCGCCGGCGCCGCGCGCGAGTTGCACGAAGCGCTGATCGTCAATCCGTATCACATCGACCAGGTGGCCGAAGCGCTGCACAGTGCGCTGACGATGCCCGAGAGCGAGCAGCAGGCGCGCATGCGCAGCATGCGGCAGCTGGTGCGCGAGTTCAACGTCTTCCGCTGGGCCGGTCGCATGCTGCTCGATGCCGGGCGGCTGCGCCGTCGCGCGCGGCTGCGCGCGCGCCTGGGCGAGGACGTGCAGGAGCTCTCGGCATGAGTGCAGCGCTCGCGCCGATCCTCGGCGGCGACGGCGACGCGGCGCTGCGCGCGCTGCTGGCGGTGCCGGCGCTGGTCGCCTTCGACTTCGACGGGACGCTCGCGCCGATCGTCGAGCTGCCGCCGCTGGCACGGCTGCAGCCGGAAGTCGACGGGCCGCTGCGCGCGCTCGCCGGACGGACGCACGTGGCGATCGTTTCGGGCCGCGGCATCGCCGATCTGCGCGAGCGCGCCGGCATCGCGTCGATCCGCCTGATCGGCAACCACGGCAACGACAGGCTGCTCGGCAACAGCGTGACCGCGCAGCAGGCGCAGGCGATGATGGCCGGTTTGCGCGCGCGGCTGCAGCAGGCGATCGACCGGCGCTTCGGCACCGGCGGCGGCGTGGAGATCGAAGACAAGCAGGCCACGCTCAGCGTGCACTTCCGGCGCGCCGCCGACCCCGCGGCCGCCGAGCGCGACCTGTACGCGATGATCGCCGCGCTCGATCCGACGGCGAAGACGATCGGCGGCAAGTTCGTCGTCAACGTGCTGCCGCCGACCGCGCGAACGAAGCTCGAGGCGCTGCACGACCTCGCCGACGAGCTCGGCGTCTCGCAGGTCGCCTTCGTCGGCGACGACGTCACCGACGAAATCGTGTTCGCCGACGCTCCGGCCTCGTGGCTGACCATACGCGTCGAGCCGCAGGGTCCGAGCGGCGCCCGCTTCGCGCTCGAATCGCAGCACCGGATCGCCCGACTCATCGAGCGGATGATCGAGCTGCTGCCGGCGGCGGCCGGCGGCCGGTCGCGTTCCTCTTGATGTCGCGCAAGGAAACCGGCGCGAGCCCCGCCCTACAGTGACGGGTTGATCCCGACGAGTCCCGTGCCCCGCGTACCGGCCGATCGATGTTCCCGCCCCTCCGTCGATCGCAGCGGCGATCGCACCGGCTCCGGCGCCGAGCGCTGGCGTTTCGAGACGCTGCTCAGCGCGCCGCACCGGTTGGCCTTCTTCACCGGCATGGCGCTGCTGGCTGCAGCGTCGCTGTGGTGGACGAGCATTCTCCTGCTGCGCGCACTGGGCGGCGCGCCGCCTCCCTTCGTCGTCCCCCCGGGCGCCGCACACGCGCTGCTGATGGGCGGCGCCTTCATGCCGATGTTCTTCGCCGGCTTCCTGTGCACGGTCGCTCCGCGCTGGTTGCAGGCGGCGCCGGTGAGCGCGGCGTCGCTGCTGCCGATGGCGAGCGCGTGGGTCGCCGGCTGGTCGATCTTCGCGACCGGCGCGCAGCTCGATGCGCGCGTGGCGGCCGGCGGATTGGCGATCGTCGCGCTGTCGTGGAGTGCGTTCGTCGTGCGGATCCTGCAGATGATCGCCGCGTCGCGCGCACCCGACCGGCTGCACATGCTCGTCATCGCGGGCGCCTGCGCGATCGGCGCGCTCGCGTTCTGGATCGGAACCTGGGCGATCGCGTTCGCCGAACCCGCGCGGCTCGCGCTCGCCGAGTCGGTGCTGCTGCACGGCTTTCTCGCACCGGTGTTCGTCGCGGCCTTGCACCGGATGGTGCCCTTCGTCCACGTCGCGTCGCAGACGCTGGAGCAGCGCTACGGCAACGCACCGCTGGCGCTGCTGGTCGGCGTATTCCTGCTGCAGCCGATCATGCAGGCAGTGTCCGGCGACGCGTCGATCGCGCGCGCGGCGCACGCGATCGCCTTCGTCGCCGATGCGGCGGCAGCGGCGCTCGTCGCCTGGATCGCGCTGCGCTGGCGGGCGCGGCAGAACCTGCGCGTCCGCCTGCTCGCGATGCTGTTCGGCGCCCTCGCCTGGCTGGCCGTCGCTTTCGCGCTGCAGGCTGCCGACGCGCTCGCGCTCGCCTCGGGGCAACCGGCCGGCGGCCTGCGGCTCGCTGCGTTGCATGCTCTCGCGATGGGCTTTTTCGCATCGACGATGCTGGCGATGGTCAGTCGCGTCACCTGCGGACAGGCCGGCCGGCTGCTGTCGTCCGAGCACATCGTCTGGTGGCTGTACCTCGCGCTGCAGGCGGCCGTAGTCCTGCGCCTGGCGGCGGCTGCACTGCCCCTGCGGTCGGCGCCGCTGGTGGCCGCCACGCTCGTCTGGACCACGACGATGCTCGTCTGGTCGCTGCGCTACGCCGGCTGGTACGGTCGCCCGCGCACCGAATCCCGCGCCCGCTGAACGCGCTTCCCCTGCAAGGAGACCTCCTTCGATGACCGCCTCCGCAGAAGCGGCGCGCAAGCCCGAGCTCGTCTGTCCCGCCGGTTCGCTGCGCGCGCTCACGCTCGCCGTCGACGCCGGCGCCGACGCCGTCTACATGGGCCTGAAAGACGCCACCAACGCGCGCAACTTCGCCGGGCTGAACTTCGATCTCGCGCAGATGCGCAGCGGCATCGACTACGCGCACGCGCGCGGCCGCTCGGTGCTGATGGCGCTGAACACCTACGCCGATGCGCGCGAGCCGTCGCGCTGGTGGCGCGCCGTCGACACGGCAGCCGAACTGGGCGCCGACGCGCTCATCTGCGCCGACATTGCGGTGCTCGGCTACGCGCACCGCACGCATCCGCAACTTCGCCTGCACCTGTCGGTGCAGGCGTCGGCCACCACCTACGAAGCGATCGAGTTCTATCGCGAACGCTACGGCATCCGCCGCGCAGTGCTGCCGCGCGTGCTCACGCTGTCGCAGGTCGCGCACCTGGCGCGGCACACGAGCGCCGAAATCGAAGTCTTCGGCTTCGGCAGCCTGTGCGTGATGGTCGAGGGCCGCTGCGCGTTGTCGTCGTATGCCACCGGCCAGTCGCCGAACACCGCCGGCGTGTGTTCGCCGCCGTCGGCGGTGCGTTGGGAGGACACGCGCGAAGGCGTGCAGGCGCGACTGAACGGCGTGCTGATCGACCGCTACGCGCCCGATGAGCCGCGCGGCTATCCCACGCTGTGCAAGGGCCGCTTCGACGTCGAGGGCACCCGTGACTACGCACTCGAGGAGCCGACCAGCCTGAACACGCTGGCGATCCTGCCGCAATTGTTCGACATCGGCATCGCAGCGATCAAGATCGAGGGCCGCCAGCGCAGCCCGGCCTACGTCGAGCAGGTCACGCGCGTGTGGCGATCGGCGATCGACGAATGCGCGGCGAAGCGCGAGCGCTACGGCGTGCAGCCGCAATGGATAGCAGCGCTCGGCCGCTGGTCCGAGGGCCAGCAGCACACGCTGGGCGCCTACGACCGGCCATGGCGCTGAAGCGGGAGCCAAAGGTGGACGCAACCGCAACGAAGCAGGCGACACGGCAGCGAACGCGCATCGGCGTGGGGCCGTTGCTCTACTACTGGCCGCGCACCGCCGTCGTCGAGTTCTACGCCCGCATGGCCGACTCGGCGGCCGACACGATCACGCTGGGCGAGGTCGTCTGCTCGCGCCGCCACGAGTTGAAGCTCGCCGACTGGCTCGCGCTCGCGCGCGATCTCGCCGCGTGCGGCAAGGAGGTCGTGCTCGCCAGCCAGGCGCTGCTCGAATCGGAGGCGGACTTGCGCGAGACGCGCACGATCGCCGGGCAGCACGAGTTTCTCGTCGAAGCCGGCGACGCATCGGCGCTGCGCACGCTGGCCGGTCGCCGTTTCGTGCTCGGTCCGCACGTGAACGTCTACAGCCGTCCCGCACTCGAGGAATACGCGGCGCTCGGCGCGGTGCGCTGGGTCGCGCCGGTCGAACTCGACCTCGAGGCGATCGCGCGCATCGACCCGCCGGATGCGCGGGTGAACGGCGGTCCCGACGGCACCGAGCCCATCGAGACAGAAGTCTTCGCCTTCGGGCGCCTGCCGCTCGCCTTCTCGGCGCGCTGCTTCACTGCGCGCCACTATCGGCTGAGCAAGGACGAATGCGCGTTCCGCTGCATCGAGCATCCCGACGGGATGCTGCTGGCCACCGACGAGGGCGAGGCGTTCCTCGCGCTCAACGGCATCCAGACCCAATCGGCCGCGCTGCACTGCCTGATCGCGCAGCGCGAGGCGGCAAGGCAGGCGGGCGTGAGCCGCCTGCGGCTCTCGCCGTGCTCGACGCACTTCGACGAGGTCATCGACTGCTTCGACGCGGTCTACAACCGCGGCCTCGACCCGCGCGAAGGCCTGGCGGCGCTGCGCGCGCTGCCGCTGCCGGGCGAACTCGTCGACGGCTTCGCGCGCCACGCCCCCGGACTGCAGAGGATCGACGCATGAATCCGAACACGACCGTCCTGGCGCCCAAAAGCGGGCTGCCGGTGCCGGCGCCGCTGCGCCGACTGGTCGAGCGCCTGCCGATCGCGCCGCCGTCGATCGCGCTGGCGCTCGCGCTCGACCGCCTGCTGCTGCCACGCCTGTCGGCCGACGACGTCGCGCAATTGTCCGGCCGCGTCGTCGAGATCGAGGTGCTCGACCTGGGCATCCGCTGCCGCGTCTCGCTGGGTGCGCGCGGCTTTCGCGCGGCGCCCGATCGCGGCGCGGTCGCCCTGCGTGTCGCCGCGCAGGCGCCCAGCTACCTGCGGCTGCTGCGCGGCGAGGAGGACGCCGACCGCCTGTTCTTCGAGCGCGCGCTGGTGATGGAAGGCGACACCGAATACGGCCTCGTGCTGAAGAACACGCTCGACGCGATCGGCCCGCTGCTGACGCTGCCCGCGGCGATGCGCTGAAGCGCTCTCCCGCCGTGCGCGGCGGCGCGCGCCGATATACTTTGCCGCCTCGTCCCGCCAACGAAGCTGCAAAGCGGCCCAGCGCATGCCCGACGGATTCATTCTCACGCTCTCGTGCCCCGACCGGCCGGGGATCGTGCACGCAGTCTCCGGCTTCCTGCTCGAGCACGGCGGCAATATCATCGAAGCCGCGCAATACGACGACCGCGACACGGGCCTGTTCTTCATGCGCACGCATTTCGAGGCGGGCGCGAACGAATCGGCCGAGTCGCTCGCACAGTCCTTCGCGTCGATCGGCGAGAGATTCGCGATGCGCTGGCGCTTCTTCGATGCCGCGCGACCGTCGCCGACGCTGATCCTCGTTTCGCGGCTCGGCCACTGCCTGAACGACCTGCTGTTCCGGCACCGCTCCGGCCTGCTGCCGATCGACATTCGCGCGGTGGTCTCCAACCACCGCGATTTCTACCGGCTCGCCGCCTCGTACGACATTCCGTTTCATCACCTGCCGGTGACCGCGACCACGAAGGAACGCGCCGAGGCGCGGCTGATGGAGATCGTCGAAGCCGAGGAAATCGAACTCGTCGTGCTCGCGCGCTACATGCAGATCCTGTCCGAGGATGCATGCCGACGCCTCGAAGGACGCGCGATCAACATCCACCACTCGTTCCTGCCGAGCTTCAAGGGCGCGCGGCCTTATCGGCAGGCCCACGAACGCGGCGTGAAGCTGATCGGCGCCACCGCGCACTACGTCACCGGCGCGCTCGACGAAGGACCGATCATCGAGCAGGACGTCCAGCGCGTGGACCACTCGATGGGGGTGGACACGCTCACCGCGATCGGCCGCGACATCGAGAACGTGGTGCTCGCGCGCGCGGTCAAGTGGCACGCCGAGCGGCGCATTCTGCTCAACGGCGCCAAGACCGTCGTGTTCCGCTGACCGCCCGCTGCGCGACCCCTGTCCATGGATCGACAGCCTCCTGGCCGACGCGCCCGATGGGTTTCGCCGGGCTGATACGATGAAGACGCGGACGAGAACCGTCGACGACCGACACGGCGGCGGTCCGCTGCGAGGAGGAACGGCAATGGGCGGAATGGATCCGACGGTCGGCGACGCTGCGCAGCGCAACGCGGGCGTCGACACGCTGAACTACCAGAGCGGCTTCGGCAACGAATTCGCCACCGAGGCGTTGCCCGGCGCATTGCCGGTCGGGCGCAACTCGCCGCAACGCTGTCCTTACGGCCTGTACGCCGAGCAGCTTTCGGGCAGCGCGTTCACCGCGCCGCGCGGCGCAAACCGGCGCAGCTGGCTGTACCGTATCCGTCCGGGTGCCACGCACGGCGCGTTCCGGCGCATCGACGATCGTGCGCTCGTCAGCAGCTTCGGCGACATCGAGACGCCGCCCAGCCCGCTGCGCTGGGACCCGCTGCCGCTGCCCGAGCCGGGCGAATCGGTCGATTTCGTGCAGGGCCTGTACACGATGGCCGGGCACGGCGACCCGGCGGCAATGAGCGGCTGCGCGATCCACCTCTACTGCGCGAACGCGTCGATGCGCGAGCGCTTCTTCTACGACGCCGACGGCGAGCTGCTCGTCGTGCCGCAGCTCGGCCGGCTACGCCTGCGCACCGAGCTCGGCGTGCTCGACGTCGCGCCACAGGAAATCGCGGTGATTCCGCGCGGGGTTCGCTTCGCCGTCGACCTGCCCCGCGGCGACTCCGCCGAACAGGGGGCACGTGGCTACGTCTGCGAGAACTTCGGCGCGCCGTTCCGGCTGCCCGACCTCGGCCCGATCGGCTCCAACGGCCTGGCCAATCCGCGCGACGTCCTCGCGCCGGTGGCCGCCTACGAGGACGTCGAAGGCGACTTCGAACTCGTGGCGAAATTCCTCGGACACCTGTGGTCGGCGACTATCGATCACTCGCCGCTCGACGTCGTCGCCTGGCACGGCAACTGCGCTCCGTACAAGTACGACCTGCGCCGCTTCAACACCATCGGTTCGATCAGCCACGACCACCCCGATCCGTCGATCTTCCTCGTGCTGCAGTCGCAATCCGACACGCCCGGCGTCGACGCAATCGATTTCGTGATCTTCCCGCCGCGCATCCTCGCAATGGAGGACACGTTCCGCCCGCCCTGGTTCCACCGCAACATCGCCAGCGAGTTCATGGGCCTGGTGCACGGCGCCTACGATGCCAAGCAACAGGGCTTCGTGCCCGGCGGTGCGAGCCTGCACAACTGCATGACCGCGCACGGGCCCGACGCCGAAACCTTCGAGAAGGCGAGCACCGCCGACACCACGCAGCCGAGCTACATCCGCGACACGATGGCGATCATGTTCGAGACGCGGCTGCCGATTCGCCCCACGCGACAGGCGCTCGACGCGCCGCAGCGCCAGCGCGACTACATCGCCTGCTGGAGCGACCTGCACAGGCACTTCGACGAGCGGCGCCGCTAGCCCGCGGAGCAGGAGCGAGGCGCCCGATGACGAACGACGACCGGCTCGACGAAACGCACGACCCGGCCCTGCGCAGCTGGGTCGCTTCTGCCAACGACCCGCAGACCGACTTTCCGATCCAGAACCTGCCGTTCGGTGTTTTCCGCCGGCGCGACCGCGACGAACGCTGGCGCGGCGGCGTGGCGATCGGCAACCGCATCGTCGACCTCCACGCGATGGCCGCCTCGGTGGCGATGGAAGGCGACGCGGCGGCGGCGCTCGATCGCGCCCGCGCAGAAACGCTCAACGAACTGATGGCGCTCGGCGCGCGACCGCTGAAGGCGCTGCGCCTGGCGCTGTCGCGCCTGCTGCGCGAGGGCTCGCGACACGCCGCCGACGCGGCTCGCTGGCTGCTCGCGCAGGACGATGCCGAATACCGCGTTCCGGCACGCATCGGCGATTACACCGACTTCTATGCGTCGGTGCATCACGCGACGAACGTCGGGCGCCAGTTCCGCCCCGACCAGCCGCTGCTGCCGAACTACAAGTGGGTGCCGATCGGCTATCACGGCCGCGCCTCTTCGATCGCCGTCAGCGGGCAACGGTTCCACCGTCCGCGCGGGCAGATCCGTCCGCAGGGCAGCGAGCGGCCTTTCGTATCCGCCTCGCGTCGGCTCGACTACGAACTCGAGGTCGGCGTCTGGATCGGCGCGGGCAACGCGTGCGGCGAACCGATCGCGATCGCCGACGCCGAACGGCACGTGTTCGGCCTGTGCCTGCTCAACGACTGGTCGGCGCGCGACGTACAGGGCTGGGAGTACCAGCCGCTCGGTCCCTTCCTGTCGAAGAGCTTCGCGACGACGATCTCGCCATGGATCGTCACGCTCGACGCGCTCGCCCCGTATCGGGGCGAATGGCGGCGCGACGCCGACGACCCGCAACCCCTTCCGTATCTCGACGATCCCGGCAACCGCAGGCACGGCGCAATCGATCTGCAGCTCGAAGCGTGGATCGAGACGGCAGCGATGCGCCGGTCGGGTGCTGCACCGGTGCGTCTCTCACGCGCCAACTTCGGCGACGCGTACTGGAACGTGGCGCAGATGGTTGCGCATCACACGATCGGCGGCTGCAACCTGCAGCCGGGCGACCTCTTCGGCAGCGGTACGCAGTCGGGGCCGAACGATGACGAAGGCGGTTCGCTGCTCGAGCTTTCGCAGGGCGGCAAGCACCCGCTGGCGCTCTCCGGCGGCGAGACACGCAGCTTCCTCGAAGACGGCGACACGGTGATCCTGCGCGGGTGGTGCCATCGACCCGGCTTCGCCCGCGTCGGCTTCGGCGAGTGCCGCGGCACGGTGCTGCCCGCCCGATAGCGCCCCGAGCCTCGCCCGCTACGGCATCATCGCCGCGACGTGGCCGGCGATGACCTGCTCCTCGTCGGTCGGCACCACCCAGACCGCCACAGTGGAGTCGTCGGCGTGTGCGCGCGGACCGCCGGCGCGATTGAGCGGACCGTCGATTCGAACGCCCATCCAGCCCAGCAGCGTGCAGATCTCGCGACGCACGCGCTCGCTGTGCTCGCCGATGCCGCCGGTGAAGACGAGCGCGTCGCAGCCGCCGATCGCCACCGCCGTGGAGGCGATCTCCTGAGCTGCGCGCTGGCAGAACATCTCGATGGCGAATTCCGCGCGCGGATCCTCGCTCGCTTCCAGCGCGCGCATGTCACCCGACAGGCCCGAAAGGCCGAGCAGTCCGGAGTCGCGGTGCAGGCCGCGGCTCAGCGCATCGATGTCGACGTGCAGTTGCTGCTGCAGGAACAGCAGCACGCCGGGATCGAGATTGCCCGGACGCGTGCTCATGACGAGTCCGTCCAGCGTGCTCAGCCCCATCGAAGTGCGCACCGAGCGGCGCTCGCGCATGCCGCACACGCTCGCGCCGCTGCCCAGGTGCGCGACGACGACGCGTGCATCGGCCGCGGCGCCGAGCAGTTGCGGCAGCTTCTGCGCGATCCACTCGAAGGACAGTCCGTGGAAGCCATAGCGGCGAGCACCGCGCTCGCGCCACGAGGCGGGCAACGGCATCGTCGTATGCAGCGCCGGCTGGGTAGCATGGAATGCGGTGTCGAAGCACGCGACCTGCAGTGCATCCGGCGCGAGCGACTGCATCGCGCGCACTCCTGCGATGCCGAAACCCTGGTGCAGCGGCGCCAGCGGCGTGAGCGACTCGATCAGCGCGAGCACTTCGTCGTCGATGCGCACCGGCCGGATGAGCGCCTGCCCGCCGTGCGCGATGCGATGACCGACCGCATCGAGTGCGCCGAGCGCACCGGCCTCGCCGACTTGGGCGAGCACGGCTTCGAGCGCTGCGCGCGAATCGATTTCGCCCGACAACGGGCGCTCTTCGCGCCGTCCCTCTGCGCTACGCCAGGACAGTTGCGCCGCGTCGGGCAGCCCCGAGACCTGGCCGCGCAACCGCTCGACAACCCGGCCGCCGGACGCGTCGCGGTGGTAGGTGGCGAACTTGATGCTCGACGATCCGCTGTTCAGCACGAGGATCGTCATCGCATCACCAGTCGATGGTCTGCGCCATGTCGGCGGCGGCGCTGCGCATCGCCGGCAGGAACTCGAGCGCGTCGTCCAGGCTCAGGCGCGAGACCGGCGCATGCAGCGACAGCGCGGCGACGACGCGACCGTCGGCGTCGACCACCGGCACCGCCAGGCAGCACACACCGGGCAGGTATTCCTCGCTGTCGGTGGCATAGCCCTGCTGCTGCACGCGCTCGATCTCGGCCTCGAGCCGCGCCGGGTCGTCGAGCGTTTGCGGCGTGTGCCGGATGAGCGGGCACTGCCGGATCAGCCGCTCGCGCGAGCGGCGCGTCATCGCGCCGAGGAAGATCTTGCCGCTGGCCGAGGCGCACAGCGGGATGCACGAACCCGCCGACAGCGAAACGCGCAACGGCCAGTCGGCTTCCACCCGTTCCAGATAGACGACCGAATGACCGTCGGGCACCGACAGGTTGCACGTCTCCCCCGTCTGCTCGACGAGCTCCTCGAGGATCGCGCGTCGAGCGGCGCACGATGGCGAATTCAGCAGCACCGCGCCGGAGAGTCGGGCGAGCCGTCGGCCGATGCGATAGCGCTTGCTGCCCGGCTCGCGCGAGACGAGTCCGGCGTACTCGAGCGTGGCCAGGATGCGGAACACGGTGGGCTTGGGCAGCCCGAGCGCCCGGCACAGCTCGGCAAGGTGCGGCGGAACCTCGCTGTCGGCGATCGTCTCCATGACACGGATCGCTCTCAGGATCGCCGAGCCGGCGGGTACTTCGGCCGACTTGTGCGACGCGTCGGCGGACGGCTCGACGAGCGTCGAGACGATTTGCGGATTTCTCATGGCCACGCCATTATGCAGAAAACACGAGGGACGTTTCCCCACGACGAGGACGAAAATGTACGAGCGAATCCTGGTACCGGTCGACGGCTCCCGCTTCTCGGAGGAAGTGTTGCCGTATGCGCAGACCGTCGCGCGCACGCTCGGCGCGAAGCTCGCGCTCATGCGCGTACAGGAACGCGACTCCGCCGACGAAGAAGCCACCCGCCAGTTGAACGCGCTCGCCGACGGGCTGAAGGCCGAGGCGCGCATGGTGGCGGGGCGTGGCAACGTCGCCGCCGCCATCCTCGAGGAAGCGGCCCGCGTGCGCGGAACGCTGGTGGCGATGACCACGCACGGTCGCAGCGGGCTCGCCGAGGCCATCCTCGGCAGCGTCGCCCACGACGTCGTTCGCACCGGTCACAACCCGGTTCTCGTCTACCGTCCGCGCGGCCGCCAGCCGGGCACACAGGAGCCGATGCAGATCAACACCGTGATGCTGCCGATCGACGGCAGCGGGCACTCGGAGTGGATGGAGCAGCAGGCCGGCGAGTGGGCGCGCGCACTGAAGGCGCGGCTGCTCGTCGTGCAGGTCATCTCGTCCGATGCCCGCCCCGACCCGAACGTGCCGGCGAACGACGCGCTGGAAAGCTCCTATGTGCGCTCGCACGCGGTCGAACTCGGCCGGCGCTACGGGATCGAAGCCAACTGGGAAGTGCTGCATGGCGACCCGGTCGATGCGATGGCCAGCTTCATCGGCGATCGGCGCGACATCCTCGTCGTGATGGCCACGCGCGGGCGTTCCGCGCTGCAGGCGGCGGTGCTCGGCAGCGTCACCGCAGGATTGCTGCGCGAGGGCAAGGCACCGATCGTCGTTCGCGTGCCGTAATGGTGCCCTGAAGCATCGCGAACGGCGCCGGTTGCGCATCATGAAGCTCGATGCCGCCGACCTGCGCAGGCTCGAGGAGGCGCGCGAACTGCTCGAGCGGCCCGGTCTTGCCGCACGGTTGAGCGACCTCCTCGGCGGCCCGATCGAACGCACCGTCGACCTGTTACCGCCGTCGCTGCGCAAGCGGCTGGGCATCATCACGCATCACGCGCTGCAGCGTTCGGTCGATGCGGCAGCACGCACCCTGGAACCGGGTCGTCGGCAGGCCAGCCCGCGGCTGCACAAGCTGCTCGGCTCGGTGAGCGGCGGCGCCGGCGGAGCGCTGGGAATCGCCGGGCTGTCGATCGAAATCCCGCTGTCCACCGTGCTGATCATGCGCTCGATCCTCGACGTTGCGCGCGCCGAAGGCGAAGACCCGGGCTCCACCGAAACGAGACTGGCGGCGCTCGAAGTGTTCGCGCTCGGCGGAGACTCGCCGCGTGACGACGCCGCCGAGTCGGGCTACTACGCGGTGCGCGCGGTGCTCGCGCGCGCGGTCAGCGAAGCGTCGCGCTACGTCGCGCAACGCGGCGTGGCGCAGGAAGGTGCACCGGCGATGGTGCGGCTCATCGCGATGGTCGCCACGCGCTACAAGATCCAGCTCACGCAGAAGGCGGCGGGAATGCTCGTTCCGGGCGTCGGCGCCGCCGCCGGCGCTGCGATCAACCTGCTCTTCATGGATCACTACCAGACGATGAGCCGCGGCCACTTCGCGATCCGCGCGCTCGAGCGCCGCTACGGAGCCGAAGCCGTGCGCCACGCGTATCGCTCGCATCGGCGACGCCCCGACTCGCCGTTCGTCGTCGACGAAGCCGCATGATCCGGCGCGCAGGCGCGCGGCGGCTCGTGCCCTCGCACCGCAGTGCGCTGCGCGCAGTCAGCGCGGCGCCGCCCCCGGCACTCGCGATCTTCGCCGCAATGCCGCTCCCGGCGGCAGTTGCCGTCGTCGCGTTGTCCGCTGCGCTCGCCGCGATGCCGGCCGTCGCGCAATCGCTCGAGCCGGTCACGGTCACCGCCACGCGCAGCGCGCAGCGCGCCTTCGACGTTCCGGCGTCGGTCGACGTCGTCGACGCCAAGGAGATCGAGGCGCAACGCCCCGGAGTGAACCTGTCGGAAGCGCTCGGCCGCGTCCCGGGCGTCTTCATGCGGGACCGGCAGAACTTCGCGCAGGACCTGCAGGTTTCCTCGCGCGGCTTCGGCGCACGGGCGAGCTTCGGCGTGCGTGGCGTGCGCCTCGTGCAGGACGGAGTTCCGCTGACGATGCCCGATGGGCAGGGACAGACCGGGCTGTTCGACCTCGACAGCGCCGAGCGCATCGAGGTACTGCGCGGTCCGTTCGCCGCGCTGTACGGCAATTCGTCGGGCGGGCTCGTCACGGTATTCACCGAAGATCCGCCGCAGCAGCCCACGCTCGGGCTGCGCGCCGGCGCGGGCAGCTTCGGCATGCGCAAGCTCGGCGCCGCCTTCGGCGCAAGCTCCGGCGCATTCGGCGCACGCGCCGACGTGTCGCGCTTTCGCACCGACGGCTGGCGCGAGCACAGCCGGACGCGGCGCGATCTCGCCAACGCCCGCCTTCTCTGGTCCGACGACGACGACCACTTCGCGCTTGGCGCGACGGCACTCGACCAGCCGGATACGCTGGACCCGCTCGGCCTGACGCGCGCGCAACTCGCGAGCTCACCACGCCAGGCCGGAAACGGCGCGCTCGCCTTCGACACGCGCAAGAGCATCGCGCACAACCAGATCGGCGCCGACTGGCGGCGGCGCATCGGCGACGGCTCCACGCTGCGGGTGCGCGCCTACGGCGGCGAACGTACGCTGCGCCAGTTCCTCGCGTTCAGTGGTGCGGCGCCGGGGTCGTCGGGCGGCGTCGTGGATCTCGATCGCGGCTTCGGCGGGCTGAACGTGCAGTGGACGAAAAGCGTGCGCACAGCGACCGGGCGCATCGACGCGACGCTGGGCGTCGACTACGATCGGATGAACGAGCGGCGCAAGGGCTTCGTCAACGTCGCCGGCGTCGCCGGCGCGTTGCGACGCAACGAGTCCGACACCGTGCGCGACTTCGACCAGTACGCCGTCGTCGAATGGTGGGTCACTCCGCAATGGAAGCTCGCCGGCGGCGCGCGCCGCTCGAACGTGCGCTTCACCGTGCAGGACGCGTTCGTCGACGCGACGAACCCCGACGACTCGGGATCGCGCAGCTATTCGGCGACGAGCCCGGTAATCGGCGTGCTGTACGCGCTGTCCGACGACATGAACGTCTATGCGTCGATCGGGCGGGGCTTCGAGACGCCCACCTTCACCGAACTCGCTTATCGACCCGACGGCCGGCCCGGCCTGAACTTCGGCCTGCAGGCCAGTCGCAGCACGAACCAGGAACTCGGCCTGAAGTGGCGCGCGAGCGCCGGCACGCAGGCAAGGGTTGCGCTGTTCCGCACGGATACCGACAACGACATCGTCCCCGCTGCGAACGTCGGCGGGCGCACGACCTTCCGCAATGCAGCGCGCACGGCGCGCCGCGGCATCGAACTGGGTGTCGATGCGGAGTTCGGACACGGTATCGCCGCCTCGCTCGCTTGGACCTGGATGCAGGCGCAGTTCCGCGACTATCGCGCTCTCGACGGAACCGGGTTGTCGGACAAGCGCCTGCCGGGCGTGCCGAAAGCGTCGCTGTTCGCCGAGGCGACCTGGCGCCATGCAGCGAGCGGGTTCGTTGCCGGCGCCGAAGCGTCGTGGAGCGGAAAGGTCTTCGTCGATGACGCGAACACCCAACATGCCGACTCCTACGCGGTGGCGAACCTGCGCGCCGGCTTCGAGTTGCACGCCGCCAGGTGGCGCATAGAACCGTTCGTGCGCGTCGAAAACATCTTCGACCGGCGCTACGTCGGCTCGGTGATCGTCAATGCGGCAGGCGGCCGCTATTACGAGTCGGCGCCGCAGCGCAGTTACTACGCGGGAGTACGGGCGCAGGCGGCGTTCTGACTGCGGCGTCGTCTGCTCGAGAAGAGAGCGCCATGAACGGATTCTGGATCACGGGAATCGCGATCAACCTGATCGCGCTGGTTGTCGTCGTCGCGTGGGCTGTGCGCGCCTGGAAGCAGGCCGACGCGGCCCGGGGCAATCCCGAGCAGCGAGACGCCGGCCCGGAATCCTGACGCCAGGACGCATGAAGCAACCGACCGTGCCGGGGAGGCATGTCGGAACGCTTCGACCGTACTCGGTGCTCTACCGGAAACCCGGTTGCGGCGCGCCGATGCGGCGTGACCCCCCGTGTACACTCGAAGGTTTCCCGCGATTTCCCCCCGCCCCCGCTCATGCACGAACGTTACGACGCCACCGAGGTCGAGAAGGCCGCGCAAACCCACTGGCAGTCGATCGACGCCTACCGGGCCGTCGAGAACGACGCGCGCTTCCCGAAGGGCAAGTTCTACGCGTGCTCGATGCTGCCCTACCCGTCGGGCAAATTGCACATGGGGCACGTGCGCAACTACACGATCAACGACGTCATGTACCGGCATCTGCGGATGAACGGCTACAACGTGCTGATGCCGATGGGATGGGACGCGTTCGGGCTGCCCGCCGAGAACGCGGCGATGAAGAACAACGTCGCGCCGGCGAAGTGGACGTGGGACAACATCGCGCACATGAAATCTCAGATGCGCTCGATGGGGCTGGCCATCGACTGGCATCGCGAGGTCGCCACCTGCGCGCCCGACTACTACAAGTGGAACCAGTGGCTGTTCCTGAAGATGCTCGAACAGGGCATCGCGTACCTGAAGACGGGAACGGTGAACTGGGACCCCTCCGACCAGACCGTGCTCGCCAACGAGCAGGTGATCGACGGGCGCGGCTGGCGCTCGGGCGCGCTCGTCGAGAAGCGCGAGATCCCGATGTACTACCTGGCGATCACGCGCTACGCCGACGAGCTGATCGCCGACCTCGCCGGCCTGGGCTGGCCCGAGCGCGTGAAGCTGATGCAGGAGAACTGGATCGGCCGCTCGGTGGGCGTGCGTTTCGCGTTTCCGCACGACGTTCGCGACGCCGCAGGTGCGCTTGTCCAGGACGGCAGGCTGTACGTGTTCACCACGCGCGCCGACACGATCATGGGCGTCACCTTCGTGGCGGTGGCGCCGGAGCATCCGCTGGCCGCGGTGGCTGCGCAGCGTGATCCGAGGGTCGCCGCCTTCGTCGACGAATGCCGGCGCGGCGCGGCCACCGAAGCCGACATCGCCACGCGCGAGAAGGACGGGCGACCCACCGATCTGTTCGTGCGGCATCCGCTGACCGGCGAACGCATTCCGGTCTGGGTCGGCAACTACGTGCTGATGAGCTACGGCGACGGCGCCGTGATGGGCGTGCCGGCGCACGACGAGCGCGACTTCGCCTTCGCACGCAAGTTCGGGCTGCCGATCCGCCAGGTCATCGACGCCGACGGCAAGCGCTTTTCCGATGCCGAATGGCAGGACTGGTATTCGCAAGCCGCCGGCGTGCGGCTGGTGAACTCGGGCCGCTACGACGGGCTCGATCACGACGCCGCGATCGACGCGATCGCCGCCGACCTGGAAGCGAAGGGACTGGGTGCGCGGCGCGTGCAATACCGACTGCGAGACTGGGGCATCTCGCGCCAGCGCTACTGGGGTACGCCGATACCGATCGTGCACTGCGACGCCTGCGGTGCCGTGCCCGTTCCCTACGAACAGTTGCCGGTCGTGCTGCCCGAAGACCTGGTTCCCGACGGAAGCGGCAACCCGCTGGCGAAGGACGAGCGCTTCCTGCGCTGCGACTGCCCCAAATGCGGCAAGCCGGCGCGCCGCGAGACGGACACGATGGACACCTTCGTCGATTCGTCCTGGTACTACATGCGCTACTGCTCGCCGGACAACGACGAGTCGATGGTCGACGCGCGCAACGATTACTGGATGCCGATGGACCAGTACATCGGCGGCATCGAGCACGCGGTGCTGCACCTGCTGTACGCGCGCTTC
>JAJPES010000081.1 GCA_021166725.1 Burkholderiaceae bacterium | reverse complement strand
CTACCAGGTACGTTCCGATGTATTACTCACCCGTTCGCCACTCGCCGCCAGGGTTGCCCCCGCGCTGCCGTTCGACTTGCATGTGTAAAGCATGCCGCCAGCGTTCAATCTGAGCCAGGATCAAACTCTTCAGTTCGATCTCTTAGGTTTGCTCAAGAACGGAATTGACATTCATTGGTTTCCCAATGGATGTTCATTTACCGTGTGAGCGTTTGATTTTTCGAGAACCGTCCGGACGAATCCGGGACGGAACCGGCTTCCGGGCACGACGGTTGCCCGCTGTGTCCGTAGGCTTGGCGCGTTCGCCCAAACACCCACACTTATCGGCTGTTGATTGTTAAAGATCGGTGACCGCGCCCTTTTGGGGTACCCGGTGAGCGCATTTGCGTTCGGTCCGGTTCGCGATCAGCAGAGAAGGGAGAGTATGACTGCTTCAGAGAAGCGTGTCAAGCGAACCGCCCTGCGCTGCCCCCGGGGCGCCTTTGCACTTCCCGGACCTCGCCGGCGAAACGTTCGTCGTTGAGGAACCCGCGACTTTAGCAGGGCCGGGGGAGAGGTGCAAGTTGCGTAGCCGACGTGGGGCACGCGGGCCCGCGAAGCGAGCAGGAAGCCCGCTGGCCGCGGGTCGGCGGTGCGAGTCGGCGCTTGGGGTCGGTGCTTCGGGTCGGCGCTTCGGGTCGGCCGAGTCGACGCTCATCGGTCGTGTTGACCGGCGTCGGCGTGGTTGTAGCAGGGGACAGGCGCTGGCAGAGACACGCACAATCGGCGCTCGCTGCCTGGGGCCGTTGCGATCGCCGCGGGACTCAGTCGCGGATGCGAATGCGCGCGAAGTGCGCATTCCGCGGTGCGCCGCTCATGGCGCGAGCCGGAATGCGCAAAAAAACGAGCGTCTCGCCCGGTGGCGCCATCGCCGCTGGCGAAAATGCGCGGCAGTCGCGCCTTCGCATGCGGTGTCGCCATACCGAGCCCGCTCGCACCCGGCACTGCACGGAAGCATGAAGCCGTCGCAACGGCGGCCCTTGCCGGACCGCCATCGCAGGTCAGCGGTGGCGGAAATCCGGCTTGCGCTTCTCGACGAAGGCCGCCATGCCTTCCTTCTGGTCGTCGGTGGCGAACAGCGAATGAAACAGACGCCGCTCGAAGAGGATCCCTTCGGCAAGCGGCGATTCGTAGGCGCGGTTGACCGCCTCCTTGATCATCATCACCGACGGCAGCGAGTAGCCGGCGATCGTCGTGGCGGCGGCGATCGCCTCGTCGAGCAGGCGATCGGCGGGTACGACGCGTGACACCAGGCCGGCACGCTCAGCCTCCTGCGCGTCCATGTTGCGCGCCGTAAGGCACAGGTCCATCGCCTTCGCCTTCGATACCGCGCGCGGCAGGCGCTGCGTGCCGCCGGCGCCCGGGATGATGCCGAGCTTGACCTCGGGCTGGCCGAACTTCGCGTTGTCGGCGGCGATGATGATGTCGCACATCATCGCCAGTTCGCAGCCGCCGCCCAGCGCGTAGCCGGCGACCGCGGCGATCACCGGCTTGCGCACGCGGCGGATCGTCTCCCAGTTGCGAGTGATGTACTCGTTGCGGTAGACGTCCATGTAGCTCCAGCCGGCCATCGCGCCGATGTCCGCCCCGGCGGCGAAGGCCTTGTCGCTGCCGGTGACGACGATCGCGCCGATGCTGTCGTCGGCATCGAAATCGACGAGCGCCGCGCCGAGCTCGTCCATCAGTGCGTCGTTCAACGCATTGAGCTGCTTCGGACGGTTCAGCGTGACGACGCCGACGCGACCGCGCGGCTCGACGAGGATGTTCTGGTAGGTGCTGCCCTTTAACATCGCGAGTGCTCCGCTTCGGATGGCGAACGCCCGATTCTGCGCTATTGGCGGATCGCGCCGAACGAAGCCACGCCGACCAGTCCGTTGCTCGTCGTGAAACGGAAGCGTCCGGCGATCTCCGTGGCGTGATCGCTGGCGCTGCCGAAGTAGCGCGCTTCGTATTTGCCGGAGATCGAGCCGGCTGGGTCGGATGCAACGGCTCCCGCAAGAAGCCCCGGTGGCGTCGTCGATTCGCCGAACACCAGAGGATTCAAATCCAGCTCCGCCACGTTGAGAGTCGCGCCAGCCTGTTGCCAGGAGATGGTGAGGTCGTTTATTCGCGCACTTTCGATGCGACTGCCGCTCACTTGTATCGTGATCGGAGCGCTGAAGCCGAAGCGTCCGCCGATCTGCTTCAAGAAGTCAGGCGCGCCAGCATTCGCGACGCCCACGATGCCAACTGCACGGCCCTTGTAGGTGGCGGCCACGAGGGGCGCATCCGGAACGATGACCGGAGGCGCGGGCCGCTCCGCGTACCAGACACCCAAATATCCCTCGTTGAACCCCTCCAGCCCCGCGCCGGCGAACTTCTCCCACGTACCGAAACTCGCGTACTTCAGGCTGGGCTGCACCTCCTTGTTCTCGTAGTTCGTCGCCTGGAAGAAATCGGTGATCGCGACGTACGGAGGCAGGAGGTTCTTGCCCGTCATCGGGTTCTCGTACGCCTGCCCCTCCATGATGCCGATGATGTTGCGCAGTGCATCCGGCGGCTTGTTGGCGGATGTGAAGCCCGTCACCGAGTCGAGCGACGACAGATCTGGCGGAAAGTCGAGCGTCAGCGTGTACGCATCGACGCCGTTGACGGCCACCGCCGCCTCGATCGGCTGGAGCACGTTGGTCGTCGTCGCCGCACACGAGCCGATCGCGTATCCGTCACCGCGACTGTTCTGCGAATTGCACGGCTGTACGGACACGTTGCCGTCACCCCCGCTCCCCCCGCCTCCACCGCACGCCGCAAGGACCCCGACCGCCAGGACGGCAGGAACCGCACGGCCGAGAAACCGCATCACGCGGGCTTTGCCGGACTTCTTCGACTTGTATTCCACTGCGAGGCTCCGTAACGGGGTCGCCGGATCGTAACCGGGCGTCCGGGGCGCCGCACTCAGCAACCCACTGGCCAGGGGGTGAATCGCCGCGCTCGCGGCGACCCCACTCGCAGAACGGACGCGCCGCGGTTTGCCGTCGAATGTAGTCACTCGGCCGTTCGGGCAGCGTGACCGAATCGACGTTGCCGCACAGATCGGCTAGCCTGCCGGCGACGATTTCGATGCGGAGACGACGATGTTCGATGCGCTGTATCTGGAGAAGACCGACGCGGGTTTCACGGCGAAACGACGCTCGATGGCGGACGACGAGTTGACGGCGGCCACGCCGGACGCCGACGTCACGCTGCGCGTCGAATATTCCGCGCTGAACTACAAGGACGCGCTGGCGCTGACCAATCGCTCGCCGGTCGTGCGGCGCTGGCCGATGGTTCCGGGCATCGACGGCGCCGGAGTCGTCGAGGAAAGTTCGCACGCCGGCTTCGCCAAAGGCGATCGGGTGATCCTGAACGGATGGGGCGTGGGCGAGACACACTGGGGCTGTCTCGCGCAGCGGGCGCGACTGCGCGGCGACTGGCTCGTCGCCATGCCGACCGCACTCGACTCGCGTCGCGCGATGTCGATCGGCACCGCCGGCTACACGGCGATGCTGTGCGTGATGATGCTCGAGCGGCAAGGCGTCGCTCCCGACCAGGGCGAGGTGCTCGTCACCGGCGCCGCGGGCGGCGTCGGCAGCGTGGCGATCGCGCTGCTCGCGAAGCTCGGTTTCCGGGTGGTCGCATCGACCGGCCGCGCCGCCGAGGAGGCATACCTGCGCGAACTGGGCGCCGCCGAGATCGTCGATCGCGCGACGCTCTCCGCGCCGGGCAAGCCGCTGCAGAAGGAGCGCTGGGCGGGCGTCGTCGACGCGGTGGGATCGCACACGCTGGCCAACGCCTGCGCGCAGACGCGCTACCGCGGCACGGTTGCCGCCTGCGGCCTCGCGCAGGGGATGGACTTCCCCGCGACGGTTGCGCCGTTCATCCTGCGCGGCGTGCGGCTGATCGGCGTCGATTCGGTGATGTGCCCGATCGAGGATCGCCGCGCGGCGTGGACCCGGCTGGCGAACGAGCTCGATCGCGAGGCGCTCGACCGGATCACCCAGGTGGTCGGCCTCGACGATGCATTGCGCGTCGCGCCGGAGATGCTCGCCGGCCACGTTCGCGGCCGCACCGCGGTCGACGTGAACCGGTGAGGCGCACCGAGCTTCCCGAGCAGGTCGCGGCAACCGGCGCGGAGCAGCGAAGCGCCGCGCCGGATCGAGGTCGCACCGCAGCCGATCGAGGCAGCATCCCCGAGAAGACTGCGGCGCTGCGATACCGCGTCACGCCGATCGACCCCAACGCACATCGCTTCGAGATCGAGCTCAGGATCGCGCATCCCGATCCTCGGGGCCAGCGGGTTGCGATGCCCGCATGGACGCCGGGCAGCTACATGATCCGCGAGTTCGCGCGCAACGTCGTGTCGATCGAGGCGTCGAGCGCGTCCGGTCGCCGCGTGGCGCTGCGCAAGCTCGACAAGGCGACGTGGCAGGCGGCGCGCTGCGACGAAGCGCTTCACGTGCGCTACCAGGTCTATGCGTGGGATCTCTCGGTGCGTGCGGCGCACCTCGATTCGACGCACGGCTTCTTCAACGGCGCGAGCGTGTTCCTGCGCGCGATAGGCCACGAGGCGCAGCCGTGCGACCTGCTTCTCGATCCGCCGCCCGGCGACGCCTACGCCGACTGGCGCGTGGCGACGACGATGCCTTCGGCGGGTGCGCGCGAACACGCGTTCGGCGCGTATCGGGCTCGCGACTACGAGGAACTGATCGATCACCCGGTCGAGATGGGGCGCTTCATGCTGGCGTCCTTCGACGTCGGCGGCGCCCGGCACGAGATCGCGCTCACCGGCCGGCACGACGCGGACACGGAGCGCCTATGCCGCGATCTGCGCCGTGTGTGCAGCGAGCAGGTGCGGCTGTTCGACCCCCGTCGCCGGCGCGCCCCCTTCGACCGCTACCTGTTCCAGGTGCTCGTCGTCGGCAGCGGCTACGGCGGGCTCGAGCACCGGTCGAGCTCGTCGCTGATCTGCTCGCGCAAAGAGCTGCCCCACGCGGGCATGCGCGAGCCGTCGGAGGACTACCGCTCGTTCCTCGGACTGGCGAGCCACGAGTATTTTCATTCGTGGAACGTCAAACGCATCCGGCCGGCGGCATTCGTCGCGCCGGACCTGCAGAACGAAAGCTACACACGGCTGCTGTGGATCTTCGAGGGCTTCACCTCGTACTACGACGACCTGATGCTCGTGCGCGCGGGCGTCATCGACCGCGACGCGTATCTTGCGCTGCTCGCCAAAACGATCTCGAACGTGCAGCGCGGCCCGGGTCGGCGCACGCAGAGCATTGCCGAATCGAGCTTCGATGCGTGGATCAAGTTCTATCGGCAGGACGAGAACGCGCCGAACGCGGTGGTCAGCTATTACGCGAAAGGTTCGCTCGTTGCGCTCGCGCTCGACCTGACGATTCGCGAGCGCACGCGCGGAAAGCACTCGCTCGACGACGTGCTGCGGGCGATGTGGGAGCGCTTCGGGAAGAACGCGTTCGACGGCGGCGAGGGTCTCGCGGAAGACGAATTCCCGCGGCTGCTCGAGGAAGCGGTCGGGCTGCGGCTCGATGCGCAGATCCGCGCGTGGGCCTACGGCACGGCGGAGCTTCCGTTCGCCGCGCTGCTGCGTCCGTTCGGGGTTCGACTCGAACTCGGCACAGGCGAGCAGGGTCCGTCGTCGATCGGCGCGAAGCTCGCGATGCGCGACGGGCAATTGACGATCGCAAACGCGTACAACGGGCAGGCGGCCGAGCGCGGCGGACTTTCCGCAGGTGACGTGCTGGTCGCCATCGACGATCTGCGCGTGGCCGACGAGGCGGCGTGCAAGACGCTACTCGCACGGCGGCGCCCGGGTGATCGGCTGCGCGTGCACGCGTTTCGGCGCGACGAGCTGATCGAGCGCGAGATCGAGCTGGATGCGCCGCCGAAGACGGAGGCGAAGCTCGGGATCGAAAAGCGCCGGTCGGCGGCGACGAAGCGGCTGCTCGATGAGTGGCTGGGCCGTACGAAAGGCCGAGGGGACTAATGCTTACGGCGCAGCCATTCGAACTCGACGCACTGCTCGTCCCGCAGCGGATGTAGGATTGTCCTATAGGTCTCCCGGATCGATCATGCCCACACACGTCGAAGATATCGCTACCCAAGCGCTAAGCCTCCCGCCCGAGGAGCGGGCCAAACTCGTCGATCGTCTCATCGCCAGCCTGGAGCCGGGATCGCCAGTGCAAGCCGAATGGCTCGCACTCGCGCGTAGCAGACGCGACGCAGTTCGCAGGGGCGAGGCGTCGATGGTTTCTGGAGACGACGCGCTCGCCCGAGTCCGTTCCCGGATTTCGTGAGCTACTGGCTGCACCCGGATGCCGAGACCGAACTCGGCGATGCTGCGGTGTATTACGCGGAGCATGCAAATCGCGCTGTGGCCGAGGCGTTTCTCGCGGAATTCGAGCGCGTGCGTGACCTGCTTGTCGAGAACCAACAACGTGGTCCGCGCGGCGAGCACGGGCTACGGCTCTATCACTTCGATCGCTTCCCGTACACGGTCATCTACGAACCTGACGAATACGCCGGACCCCAGATCTACGCCATAGCTCACCAGCATAGGGAGCCGGGATACTGGACTACCCGCATGTAGCCGTTCGCTGCACTTCAGAAAAACAGCTCCTCCAGCGCCTCCCCCGGTTCGGGCGCGCGCATGAACGCCTCGCCGACCAGGAACCCGTTCACCCCCGCTTCGCGCATGCGCGCGACATCCTCGCGCGAGCGGATGCCGCTTTCGGTGACGACGATCTTGCCGGGGGGCACCAGCGGCAGCAACGACAGCGTGGTGTCGAGCGAGACGTCGAAGCTGCGCAGGTTGCGGTTGTTGATGCCGACGAGCGCCGTGTCGAGTTGCAGGGCGCGCCCGAGTTCGTCGGCCGCGTGCACTTCGACGAGCACGTCCATGCGCAGGTCGCACGCGATCGACGCGAAGTCGGCGAGCTGCACATCGTCGAGCACGGCCGCGATCAGCAGGATCGCGTCGGCACCGCTGCTGCGCGCCTCGTAAAGCTGATAGGCATCGACGATGAAGTCCTTGCGCAGCGCGGGCAGCGCGCAGGCGGCGCGGGCAGCGCGCAGGTCGCTCAGCGCGCCGCGAAAAAAGGTTTCATCGGTGAGCACCGACAGGCACGCGGCGCCGTGCCGCTCGTAACTGCGCGCGATCGCCGGCGGATCGAAGGGTTCGCGCAGCACGCCCTTGCTCGGGCTCGCCTGCTTGATCTCGGCGATCACCGCCGGGTCGCCGCGCTCGATGCGCACGCGCATCGCCGCCTCGAAGCCTCGGGGGGGATCGGCCCGAACCGCCGCCTCGGCCTTTCGGCGGGCGGCAACGAAAGGGCGCTCGCGCTTGCAGGAAGCCAGCTCGTCGCGCTTGACGGTGACGATGCGCTCGAGAATGTCGCTGTTCATCTTCCGGCTCGTTGCGTGAACCGCACGAAGGCGTCGAGGCGCGCTCGCGCAGCGCCGCTGGCGATGGCCTCGCGGGCAAGCTCGATGCCGGCGGGAATGGAATCGACGACGTCGGCCGCGTAGAGCGCCGCACCGGCGTTCAGCGCGACGATCTCGCGCGGCGTTCCCGGACGATTGTCCAGTGCCTCGAGCACCATTTCCTTCGATTCCAGTGCGTCGGCCACGCGCAGTCCGCGGTTGCTGACCATCGACAGGCCGAAGTCCTCGGGGTGGATCTCGTACTCGCGCACCCGCCCGTCGCGCAGTTCGCCCACCATCGTCGCTGCCCCGAGCGAGACCTCGTCCATGCCGTCCTTGCCCCACACGACCAGCGCGTGCTTCGCTCCGAGATTCTGCATCACGCGCACCTGGATCCCCACGAGGTCGGGGTGAAACACCCCCATCAGGATGTTCGGTGCGCCCGCCGGATTGGTCAGCGGACCGAGGATGTTGAAGATCGTCCGCACGCCGAGCTCGCGGCGAATCGGCGCCACGTTCTTCATTGCCGGGTGGTGGTTCGGCGCGAACATGAAGCCGACGCCCGTCTCGCGGATGCAGTCGGCCACCTGCCGCGGCTCGAGCATGATGTTGGCGCCGAGCGCTTCGAGCGCATCGGCCGAACCCGACTTCGACGAAACGCCGCGATTGCCGTGCTTGGCGACAGTGGCGCCGGCGGCGGCGGCGACGAAAGCCGAGGCTGTCGAGATGTTGAAGGTGTGCGAACCGTCGCCGCCGGTGCCGACGACGTCGACGAAATGCGCTGCGCCGTCCACCTCGACCTTGTTGGCGAACTCGCGCATCACCTGCGCCGCCGCGGCGATCTCGCCCACCGTCTCCTTCTTCACCCGCAGGCCCATCAGGATCGCTGCCATCATCGGCGCGGACATCTCCCCGCTCATGATGCTGCGCATCAGCGATAGCATCTCGTCGTGGAAGATCTCGCGGTGTTCGATGCAGCGCGTGAGCGCCTCCTGTGCAGTGATCGTCATCTCAGTTCTCCAGGAAATTGCGCAGTAGCGCGTGGCCGTGCTCGGTGAGCAGCGACTCGGGATGGAATTGCACGCCCTCGACGGCGTAGTCGCGATGGCGCAGCCCCATCAGTTCGCCGTCGTCGCTGAAAGCCGTCGGCTCGAGGCAGTCGGGCAGGCTCGCGAGGTCCACGGCAAGCGAGTGGTAGCGCACCGCGCTGTAGCGATCGGGAAGCGTGCGGAAGACGCCCGCGCCGTCGTGCGAAATGGTCGCGGTCTTGCCGTGGACGACGTGGCGCGCACGCACGATGCGCGCGCCGAATGCCGCGCCGATCGCCTGGTGCCCCAGGCATACGCCGAGGATCGGTATCCGTCCGGCGAAGCGGCGCACGAGCGCGACCGAGATGCCGGCCTCGCCGGGCGAGCACGGCCCCGGCGAAATCACGATGCGATCGGGCGCCAGCGCTTCGATCGCGTCGAGCTCGATCGCGTCGTTGCGCACCGTACGCACTTCCTCGTGCAGCTCGGCGAAGTACTGCACGAGATTGAAGGTGAAGCTGTCGTAATTGTCGATCATCAGCAGCACGTCGACTCTCCTTCCATCGCGAGCCCGTCCTCGGCGAGTTCCGCCGCGCGCAACACCGCGCGCAGCTTGTTCTCGGTTTCCTGCCATTCGTTCTCGGGAACCGAATCGGCGACCACGCCGGCGGCGGCCTGCGCGTAGAGCACGCCGTCGCGCACGACCGCCGTGCGGATCGCGATCGCCAGGTCGACGTCGCCGGCGAAGGACAAGTACCCACAGGCGCCGCCGTACAGGCCTCGCCGCGTCGGCTCGAGCTCGTCGATGATCTGCATCGCGCGTACCTTCGGCGCGCCGGACAGCGTTCCGGCCGGAAAAGTCGCGCGCACGATGTCCAGCGCATCCACGTCGGCATCGATGCGGCCTTCGACATTCGACACGATGTGCATCACGTGCGAGTACTTCTCGACGGCGAAACGCTCGGTCACCCGGACGGTTCCGGTACGCGCGATGCGGCCGACGTCGTTGCGCGCGAGGTCGATCAGCATCAGGTGCTCGGCGCGCTCCTTCGGATCGGCGAGCAGTTCGGCAGCAAGCGCTTCGTCCTCTTCGGTGGTGGCGCCGCGACGACGCGTGCCGGCCAGCGGCCGCACGGTGACGCGGTCGCCGTCGTCGAGCCGGTCGCGACGCACGAGGATCTCGGGCGACGATCCGACGACGTGGAAGTCGTCGAAGTCGTAGTAGTACAGATACGGCGACGGATTGATCGAACGAAGCGCGCGATACAGCGTCAACGGGTGCGGGCGGAACGTGCGTTCGACCAGTTGCCCCACCTGGATCTGCATCGCGTCGCCGGCGGCGATGTACGCCTGGGCGCGCGCCACCGCCGACAGGTACTCGTCGCGCGCGAACGGACGATGCTCGCTGCCACGTTCGAACTTCGGCGACGCCGGTGCGTCGATGGGCGCAGCGAGCCGTCGGCGCAGCGCCTGCAGCCGCTCGATCCCACGCTCGTACGCCTCGTCGTGCTGCGGATCGACGTGGACGACGAGGTAGATCCGCCCGGCGACGTTGTCGACGACAGCGAGTTCCTCGCACAGCATCAGCAGCAGGTCGGGCACGCCGACCGGATCGGACTTGGCGCGTACCCGCACGCTCGGCTCGATGTGGCGCACGGCGTCGTAGCCGAAATACCCGGCGAGTCCGCCGCAGGAACGCGGCAGCGCAGCACACGGTGCGACGCGAAAGCCACTGCGGAAGGCCTCGACGAAATCGAGCGGGTTGCCCGGACGGCGCTCGACGAGTTCCCCGTCGCGCAGCAACTCCGCTCCATCGGCGGTGGAGCGCAGCACGGTGCGCGCCGGCAGTCCGATGAACGAGTAGCGCGCCGATCGCTCGCCGCCGACCACCGACTCGAGCAGGAAGCTCCACGGTGCGTCGGCGAGTTTGCGGTACAGCGTGAGCGGCGTGTCGAGGTCGGCGAGACACTCGAGCACGAGCGGTATGCGGTTGTAGCCGCGCGCAGCGAGTGCGCGGAATCCGGGTTCGGTCATGACGTCCGTTCCGTCGCGAAGCCGACTCGCTTCGCGAGAGCGCCGAGGGCGCGGTTCTATCGGGAGTTCAGGAACGCGGGCGCGCGGCGCGGCGGCCGGCGCACGGCAGTGCGGCGATCAGCGCCAGCACCGCCAATGCCAGCGACGCCAGGTGCGAAGCGGCTGAAATTCCCGAACAGGACGCATGAAGTTGCAGGAAACCGGAACGTGCTCGGCTGCGACTATAGCATCACGATGCGCGCGGCGGCCTGTTGCAGATCGTCCACGTGGGCGTCGGCATCGAGAGCCGACGACGGCCGGCCCTCGTTGTAGCCGTAGGGCACGACGATCACCCGCATGCCGGCAGCGCGCGCCGCCTGCACGTCGTTCATCGAGTCGCCGACGGCCACTGCCTGGGCGGGCGAAACGCCGAGGCGCTCGCACGCATGCAACAGCGGTTGGGGATCGGGCTTGCGCGCGAGACGTGCATCGGCGCCGACGACGACGGCGAAGTACGCCGCCAGTCCGGTTCGAGCGAGCAGCGCATCGGTGAAGCCCTGCGGCTTGTTGGTGACGCAGGCGAGCGCAAGGCCTTTCGCGCGCAGCGCGGCTAGGCCTTCGACGACGTTCGGATACAGGCGCGCGCTGGTGCCGTTGCGGCGCGCGTAGTGGCGCTCGAATACCGGCATCGCCGCATCGACCGCGTCGTCGTCGCAGGGTGCATCGAGAGAACCGGCCAATGCGCGCCGCACGAGCACTCGCGCGCCCTTGCCGACGTAGGTGCGCACCGTTTCCTCGCCGATCGGCGCCCTGCCCACTTCGACAAGCATCGCATCCACCGCTGCCGCGAGATCGGCGACGGTATCGAGCAGCGTGCCATCGAGGTCGAGCAGGACGGCCCGTGCCCGGAAGGTCGTTCGCGTCGCGCGCGACGAAACGTTCGCGCGTCGTACAGGGTTCGCTGCGTTCACGCGCCCGCCAGCGCCGAGCGAAACGCCCGGACGATTCCGCGGTAGCCACCGTCGGCATCGGGCGCGCCGAACACCGCCGAACCGGCAACGAAGGTGTCGGCGCCGGCGCGTGCGCACTCGGCCACGTTCTCGACCTTGACGCCTCCGTCGATCTCGAGGCGGATCGGCTGTCCGCCCTGCTTCACGTGCGCGTCGATGCGCTCGCGCGTGGCGCGCAGCTTCGGCAGCGCCGACGCGATGAACTTCTGTCCGCCGAATCCGGGATTGACCGACATCAGCAGCACGAGATCGATGCGGTCCATCAGGTAGTCGAGCCAGTTCAGCGGCGTGGCCGGATTGAACACCAGGCCGGCCTTGCAGCCGTGGTCGCGGATCAACTCGAGCGTGCGATCGACGTGGCGCGTGGCTTCCGGATGAAAACTGATCCAGCTCGCACCGGCCTTCGCAAAGTCGGCGACGATGCGATCGACCGGCTCGACCATCAGGTGCACGTCGATCGGGATCTCCACGTGAGGACGCAACGCCTCGCACACCATCGGGCCGATGCTCAGGTTCGGCACGTAGTGGTTGTCCATGACGTCGAAGTGGATCCAGTCGGCGCCCGCCGCCTGAACGGCGCGCACCTCCTCGCCCAGGCGCGCGAAATCGGCGGACAGGATGCTTGGGGCCAGCAGGAATTCGGTGCTCATTCGGAGGGATTCGCGAACGCACGCAACATGCGTGTCTACAATTGTAGCCAGCCACCGAACTGCGCCTGCCGTGCCCGATCCCCAGAAGCGATACGACTTCCGCGTCGAGGTGCAGACCTCGTATCTGCCGGAACAGTCGAAGCCGGACGACTCCTGCTATTCGTTCGCGTACACCATTCGCATCACCAATCAGGGCAATGTCGCCGCGCAACTCATCAGCCGTCACTGGTACATCAGCGACGACGACGGCCGGTCCATCGAGGTCAAGGGCCTGGGTGTCGTCGGACAGCAGCCGCTGCTCGCGCCCGGCGAGCGCTTCGAGTACACGAGCGGCAGCCAGCTCGCCACGCCCACCGGGGAGATGCGCGGCAGCTACTTCTTCGTGGCCGAGGACGGGGAGCGCTTCGATGTCGAGATTCCGCAGTTCGCGCTGAGCATGCCGCGAACGCTGCATTGATCGGCATTCCGTTTTTCGACGGCGCGCTCGCGCGAATGTCTCGTCGGATGCGCGCGAGCACCGTCGCGTGGATCTGCGCGACACTCGCGCTGATCATCGCCGGCTGCGCGTCGGTGCCCGCGCCCGATGCAACCAGCTCGGGGCACGCCTCGTCGATACCTGCGCGCGAGGCCTCGACGTCGGCCCGCGAGACGCCGGCGTCGCAGCGTGAGGCTGCAGCGCACACGCAAGAGGGTTCGACGCCGGCGAGCGAGTCGCGGATGCGCGCGCCGCTTCGCGTGGACGCGCTGCCGGGATGGAACGACGACGAACTGGAGGACCTTCAAGAAGCCCTTGCGCGGCAATGCGCTCTTGCGCGTGCGCCGCCGCCGTGGCCGGAGCTGTGCCGACAGCTTCCCGCCCCCGAAGACCTTGCGCGCTGGCTCGCCCAACGCTTCGATGCCTGGCCGCTCGTCGGCGCAGACGGCAAGCGCGAAGGACTGCTCACCGGCTACTACGAACCGATCCTGCACGGCACGCGCACGCGCGTGAGCGGCTCGCAGGTGCCGCTGCTGGCGCGGCCCGACGATCTGCTCGCGCTGCCCGACGGTTCGCGGCAGAGGCTGCGCGACGGCCGGCCCGCCGGACCCTACCCATCGCGCGCGAGCATCGAGAACGACGGGCTGCGCCGGCCGAAGACGCTGCTCTGGCTCGACGATCCGATCGAAGCGTTCTTCCTTCAGGTGCAGGGCTCGGGGCGCGTACGCCTGCCCGACGGAACGATCGTCAGGGTGGGATTCGCCGATCACAACGGACATCCATACCGGGCGATCGGGCGCGTGCTGATCGAGCGCGGCGCGCTCGCGCCCGGCGCGGTGGATGCGGCAGCGATCCGCGCGTGGTTGCGCGCGAACCCGTCGCAGGCGCGGGCAGTCATGCACGCCAATCCGCGCTACATCTTCTTCCGCGAGTTGCCTTCCACGATGGCGCCGGATGCGGGTCCGCCGGGCGCGCTCGGCGTGGCGCTCACCCCGATGCGCTCGGTGGCCACCGACCCGGCTTTCGTTCCGCCCGGCGCCCTGCTTTTCGTGGACGGCACGCACCCCGACACGGGGGCGCCGTTGCGGCGCGTCGTCGTCTCGCAGGACCGGGGGGCGGCGATCGTCGGCGCAGTGCGCGCCGACCTCTTCTGGGGCTCGGGCGACGAAGCGGGGCGGCTTGCCGGGCTTGCCCGTCAGCCGATGCGGATGTGGCTGCTGTTGCCGAAAGGCGAAACGCCGCCGCACTGAGCGGCCTTCGATGCCGTGGCGTGCGTCGCGAGGACGCTCGCGACGGCGTTTCGTGCGGGTCAGCCCTTCGAATGCGCGGCGAGCATCTTGCCGAACTGCTCGGGCGGCGCGTAGCCGGTGAGCCGGCGGCCGTTCGAGAAGAACACGACCGGCGTGCCGGTGATGCCGAGCTTCTGCGCGAGATCGTGCACCTGCTTCAGCGGCGTCTCGCAGGTGCCCGCGTTGTCGGGTACGCGGTTGCTCAGCAGCAGGTCGTTCCACGCGCGCGCCGGATCGGCCGCGCACATTGCCTTGCGCGCCTTGCTCTCGGAATCGGCCGCCAGGAAGGCGAGCGGGAACGTGTAGATCGTCACGTCGTCGAGCTTCACGAGATCGGCACGCAACCGTTTGCAGTAGCCGCAGTTGGCGTCCTCGAACACGGCGACGACGCGCTTGCCCTTGCCGTTGACCTGCTTGATGGCGAGGTCGAGCGGCAGCACGCCGAAATCGATCGTCTGCAGCTGCTCGACGCGCTCCTGCGTGAGATTGCGCTGCGACTTCAGGTCGATCAGGTCGCCGTCGAGGAACATGTACTTGCCCTGCCCGTCCACGTAGAGCAGCCGCGTGCCGACGCGGACTTCGTACATCCCGGGAATGGGCGTGGCGCGAACCTCGTCGACCTTCGAGCGGCCGCCGGTGATCTGCTCCATCGCCGCCCTGACGCGCGCTTCGGCCGCATCGTCGGTGGCCTTCTGCGCCTGCGAAAGCGGCGCAGCGAGCATCAGCGAAACACCGAAGGCGGCTGCGCCGAACGAGACGGCCAGGCGACGCACGCGTCGCGAACAAATGCGGAACATGAACGAAACCTCGTGAATGCGTTGCGCGCTCAGCGTACCGCCTGCGCGACCAGCCGTTTCCGGATCCAGCCAGATCGTGCCACGGCGCGCCAGCCCAGGGTGACGAACGAGCGCACGAAGGGCGCAACCGGCTTCGGTGCGAGCGGCCGCACGGGGTCGAAAAGCCGCTGCAGGCCGTCGGTGGTGCGGCGCATCGCCGCGACCGGCTCGGCGCGAACGCGCTCATATCGGCGCAGCAGCAGGCGATCGCCGGGATCGCGCGTCGCCTCGCGCTCGCGCAGCGTGCGCATCAACGCCTCGACGTCGCCGAAGCCCAAATTCATGCCCTGCCCGGCCAGCGGATGGACGACGTGCGCCGCGTCGCCCACCAGCGCGACACGAGGCGCGATCATCGACGAGGCACGCGCCAGGCGCAGCGGGAAACCGGCGACGCGCGAGATCGAAGTCATCGAGCCGAGTGCGGAACCGGTTGCCTGCTGCACCCGGGCGGCAAGTTGATCGGGCGTCATCGCCTGCAGTTCGTCGGCGAGTTCGTGCGGCGCCGCCCAGACCATGCTCACGCGCCCGGCCGGCACCTGCGCGAGACCGGTAACCGGCAACGGCAGCAGTGCCAGCACGCCGTGCTCGCCGAACCACTGCCAGGCGACGTCGCGATGCGACAGCGAGGTATCGAAGTGCGCGACGAGCGCGCGCTGCGGATAGTCGGAAACGCGACTGCCGATGCCGGCCGCTTCGCGCACGCGCGAAGCAGCACCGTCGGCGCCGACGACCAGGCGCGCCTCGATGCGACGGCCACCGTCGAGAAGCAGCCGAATGAACGGTTCCTGCGCCGGCGACGCGGCGTGCACCGCGTTGTCGAAGCCCTCGAAGCGCTCGTCGACGATTTGCAGCGATGCGGCCTGCTGCGCCTCGTCGAGCGCACGCATCAGGTTGCGCTGCTCGACGATCCAGGCGAGCGCCTCGATGCACGACTCGTAGGCGCTGAAGTGCAACTCGTCGTCCTGCGAACCGAAGGCGGGGAATACGCGCATGTCGTAGACCGGCGCGACGCGATGTGCATCGAGCGCCTGCCAGGCATCGATCGACTCGAGCAGCCGGCGCGTGGCCGGCGACAGCGCGAAGACGCGCAAATCCCAGGCGTCGGATTCGTCCATCGCATCGGGCACCGGTTGCGCGCCGACGAGTACGGTGGACAGACCGGCGCGCGACAGCGCGAGCGCCGCCGCCACGCCCACCGCGCCGCGACCGACGACGGCAACGTCGGTGCGGAGTAGATCGCTGCTGTCCGACATGGGCGGATTATAGGTGCCGCACCTCGGCGCGCACGGGGCATCTGCTAAGATTGCGGCCTTTCCGGCGCGGCGGGTCCGCCTCGCGCCCCGGGGCCAAGTAGCTCAGTTGGTAGAGCAGAGGACTGAAAATCCTTGTGTCGGTGGTTCGATTCCGCCCTTGGCCACCATCGATTTCGCGAGCGTAGCGAGCAAAATCGATCGCCGAGGGCGATTCCGCCCTTGGCCACCATCGATTTCGCGAGCGTAGCGAGCAAAATCGATCGCCGAGGGCGATTCCGCCCTTGGCCACCATCGATGCGACGCCTGGCGGGCGGCGTCAGGCCGCGAGCCGCTCGTCCCCCGAGCAGATGCAGCAGCATTCCGGCTCGTCGTTCAGCCAGGTCACTTCATCGGGCCGCGGCGGCGTCGCGCACAGCGGTGAGAGCGCTCGGGCAATCCACGCGTCGATCATTTGCTGTGCATCGCTATCGCCCCTTGCGGCGAGTTTCATCAGTTCGTCCAACTGCTCATCGGTCATGGCTTGGCCCACCTCGGTGTCCTTGCCACTGTAGGGGGCAAAGGTTCATCGGGCCTGTGCATTTGTCGCGCCGCACCATCCTCCGGCCGAGATGCCGACCAGCGGGCGGGACTCGACGATGAGCGGCGAGGATGCTGTTGCAGCCATGTCGGTCGATCCTCGGTCTCTGGGGACAGGAGCCTCCGATCCATCCACAAGCGGGTGCGGCGCGTCTCGATATCATGACGCTTGCTTGGCCATCCCTGCGCGCGACTTCGCGATCGACTCCTCCCGATGAACGACACCCCTCACCCCCGTCGCCCCGCCTCCGGGACCAAGATCGACACGCCGCAGGGCACGCGCGCGATCCTGGACGGAATCAAGCCGGGCGCGGATACGAAGATGCGTGACGCCGGCCCGAAGCCATCGTGGCTGCGCGTGGGCATCCCCGGCGGCGCGCGCTATCGCGAGGTGGCCGAGATCGTCCGCTCGCATCGCCTGTCCACGGTGTGCGCCGAGTCCAAGTGCCCGAACATCGCCGAATGCTGGGGACGCGGCACCGCGACGTTCATGCTGATGGGCTCGGTCTGCACGCGCGCCTGCCGCTTCTGCTCGGTGAACACCGGCAATCCGAAAGGATGGCTCGATGCGCGCGAACCGGCCAACGTGGCGGATGCCGTCGCGCTGATGGGTCTTCGCTACGTGGTGCTCACTTCGGTGGACCGCGACGACCTGCTTGACCTGGGCGCTACGCACTACGCGTCATGCATTCGTGCGATCCACGAGCGCACGCCGGGCACCGCGGTGGAGGCGCTGACGCCTGACTTCCAGGGGATCCACGAGCACGTCGCGACGGTGCTCGACGCGGGCCTCGCCACCTACGCGCAGAACCTGGAGACGGTCCGGCGCCTCACGCATCCGGTGCGCGACGCCCGCGCGGGCTACGAGCAGACACTCGAGGTGCTGCGCTTCGCGAAGGCGCACGCGCCGCGGACGATCACCAAGACGAGCCTGATGCTGGGGCTGGGCGAAACCGATGGCGAGATCGACGAGGCGCTCGACGACATGCGCGAGGCCGGCGTGGACGTCGTGACGATGGGCCAGTACATGCGTCCCACGCCGAACCACCTTCCGGTGCAGCGCTACGTCGATCCGGAGCAGTTCCGCACGTATCGAGATGCGGCGCTCGCGAAGGGTTTCCTCGAAGCGGTGGCCGGGCCGTTCGTGCGTTCGAGCTATCGCGCCGAACGCGTGCTCGAGCATGACAACGTCGGACTGGATCGGGAGCGCGTCCTCGACGGCATTCGTGACTCGTCGGCCACGATGAGCCCGATGCGCTGCTGACGTTCGGGCTCGTCGCGGCTCGCTCACGCGCCGGCGCTGCCCGGATCCCACGCGCTCGCCGTCGACAGCAGCGAACGCAATTCGTCGTCGCTCATCGCTGCCAGGCGGGACACCGCCTCGCTCATGTTCTGCGCATCGAGCAGCTGCTGGCGCGTGTCGTCGCCAACGAGCGCGCTGAACACGAGGAGCACGTTTCCCCACGACGCTTCGAGCAGCGCCGCCTGCCAGCGACGGCCCCCATCATCTTCGAAGGTACGCATCGACCGAACGATACGGCATCCGGCAGGCGTTGCACGCGCGTCGCTCAGGCGCGCGCGTACATCGGTAGCACGGCGCCGCTGATCTGACGATTGGCGGGCGAGACCAGTTGCAGCACCGCCTCGGCCGCCGCCTCGGGCGCGAGCCATCTCGAGGTGTCGGCATCGGGCATCGCGCGCCGATTGGCGGGCGTGTCGAGCGTCGACGGCGCCAGCGCGTTCACCAGGATGCGCTCGCCCTTCAACTCCTCGGCGAGCGCTATCGTGAGCGCCGTCACCGCAGCCTTGCTTGCGGCGTAGGCCGCCATCTGCGCCCCCTTGCGCGGGTCGATTCCGGGCCGCGCCGAAACGTTGACGATGCGTCCTCCGTCGCCGGTTCGGCGCATGACGCGAACTGCTGCTCGCGAGCACAGGAACGCGGTCAGCGCGTTCGCTTCGATCATCCGCAGGAAATCCGCACCCGTCGTATCGACGATTCCGGCCATCGCGAAGCCGCCGGCCAGATGCACCGAGGCCCAGAGCGCCGGCAGCGCGTCGTAGAAGCGGTCGACCGCTGCCTGGTCGGTGAGTTCGACGCCGCCGACCACGTGCACGCGCTCGTCCGGCGCAATCGACGCGGAGGCGCCCATGCGACGACTCGGCAGGTGACAGGTGGCCCCGGCCTGCAGCAGGCGGCGGACCACCACCAAGCCCAGCGCGCCTTCGCCGCCGGTGACGACGATGTTTCGATCGGAAAGCGGATCTGTCACGGCTTGGCGTGCGGGCTGACGTAGTCGCCCACCTTCGTGCGGAAGGCGACGTTCATCCGGTTCCAGCCGTTGATCGCGACGATCGCGAGCGTGAGATCGACCAGCGCCTTCTCGTCGAAATGCGCGCGCGCCTGCTCGTACACCTCCTCGGATACCTCGTTCGTTTCGGCGATCTTCGTGACCGCTTCGGTCCAGGCGAGCGCGGCGCGCTCGCGGTCGGTATAGAACGGTGCTTCGCGCCATGCCGAGACGAGGTACAGGCGCTGCTCGGTTTCACCGCGCGCGCGCGCATCCTTCGTGTGCATGTCCAGGCACCAGGCGCAGCCGTTGATCTGCGAGGCGCGCGTCTTCACCAGTTCGAGCAGCGATTCCTCCAGGCCACTCTTGTGGACCTGGTGCTCGGTATGGAGCATCGCGTTGAATGCCGCTGGCGACGCCTGCTTGTAGTCCAGACGTTGTTGCATCGAGTACCTCCTGCGTTCAGGTATCGGGAAAGAGGCGCTGCAGCTCCGGATAAGCGAAGCCGGCATCGAGAAAAGCGAAGCGTCCGGTGTCGCGCCATTCGCGCGCCGCGTCGCGCGCCTGCGACAGCGCGAGCGAGGCCAGGCGGGTGGCGGTACTGACCCGCGCCACGCCGAGACCGGCGAGCGTCGCGAGGTCGGGAAGGCCCGGGCGCAAGCCGACGTTGATCGGCGCGTCGAGTTCCGTGCACAAACGGGCAATCGTGTCGGCGTCGGCGAGCGCGATCGGGTAGATGCAGTCGGCGCCGGCGGCGAGATAGGTTTGCGCACGTCGCAGCGTCTCGTCGAAACGCTCGGCGGCACCGGCTTCGCCGCCGATGATCCACGCGTCGATGCGTGCATTGATCACGATCGGCACGCCCATGTCGCGTGCGGCTTCGCGCGCGGCTGCGATGCGCCGGGCGGCGTCGTCGATGTCGCGCAACCGCTCGTGATGGATGCCGTCTTCGAGGTTGATGCCGGCGGCGCCGGCATCGATGACCGCGCGCACGCTGGCCGCCACCGCTTCGGGCGACTCGGCATAGCCGGCCTCGAAATCGACGGTGACCGGCAGCGAGACCACGCGCACGATGCGCCATACCGCGCGGATCACCTCTTCGAGCGGAGCGTGCTCGCCGTCGGCGTAGCCCAGCGACCAGGCCACGCCGCCGCTGGTCGTAGCGATCGCGTCGAAGCCGAGGTCTTCGAAGATGCGGGCGCTGCCGGCGTCCCAGGCATTGGGAAGCAGCAGTACCCGGCTGCGATCGTGCAGCGCGCGGAAGCGCTGCGCGCGCTCGATCTGCACCTGCTTGTCCATTTCGCTCTGCGTCGGGTTCGACTCGCTATCGACGATCTATCCACTGGCGAAGCTCGATCGAATTGCCGTCCGGATCGCGAATCTCTGCCCGAGCATACGCCGGACGAACCAGCGGCCCCCAGGTACATTCGACGCCCTGCGCTCCAAGTGCTTCGAGCGCCGCCTGCATGTCATCGACCTCGAGCGCCATCATCCGATAGCCCAGGCGCTCCCCCTCCAGGCGCGGCTCGGGCTGCGTTTCGGTCCAGCTCATCAACTCCACCGTCGTGTCGCCGAGATCGAGATAGACGAGCTTCAGGCCTCCGGGAACGGTGAAGCGCGAGCGCACGCTGAAGCCGAGCACTTCGGTGTAGAAGCGCACGGCGCGCTCTTCGTCGGACGTCACGAGTTCGATGTGGTCGATGCGCTTGAACATGATCTCCCTCCGCGGCTCATGCCTTGCGACGATGGCCGGCCGCCGCGGTGCTGCTCCGGATGGCGTAGGCCGCGATCAGCAGGAACGCTCCGAGCGAGGCCAGCATCGCCGCGTCGCCGAAGGCATCGGCGACGACCGCTCCCAGCAGCGGGCCGGAGGCCGCACCGATGAAACGCGTGAAGTTGTAGATGCCCATCGCAGTGGCGCGATTCGCGCTGAAGAGGCTCACCAGCAGCGTCGACTGCGCCGGCAGGCTCGCACCGAGCAGCCCACCGAACAGCATCATCGCCGCAGCGAGCAGCCAAAGCGCGAGCGTATCGGTGATGAGCAGCAACCACAACAGCAACACCGTTGCGGCCATCGCCCACGAAGCGATGCCGATGATCCCCTCGCTCGGCCAATGCGCGAGCCTGCGCTTCGCATGGCTGATGCCGCCGAGAATGCCAGCGGTCAGCGGCACGAACGCAAGTCCTTTCTGCGCCGTGGACAGGCCGAAGGGTTCGACGAGCAGCGGCAGGAACACGAGGAACACGTAGTAACCGTAGAACTGGCCGAAGCCGAGCAGCAGGATCGCCCGCGCGGCCGGGTCGCGCACGACGCTGCGCACGCGGTCGAAGCTGATGCTGCCGGCGGGTGCGGCATGGTGCAGCGTTTCGGGTACCACCGCCCGGTCGTAGAACAGCACGACGACGCCCGCGAATGCGAGGACGCCGAACGCCCACTGCCAGTGCAGGTAGCCGGCGACGAATCCGCCGATCACCGGTCCGAACACCGGGCCGAGAAAGACGACGAGCTGGTTCGTGCTCATCGCGTGCTGTCGCTGCGACGGCGCGTAGACGTCGCCGATCACGGTGGCGGCGACCACCGATCCGGTGCTGATGCCGCAGGCCTGGACGATCCGTCCGACGAGGAACAGTGAATACGACGACGCGAACAGGCACAGCAGCGAACCCGTCACGAAGAGCGCCAGCCCCGAGAGCAGCATGGCCCGTCGTCCGCGGCTGTCGGCAAGCGGGCCCCAGACGAAGCTGCTGACGGCGAAGATGATCGAGTACACCGAGATGGTCAGGTTGACCATCAGCGTGCTCGCGTGCAGATCGACGCCGAGCTCGACCAGGCTGGGTGCGTACACGGTCTGCGTGAACGGGCCGAGAAAGGCCGCGGCGGACACGCCGAACAGGATCCTCGAGCGCGCGCGTTCTCCCAGGAGGGGCTGCGCTTCGTCACGCGCCGGTTGCGCCGTCGGCGCCCGATCGGTGACGTTCACTTCGGATTCGTGCGCGGAAGCGTCATCGCCCGGCCCTCCCGATCGCTGCGTCGCCACTGCCAGTCGAACACGTGCTCGTCGCACACGTCGATGCAGCGCGCGCAACGGGTGCAGTCGGCGCTGGCGATCGTCGGGCCGCGCCCGTGTCCCGCGCCGTACAGTGCGGGAGCGATCACGTGCGGCTCGGGACAGGCGCGAAAGCAATCGCCGCACTGCGTGCACGCATCGCGCCTCGGCGCGCTGACATGCAGCACGGCGGCGCGTCCTGCGAGGCCGTAGAACGCGCCTACCGGGCACAGGTGGCCGCACCAGCCGCGCGGCACGACGAGCAGGTCGAACAGGAACACGGCAAGGACGACGCCGTAGCCGCCGACCAGCCCGAACAGCAACGCGCGATGCAGCAACGTGATCGGATTGATCGCCTCCCAGGCGACGCTTCCCAGCAGCGCGGAGCTCGCCAGCGCGACGACGAGCACGCCATAGCGCAGGCGCCGATCGAGTCGTCGCGCGCCGAGCAGGCCCGGCAGTCGCAGCTTCGTGCGCAGCGACGCCGCCAGGTCGGTCACCGGATTGATCGGGCAGACCCACGCGCAGAACGAGCGGCCGCCGAATACGACGTAGAACGCCGCAACGACGCCGGCGCCGAACAGCGCAATGGGGGCCAGCGATCGATGCGCGAGCAGCGACTGCAGCGCGACGAATGGATCGGTCAGCGGCAGCACGCCGAACCATTCGCTCGACGCGAGCGTCCCGCGCACCACCCACAACCCGGCCCAGGGTCCGGCGAGAAAGGCGGCGAGCACCAGCAATTGCAAGGCGCGGCGCGCAACCAGCCAGCGGCTGCGATGTCGGCTCGCCGTGCGCCGCGCGAGCGGCCGCTCAGCGATGCGAGACATGGTTGGCCCGCACCGTGATGGCGGCCGTGCCGTCGAGCACGCACGCCTGCTCGCACAGGCCGCAGCCGGTGCAGCGATCGGGATCGACGACCGGCCGGATCAGGCCGCCGCCGGGGGTGCGGCCCTGCTGCATGCGGATCGCCTCGCCCTTGACCGGACAGGCCTGGAAGCAGGCATGGCAGTAGGCCGCACCGCTGTAGCTGAGGCAGCGCTCGGCGTCGGTGAGATCGGCCACGCCCATGCGCGCTTCGCGCACGTCGACGAGCGACCGATCGAGCGCCCCGGTGGGGCAGGCCGGCACGCAGGGAATGTCCTCGCACATCCGGCAAGCGTTCTCGCGAGCGACGAAATACGGCGTTCCCACCGGCAGCGGTTCGCCGAGATCGGCCAGGCGCAGCACGTCGTACGGGCAGGCGCGCACGCACAGGCCGCAGCGCACGCAGGCGTCGAGGAATTCAGCGTCGGCGAGCGCGCCCGGCGGCCGGATGCGGTCGGCCGGCGGCGATGCACGTTCCCCGCGGACTCTTCCGGCGAGCAGCGCTGTCGTCGCGCCGAGCGCGAGCGCACTCGACAGCGCCTTGCGTCGCGAAATACGCACCTGCATCTCCTGGGCGAAGGTCCGACCCGGCCGGGTTTACCACGATCCGTGGTGCTCGGGAACGCGCCGAATCAACGACAACGCAGCCACGAGCACCACGGCCGCGATCGCATAGACGCGCGCCTGCACCTCGCCGGGAGCGGCAGCGCCGGCGAGGATCGCGGTGACGATCGACACGGTGCTGATCGACCCGACCTGCAGCGAAGCGGTGCGCAGCGCGGCGAGGATCGACGAATGCTCCGGAGCCAGTTGCAGCCCCGCGTTGCGACTGGCCGGATTGATCGCTCCGCGGCCGGCGCCGACGATGAAGGCCCCGCCGGCCAGCCACGCATACGGCGAGACGCCGGCGGGCGGCGCAACGGCCAGCAGAAGCATGCCGGCGGTGATCGCGATGCCGCCCGCGTACAGCGGCAGCCGGTGGCCGGTGCGACGCAGCAGCAGCGCCGAGATCACCGAAAAGACGATGGCCGCGGCGCCCTGCGCAACGAGCAGCGTCGCTGCACCGAGCGCATCGATTCCGTAGCGGTTCGTCGCGTACAACGGCACGAGCACCATCGTTCCGGTGGTGACGCCGCCGAACAGCGTATTGACGAGGTTCACCGCGCCGAAGCCGCGTCCGTGAATGAGCCGCGGCGCGATGAACGGATGCGCGATCCTTTCGACGTGGTGGAAGAAGCGCCACAGCGCGGCGACCGCGACGAGCGCAGGCGCGACGAAGGAGAGCGACGACGGATCGGCGCCCGGCTCGCCGAGATAGCTCACCGCGAGCATTCCCGTGAGCATTCCCACGCCGAGCAGCGCCATGCCCATTGCGTCCATCGGCACGCGCTCCGGCCTGGCCTTCGGTCGATCGTGCGGCACGTAGCGCCACGCGAGCGCGACGACGACGATGCCGATCGGCACGTTGACGAAGAACACGGCGCGCCAGCTCCAGTAGGTGACGAACAGGCCGCCGAAGATCGGACCGATCATTGCGCCGATCGGGAAGATGCTGCCGAACAGACTGACCGCGCGATCGCGCTGGTCGCCGAAATGGTCGACGACGATGCCGGTGGCCGACGGCGTGAATCCGGCGCCGCCGGCCGCCTGCAATGCACGCAGCGCGATGAGCACGAAGATGTCGTCGGCCAGGCCGCAGCAAAGCGAAGCAACCGTGAACGCGAACACCGATCCGATGAAGACGCGGCGCCGACCGTAGCGCTCGGCGAGCTTGCCGCTCACCGGCAGCATCAGCACGAAGCCGAGCGAATAGGCGGTGATCGTCCATCCGGCCCAGTTGATCGACGTGTCGAGGCCGCGCTGCAGCGAGTCGAGCGCGGTCGCGACGATCGTCGAATCGACCGACATCATCAGCAGCGCGAAGGCGACGATCGCGAACACCATCGCGCGACGCACCGGCCGCGCGTCGGTGCAGGACGGCATTCAGGCGACGAGCGGGGGCGACAGCCGCTGTCCGCAGTTTCCGCAGTACACGTCGTCGGGCTGCGCGTCCGATGCGCAGTGCGCGCACGAGATCCGCGAGGCCGGCAGCCCGGCGAGACCTGTCGTTGCAGTCGCTGCACCGGCCGGCGCAGGAGCGATGGGAACCAGCGCTCCCCTCCCCGGCTTCGGCACGACCGATCCGAGGATCCGGCGCGCGAACGCCGCGACTTCCTCGACCGCCTCGACCCTCCTCACCTGCAACTCGATGATCGCGCGCGCAACCGCTGCCCTGGCGATGGCGATGTCGACCCCTTCGGCGCAACGCCGGTACCCGATCGCCACGGCGAACAGAAGAACGGAGACCCATAGCGCGCTCACGATCGTCGCGAGGATCGCGACGCCGGCCCATGCCGTCGTCGCCGTGGCATCGCCGACCAGCGAAGGCCAGGCGGCGAGGCCCGCGAGCCAATCCTCGAAGCCCATCGCGCCGGACAGCGCAGCCGCCAGCGAGGCGACGAGCACGAAGGCTGCGAACACGAAGATCGAGCCGACGACGGCGAGCGAGCCGGCGACGAGCAGCGGCAGCAGCAGGTCGACCAAGGCCCGGTGATTGCGCTTTGCGGCGATCGCGCACAGTTGCGACAACGCGGTGCGTAGCGAGTGGCCCTCCCACAGCGCTGCCAGCGTCAGCAGCGCCCCGGCAGCGAGCGCGCCCAGGAGCACTGCACCGCCGATCGTCAGCGCCGGCGCCACGACGAGCAGAAGAATGGGTCCGACGACGGGCAGGCGGCACGCGTAGAGCATCGCTGCCGACACGAGCAGGAACGCAGCGAGCAAGGCAACGAGCACCGCGATCAGCAGCAGGCTTCCGAGCAGGATGCGCGGTGTTGCGGCGAATGCGCGCGCGACGCCCGAGACCGGACGACCCGCTGCCTGCTCCACGAACTGCGAGCCGGCGGCGCTGATGCCGAGCGCGGCAAGCACTGCAGCGAGGATCGCGCCGAGCGGATACGAGACGGACGTCGCGGAAGCGGCAGCGAGAAGACCTGCCGAGGCAATCCCGGCGAAAGTGATCAGCAGCGTGGCCAGCGCCCGCACGTTGCCCCAGGCCCCCGCGACGGCGAGCGGTCCGCAGGAAGGATCGGCGAGATCGTCGTGTCCCTGCATCGTTGCGCTGCGCCGTCAGTTGAAGTTCGCGAGGTCGGGTAGCCGCGCGGCGGGGCACTCCGAAACCTTGCCCCAGGCATCGGCCGACGCGCAATGCCGGTGCTTGGCCGTCTCCCTGCAGATCGTACGCGCGACGAAGTCGCCTTCGCAGGCAGCCAGTTCGGCGCGCAACCGGTTCAGCCAACTCGCCGATTTCCCCACGCGATTCGCGCTGCGGCGCGCAGGAGCGGCATCGACGGCCGCATGTCCGGCGGGCGACGAGAGAGCGGGCGACGGTTTCGAGGGCGCCGGGGCCGACGCGGACGGCGGCGAGACGTGTGCGCGGGAAGCGCTTTCCTCGTGCCGCACGGAGCCGGCAATGTGCTGTCCGGGCGCGGGCAGCGACGGCGATGCCGGCATCGCCAGCGGGTCCGCAATCGGAAGGACCAGTGCACCGGCCGCCAGTGCGTCGGAAACCAGGCCCGGCGTCGACATCGGGGAATCGAACGAAGGCGGCGATTCGATGAGCTCAGCCGTACTGGTCGCCGTCGAAAGGGTGGCATCGGTCGCAGGCAACGGAGTAGCGAGCGCGGCACGGGCGGCAACGGCCTCGACGTCGGCGACGGCGCCGATCGGCGCGATCGCCGCTGCCGCCGCCTCGGTCGGCGTGACGACCGGGACGGCCGCTGCATCGGACGGCTCGACGATCTGCGCCGGCGCGCCGCTCACGACGGTTCCCGGCTGGCGCGACGTGATCGGACGGATGCCCAGGAACGCCCACAGGCCTATGGCGAGCACGACGACAGCGACGATGGTCGTCGGTCCTTTCGTGGTCGTGCCCGAAGCGGGCTCCGGCTTTCCGCAGTGCGTGCAGAACCGCACTCCGGGACGGTTCGGATGACCGCAGTCGGAACAACGTTGCATTCGCGGGTCGGCTCCCTGGCCGTGAGAGCAGGCACGCCGCCGCGAGGAAAGTCGATTCCCTGCGCTACGACGATCCTTCGTCGCTCGATACCCGATTGTCGGAGCGAGCGGCCGCGAAGGCGACGAAAACCGCTACTGCAAAGGGTGAAGACGAATGTGCGGCGGCCGTGCAGCCGTGTTCAGCGGGAGACCGCCCACGCGCGCGGCGGGTTGCGCAGGTGCGCCAGCCAATCGTCGAGCGCGTCGACGTGGTCGGCCTCCTCGCCGGCGAACTCGGAGGCGAGTCGGCGCACGTCAGGGTCGTCGGAGCCTTGTCCGACCGAGCTGTAGTACTCCATTGCGCGCACCTCGTTCTGGCGCGCGTACTGCAGCGCGCGGAACGGATCGCTCAGCTGCTCGTACGATGCTTCGCCGCCGGCTTCGGGCGGAGAGGTCCAGCGGTATTCCCACGACCTCAGCTTCGGCAACTCGAGGTCGCCGACTCTTCGCTGGATGTCGTCGTGGTGCAGCGTGGAGAAATGCACCATGTCGCGAAACAGCGCCCACACTTCGCGGTTGCCGTGCGCGTTCATCAGCTCGGCCAGCTCCCGGTAGCGTTCGGCTGCTTCACGCTCGAGCGCAAGCGCGTGAGCGAGGAACTCGGGCAGTGTGTAGTTCATGGTGAACACCCGTCGAAGATGCGCGGCAACCCCGGGCCCAGGAGGCTGTCGGACTATGGACAGGGGTCGCGTTCGAGCCAGAAAGCCGCGAGGCAAGGCGCCGGTTCCGGTCCATAGTCCGACAGCCTCCCTGAAGGCTGTCCGACCATGTTGCCCGCGACCCGAGCCCGGATCCATTGCTCTGGATCAAGCGTTCGAAACGACGCGTGTGCTCAGCGAACGATCTCGGCGCGCAACGCGCGCAACACCTTCTTCAGTCGGGCCGCATTTTCCGGGCCGACGCGAATCATCACCTTGCGGCCGGCCGAAAGCGATTCGAGCAACGGATCGTCGAAGCGGTACTGGACCCTCGGTTGAACGAGTCGGATGGGGCCGCTGACTTCGGGCGCCGTGAGCATGTCGTCGATGGCGGCGACCACGCGATCGTTCAGGTGGCCGTGCGGATAGCCGAGCGCGCGAAACTGTTCCTGCAGCAGCGGATAGAAGCGCAGATACACCTTGGCCGCCGCCTTCGGGTCGAGCGACTCGGCGAACTTCACGAAGGCATCGTAGCGGGCATAGTTCTCCGGCTGCAGCGTGATCCGCTCGTGATCCCCGGCCACCGCGAGCTGTCCGGGCACCGGTCGAAGCGCACTCCATTGCCCGGGCACCAGTTGCCGCGGCAGATTGTCGATGGTGACGACGAAGCGGCGCGCGTAGTCCTGCAGGTTAAGGAATTGCGCCAGTCGTTCGCGCGAAGCGAGCGCAAGCAGCGCATCGAGGATCGGCGCGTCGCTGGCTTCGGCGGCGGGCAGCGATCCGGCGTATTGGGACGCGCTCTCGGGCAGCGGGAATTTCGGCCCGGCCTCGGCCTCGGCGGGCGCAGGAGGCGGCGGTGCAGCGGGCTCGGCGCCCAGGTCTGCGCGATCGACCGGACCGTCCACCGGGCCGTCGGACGGCGCCGTGGACGGCGGCGTGGCGCTTCGCGAAGGCAGCCGCGGCACCGGCTCCATCTGCCACAGATACAGCCCGGCCGCGATGCCTGCCGCGGCAAGCAGCAGGAGCCACCACGGCGGTCCGGCCGTGGCGGGGCGAGATCGATTGGTGGCCATCGGCGTTCCTGGGGGTGCTGCGCCCGCTTCGTCCGGAACCCGGATCAGACGACGCCCTGCTCGAGCATGGCGTCGGCGACCTTGACGAATGCAGAAATGTTCGCGCCGTCCACGTAGTTTATCGTGCCGTCTTCGCGACGCCCATGCCGCACGCAGCTCTCGTGGATCGCCTTCATGATCGCGTGCAGCCGCTCGTCGACCTCGCCGTGCGTCCAGCCGAGTCGCTGCGCGTTCTGCGCCATCTCGAGGCCCGACGTGGCGACGCCCCCCGCATTGCTCGCCTTGCCCGGCGCGTAGAGAACGCCTCCCTTGTGGAAGACGTCGACTGCCTCGAGCGTACTCGGCATGTTGGCGCCTTCGGCCACGCAGAACACGCCGTTGCCCACCAGCGTTCGCGCGTCGTGCTCGTCGAGCTCGTTCTGCGTGGCGCACGGCAGCGCGATGTCGACCGGCACGTGCCAGGGACGACGCCCCGCCTCGTAGCGCAGGCCGCGCTCCTCGGCGAACTCCGAAAGGCGACCGCGGCGCTCGTTCTTCAGCACGAACAGCGCGGCGATGGTTTCCTCGTCGAAGCCCTGCGGCAGGTGGATCATGCCGCCGGAGTCGGAGGCGGTGACGACCTTCGCCCCGAGGTCGGTGGCCTTTTCGATCGCGTATTGCGCGACGTTGCCCGAGCCGGAGACCGACACGGTGGCGCCTTCGAAGGAACGACCCGCACGGCGCAGCATCTCCTGCGCGAAATAGACGGTGCCGTAGCCGGTGGCCTCCGGACGCATCAGGCTGCCCCCGTAGCTCAGGCCCTTGCCGGTGAACACGCACGACGCGTTGTCGCTCAGCTTCTTCATCATGCCGGCCATGAAGCCGACCTCGCGCGCGCCGACGCCGATGTCGCCGGCCGGCACGTCGGTGTCGGCGCCGACGTGGCGATACAACTCGGTCATCAACGCCTGGCAGAAACGCATGACCTCGCCGTCGCTCTTGCCTTTCGGGTCGAAATCGGAGCCGCCCTTGCCCCCGCCCATCGGCAGCGACGTGAGCGCGTTCTTGAACGTCTGCTCGAAGGCGAGAAACTTCAGGATCGAAAGATTCACCGACGGGTGGAAGCGCATACCACCCTTGTACGGGCCGATCGCCATGCTGTGCTGCACGCGGAACGCGCGGTTCACCCGCGTTCGCCCGGAGTCGTCTACCCACGCGACGCGGAACTGGATCACGCGGTCGGGTTCGACGAGCCGCTCGAGCAACGCGTAGTCGGCGTAGCCCGGATTCTCCAGGACGAAGGGCCAGATGCTGTGCATCACCTCCTTGACCGCCTGCAGGAACTCCGGCTGATGCGGGTCGCGCTGCGCGATCGAGACAAGGAACGCTTCCGGGGACGCGTGTTTCACCAGAACTCCTGAGCGAAAGCCAACCGTGCATCCTAGCAAATTCGGCGCGTGGGAATCCATCGCGGCGGCGACGCTGCGTGTACGCTTTGCGTTCGTCGACCGAACCCGAGGAGCGCCCGGATGGACCTGCGAAACCGCAACGCGATCGTCACCGGAGCAGGCTCCGGCATCGGCAAGGCCTGCGCGCTCGCGCTGCTGCACGCCGGCTGGAACGTCGCGCTCGCCGGACGACGCGGGAACCTGCTCGACGATGCGATCCGCGAAGCCGGCCACGCGCCGGCGCGCGCGATCGCCGTGCCCACCGACGTCACCGACGAGCGCTCGGTGCGCGCGCTGTTCGAGCGAACGATCGAAGAGTTCGGACGCCTCGATCTGCTTTTCAACAATGCCGGCGTCGGCGCCCCGCCGGCGACGATCGACGAGGTGACGCTCGACCAGTGGCACGCGGTGGTCGACGTGAACCTCACCGGAATGTTCCTGTGCGCGCGCGAGGCGTTTCGTGCCATGAGGGCGCAGTCGCCGCAGGGCGGGCGCATCGTCAACAACGGATCGATCTCCGCGCACGTGCCCCGTCCGCGTTCGGTCGCCTACACCGCGACGAAGCACGCGGTCACCGGACTGACGAAGCAGATCTCGCTGGACGGGCGCGCGTACGACATTGCATGCGGACAGATCGACATCGGCAATGCGGCCACCGAACTCGCGCGGATGATGTCGCAGGGTGTCCAGCAGGCGAACGGCGCGGTCGCTGCCGAGCCCTCGATGGACGTACGCGACGTCGCCAGCACGCTCGTGCACATGGCGAGCCTTCCGCCCGAGGCGAACGTGCAGTTCGTGACCGTGATGGCGACGAAGATGCCGTTCATCGGACGCGGATGATCCGGCAGTGCCGCTCGGGCGTCGCGGCGTTCGCGTTCGCCACTGCGTTCGCGTTCGCCGTACCGGCCGCTGCGGCATCCGCCGCGCCTGCCGATGCAGCGAGCGACCGCTTCGCGCCCGGATGGCACCAGCAGGGACGCATCTCGTATTACGGAAAGCGCTTCGATTCGCAGCCCACCGCCAGCGGCGAGCCTTTCGACCCCGACGCAATGACGATGGCACATCCGACGCTGCCGTTCGGCTCGATCGTGCGCGTGAAGAACCTGCGCAACGGGCGCAGCGTGGAGTTGCGCGTGAACGATCGAGGTCCCTACGAGAAGGGGCGGATCGCCGACGTCAGCCGCGCGGCGGCGAAGAAGCTCGGCATGTTCCGACGCGGCGTGACGCGCGCGCGAATCGAGCTGTTGAGAACGGGCGACGACACCCGCGATTGAACGCCGCGCTCAGCGGCCCTGCATTTCGAACGAGACGACACGCACGCCCGAGCGCAGCCTGCCCAGCGGGCTGTCGAGCGCCTGCTCCACGCCGACGAAGACGCCGGGCTCGTGCAGGTACATCACGACGGCGCTGACCTTCACGCCGATGCGCTTGTAGCGACCGGTGCCGGCGCACTCGATGCGCGTTGCAGCGCCGGGAATCGACCGATGCACGGTTGCCGCCGCGACGTCGCCGCCGACAACGCAATTCTCGACGAGCGCCCCGTCGCCGTCGTCGTATTCGATGCGAAACTGCTCCCCGCGCGCCAGCGGCATGTGCAGCCCGCTCACGCGCACGTCGAGCCGAGTGTCGCCCGCCTTCAGGAAGACGAGGCCGCGCACGCTGACGCCACGCACCGTTCGTTTCGTGCTGCCCGCTTCGTCGAGTTCCTCGCGCACCATCGGGCTCAAGCCGGCCGGAGCGCCGGGCGGGGTGCCGGCGTAGGTCTCGCGATGCCTGCGCGGCGAGCGAAGCGGGCGCGTCATCACGATCGTCCAGCGAAACGGACGCACCGCCTGCGCGGTGCCGATCAGTCCCGACGCGCGCAACTCGCCGAGCAGCGACGGCGCTAGCGAGGCGATCGGGTCGACTGCTGCGACAGGGGCGGCTGCGGGTGAAGTTGCCGCCGGGCTCGCGGCTACGGCTGCAGCCGCCGGAGCGTGCGCCGCGGGCACTGCCAGCAGAGCGGTCAGCGCAGACGCGAACGCAAGCGCCGCGCGCCGCAACCGCCGCTCGATCAAGCGCTAGACCGCGCAGCGACGTGCCGTCGCCGCTTCGCCTCGGCGCTCGACACGCGCGCCTCGAGCGCGTCGAGCGTCGCGCTCAACGATTCGAGTTCGTCGCGCGAGACGAGCGTTCCCGAGGCCGCCGCGAAGCGGCGCCCCGCCGATCCCGCGACGCGGTCGCGCAGCCCGCGCATCGCGTCGCGCGCTGCGCCGACGCCGCGTCCGATCCGATGCGCGACGACGTCGCCGGTGATTCGGCTCAGGTCTTCCTCGGGATCCCAGCGCATCCGACCGGCGACTTCCGACAGCGCCGCGGCGAGCATCGCTTCGCCTTCGATGCGCAGATAGGGCGCCAGCCCCTGCGTGTCTTCACGAAGCAGCGCTCCTGCGGCGGAGAATGCCGCACGCACGTGGATCTCGACGGCGAAAGACAACGCGTCGCCTGCCTGCGAATCGGCCGGCGCCGACGAGGAGGCCGCGCCGGAAGCGCCGGCCTCGCGCGAGATGTCGAACAGGCCGTCGGCGCTGATCTGCACCGCCGCGCGTGGCGGTGCCATCCGCGCAAGCGAAGGCTTCTCCAGCCGGATCGCTACGCGTTGCCCGGCAAACGGCGCGAGCCGGGCGCGGGCCCAGTCGTTCTGCCGCAGCAGATGGTTGAACGCGCCGACGAAGGCCGAAGCGCCTCCTCCGGCCAGCCGCTGCGCGATCGCCTGCCACGGACCGCGGCGCGCATCGTTGTCGCCGGGCGCGTTCTCGTTCATTCAGTCGAGCTGCTGGATTCCGGCGAGCAACCAGCCACCGGGACCGTTGGCGGGCTTCGCGAGGTTCCACACCTCGTCGAAGGGTTTCGCTTCGCCGCCGGCCTCCTCGCGGATCATCCCCGAGAAGCGCACGCTGGCGACATGTTCCTGCGGCGTGGACTCGATGCCGAGCAGGGTTGCGTCGAGCGTGACGACGTCGGTGCGGTTCTCCGCGCCGCGACGTTCGTCGATCTGCAGCACGAGTTCGGCGTACATCTCCGGCGTGGTGAACTCGCGCAGGTCTTTCGCATCGCCCGCATCGAACACGGCCTGCAGCCGGACGAACTGGACCTTCGCGTTGCGCTCGAAGCCCTCGACGTCGAAGCCGGCCGGAATTCTCGCGGCCTGTGCCACGCCAGCGGCAGCCGATGCGCCCGCGGCGCGAGTTCCCGAGGTCGTCTGCACGCCCGCTTGCGCAACGGCGTCGTCGGCCGAATAACGAACGGCGGCCTCGCGGCCGAGTTGCGACGCGGAGTAACCGCCCTGGTACGCCGGCTGCGGCCCGGAAGAGCCGCGACGCGCCGCCAACAGGCGAAACACGAAAACGGCGCCCACGACCAGCAACAGCATCAGCAGGACGGTGCCCATCGCCTCGCCCAGTCCGAGGTGGCTGGCCAGCGCCGCCAGGCCCAGGCCTGCGGCGATGCCGGCGAGCGGGGCCAGCCAGCGATTTCCGGTCTGGCCGGGCGCGGCGCCGGGGCGCTGGGGCGCCTGTTGCGGGGCCGCCTGCGGGGGACGCGCGTCGCGCTGGATGGGCGCCGTGGACTGCCGCCCGAAGGACTTGCCGCCGCCGAGCCGGCGCGCATCGGCCTCCGGCATGGTGAGCGAGAGCGCGGCAAAGAGAACGATGAACACGGAGAGCAGGCGAACGACGATCCGATTCATGAAGACTCCGAAACGGGCCGCGACGAGCGGCATCACGAGGGCCGAAGCCCGGGGAAGACCGACAGGGCCGGGGGCTACAGTCGCGTGCCTTCGTGCAGCGCGACAACCCCGGCAGTGAGATTGTAGTAACGAACGCGGGAGAATCCCGCCGACTCCATCATTTTCTTCAGCGTTTCCTGGTCGGGATGCATGCGGATCGACTCGGCCAGGTAGCGATAGCTCGCTTCGTCGCCGGTCACGCGCGCGCCCAGCCACGGAAGCACGTCGAACGAGTAGCGATCGTACAGATGCGCGAGTTCCCGGCGCACGCGCGAGAACTCGAGCACGAGCAGGCGCCCACCCGAGCGGAGCACGCGGTGCATCTCCGAGAGCGCGCGCTCCTTGTGCGTCATGTTGCGCAGTCCGAAGGCGACGCTGACCAGGTCGAAATGGCCGTCGGGAAACGGCAGCGCCTCGGCGTCGCACTGCGCCGCCGGCTGCAGCAGGCCGTCGTCGATCATCCGGTCGCGGCCGATGCGCAGCATCGAACCATTGATGTCGGTGAGCCAGACCTCGCCGCGCCCAAGCAAGCGGCGCGCGAACGCGCGCGACAGATCGGCGGTGCCGCCGGCGACATCGAGGACTCGCATGCCGGGACGGATGTTGGCCTGCCCGATGGTGAACGCCTTCCACAGCCGGTGCATTCCGCCCGACATCAGGTCGTTCATCAGGTCGTAGCGAGTGGCCACCGAGTGGAACACGCCGGCGACCCGATCCGCCTTGTCGCGTTCGTCTACCTCCTGGAACCCGAAATGCGTCGTGCTCGACGGGCGCATTCGCAGCTTCTCAGTGCCCGGGTCTTTTCAACGACGACGACTGCATGGGCGCCGACGCGCTGCGGCTCGCGCCGGCCGCTTCCATGCGTGCAAGATATTCGTGCCAGAGCCGGTCGTGCGAATGCCCCAGGTAGTAGAGGTAGTCCCAGGAATAGATGCCGGTGGAGTGGCCGTCGCTGAAGTGCGGCTGCAACGCGTAGTTGCCCACCGGCTCGATCGAGTCGACGGTGACGTCGGCCTTGCCGACCTGCAGCACCTCCTGGCCGGGACCGTGGCCGCGCACCTCGGCGGAGGGCGAATGAACGCGCAGGTATTCGAAGGGAAGCCGGAAGTTGCGTCCGTCGGAGAACTCGAGTTCGAGCGCGCGGGAACGGGTGTGGACGACGATCTTCGTCGGCCAGGGAGTGGGAGAGTTCTTCAGACCGGCCATCGGTTCCGAGCTTTCGGTGACGCACCGGCAACGCGCGGTGCCTGCGTCCGATGGTACCGCGATTCGCGAGCCCGGCCGTCACCGGCGCCGTTCACCTGCCCGCTTCGCGCGCGCTCTCCGTTCGCATCGACAGGCGCTCGTACCCGATGCCCCGATCGAGCACGCTGACGAAGCGGATCGCCACCTCCTCGGAGGCCTCGCGCAGCACGCCGGTATCGCCGCCTCGTGCGCGACCCGGCGCCAGCACCAGGCACGGCAACTCGAAGCTCGCGCCCAGCCCGCGCAGCAGCCATGCGTCTTCGAACGCGGTGCAGTCGCCCATGCGCACGCCGACCGCGCGCGCCTCGCCCGCCCACAGTCGCACCACCAGCCAGTGCGCGCGCGACGCGTGGCTCTCGCGCCCGGGCAACTGCTCGATCGCCTCGACCGTTCCCAGGCAGACCGATCGGCGCGCGTGCGGCGCCGCCTCGTCCACCTGCTCGACGGCCACGAGTGCGCCGGGCGCGGCGCGCGGAACGGCCGACTCGCGCGCGATCACGGTGACACCGTCGGGCCGATCGACCAGACGCGTGGCGGACTCGCTCGGGCCGATCCAGTCGCCGGTCTCGACCGCTTCGACCGGCGCGCCCGCGAAGGCCATCCGGATGATCGTGTTCTGCTCCCAGCGTCCGTACTCGTAGCGTCCGTCGCCGTCGCTCCTGGCGACGGCGCCGGTCATCCGCGCTTCGCCTGCGCAGCGGCGGTCGGCCATGCCGGCCGCCGGCAGTCCGAAACGCAGCCGGACCGGACGCGATGCGGCCGACGCCGCCGGGTGCGCGCCGGCGATGCGCGGCGTCGGTGCCGGCGCCCAGCATCGCCCGAGTTCATCGAACAGGCGCGCAACTTCCGCCTCCGGCAACGGCAGGACGGAGGCGCTCTCCGACGAATCGCCGGCGCCGAACCACTGTCCGCGCCACTTCGCCAGCATCCCGGGAACACGATGGGTGTCCAGCCGCACCCCGTGCGCAGCGGTGAGCGCCAGGCGCGGGCCATGATCGTTGTCGCTCGGCGCACCCTTGTCGATCCGGTAACCGACGCGCGAGGCCAGGCGCGCAGCCAGGCGCCGCACCAGGTCGGCCTGCGCGACCGTGCGCGAGGGCAGCGACGCGCATTCGAGCAGCAACGGATAGACGAACAGCGCGCGCGCTGTGGCGGGACTCACCAACGGCACCTCGTCGGGCAGCGCGTCGTCGTGCACGGCGCTTCGCCGCAGGCGGCGCGCGAGCACGCACAACTCGTCCCAGTCGGCCTGCTGCGGAACGCAACGGTGGGTCAACTGCAATGCGACCGTGCGCGACTGCGCGTCCAGCGCGCGCGACAGGGACAGGAGGCCGACGCGCGCGTGCGCCTGCGCTTCGGCGTTCGCCTGATCGTCGGCGTTCGACTCGGCGCGCGCGCCCTGCGCGTGGATCCGCTTGTAGAGATTGCGAAGGGCCTGCAGGCCGGCCAGTGCCGAATGCAGCAGCGGCCACTCGATCGGCGTGAACGGAACGGGGCGTCCGGCGAGTTGCTCCAGGCCCGTGACGATCGTGCGCCACTGCTCGACGCGCACCACCTCGAGCGCCTCGACGAAGTCGCGCTGCCCCGCACCAAGGGACGCGGTGGACTGCTGCGCCAGAAGTCCGAGCAGGCGGCGGATCGCATCCAGGCGCACTGCCGGCTGCGGCGAAAGGCCGGCCAGCCAGGCGCTCGCGCTTCGGGCGTCGCCGACGACTTCGAGATCGGGATCGAATCCGACTTTCATCGGTCGCGTCGTCGTGATCGGATCGACCAGTGTCCGCCAACGGTGCCGGCGTCGCGCACGTTGCGCGACCATCGCCGCCGAAGCGACGACAGACGGCGCATCAGGGGGCGACGGACGATCCGCTCTCTTCGGCAAATGCGCCGTGTAACGCAGCCAGGTAGGCGTCGAGCCGGGAACGCACCGCGGCGCTGCGCAGCGCCGCGTGTCCTCGCGCATCGTCACGCGGCGCACCCCAGACCGGGTTCGGAAAATGGCGATCGTCGCGCCAGCGCGGAATCACGTGCCAGTGCAGGTGCGGTACCTGGTTGCCGAGACTGGCCAGGTTGATCTTGTCCGGCGCGAGCGTCGCGCGCTGCACCGACTCGACGCGCAAGACCGTGTCGAGAAGTTCGTCGCGCGCGGCTGCCTCCAGGTCGCTCATCTCGGCGACGTGCGCATTCCAGATCACCCGGGTGAAGGCCGGATGGTCGGCATCGTCCACGAGGACGATGCGCCATCGCGCACCTCGCGCGACGACGCGCCCGCCGTCGGCGCTGCAAAGCGGGCAGTACGGATCGGCCGGAATGGTCTTGCCTCCTTCAGAAGATTCGCGCGATCGACTGCCACCACGCGTCGGGCACCCAGAGCAGCGCCGCGGTGACGAGCGAATAGCGCGCGAGCTTGCCGAGCGCCATCCAGCCGACGCTGCGCCAGAACGGCATGCGCAACCATCCCGCCACCGTGCACAGCGGGTCGCCGACCACGGGGAGCCACGAAAAGAGCAGCGCCTTGGGACCGAGCGCGCGGAACCACTTCCAGTAGCGGGTTTCCTTGCCGCGCGCCAGCGCCTCGTGCGCGCCGTAACCCAGCCAGTAATCGACAACGCCGCCCAGCGTATTGCCGACCGTCGCCACCGCGATCGCCGCCCACAGCAGCGCCGGATTGAGCTTCACGAAACCGAACACCGCCGGCTCGGAGCCCAGCGGCAGCAGTGTCGCCGAAACGAACGCGACGACGAAGATCGACGACAGCCCGTTCTCGGGCAACGCGAACCAGTTGATCGCCGAAGCGACTGCGGCTTCCATGGTGAGGGAGGTCTCGTGGCGCCTGTCGTGCGCAGGGGGCTCGGCGGTAGAATTCGCCGCCATGCCGACCGATTATCTGAAGAGGATCCTGACCGCAAAGGTATACGACGTTGCGGAGGAATCCCCGCTCGAACTCGCCGACATCCTCTCCGATCGGCTGTCCAACCGGGTGCTCCTCAAGCGCGAGGACATGCAGGCGGTGTTCTCGTTCAAGCTGCGCGGCGCCTACAACCGGATGGCGCGACTGCCCGCCGACACGCTGGCACGCGGCGTCATTGCCGCGTCCGCCGGCAACCATGCGCAAGGCGTCGCACTGGCCGCGCGCAAGCTCGGCTGCCGCGCGGTGATCGTGATGCCGATCACGACGCCGCACGTGAAGGTGGACGCCGTGCGCGCGCTCGGCGGCGAGGTGGTCCTCACCGGCGACTCCTACAGCGATGCGGCGGCGGCCGCGCTCGAGTTGCAGCAGCGCGAATCGCTCGCCTTCGTGCATCCGTTCGACGATCCCGACGTGATCGCCGGCCAGGGGACGATCGGCATGGAGATCCTGCGCCAGCACCCCGGGCCTATCGAGGCACTGTTCGTGCCGATCGGCGGAGGCGGACTGGCCGCCGGCATCGCCTGCTACGTCAAGCAGGTGCGCCCCGAGATCCGGGTGATCGGCGTGCAGACCGACGACTCCGACGCGATGGCGCGCTCGATCGCCGCCGCCGAGCGCATCGAACTGCACGACGTGGGCCTGTTCTCCGACGGTACCGCGGTGAAGAAAGTCGGCGCCGAAACCTTCCGCCTTTGCAGCGAGCTGGTCGACGACATCGTCGTCGTCGACACCGACGCGATCTGCGCGGCGATCAAGGACGTCTTCCAGGACACCCGCTCGATCCTCGAGCCGGCCGGCGCACTTTCGGTGGCCGGGATGAAGTCCTGGGTCGCGCGCGAGGGCGTGAACGGGCGCACGCTGGTCGCGGTGACCAGCGGCGCGAACATGAACTTCGACCGGTTGCGCTTCGTGTCCGAGCGCGCCGAGATCGGCGAGAAGCGCGAGGCGATCTTCGCGGTGACCATCCCCGAGGAGCGCGGCAGCTTCCGCCGCTTCTGCGCCATCGTCGGGCCGCGCAGCGTCACCGAATTCAACTACCGGATCGCCGATCCGAAGGAAGCGCACGTCTTCGTCGGCATCCAGACTTCGCGCGCCGACGAGGGGCAGGAGCTCGCGCGCGCCTTCGGCGAGGCGGGCTTCCGGACGGTGGACCTCACCGAGGACGAGCTCGGCAAGCTGCACCTGCGCCACATGGTCGGCGGCAACTCACCGCTGGCGCGCAACGAGCGGCTGTACAGCTTCGAGTTCCCCGAGCGGCCCGGTGCGCTGATGCGCTTCCTCTCGAGCATGAGTCCGAACTGGAACATCTCGCTGTTCCACTACCGCAACCACGGCGCCGACTATGGGCGCATCCTGGTCGGGATGCAGGTGCCGGCGCGAGACAACGAGAAATTCGGCCGCTTCCTCGACACGCTCGGCTACCCGTACCGGGACGAATCGAAGCACCCCGGCTACAAGCTTTTCCTGGGTGCACACGCGAACGGCGAAGTCCATTAAAATTCAGCCAGTTATGGAACTGCTGACGCTCGGGTTGAACCACCGGACCGCGCCGCTGCGCTTGCGCGAGCGCGTGTCTTTCCCGGGCGAAGCGCTGCGCGGCGCGCTGACCGACCTGCGCGCGCGCCTGCACCCGGCGGCCCCCGAGACGGCGATCCTGTCCACCTGCAACCGCACCGAGATCTACTGCGCCACGCCGGAGCCGACGCAGGCGCAGGCCCGGATCGCCGAGTGGCTCGACGCGCGCCAGGGGGAGACCGAAGCGCTGCAGTCGCACCTGTACGCCCTGCCGAACAACGAAGCGGTGCGCCATGCGTTCCGCGTCGCCTCGGGCCTCGACTCGATGGTGCTCGGCGAGCCGCAGATCCTCGGCCAGATGAAGGAGGCGATGCGCATCGCCCACGGCGAGGGTTCACTCGGCTCGAACCTGCATCAGTTGTTCCAGCGCTCGTTCGCGGTCGCGAAGGAAGTGCGCACGACCACCGCCATCGGCTCGCAGTCGGTGTCGATGGCCGCTGCCGCGGTGCGCCTGGCGCGCCGCATCTTCGAGGATCTGCACGAGACGCAGGTGCTCTTCGTAGGCGCCGGCGAGATGATCGAGCTGGCTGCCACGCACTTCGCCGCGCAGCATCCGAAACGCATCGTCGTCGCCAATCGCACCGTCGAGCGCGCCAGCCGCCTCGCGCAGCGCTTCGGCGCCGACGCACTGCGGCTTGCCGAGCTGAGCGACCGACTCGACGAGTTCGACATCGTCGTCTCGTGCACGGCCAGCTCGCTGCCGATCATCGGTCTCGGCATGGTCGAACGCGCCACGCGAGCACGCCGACGCCGGCCGATGTTCATGGTCGATCTTGCCGTTCCGCGCGACATCGAGCCGGAGGTGGCGCGCCTGGACGACGTCTTCCTCTACACGATCGACGATCTCGGCCGGCAGGTCGCCTCCGGCCAGGAGAACCGGCGCGCGGCGGTCGCGCAGGCGGAGGCGATCATCGAGACGCGCGTCGACGCGTTCATGCAGTGGATGCGCTCGCGCGAGGCGGTGCCGGCGATCCGCACGCTGCACACGCGCGGCGAATCGCTGAAGCGCGCCGAACTCGAGCGCGCAAGGCGTGCACTGGCCGCCGGCGAGAATGCCGACCGCGTGCTCGAATCGCTCGCGCATTCGCTCACCAGCAAGTTCCTGCACGGGCCCACCGTGCTGCTGCACGGTTCGGCCGCGCAGCGCGAGCAGCTGTTGCCGCTGATCGAGCAGCTGCTTCCCGAACGGGTCGCTCCGGTCGAGCGCGCACCCGCGGAGATCAGCCTCGCCGGCCATTCGGTCGAACGCGACCCCTCGCGTTGAACGCGTCCTGCAGGCAGCCGAGGGCACGAGCGCGATGAAGGCGTCGATGCAGGCGAAGCTCGAGAACCTCGAGCGACGCCTGGCCGAAGTGAACCTGATGCTCTCCAGTGAAGACGCGGCGCGCGACCTCGATGCTCTGCGCGATGCGGGGCGCGAGCACGCCGAGCTGTCGGAGATCGTCGAGTGCTTCCACGAGTGGAAGCGCGCGGTCGCCGATCGCGTCACGGCCGAACAGATGCGTGCCGATCCCGAACTGCGCGCTTTCGCCGACGAGGAAGCGGCGGCCGCGCAGGCGCGCGCCGACGAACAGACGCTGCGGTTGCAGACGCTGCTGCTGCCGCGCGACCCCGACGACGAGCGCGGCGTCTTCGTCGAGATCCGCGCCGGCACCGGCGGCGAGGAATCGGCGCTGTTCGCCGCCGACCTGCTGCGCATGTACCTGCGCTTCGCCGAGCGCAACCACTGGCGGACCGAACTCGTCTCCGCCAGCGAGTCCGACCTCGGCGGCTACAAGGAAGCGATCGTTCGCATCGATGGAGCGGGCGCGTATTCGCGCCTGAAGTTCGAATCGGGCGGGCACCGCGTGCAGCGCGTTCCCGAGACCGAGGCGCAGGGACGCATCCACACGTCGGCGTGCACGGTGGCCGTGCTGCCCGAGGCCGACGAGCTCGGCGAGGTCGAGATCGATCCCGACGAAATCCGCGTCGACGTCTTCCGCTCGTCGGGCGCGGGCGGGCAGCACGTGAACAAGACCGAATCGGCGGTGCGCATCACGCACCTGCCCACCGGCATCGTCGTCGAATGCCAGGACGACCGCTCGCAGCACCGCAACCGCGATCGTGCAATGAAGGTGCTTGCCGCGCGATTGAAGGACCGGCGCGCCAGCGAAGCGCAGGCACGCGAAGCGGCGCAGCGCAAGTCGCTGGTCGGCTCCGGCGACCGCTCCGAACGCATCCGCACCTACAACTTCCCGCAGGGCCGCGTCACCGACCACCGGATCAACCTGACGCTCTACCGGCTGCAGCAGGTGATGGACGGCGACCTCGACGAACTGCTCGACGCGCTGTCGGCCGAGCACCAGGCGCGATTGTTGGCCGAGCTGAGCGAAGACGCCGCGTGAACGGCGCCGACAGAGACCGCGCCGGGAGCGCCCGCAGAAGCCAGTTCGACGCCACCGACAGGACTCGGGGCGGCGGGGTCGGCGTGGACAGCTGGGAGCGTCTCGTGCTCGATTGTCCGCTGCCGCGGCTCGAGGCGCGCGTGCTGCTCGAGGCGGCCAGCGGGCGACGGCGCGAGTGGCTGATCGCGCACGGCGAAGAGCCGGCGAACGCGGCAGCAGCGCAGGCCTTCGCATCGCTCGCGCAGCGCCGGCTCGACGGCGAGCCGATCGCCTACCTCGTCGGCGCGCGCGAGTTCGCCGGTCGGCGCTTCGCAGCGACGCCGGCGGTTCTCGTCCCCCGCCCGGACACCGAGACGCTCGTCGCTTTCGCCCTCGCCCACGCTCCGGCACACGGCCGCGCACTCGACCTGGGCACGGGCAGCGGCGCGATCGCGATCACGCTGGCCTGCGAGCGCGAAGACCTTCGCGTGGTCGCCACCGATCGCAGCGATGCCGCGCTCGCGCTCGCGCGGCGCAACGCCGAAGCCCTGTGCCCGCGCGCGCTCGAAACGGGGCGCCTGCAGTTGCGCCCCGGAGACTGGTGGAGCTGCATCACCGACGACGAACGCTTCGACCTCGTCGTGTCGAACCCGCCTTACGTGGCCGACGATGATCCGCACCTGCGCGAAGGCGACCTGCGCTTCGAGCCGCGCGACGCGCTCGCCGCCGGCGTCGACGGGCTCGACGCGCTGCGCTCGATCATCGACGGCGCGGCGCCGCACGTAGCTGCGGGCGGATGGCTCGCGCTCGAACACGGGCACGAGCAGGGCGAAGCCGTACGCGCCCTGCTCGCTGCCCGAGGTTGGCGGGAGGCGGCGACGCACCGCGACGACGCCGGCCGGCCGCGCATCACTTGCGCGCGACCCTTCCTATAGAATGGACGGCTGCACTGCGCCGGGAGGCATCCGGCGCGCAAAGCAAAACGGAGAGCAGCATGGACGCCAGAGCATTCATCGAGAAGACCGTCACCGAGAACCCCATCGTTCTCTTCATGAAGGGTACGGCGCAGTTTCCGCAGTGCGGATTCTCCGGTCGCGCGATCCAGATCCTGAAGGCCTGCGGGGTGAAGAACCTGGTCACCGTGAACATCCTCGAGGACGAGGAAGTGCGCCAGACGATCAAGGACTACTCGAACTGGCCGACGATCCCTCAGCTGTACATCGGCGGCGAGTTCATCGGCGGCGCCGACATCCTCACCGAGATGTACGAATCGGGCGAGCTGCAGAAGATCATTCCGCAGGAAGCGCAGGCCTGAACGCGGGGCCGCACAGCATCGACGCCGGAGTGCGCGCATGAAGCTGCTCGTCGCGATCGACGGTTCCGAGAACTCGCTGCGCGCAGCGCGCTTCGCCGCGTCGGTGCTCGAGCAGCTGCGCGATCCGGGCTCGATCACGCTGATCAGCGTTCACGACGACGTCGCCCTGCGCAATGCGCGCCGCTTCGTCGGCAAGCAGGTGGTCGACGAATACCTGCGCGACCTCTCCGAGCAGGATCTCGCCGACGCGCGCGAGCTGCTCGACGGCCTGCAGATCGCGCACGACCAGATCCTGCGCATCGGCGCGGTCGCCGGCGAAATCGCGCAGGCCGCCGACCCGGACGAATTCGCGATGGTGGTTCTCGGTTCGAAAGGCCGCACCGGCCTGCGCGACCTGCTCATCGGGTCGGTCGCGCGTCGCGTCAGCGAAATCTCGCGCATTCCCGTGCTTCTGGTGAAATGAACCCGCATACACCGCCATGCTCTCGCTGATCGTCGCCTGGATCGTCAATGCGGTGAGCCTGCTCGCGCTCGCCTGGCTGATGCCCGCCGTACAGGTGCGCAGCTTCGGCACGGCGCTGGTCGCCGCGCTGGTGCTGTCGCTGCTGAACGCGCTGATCCGGCCGGTGCTGCTGATCCTCACCTTGCCGGTGAACCTGCTGACGCTCGGCCTGTTCACCTTCGTCATCAACGGCTTCCTGTTCTGGGTTGCCGCGAACTTCCTCGAAGGCTTCTCGGTGCGCGGCTTCTGGTGGGCCGTGCTCGCGGCGATCGTCTACAGCCTGATCAGCTGGGCAATCAGCGCGCTGCTTCCGGGAACGCGCGCGTAGCGGCCCGCGAACGCGCGTCGCACGGCGCGAACCGACGTTCGAATCGTCACCGCGCGCGCAGCGCCGCCTCGACGACCCACGCGACCGACGCGTCGAGCAGGCGCGTGACCGCTGCATCGAAGGCCTTCACGGCCCCCGCGGACGATTCCGTCTGCAGCGGCTCCTCCTCGACGAAACGCCGGCTGTCCACGGTGCGATGGTTCCGACGATCGACGATGCGCGCGAAGACCGAGACACGCGCCACGCCGGGCGGGTTCGAGTCGTCGTGCAGCATGCGATCCAGCTCCAGCTCGACGAGCCAGTCGCCGCGAACGGGCCCCGACAAGGTCGCGACGTCGCGAAAGAGGCCCACTTCGGCGAGGCGCCGCGCGAAGAGCCGGCCGAGCTGCTCGGTCGGGCGCTCGCTCCAGCTGGCCAGCTGGTAATAGGCGAGCGCTCCGGGGGTACGACTGTAGACGATCGACGTCGAGTCGTAGAAGGAATTCGCCGCTGTCCAGCCGACGAGGACGACCAGATCGAGCGGCGCGCGCGACACCGGCTTCGCGCGGCCCAGATCGTGCAGTTCGTAGCTGACGTGCACGGGCGCATCGCGGCCGATGCTCACGCAGCCGGGAAGCAGCGCGGCGCACGCCGCGAGCAGCAGGTGTCGCCGCCCTCGTGCTGCGCAACTCATGGCAGTTGCTCCCCGGGGCCGAGTTGCCGAGGCGAAGGCCCGAGCAGCGCCGAACGCGGGTCGCGCAACCGGTCGGCGGCACGAGACAACTGTTCGGCGCCGCGGCGCAGTTCTCGCGCAGTTGCCTGCAGCTCTCGCGTTCCGCTGTCGGCGGCCGACCCGAGCCGCTGCGACAACTGCGCGGTTGCCTTCTCGAGTGCGTGCGCCGAATCCGTGATCGCGTCGAGCGCCTCCTTGCCCTGCTGCACGAAAGGCCCGAGCTGGCGAGCGACGTCGGTGCCCTGCGCGGCGAAGATCGCCAGCGAGTCGGATACGCGCCGGCTGGCGTCGCGAATCGACGCAGCGGTCTGCACGACGCCGTCGATGGCGCGGTCCACGCGCCCCAGCCGCGCGTCGATCCCTTCCGCGAGCCTGCGTACCGCGACGACGGCGCCGATCAGCTGCTCGCGGTTCTTCTCGTCGAGCAGGGCCTGCACGTTGTCGAGCGCGGCCTCGCCGCTCACCGCGAGCCGGCTCATCGCACCCGCGATCTGCGCGATGTCGGAAGTGCCCTCGGGAATCACCGGATATCGTTCGCCGGGCGGCACCAGCGAGAGCTCCGGTCCGGGTGTGCCGGGCGTCTGCAGGTCGATGCGCGCGATGCCGGTGAGCAGGTTGCGTCCGACCACTGCGCGCGTGTTCACGCTGACCGGCGTCTCGCGATCGACGCGCACGACGACGTCGACGCGATTGATGTTCTCCGACGAGATCGAGTACTGCTGCACGCGGCCGACCTTCACGCCGCGCATGTTGACGTCGCTGCCGATCTGCAGGCCTTCGAGCGACTGCTTCTCGAAGTGGATCTCGTAGTAGCGAAAGTCGTCGGCCGATCCGGCGCCGACCAGCCACGCGTAGCCGACGACCACGATGGCAACCAGCGCGAGTACGACCGCGCCGACGAAGGTGTAGCGGGATTCAGGCTCCATCGCTCGCGCTCCGCTGCAGGGGCGGGGCCATTCTACGGCCCTCGAACCAGCCTCGAATCCATTCATCGTCGCAGCGCGCGACTTCTGCCGGCGGTCCGTCCGCGGCGATGCGTCCGTCGCGCAGCACGACCATGCGCTGCGTGATGGTAAGGATCGTGTCGATGTCGTGCGTGACGAGCACGATCGTGATGCCCAGGTCGCGGTTCAGCGCGGCCAGCAGCGCGTCGAGCTCGCGCGCCGTCACCGGGTCGAGGCCCGAAGTCGGCTCGTCGAGGAACAGCACCTCGGGTTCGAGCGCGAGCGCGCGCGCGATGCCGGCACGCTTGCGCATCCCGCCCGACAGTTCGGCCGGCATCTTCGTGGCGGCTTGCGGCAGCAGGCCGGCCATCGAGATGCGCAGCCGCACGAGCGGCTCGATCAACGCAGGTGGAATGCGCCCGTGCTCGCGCATGGGCGTGGCGACGTTGCCGGCGACGTCGAGCGAGGAAAACAGCGCAGCGTCCTGGAACAGCACGCCTATGCGTCGGCGCACGGCGTCGAGCTCTTCCTGCGAGGCGGACCATACGTCGGTGCCGAGCAGGCGCACGGATCCGCCGCTCGGACGCTGCAGGCCGATGATCTCGCGCAGCAGCACCGACTTGCCGCTGCCGCTGCCGCCGACGAGCGCAACCAGCTCGCCGCGCCGCACGCACAGATCGAGGCTCTCGTGCACGACCTGCCCGCCGAAGCGCGTGAGCAGCGATTGCACCTCGATGACGGGTTCGTCGCGCGTGACGGCGTCGCCGGAAGCCGCCACGCTCACAGGCCCAGCGACTGCAACAGCACCGCGAACAGCGCGTCGATCACGATCACGAGGACGATCGCCTGCACGACGGTGGATGTCGTGTTGCGGCCGATCGAGCGCGCGTCGCGGTTCACCGTCATCCCCATTCGGCAACCGATCAGCGCAACCGCGAACGCGAAGACCGGCGCCTTCACGAGACCGATTACCAGGTGGCGCGGGACGAGCGCGTAGCGCAGCCGCTCGAGGAACGGGCCGGGACCGATGTCGAGCATGTGGTCGGCGATCGCCATCGCGCCGAGCAGGCCGACGACGTCGCCGACGAAGACGAGCAGCGGCATCGCGACGACCAGCGCGAGCACGCGCGGCACGATCAGCACCTGCTCGACCGACAGCCCCAGCGTGCGAATCGCGTCGATCTCCTCGGTGATGCGCATCGTGCCGAGCTGCGCGGCGAAGGCCGATCCCGAGCGCCCGGCGAGGATCACCGCGACGATCAGCGGCGAGAACTCGCGCGTGAGTCCGAGCGCCACGCCGTCGACGACGAAGATGTTCGCGCCGTACTGCGCGGCCTGCAGGCCGAGCAGATACGCGACGACCAGTCCGATCAGGAAGGTCACCAGCGCAACGACCGGGATCGCATCGACGCAGACCTGCGCCAGTTGTGCGAACAGCTCGCGCGGGCGCAGGCGGCGCGGGTCGACGAGCGCCTGCGCGAGCGCCACCACGATGCGGCCGAGCCATTCGACGTTGCCGCGTACGAGTTGCCACAGCGACGCGGTACCGCGCCCGAGCTCGCGCACCGGTGCGACCGGCGGCGCGCCGAGAACGATCTCGCCGACTGCCCCCGGACCGATGACCTCGTCGAGCCGCGAACGCACCAGCTCGAGGGTGGCGCGCTGGGCATCGCCGAAACCGGCCAGCTCGACGCGCTGTGGATCCGCACCGCACGCCTTCAGGCGATGCCACAGGGCCAGCGCACCGGCCGTGTCGATCTCGTCGAGCGCCGATCCGTCGACGACGAGCCCGCCGATCCCGCTGCGCGGCAGGCAGCTTCGCAACGATTCGTCGATCGAGCCGAGGGCGGAAAGGCGCCAGGCCCCGGACAGCCGCAGGCAGCTGTCCGCGTCGGTGGCTTCGTACCGGCAGGTACCGTTGCTGGGCATTCGATCGATCGAAACGCGCCCGTACGGCGGCGCGAGGTGGCGGCTTCCGACGCGCCGGCGATCACGGTCGGCGTGCTGCAGGCCGGCGCTGCGCTCGGTGCCGACTCCCCGACTCGAACGGGGGACCTACCGCTTACAAGACGCGGGGTCCACTGACCGGTCAAAATCGAGGAAAGCTAGCACTGGTGCGCGTTTCACTTCGACTCCCTTGTCGCTTTGATCGACGATCTAGCGATTCGGGAACCACTTCGGGAACCACTCGGGACGCGAAACGGTCATGCGCCCCTCGTTTCCCGGTCGTCAGTCTAACGGGCGCAACGCCTCGCCGGTCGATCGCCCACCCGGCTTAGGTCGCTCGTTCGATTTCGCGGCGCGGGCCCGTGCCGCACGATGCCGGCATGGATCACGCAGCGATAAACGAGCGCGCCGCCCGCGCTTTGCTCGCCTGGCTCCAACAGTCAGGCGTCAAGGCAACCAGTCAGGTGAACCGGCAACCTAATCCGCAACCCGACGCGCCGGGCAACGTCGCCCGATACGCGCCGCTGCGGCCGGAAGAACGACGGCGCCCGCGCCGGCCTGCGTAATCCCAAGCGGCAACCAATCGGGAAGCCGATCGGGGCTCGAACCACTCGCAGGCGAAATGGTCGGGAAGAATCCGGCCTCGCGCCAGTCGGCAATAGCGGCGCAGCTTACACGCGCAGCGCCTAGGCCCGCCGACGCTTCACTCGATTGCTTCCCGGCACGCCAAGGGCATCGCCTTTTCCTGCATTTCGGCTCGCACTGCGTGCCACCAGTGCCCATACTCGTCGGTATCGAGCTCTATTCCAACGTCAGGCTGATGCAGAGCCTTCAAATCGTCGAACTGTGCGTCGTTGCCGCCATTCGCCCGCCAACGGTAGCGCATCTCCCAGAGCTGAGCGTCGATTCGTTCTAGCTTGCGCTCGGCGATGTACCAGTCGGGGAGCACCGGGAGAAACCAGAAGGCGAGCAAGACCAGCGACGTAGTACCCGCCGAGTGAAGCCATGGCCAGTCCGCCGAATCACCAAGCCATGCCACGATCGCGGCAAGGATCACTAACCCTATTCCCCACTTACTGCGAAACCTGCCCCCATATTCCTTCACCTGCTCGACCAACAGATCGCGCCGGGAGAGCAAGTTCGCAGTTCCCCACATGACTGCGTAAACAACGTCCATCCGGCGCGTCAATTCCCGCCGCTCGTCGCCGGTTAGCTCCCTAGGCTGGCGTTGCTCGCTCATTTTTCTCCCCTAGCCGATCCTATTGAAGCGCGACGCCAATCCTAGAGCGGTGGGTACTCGCTAGCTAGTACGGTTCGGTCACTCGAAGTCGCTCAGTCCATCGCGTTGCGTCCGAAGTGCGGCGTTCATCGCCTTTGACAGGTCGCGCAGCTTGCGCCAGTGCCCGCCGCGATAGCCGTTCATCTTCGCGCGATGCTTACCCTCGTCGGTGCGCGGTCCCGTCGATTGCTCCCACGGCTTCCAGCGGCGGATTGCTTCGGCTTGGCGTGCTCGTCGTTCCGGCGTCCAGCTCTTCATTGGTCCGCCGGTTCGGTGAACGTAAAGGTTCGTCCCCCGGTGCGAATTCCAACTACTTCTAGTCGATCTTTCTTGTAGCCGAACGTCAGATTCAAGCTCCGATAGTGCAGCATCCGGCTCAATCCGTCCGCGCTCGTCGCGACGAAGTCAGGCGGTCCTAGGCGAAGTTCTAAGTCACGAGTACCGCTAAAGAAGGAGATGCCGTAGAAGCGCGGAAGGTAGACGGACTCGCCGAGGGCCAAGACAGAATCGACCTTTTCTTCTGTGAACGAAACTCTGTAGGCAATGCTCCCCGATTCCTCTCGGTAGACCCAATCGCCTTCGACTTCTTCAGCGGGCTTCCCCTTGAAGAACAAAACATCGCCTCTTGTCATTCCCAAGCGGATGCTGCCGATCTCATCGATAGGGCGAATTCGGTCCTCCCAAGCGTTATAGCCCCACAGAGCGCCGCCCGTGAGGGTAACAACGGCCGTCAATGTACCTACCGACCAAACAACCAACCGCTTCCAGCGCCATCGATCTTTCGTCGCTATGAACAGGAACGTGAGAGAAGAAACCAGTGCCGCCAGAAAGATGCCGCTTCCGATTGTCATCCGCGGTTCTCCTTGTTTGTTTTTGTCGGCGCTAATGGTGCACCGGACAGGTCGGATCGCCAAGCATCGCTGTGCGCTCCGCTAGACGCACGCGAAGTCAATAGTTCGGTTTTCGCGGATTCGGTTTCCCCCGCGCGCGCGTCCGCGCGTATTGGTGCCGGAATACCATTGTTCACCTGCTGCGGCCCGTGCGCGATGTTCGCCTGTCGCGCAACGATCACCGGCCCGGCCTTTACCGTCGCCAGCGTCTCGAGCGTGGCGCGGCATTGGCTTTGCGCCTTGAGCGCCAGGCGCATATAGCGGTCGGCCGCGTCCAGATACTCGCCCATGTTCCGCGCCGATCGACGACTCAGCTCGGCGAAGATCGCGCTAAGCGCCGTCGCCTGCTCGATCAGCATCGCTTCGACGGAAGTTAGGTCGCCACGATTGACGGCCCGCGTCTTGTCCCGCAGCGCGTGGACGCACTCGGTAAGTTGAAGCTCGCCCATCGTCGGCTGGGCGAACGTCTGCATTAGGTGCGCGTTATCGAGCGTGCCTGCCGCCGCCACTTCGGCAAAGATGCGCTCGCGCGTCTTGCCCGGTTGCTCGGGCAGGATCACGGTCCCCGCGTTGCTCGATGCTTTCGTCGTCTTGTCGGCCTTCCGCTTGCTCGTCATCGTTCCTTCCAGAAGTACGGGATTAGCGGTCGCCGACTACGCGCCCGGTTTCCGGCAGCGTCTCGCAGACTTTCGACGCCCCCGCCCGGATTTTTTCTTGACGTTTGGCGCAGTGAAGCGACGCGCCCGGTTTCCGCTTCGGTCGTCCAAACTTTCGCGCCGCCCCCGCCGACCCCCATGCTTCAAATGTCGGCCGCCCGCGCAGAGAGGAACAGCCGGTCATGCAACGCGCGCCGGTTTCGTTCGCGCATACCCCCCGGTCACACACGCTCGAACGCATTGCACCGCATCCCCTCGTCGTCGGGCAGTTCGTGCAGCAGCCCGTGTGCGTGCGGCAAGTCGTCGCGCCCGGTGCAGTAGCCGTCGCTCAGTCCCGGCCGGCGGAAGTGCCTGCATCGCCTGCACGACGCGATCCGCTCATGCATGGCCTCGATCAGTCGGCGCACGCCCTCTGGATCGAGCGCGAACATCGCCGGCAGCGCCGCGCGGTCGTCGTCGTCGTACAGCCCGGCTTTCGCGCAGGCATCGAACAGCGCGAGCGCGTCGGCAGGCACCGTCGCCGTTTCCTCGGGCACCGGCTCGGCCGCGAGCGCATCGGGATAGGCCGCGAGCACTTCGGCTTGATCGCGTTCCGGCGCGAACGCCACGGCCACCGGGTCCAGGTCGGGGAAGTGCAGCAGCCACAGCGTCGCGCGTTCCGTAACGCCCGCACACGACGTAACAGGCGTAACAGCCGTGCAAGCCAATACTGGCGCGGGTTTCGCTGTTACGTCCGCCGTTTCGGCAGGCGTAACAGGCGTAACAGAATCGGCCTCAAGCCGTGCGAGTAGGGCTTCAAGCGCCATCGTCGCCCCGCAGCTTGTCGGCGTGGATCGAGTACAGCCGCACCGTGTCCGGCCGGCCGGCGATTCGCTCAGGCTTCGAGCGTTCGCCGCTGCTCGCCGGCAGTGCGCCGACTTCCTGCAATGTGCCGAGCGCCCGCTTGAAGTCGAAGCCTTGCAGTGCCTCGCGCATTCCCGCCGTCGTGAACAGGTACAGTCGGCCGCCCGGCCCGTCGCGCCACCATCCGGCCCGATTGATTCGCATCGTTTCGTCGGGCAGGTCGGCATCCGAGAATCGGCTATCGCCGTGCCGCTCGATGAAGTCGGCGACTCGCTCGGGAATCTGCCGCCGTTCATCGTTGCCACGGCCGCGCAGGCTTTGCCACGCTCGGAACGCTTTGCCCGCCGCCTCGATCGCCGCGCCCGCCGGCCAGCCCGTCAAGCCGTATTCCGTCGCCAGCTCGCCGGCCAGCGCGATCAACGCGAAGCGCCCCGCCGCTCGCTTGTCCTGGCCTTCCTTGCCGTCGGCCGCAAAGGTGGGTAGCGACTTGATGCGTTCGAGCAGTTCAGCGAAGTTGCGCCCGTCGTGCGTCAGACGATGCAGGAACGCGCGGCCCGCGCGCCCGTGATTCGTCGCCGCCGCTCGCTTGATCACGTCCGACAGCGCCGGCCCGTTTGCGAAGCCGTGCAGGTCGTCCCAAGCGCCGAAGCGACGCGCGGCCGGAACATCGAGCAGCCGCACCGCTTGCCCGGCCTTGATCGAGCGCCCGCCTTCGGCCATCGCCGTCGCTATCGTGCGCTCCCCACTGGACAAGATCACGCAGCGCCAGCGGGCCACGCTTCGCGCGTTGCCGCTTCGGCTCGCCCGCTGCTTGCCGCGCCCGTTGCCGAGCGAATAGACGATCGCCCCGACTTCGCGCGGATCGCACTCGCTGATTTCGTCCAGGGCGAGTAGGCAATCATTGAACAGCGCCGCCGCGCCCTCGATGCCGTTCGCAGTCACGCGCCAGCTTCGGCGGAAGTTCGTCCCGCCCCATACGGAACAAGCCGCTTCGATTGCCGTCGTCTTGCCCGTGCTGGAATCGCCGACGAAGTGAATCCCGCCGCCCTCGGCGTTGCACTTGCCGAGCAGCGGGCCGGCGAATGCGGCGGATAGCGCAAGCATCAGCAGCGGGTTTCCGACGGCGCGCGCTGCAATCTCGCTCCGCCATCCTTCGAGCGTGCCGGCCTTCGTATGCTCGTCGTTCCTGCACTCTCCACGCTGGAAGATCACGGCCGCCGCGCTCGGCCCGATCACCTCGTCGGGAAGGACGTAGGACGCCCCGCACCATCCGACTTGCAGCGCGCATTGAACGAACCGCTTCGGCTTCCGGGCTTGCAGGTAGCGCGCGAGCAGGCGATGCGCGTCCGGGTCGATCAGTACGCCCATTGCGAGCAGCTCGCCGCGCAACTCGTCGCCACGGCCGGCGAGCAATTCCATCGGCATCGCCCATTCGCGCCAGCGCCCGCCGGTCGTGCGGAACCTCAGCAGTCGGCCGTAGTTGTTCTCCTGCCCGTCGCGGGTTACGGCGTCCAGGTGCAGCGGGGAACAAACCCATTGCTCGATCGGCGTCGGCGGATCGTCTGCTTTCCCGTGCTTCACCGCGAAGGACCAGACGCCCGCCCGGTAGCGCCGGCCGCCCTCGTCGTGCGCGGCATCGAGAACAACAAAGCGCGGCCTGTCATCAAGCGACGGAATCGGACTCGGTGTTACGTCTGTTACGTCTGCCGAATCGCCTGGCGTAACAGCGCAAGCCGCGCCGTTGCTTGCTTGCACGCTTGTTACGGCTGTTCCGTCTGTTCCCGACGTTACGGCAGCGGCACCGCCATCGGCAGCCGGCAAGACGCCAGACTCGGCCGCAGCCGCGCTTCCGTCGTCTTTCGGTGCCGATGTAGGGAACGAATCGGGAACGCTCGCTAGTGCCCGCCCTATGGCCTCCTGTACGGCTTGCGGCCCAGCGTGCGCCGCCAGGTCGTTAAAGTCGCTCGCGCCTTCCGGTCGGTTCGCCCCGAAGTTGGGCACCGCCAGCGCGGCACCGACAACTCGCGCCGCTTCCACGGCTCGGGGATCGGCCTCGCCGGAATCGAGCACGTCGGCGAGGATTGCCAACGTTGCCACCGGGAACCGATCTCGCATCGCCCGCGCTGCCGCTGCCAGTTGCCCGGCCGAAAGCGCCGCGATCGTTGGATGGCCCGTTGCTTCCCGCGCCGAAAGCGCCGTCGCCACGCCCTCGGCGATCAGAATGCATTGCTCCGATCCGTCGCCGTCGGGCAAGGCTTGCGCGGCCCAGAATCCGCCCGCCTTCGCACCGCCGGCCAGCGCGGACTTGCGGCCCGCCTCGTCAATTAGTTCGATAGTGGACAACGCGCCGCCGATCTTCACGGGCGCGAGCAGGATTCGCCCGGCGAGCCGTTCGCACTTCGCCGACGGTTCGTAGCCGATGACCCGCGCGACTTCCTCGGCGAGCAACTCGCGCAACGTCGGGACCGGCGCAACGCCCTTGCGACGCAGGTACGGATGATCGGCCCCGGCCGGCGTGCCTGCCTTCCACAGTGCGCCCGCCTTGCGTGCGGCTTCCTTGCGCCGCTTCGCTTCCTCGGCCTCGTGCGCCTGGCGCATCGCCGCGACTCGTTCACGATGCGCGGCTTCCTCGGCCGGAGACAACGTGCGGCCAATGTCGGCGCGCCATGTCTGCGACAGTCCGGTGCGCCAGTCGCCGAATGCGCCCGCCGGAATGTCGTCGCCGTGAGCGACGTACCAGCCAGCATCGTCGCCGCGCTTGCCGTTTGGCGCGAAACGCCGCAGTTTGCCGTCGGCCTCGATTGTGTCCGGGGGATTCAGTCCCGCCGCGCGGATGGCATTTCGGAATTGCTCGATTGCGTTATGCATCGCGCGCCCCCCCGTCGCCGGCATCGCGCCGCTTGCGTGCCTGATGCACGGTCAAGACTTCGTGCGCGAGCAGCCGCCAGCCCTTGCGCTCGGCCCCCGTCTTGTCGGTCCAGGTCGTCGCTTCGAGCGTGCCGACGGCCGCGAGGCTCGATCCCTTGTGCAGCGTCATCAAGCGCGCGCCGGCCTTCGCGTCGAACGTCGTGATGCCGACAAAGATCGCTTCGCCACCGGCCGCGACCCGCGCGGATGCGGTCCAGAAGCGATTGCCGTTCGATGCCGTGCGCTCGGTCGGTTCGGACGACAACTCGCCAGAGAGAAGCGCGGCGATCATCGGGGCCACCCAGCGAGCGCGACAGCGACGGCCAGTAGCGCCGCATCGAAGCATTGAACGACGAGCGCCGCGCCGACGATCAGCGATCGAATCCGAGCCGTCGGGTTAGAATGGCGCGAGCAGTAGATATCCGGGGTCGCGCGGTCGCCACCGTCGCGGCCCCTTCCGTTTTCGGGCGTCATCCCTGCCGCGCCTCGATCCAGGCGAGCAGGTCGGATCGGCGAAAGCCAATCGCGCGTACGCCGAGTCGAACGGCCGCAGGAAAGCTCGGATCACTCCGGCGGGTCTGCCAGAAAAGGGTATCGCCCATGCCGCAGAAGCGCGCCGCAGGCTTCGGGCGCAGGATTTCAGCGTTCGGATGAACAGCCGCGGTGTCGCGGCGAGTCGTCTTTGCCACAGTCAGGGTTCCTAGTTCGTTGATCGAACCCGGAGCCCCTTAACGGGCGCAAGACAGGCGACGAGCGGACGCGCTGGGGCTTTTCGCCCCCTACCGAGTCGGGTAGTGTTACGCTTCTGCTAAACACAAGTGTGACTTGTCGCCTTTTACGGCATCAGCCCGGTTTTCGACGGCCTGGGGGCTTCTGCTCTCCGGTCTTGAGGCCCTCGGTACTGCAATACCGGGGGCCTCGCCTTTTACGGTGTACCCCATAGGAACCTCGCTCCACCTTCTCGCGCAACGCCTCCTTGCGATCCGGCAAGGCCCGATTCTAGCCGCTCCCACTGTGTTTCGGCACAGTGCATGACACGGAAAAACCCGGCGCGCCTCGCCTTATCGCGTAGCGCGTTATTGCGATCCGGTGCGAACAATCATAGCCGATGCTTTCAGTGGCGATGCCATCGGCAAATTGACAGAGCACCGGCATCCGCGCTAGCTTGACGGGTTTTTCCCGGCGAACGGCTCAGGCGCGCAGCGCGACCACTTCCGCCCCGCCGGTCCGCAGCGCCGTCAGGTGCGCGCCGACTCGATCCCACGCTTCAATCATTTCCGGCCGGTGGTCGTGCCCGTCGTAGACACGCGCGAGGATGTTCGAGTCCAGGTGCGATAGGCAACGCTCGGCGATATGCGGCGCGATCCCAAGTCGCGCCATCATCGTCCGCGTCGTGCGCCGCAGATCGTGCGGGCGCAGCTTGATTCCGCCGGCTTCGACGACGCGCTCGGCGATTCGGGCAAGCGCCCGGGCAACGGCCATCGGCGAAAGCACCTCGCCTTTGTTCGTCAGGATGAAGTCCTCGCCCTTCGTCTTGCGTGGCAGCTCGCGCGCTTGATTGAGCACCGCTAGCGCCTGCTCCGAAAGGTGAATCTCGAACGGGCGATCCGTCTTTGTTCGCTCGGCGGCCAGAATCCAGCGGTCGCCCTTGACTTCGCGCCAGCGGGCGAGCCGTACTTCCGTCGGCCGCGCTCCGGTCAGCAATTGCAGCTCGATCGCCAAGCGAACCGGCTCCGAAACTTCGGACGCTTCCAGTACTTGAAACAGCGCCCGCAGTTGCTTGTCGTTAGCGGCGATCACTTCCTCCGACGAACGCGGCGGGCGATACGGCTTCGGGTTCGCAATTCCGGCCATTGGATCACCGGACAGGTAGCCGCGTTCGATGGCAAAACGCACCAGCGCCCGCAGGGTTCGGTACACCTGCGCGGCCATGCCCGGCGCACGCCGTCGGCGCGCCGAGTCGATGCACGCTTGCAGCGCATCGCGTTGCAGCTTCGCAACCTTCGCATCGCCGATCCGGCCGCGAATGTCCGAATCAAAGTTCTGCCGATGAATCTCAATCGTGCGCTCGCGCACTGGCTTTCCGCCCTTGCGCCGGGAGCCGAGCCGGCGATCTTCCAAGAACAAATCGAATAGCTCGGCCACGGTGGGATCGGACTTCCGGCCGTGGCGCTTGAAGCGTTCTTCGATCACCGGATGGTCGGCCTCGCCAACGCGCGCCAAACCGGCCATGCCCCGCAGATCGGCCACCTTCTCGCGCGCCGCCGCCAGCCCGAAGCGGTCGGAATACGCTCCGAGGGCAAGGTACTTGCGCGACCCGGCGACCATCGCCCGGTACTCAAACGATCGGGATAGGCCGTTCGCGCCGGCCCGCAACCGCAGGAACAGCCCTTCCTCGATTGCGATGCGCTGCTCGGTCTTACCCCTCGCCAGCGTTTGCGCCTTGATCCGCGCGTCCGTCCACTTCCGGCCCGTGCCACCGTCCGCCCGTCGTTCGCTCATTCTTGCCCCTCCGCTTGGGAACCAGCCTGGACTTGGGAACCAGTCTGGGAACCACTTGGAGCGAATACTAGCGAAGTTCCGCGAACCGTAACAAGTTGATCTTCAAAGGGGGATCTGGTGCCGGCTGTCCGACTCGAACGGACGACCTACCGCTTACAAGGCGGTTGCTCTACCAACTGAGCTAAGCCGGCGCGGGAAGGCAGTGTAGCGCAGGCTCAGAACGTGCGAACCAATCGGCCATGCCCGGAAAGCGCGCCAGGAAGCCACCGATCGAGGCGCAAAGCGCAGCCATATCGGTAGATATGGCGAGCATTTGCAACGATGAGCGGGCGCTTCCTGGCGCGCGAGACGGGCACGGCCGATTGGTTCGCACGTTCTCACTTCACTCGCGTGAGGTGCGGCTTGCCCGGCGTCGTTCCGGGACCTGGGTCGTCATCGGGGCCACGCGATCGCTCGCGAGCCTTCTCGCCCGCGTCCGGGTCGGCCTTGCGCGGCACGGCGGCGATCGACGGCTTGCGATGCCGCCTGGCGGAACTGGAGCCGGCCTTCGGCGCCTCGCCTTCGACGCCCGCTTCGCCGCCCGACTCCTTCACGCCGACCTCGCGCAGGACCGTCTTGCGCGCGCGCCTGGCAGCGGTGCGCTTCGCCGGCACCCGGCCGGCATTGGTGTCGTCCGCCGGCTGGTCCGCAGGTGCCTCGCCCTCGACAGGAGTGGCGGGCTCGGCGACGACATGGTCGGTCGGTTCGGCGCCCGCCTCGCCATCGGCCTGTGCCGGCACCTCGAACGCCATGCCGTGCCCGTTCTCCTGGGCGAAGATCGCCCGCACGTTGTCGATCGGAATCGACACGTGACGCGCGATGCCGCCGAAGCGCGCCTCGAATTCGAGCAGTTCGTTGCCGATCTGCAGCCGGTTCGTGGCCGCCGCCGCGATGTTCAGCACGATCTCGCCGTTGCGCACGAACTCGCGCGGCACCTGAGTGCGCGCATCGACCACCACGGCGATGAACGGACGGTATCCGCTGTCCGTGCACCATTCGTAGATGGCGCGGACCAGGTACGGCTTGGTCGAAACTTCCGACATCAGCGTCGCATCACCTTCTCGGAGGGCGTCAGCGCCTCGATGTACGCCGGACGCGAAAACAGTCTCTCAGCGTAGCGCAGCAGCGGCGCCGCGCTCTTCGGCATTTCGATGCCGTAGTGGTCGAGCCGCCACAGCAGCGGCGCGATCGCCACGTCGAGCATCGAGAAGTCGTCGCCGAGCATGTGCTTGTTCTTGATGAAGATCGGCGTGAGCTGCGTGAGACGGTCGCGGATCTGCTGGCGCGCCTTCTCCATCGCCTTCGACGCGTCGCGCTGCTGGTCGCGCCGCTCGAGCTGCTGCACGTGCACGAAGAGCTCGCGCTCGAAGTTGAACAGGAACAGGCGGGCGCGCGCCCGCATCACCGGGTCGGCCGGCATCAGCTGCGGATGCGGGAAGCGCTCGTCGATGTATTCGTTGATGATGTTCGACTCGTACAGGATCAGGTCGCGCTCGACGAGGATCGGCACCTGCCCGTACGGGTTCATGATCGAAATGTCTTCGGGCTTGTTGTAGAGATCGACGTCGCGGATCTCGAAGTCCATGCCCTTCTCGAACAGCACGAACCTGCAGCGTTGCGAGAACGGACAGGTCGTGCCGGAGTACAGCACCATCATCGCGGGAACTCCCGATGCAGAAAACAACAACAGGGTGAGTCCGGCGGACTCACCCTGTGAGAGAGGCGCAGGCCGGCCTCAGCGAAGCGTCGCTCTCACTTGACGTCCTTCCAGTATTCGCGGTTGAGCATCCAGGCGAATACGGTGAATACGCCGAGGAACAGCAGCACCCACACGCCCAGGCGCACGCGCGTGCGCGCGGTCGGATCCGACATGTAGGCGAGGAAGGCGGTGAGATCGGCGACGGTGTCGTCGAACTCGGCCTGCGACATCTTCCCGCCCTGCGCATTGCCGAGCGTCCAGTGACGCGACGGATGCAGGTTGTGACCGTCGAGCTTCTCGGTGGTCTCGGTGCGGGCCCCGCTCGGATCGAAGACGACCGTGGTCTTGACGAAGGACGAACCGCCGTTGGACGACGGCTCGCCGACTTCCTTGACCTCTTCGAGCGTGGCGCCGCGCATGCCCTGCAGCTCCCACAGCACGTTCGGCATGCCCACGCCCTCGAAGACCGGGTTGTTCCAGCCGGTGGGACGGGTGTCGTCGCGAAAATAGGAGCGCAGGTAGGTGTAGATCCAGTCGGCGCCCGAGCCGGCACCCGACGAACGCGCGCGTGCCGTGACCGAGAGGTCGGGCGGCGTGGTACCGAACCATGCCTTCGAGTCGGCAGGCCGCATCGCGATCTTCATCAGGTCGCCGACCTTGCCGTTCGGATCGAGCACCAGGTATTCGCGGATCTGCTCGTCGGTGAGGCCGATGTCTCGCAGCCGGTTGTAGCGCATCAGGTTCGCGCTGTGGCAGTTCAGGCAGTAGTTGACGAAGAGCTTGGCGCCGTTCTGCAGCGACGGCTCGTCGGTGAGCTTGTGCGTGGGGAAGGGATCGAGCGGATAGCCCGCCTCGGCCGCCGATGCGGCGCCGAAGGTCAGCGAGGCAGCGAGTGCGACCAGGATCCGGGTGACGAGGTTCATGTTCTGTTCAGCTCCAATGCCGCATCACGGGTCAGTGCGCGCGGAAGGTCACGCGCTCGGGAACCGGCTTGAAGCGGCCTGCGCTGCTCCACCAGGGCATCAGCAGGAAGAACGCGAAGTACAGCAGCGTGCCGATCTTCGAGAACAGCGAGTTGGTCGGCGACACCGGCGTCGTGCCGAGATAGCCGAGCACGAGGAACACGACGACGAAGGCGGCGAGCACGCCCTTGTGCCAGCCGGGCCGGTAGCGGATCGAGCGTGCCGGACTCTGGTCGATCCACGGCAGCACGAAGAGGATCAGCACCGCGGCGCCCATCCCGACCACGCCCCAGAACTTGGCATCGACGACGAAGAAGCCGACGACCATCACCGCGACGACGACAGCGGCGATCACCTTGCTCAACGCGCTGCGCGCGGTGAACCAGACGAGCAGCGCGAACAGCACGAGGAACGGGATCATCCAGAACAGCAGGAAGTCTTCCGTGGTGGCGCGCAGGATCGAGTAGAACGGCGTGAAGTACCAGACCGGGGCGATGTGCGTCGGCGTGATCAGCGGATCGGCCGGAATGAAGTTGTTGTATTCGAGGAAGTAGCCGCCGAACTCGGGTGCGAAGAACATGATCGCCGAGAAGACGATCAGGAACACCGC
>JAJPES010000060.1 GCA_021166725.1 Burkholderiaceae bacterium | reverse complement strand
GCGATCGTCAACGAGATCGAGCGGCTGAAGGCGAGCGTACGTGCGAAGGTCGAGCATCCGTTCCGGGTGATCAAGCGCCAGTTCGGATTCACGAAAGTGCGCTATCGCGGGCTGGCGAAGAACACCGCGCAGCTCACGACGGTGTTTGCGCTCTCGAACCTGTGGATGGCACGGCGAAAGCTCATGGCGATGACACCCTGAATCCGTCTGCAGCGGGCGAAAAGCCCGTTGCTGAGCGGAATTCAACAGCGTGATGGCGCTCCACCGACTAAAAAGCGGGGCGGCGGATGCAGGAGTCAGCAGCATCGAGTTGATTCAAAGATCCGGCCGCTCAATGTGTGTTGATCAGACCATCCTTAGCTGCCGCTGCATCCGGTCCGCACATTACGTCATGACGAGCGGTAGCGACCCGTCCTTCGTACCCGTTTTGACGGTAATGTTCGACTACGCCAACGTGCCGTTCGCTGTTCGATTTGGACCCTATCCGCGAACCAGCTTCGACGGTGATCGGATGGCTCGGTCGTAATGCCATCGACACGCTGACGGTGCGGGCCCTTACAAAAGCGTGCGTCCAGGTATCCAATGCTGAAGAACCTCTTGCACGTAAGGCTGCGCGAGTTCAGGTCCGCAGTGAAGCCCTTTTCGGCCAAGCGTCGAGAGCTCGGGACCGCGTTACTCGCATACGAGGCCGGCTTCCTTTCGATCGAATCGGGGGAGCTCACCGTCGTGATGCGAGCCGATGGCCATTGGGAAGGTCGAGCGCGCTTCGCGCCGGAGATTCTGCGCGCGCTCGCCACGGTGCCGCCGAGTCAGGACCCGGTGACAATCGGTTATGCCGACAGTCACCTCCTGCTCGCCGGAATGACGATGCCGTGTCAGTGGCAGGAGACCCGGATCACTGCCGACGGTATTCCTATGGGTGCCAGCATCATGGAGCTTCTCGTGTTGGAACAGACCGTTCGTCGAGTCGACGCGATCGGCACCTCGCCCCTTGCAAGGAAGATTGGGCAGGCCAGGCAGATAGCGAACCGACGAATAAGCAACGCCGCACGGAGCCTCAAGGAATTCGGCGTGGCCGAAGACGAAATCCGCGCGCTGGTGGAAAAGAAGATCGCCGCCGCGTGCGAGCGTAGAGCCGAGCGCAAGAAATCGTAACTGCGTGAGTTTGCCCTCGGCCGACGCTGCGGATATTTCGCCCGCGGTCGTGACGAAACGCTGCTGCAACGCCTACAGCACACCTACACGGCAGCACAGCAATGGCGGAGTCAGCGACCATGCTGCTGTAAGCCAATGAGTTCTTTGGTGGGCCCCCCGGGAGTCGAACCCGGCACCAACGGATTATGAGTCCGCTGCTCTAACCAAGCATGAGCTAGAGGCCCGAGAGCGCAATGCTACACAGGACCGCGCCCAGCTGACGCTGCCCCATGGGATCACATGGTTGGCGGTGAGCAGACTGCTGCGCCGGACGAGGTCAAGCGTGTTGTTGACGATGTTCTCGATGGCCGAACTGTCCTTGGCTTCCCGCAGGCACAGCTCGTGCATGAAGCGTCGTCTGGCGATTTGCTATACATGTTCGAATGATGTGCATGGAGAAGTCACTATTCCTATGCACGTTGCCGCATTGAACTCCTGGTCGAGTACCGCGGTGAGAGCCAACCGAGCCGCTCGCAGTAAACGGAATCCGCGCCGCTGAAACCGAACCCCGTGGCAGCGACAATCGCTCGATGACCCGCCTGCGTACATCGCGTAGCCTCGCCCGCCTGGTCGCGGCCTGGTTCGCGCTGTTCGTGATCCTCGGCTCCGTTGCTCCGTGGATGCAGGCGAGTGCAGGTGACGCCATCTGTTCAGTGGCGGCGAAGACCGGAAGCCTCCCGACGCACGATGCCGGACACGGCGACAAGCGCGCTGCGTGGCACTCGATCGAATGTCCGCTGTGCCTGCTCCCGCTGCTCGCACCCCCTGCACCGGGCGCCGGGCTTTCAGCCACGCCGGCGCGTTTCGTCGAGCGCGCTTTTCTGCTGCCTGCGTCCGCGCCGGTTTCTTCCGCCCCTGCCGCGCCGCTACCTGCTCGCGGGCCGCCGTCCCTCGTCTGAAGCGAAGCCGACGTCGCTCGCGCGCCCGCGCGAAGACGCCTCTCTTCCATTGCTCGCGCTGCCGCATATCGACGCAGCCCGACCTTCTTCGGACGACCATGAAACCCGTCGCACTCTTTCGCCTGGCCGGCGCACTCGCGCCGCTCGCCGCCTGTCTCTTTTACCAACCCGCGTTCGCCTCGTGCGGCTCGGCCTTCTGCTCGATCAACACCGACTGGACCTCGCAGGCGCTCGGTGTCGCCGAGGGCAGCAGTCTCGATCTTCGCTACGAATACATCCGCCAGGACGAGCCGCGGGCCGGGTCTCGTCGCGTCGCCGTCGGCGAGATTCCGCATCACCATGACGAGGTGCGCACGACCAACCGTAACCTGCTGCTGAACTACAGCCGCAATTTCGCCTCCGGCTGGGGCTATTCGGTGGTGTTGCCGATCGTCGATCGCGATCATCTGCACGTCCACAACCATCGGGGCGCGCAGCTCCCGGAAGAGTGGAACTTCCAGGAACTCGGCGACGCGCGATTGATCGGCCGCTACCAGAAGCCGGTGGGCGATCAGGAGCGCGGCGCTCGCACGGCCGGCGTGATGTTCGGCTTGAAGCTGCCGACGGGGCGCACCGGCGTGAAGAACGGCGTGGGCGAGGTTGCCGAACGCAGCCTGCAGCCGGGCACGGGCACGACCGATGCCATCGTCGGTGCGTTCTTCCATCAACAGTTGGCCGCATGGTCTTCGTCCTGGTTCGCACAGGCGCAGTACCAGCATCCGCTGAACGAGCGCGAAAACTTCGCCCCCGGAGGCCAGTTCACTGCGGACCTGGGCATCGCCACTCGCGTTGCCGATCGGCTGTCGGGTCTGGTGCAACTCAACGCGGTGGTCAAGCAGCATGATCATGGCGCGCAGGCGGAACCGGCGGACAGCGGCAGCCGCGCGCTCTTCCTCAGCCCCGGCGTGAGCTACGATTGGAGCGATCGCGTGCGCGTCTACGCGTTCTACCAGCAGCCGCTGCACCAGAGCGTGAACGGCGTGCAGTTGACTGCCCGGCGCGCGCTGATGGTCGGCCTGACCACGCAGTTCTGACCCGCTTCGTCATGCTTCGCCGGAATTTTCTCGCGATGCTCGTCGTGTTCGGCGCGGCCGGAAGCGCGGCGGCACAGGGACGGACGTCGAAATTCGATCCCGATCGCGACGCCGCCGCGGACGTTGCCCGTGCGGTCGATCAGGCGGCCGCCCAGGGCAAGCACGTCGTCGTCGACGTCGGCGGCGAATGGTGCGCGTGGTGTCACATCCTCGATCGTTTCATCGCGACGCACGACGAGGTGCGAAGCCTGATCGAGGCGGAGTTCGTCTGGGTGAAGGTGAACTTCTCGCCGGAGAATCGCAACGAGCGGCTGCTTTCGTCGTGGCCGCCGATCCCCGGCTATCCGCACCTCTTCGTTCTCGACGGAAGCGGCCGCGTGATCCGTTCGCAACCGACCGCGGAACTCGAGCGAGGAAGCGGCTACGACGAGGCGAAGATGATCGCCTTCCTGCGCGAAAGCCGCTCGCGCAGGAAGGCGCACGCCATATAGTCGATCGTCCGACGCATCGACGGACGAACCGACGCTCGCGCGCATGCCTGAGACGCAGGCGCGCGCGCATCGTGCGGCTTCAGCCGGCGCGCCTGGGCGTCGTCGTCCGGCTCTTCGCGTGCTTGGCAGCGCGTTTGTGCTTGGTGACCTTCTTGTGCGTCTTCGCCGGCGCGGCGGCGGTGCCGGCGGGCGTGGCAGGCGCTGCCGAGGCCGGCGTATCGGGAGCAGCCGGCGTCGCCGGAGTGGCCGGAGTGCCCTGGGCAAGCGCGCCGAGCGAGAAGGTCGAGGCGATCAACACTGCGAGTAGCCGTTTCATGACGTCGTTCTGTGCATTGCGGAGCGGATGCTCCGATCCGTGAACGTGCCGACGACGACGGCGGTTGACCAGCAACCTGCCGGTACGCACCCGGATTCCCATGATCTGCGCGATCACCCTCTCCGGGACAAAGGCGCACATGCCGAGCGCGAGCACGAGAAGCGTCGTCAAGCGTGCAGCCGTTCGAAGCGCAGTCCTTCGAAACGCTCGAAGTCGCTGTCGAAAGACGCCAACGTTGCGCCGTGCTCGATCGCGATCGCCGCGAGGTGCGCGTCGGTGGTGATGTTTCCGCCTGCGCCGTCATCACCCAGGAGCGCGCGCAGCAGTGCGAGGTGACGATCGGCCGGACCGATCAAGCGGGCCCCGGACTGCCCCAGCCAGAATTCGACGGTTGCCAGTGCATCCTCGATCGAAAGGGGGCGTTCGAGAACGTGCGGGTGGGTGGAAATGCGCACGAATCCCAGCAGGCTTGTCCAAGTGAGGCCGACTCCCGCTGCCGCTGCAAACGCATCCTGCAACCACTCGATCGCCACCTGGTGCTGGCGTGCCGCCTTGTTGACCGCGTAGATCAGAACGTTCGTGTCGGGCTGCTTCATCGGCCTCGTGCCAGTTTCCCGATTGCCTCGATGTCCTCGAGTTGCGATGCCAGCGCGCTGGCCTTGGTCAGGTCCGTCCTGGATCGCCCCATGTCGAAGACAGGCTGCCGATAGCTTCGCGTGCGGCTCGCACTCGACGGCGCACTGCTCAAGCCCTTGCGCAGGGCCTCGTTCAACACCTGCTTGAAGGGGCGACCGCTCTCTCGCACCCTTCGATCGATCAATACCCGGACGTCGGGGTCGATGGTTACCGTGGTACGCATTGGCATCATGACAGCAATCTGTTTGCTGTCATGATGCGTCATTCAGGAGCATACGGTCAACCGGGTTTCGGCGTGTCCCCTCGCGTGGAAGGCGAAGGGGGCCGTCTCCGGCCCCCTTCGCTGCGCTCCTGCCGACGCTCCCGCTCAGCCCTGGCCGCCCTCGAGGAAGCTCTTGAGCTTGTCGGCACGGCTCGGGTGACGCAGTTTGCGCAGCGCCTTCGCCTCGATCTGGCGGATGCGTTCGCGCGTGACGTCGAACTGCTTGCCGACCTCCTCGAGCGTGTGGTCGGTGCTCATCTCGACGCCGAAGCGCATGCGCAGCACCTTCGCTTCGCGGGGCGTGAGCGAATCCAGCACTTCCTTGACGACGTTGTGCATCGACGCGTGCAGCGCGGCATCGGCCGGCGCCAGCGTGGCGGTGTCCTCGATGAAGTCGCCCAGGTGCGAGTCGTCGTCGTCGCCGATCGGCGTCTCCATCGAGATCGGCTCCTTGGCGATCTTCAGGATCTTGCGGATCTTGTCCTCGGGCATCTCCATGCGCTGCGCGAGCGTGGCGGGATCCGGCTCCTGGCCCGTCTCCTGCAGGATCTGCCGACTGATCCGGTTCATCTTGTTGATCGTTTCGATCATGTGCACCGGGATGCGGATCGTGCGCGCCTGGTCGGCGATGGAGCGCGTGATCGCCTGACGGATCCACCACGTGGCGTAGGTGGAGAACTTGTAGCCGCGCCGGTACTCGAACTTGTCCACCGCCTTCATCAGGCCGATGTTGCCTTCCTGGATGAGATCCAGGAATTGCAGGCCGCGGTTCGTGTACTTCTTCGCGATCGAGATCACCAGCCGCAGGTTCGCTTCGGTCATCTCGCGCTTGGCCTTGCGCGCCTTCGCTTCGCCGGCGGCCATCTGTCGATTGATTTCCTTCAGGTCGGGCAACGGCAGCACGACGCGCGCCTGCAGGTCGATCAGCTTCTGCTGCAGGTCCTGGATGGCGGGGATGTTCCGGCGCAGCACGTCGGCGTACGGCGGATTGGCCGCCGCTTCCTTCTCCGACCACTTCAGGTTCGTTTCGTTGGCCGGGAAAGTCTGGATGAAGCGCTCGCGCGGCATGCCGACGCGCACGACGGCGATCTCGCCGATCGCGCGCTCGAGCGAGCGCACTTCGTCCACCTGCGCGCGCAGCGTGTCGGCAAGCTTCTCGACCATCTTCGCCGTGAAGCGCACGCTCATCAGCTCGCTCTGGATCTTGCCCTGCGCCGCCAGGTACGACTTGCTCTTGTAGCCTTCCTTCTCGAAGGCGATGCGCATCTTGTCGAACTGCCTGGCGATGTGGCCGAACTTCTCGAGCGCCGCGGCCTTGAGTTCCTCGAGACGCGCGGTGTTGGCGCTCGCCGCATCTTCGGCGTCTTCGTCGTCGTCGTCGGACCCGGCGGCCGAGGGCTGCGTGGGCTGCGGCACGAACTCGTCGTCGCCGTCGGCGTCGAGCAGACCATCGACGACCTCGTCGATGCGCATGTTGCCCGCGCCAATGCGCTCGGCGTGCGCGAGGATCTCGGCGATGGTGGTCGGGCAGGCGGAGATCGCCTGCACCATGTGCATCAGGCCGTCCTCGATGCGCTTGGCGATCTCGATATCGCCTTCGCGCGTGAGCAGCTCCACCGAGCCCAGCTCGCGCATGTACATGCGCACGGGGTCGGTGGTACGACCGAATTCGGAGTCGACGGTGGACAGCGCCGCCTCGGCCTCTTCCTCGGCATCGTCGTCGGACGAGGCCACCGGCGTGCTGTCGTTCATCAGCAGCTGCTCGGCATCGGGCGCCTGGTCGTAGACCGAGATGCCCATGTCGCCGAACGTGCTGATGATCGACTCGATGGCTTCGGCGTCGACGAGATCTTCCGGCAGGTGGTCGTTGATCTCGGCGTAGGTGAGGAAGCCGCGCTCCTTGCCCTGCTTGATCAGCTGCTTGAGCTTGTTGCGCGTGATCTCGCGCTGCTCCTCGGTGATGCCCTGGCGGCCGCCGAGTTCGCGCAGCAACTGCTTTTCGCGCGCACGGTTGCCGCGCTTGGACTTCGCGGGCGCCGCGACCGGCGCTTCGGGTTCGTCGGGAATCGCCTCGGCGTCGGTGTCGGCTTCCTCGAAGCCTTCGGCCTGATCGTCGATGAGGTCGTCGGTTTCCTGGACGATCGAGTCGTCGAGTTGGTCGCCCTTGCCCTTCGCGGACTTCGAGCCCTTGGCCTTCGCGGACTTGGCCGACTTGCCGGCCTTGCCGGCCTTGGCGTTGGCGCCCCTGGCCGGCTTCGCGCCGGCCTTCGCGTCGGCCGCCTTCGCCTCGGCCGGTCTTGCCGATCTGGTCGCCGGCTTCGCGCCGGCCTCGCCGGCTTCGGCTGCGCTGCGGGCCGCACTCGCGCGCGGCTTCGTCGACGCCGTCTTCGCGGACGCCGTCTTCGTGGCAGAAGCCGATCGAGTGGCGGCCTTCGCGCCCGCCCGCGCTTCACCTGCCTCGGCTGCCAGGCGTTCCTTGTCGAGCACCGTGGCCTCGGACGTGCGCGCGTTCTTCTCCTTGGCGGCAGCCCCGGCCTTGCGAGCTGCAGGGCGAGCTACGGCGGTTGCACGCGCCGACGACTTGGTAGCGGGCGCCGCGGCGCGGCTCGCGCCGGCGGCGGACCGGGCGGCCTGCGGCTTGGCCGCGGCCTGCGGCCTGGCTGCAGCCTTCGAAGCGCGCGCACTCTTCGCGGCGGCCGACGTCGATTCGGCAGCCGCGGTGGCGGATCTGGAGCTCTTGCGTACTGTGTTCACTGCTCGTCCGGTCGTCGCGCGAGCGACGGGTTCAAGGTTCGAAACGGCACGCCGCGCGGGCGGAGCCTTCTTCGCGGTGGGCGATCGGCTCCCGGCCGCGCTGGCGCGGGCGGTTTTTTCCGGTCTTGCGCGAGCGGGCCCGGGCGACGGCTTTCTTGCCGGCTTTTTCGCTGCGGTCCTGGAGGTCATCTGTCGAATACCCCTCGCGATGAAGGTGCCCGCTCCCGACGGATATGGGGACGCGCGCCCTGGATTCCAGCATGGCTGCGGAAGCGACGGAAAATCGGATTGCGGCGGCGAAGCGAAACCGCTGATTATATCAACTGCGGCGGCGTTTTGCCATAAGTATTTGATATCTCTCGCGATCTTCCGGTCCGGACATGCCGGAGGCGACCAATTCGTCGATCTGGCGCGCCAGCTCGCGATCGTGCAACTGGACGAGTGCAGCGTCGAACTCCACCCTCGCCTCGTCGATCGACAAGGTTCCGAGCACCCAGTCGTCGGAGGCGCCCTCGCGCTCGAGCCGCTGCACCAGCGACGGCGCCTGCTCGCGCAACGCCTCGCAGACGTTCGCCAGCGTGGAGCCCGGCGGCAGCGCGGCGATGGTTTGCAGCCAGTCGACCAGATCCGCCGAGGCGAAGTCGCGCAGCAACCGGGCGTCGCTCGCCGATACGCCTTCGGCCGCGCCCTGCTCTTCGAGAGCAGCGCCGGCGAGCGCGGGATGCAGCGCCGCGAGCCAGCGGATACGCTGCTCGAGGTCGGGCCGGTTGGTCGATGCCGCACGCCCTGCGCGCCGCGATAGCAGGTTCGGCGCGCGCGAGCCGCCGACGCCGCCCCGGTCCCGTTGCGCCGCCATTGCCGCCCGACGCGACGCGTCGCGCGGGGCGACGTCGAAGTCGTGCCCCTGCGCCGCGCCTGCGGACGAGGCGCGGCGCCCTGCGCCCGACGCCTCCGGGGCCGCTCCGAGATATCGGGCCACCTCGTCGGCGCTCAGTCCGGCGAGTTCGGCCAGCCGATGCACCAGCTGCAATCGCAAAGCCGGCGCGGAGAGAGCGTGCAGCATCGGCCGCGCCTCCGCGAGCAGGCGCGCGCGACCCTCGGGAACCGCCAGGTCGACGCGCTCGGACAGTTCTTGCACGAGCAGCTCCGACAGCGGCAACGCGCCGGCCAGCGCCTCGCGAAAACCGTCCGCGCCGAAGGCGCGAACGTAGCTGTCGGGATCGTGTTCGATCGGCAGGAACAGGAACTCGACGCGCTTCGTGTCGTCGGTCTGCGACAGCGACGCTTCGAGCGCACGCCATGCGGCCTTGCGGCCGGCGGCGTCGCCGTCGAAGGCGAATACGACGCGGTCGACCAGCCGCAGCAGCTTGCGCACGTGATCGGGCGTCGTTGCCGTGCCGAGCGTGGCGACGGCGTTGCCGACGCCGTGCTGCGCGAGCATCACGACGTCGAGATAGCCCTCGACGACGATCACGCAATCCTCGCGGCGGATCGCCTCGCGCGCCTCGAACAGCCCGTACAGCTCGCGCCCCTTGGAAAACAGCGGGGTCTCCGGCGAATTCAGGTACTTCGGCTCGCCGGCGCCGAGCACGCGGCCGCCGAAGCCGATGACCTGGCCGCGCGGATTGCGGATCGGGAACATGATCCGGTCGCGGAAACGGTCGTAGCGCTTGTTGCCCTCGCCCTCGACAACCAATCCGGCAGCGACCATCTCCGGCGCGTCGTAGTCGGCCACCGCCGCTTCGAGACTGCGCCACTGCGCCGGCGCATAGCCGATCGCAAAGCGCGCCGCGGTCGTGCCCTGCAGGCCGCGGCCCACCAGGTATTCGATCGCCTGCGGCGCATCCTTCAGCCGCTGGCGGTAGTGGCGCGCAGCCTGGTCGAGCAATGCGAGCAGCGCGGGCGAGCGGCGTTCTTCATGGCCCGTGCCCTCGCGCGGAACGTCCACGCCGACCGAGCGCGCGAGTTCCTCGATCGCATCGACGTAGCCCAGTGCGCCGTGCTCCATCAGGAAGCCGATCGCCGTGCCGTGCGCGCCGCAGCCGAAGCAGTGGTAGAACTGCTTCGCCGGACTGACGCTGAACGACGGCGTCTTCTCCCCATGGAACGGGCACAGGCCGACGAAGTTCGCGCCCGATTTCCGCAGCTTCACCGAACGGCCGACCACGTCGACGATGTCGACGCGTGCGAGCAGGTCCTGGATGAACGCCTGCGGAATCACCGCGCGGCCGGCTCCTTCGCTGCTGCTATCCGCGCGGCGCCGACAGCCGTTCGCGCACCTGCGCGGACACCTTCGACAGGTCGGCGCGACCCGCCAGGCGCTGCTTGAGCATGCCCATCACCTTGCCGATGTCCTGCAGCGAGGCTGCCGACGTGGCTGCGATGGCGGCATCGATCTCGCCGGACACTTCCTCGGCGCTCGCCGCTTGCGGCAGGTAGCCGGCAAGCACGTCGAGCTCGAACTTCTCGCGCGCGGCCAGCTCGTGCCGACCCGCCTGCTCGTACTGTTCGATCGAATCGCGGCGCTGCTTGCTCAGCCGCTCGACGACGGTGATTGTCTGCGCGTCGTCGAGCTCGATGCGCTCGTCGATCTCCCTCTGGCGCACGGCTGCGACGAGCATGCGGATCGCCGACAGCCGATCGGCGTCGCGCGCGCGCATCGCGTTCTTCATGTCTTCGCCGATTCGGTCCTTCAGGCTCATGGCTCGGTCCTGCAAATGACGAAGCCCGCCTCAGGATACCCGGGCGGGCTGCATTCGGCACCTTCGCGCGGGGCGCGGCAGGCGCGGGGCCGGCATCGACGGCTCGCGCTGCTGCGCTGCGCCTGCCGGGGGCTCTCGCTTAGTACAGCTTCTTCGGCAGCATCTGGCTGCGCAGGCGCTTGTGATGACGCTTGACCGCTGCCGCCTTCTTGCGCTTGCGCTCGGCGGTAGGCTTCTCGTAGAACTCGCGCGCCCGAAGCTCGGTGATGATTCCGGCTTTCTCGATGGTGCGCTTGAAACGGCGAAGCGCGACGTCGAACGGCTCGTTCTCCTTGATGCGAACGGTCGGCATTAACGATAACCCCTCATGTGGAACCCACAAGTATAGCTTTTCGGAACGCGGCACTCAAGGGGCTGGGTAAGCTGAAAGGCTTCGTCTGGTAGCCCCGGGCGCGCGCCGGGTACGGGCCGCCTCCGATCGGAAAATGCAACGCCGGCGAGCGGTTCGCGCGCGAAAATCGCCGTCGGCCCGTTTTCGCCCCGCCTTTTCCACTGGGCGTCACTCCGGGTTCGTCTCGCCATCGTCCTACCCGCCTCGATGAATTCGTTCCTCGCCGACATCCCGACGCTGTACCTGATGACCGGCTTCTCCAGCGCGGCAGGAGCGGCGATCCTGCTGGTGCTGCGTAGCGACCACGCCGGTGTCGGCCGATCGATGCCGATCTTCGCCGCCGGCATCTTCGCCATGGGCATGGGCTTCATGTGCTTCGCGCTGCGCGATCACTGGGCGTTCGCGGTGACGCTCGGCTACGTCGCGCTGGGCATTTCCGCACTGCTCGTCTGGCTCGGCACGACACACCTGTTCGGCCGTCCCGCGCCGCCGTGGCCGGCGGCTGCACTGGCGCTCGCCTACGCCGCGGTCATGGCGACACTGCACGAGGCGAACGCGCACCGCGCGATCGAGCGCATCGGGCTGAGCAGCCTGTTCACGCTCGTGTGCCTCGGTCTCGCCACTCACGCAACGCATCGCTCCACGCTGGTACGCACGCTGCGTTCGGCCTGGCTGATGCGCGCGCTGCTGGCGAGCTTCTGCGCGGTCATCGCGCTGCGCATGGCGCTGTTCTTCACCCAGGGCATTTCGCTGAACGCCGACGGCAGCGCGCCGCCGGGCGCGCTGCGCACGCTGTTCGCGATGATGTTCGGCTCGCTGCCGTTCGCGTTGACCGTCCTGGTGCTCAGTGTCGCCAACGGACGGCTGAGCGCGAGCCTTCGGCAACTCGCCGTCACCGACGAGCTCACCGGTCTCGTCTCCCGTCGGTCGCTGCACGAATCGGGGCCGCGGATGCTCGCGCAGGCGCAGGAATGCATCGCGCTGCTGATGATCGACCTCGATGACTTCAAGACGGTGAACGATCGCCACGGGCACTCGGTGGGCGACGAGATGCTGCGCCACGTGGCGCGGCTGCTGCGCAGTGCGTTGCGGCCCGATTCGCTGATCGTGCGCTACGGCGGCGACGAGTTCTGCGCGCTCGTGCCGGTGCCCGGCGAGGCGGCCGCCTTCGGCGTAGCCGAGCGGCTGCGCGCGACGATCGAAGCCGTTCCCTTTAGCCATGGATCGCTGCCGCTGCCGATCACGATGAGCATCGGCGTGAGCATCCACCGACCGGGGCGCACGCTGCGCGAGATGCTCGACGAAGCCGATCGCCGCGCGTACCGCGCGAAGTCGCAGGGCCGCAATCGCGTCGTCGCCGACGACTCGCTGGTCGCCGCCTGAGCTGCGCGATCGGACGGCCGCGCCGAAGCGGTCCTCGTGCCCGACGAACGGCGCGCGATGCGCGGCGCAGGGTGGGGTCTCCGGTTGTCCACGACCGGGCCGGATGTCACACTGCCTTTCACTCCACCGGGCCGGCGGCCCACACTCCGCACTCGCATTCCCACGCATGGCACCCGTGCTGATCGTCGACATGCAGACGCTGTACCTGATCACCGGCGTCACCGTGCTGGCGACCGCGGCGACGGTGATGTTCCTGCGTCCGCTGCACGACCCGTCGGCGCCCGTGCTCGGCCTGCACGCGCTGGCGATGTCGCTCGCCGGCAATGCGCTGCTCGTGGCCGGCCTGACCGCCGACGATCACGAATCGCTCGCGCGCGGCGTGGCCGTCGTCGGCGTCGGCGCGGCAGCGATCGTCGGCTGCGAAGCGGTGCGAAGGCTGTACGGGGCGCGACCTCGCCCGGCAATGCTGTTCGCTTTTCTCTTCCTGCTGGTTGCAGGCACGCTCGGCTTCGACGCGCTGCGCAGCGACGGCGCGCTGCGCATCGCCTTCGTCGAGTCGCTGGTGACCGTCGCGGCGGTGCTCACTGCGGTTCGCGTCGCACGGGCACGCGATCCGGCTGCCGAAGTCGTCCGGCGCGTCCTGATCGCCGCGGTCGCGCTATATGCGCTGGCTTCGATCACCGGAGCGGTGCGCATCCTGCGCACGCCGCTGCCGGTGTCGGCGCCTGGCGTTGATGTCGACACGCTCGGGCTCGTCACCATGGCGCTCGACGCGCTCGTACCGATGGCGGTCACCGGACTGATGCTGGCCGCGGTGCATTCGCGGATGGCGGACGAACTGCGCGCGATGGCCACCACCGATCCGCTGACCCGACTGCTGTCGCGCCGCGTGCTGTTCGACAGCGGTGAACCGCTGCTCGCGTCGACCCGGCTGTCCGGAAGAATGGTCGCGGCGATGATGGTCGACATCGACCACTTCAAGCAGATCAACGACGTACACGGACACGCCGCCGGCGACGCGGTGCTGCGCCATTGCGCGCGCCAGTTGCGCGCCGGCGCGCGCGCGGAGGCGCTGGCCGCGCGCTACGGCGGCGAGGAGTTCTGCCTGCTCGTACCCATCGAACGCGAGCGCGACGCGTTCGTCGCCGCCGAGCGGCTGCGTCATCGGATCGCGAGCCAGCCGTGCATCGTCAACGACACGACGGTGCAGATGACGGTGAGCATCGGCGTAGCCATCCACGAACACGGGCAGCGCCTCGCGCAACTGCTCGCACGCGCCGACGAGCTGCTGTACGAAGCCAAGCGCGCAGGGCGCAATCGCGTCGTCTCCGCCGATTCGCCGGCCGACCAGCCCGACCTCGCGCTGCTCGTCGTGTAGGCGTCTGTTCGCACCAGAGTCGGCGCATGAAAGTCCTGGGCATCGAAACCTCGTGCGACGAGACCGGCGTCGCGCTCTACTGCACCGAGCGCGGCCTGCTCTCGCAGGCGCTGCACTCGCAGGTGGAGTTGCACGAACGCTACGGCGGCGTCGTCCCCGAGCTCGCCTCGCGCGACCACGTACGCCGGCTGCTGCCGCTCGTCGAGGAAGTGCTCGCGCAGGCCGGCGTCGCCCGCAGCGGGCTGGACGCGATCGCGTGGACCGAGGGGCCCGGACTGGCGGGCGCACTGCTGGTCGGTGCAGGCGTCGGCGCGGCGATGGCCTTCGCGCTGGGCGTTCCCGGCATCGGCATCCATCACCTCGAGGGGCACCTGCTGTCGCCACTACTGTCGAGCGATCCGCCGACGTTCCCGTTCGTCGCGCTGCTGGTCTCGGGCGGACACACGCAGCTGATGGAAGTGACGGGCATCGGCCGCTATCGCCTGCTCGGCGACACGCTCGACGACGCGGCGGGCGAGGCCTTCGACAAGAGCGCCAAGCTGCTCGGCCTGGGATACCCGGGAGGACCGCAGATCGCCCGGCTGGCGACCGACGGCACCGTCGGGCGTCATGCGCTGCCGCGTCCGATGCTGCACTCGGACTCGCTCGAGTTCAGCTTCAGCGGACTGAAGACCGCGGTCGCGACGCTCGTGCGGCGCGGCCTGGACGACGAGTCGGCGCGCGCCGACCTGGCCGCCGAAGTCGAGGCGGCGATCGTCGAGGTGCTGGTCGCGAAGTCGATCGCGGCGCTGCGCCGGACGCAGCTCCGCCGGCTGGTCGTCGCCGGAGGCGTCAGCGCCAACCGCCGGCTGCGCGAGACGCTGTCGGCCGCCTGCGCCGACGCCGGCGCCTGCGTGCACTTCCCGGAACCTGCGCTGTGCTCGGACAACGGCGCGATGATCGCCTTCGCCGGCGCGCTTCGGCTGCAGCACGCGGAACCCGACGCGCTGCCGCGCGGACGCGCGATCGGCGGCTTCGTCGTGCAGCCGCGCTGGCCGCTCGAATCGCTGCCCGCGATCTGACGAAAGATCGGCTAGCGCGAGCGATGGCCGATGCGCGCTTCCTTGCCCTGCACGAGCTTGGCCAGGTTGCCGCGATGTCGCCAGACGAGCAGCGCGCTCATCGCCGCGATCGCCAGCGCGTTCGGGCCCGGCCCGAACACGAACAGATCCCACAGCGGCGCGAACACGGCGGCAACGAGCGCAGCCAGCGACGAATAACGGAAGAAGAACGCGATCAGCAGCCACGTGGCGAGCGCGCCGATGCCGAGCAGCGGATGCAGCGCGAGCAGCACGCCGGCTGCGGTGGCGACGCCCTGGCCGCCGTGGAAGCGATGGAACACCGGATCGAGGTGGCCGACGAAGACGGCCAGGGCCACGAGCGCGATCGCCCCTTCGTCCAGGCCCCAGCGCGGGCCGAAAGCGCGCGCGAGCATCACCGCCGCCCAGCCTTTCGCGCCGTCGCCGAGCAGCGTGAGCGCCGCAGCCAGCTTGTTGCCGGTGCGCAGCACGTTGGTCGCGCCCGGATTGTGCGACCCGTAGCTGCGCGGGTCGGCCAGCCCCATCAGGCGGCTGACCAGCACGGCGAAGGAGATCGAGCCGAGCAGGTAGGCGAGCACGATCGCGATCAGCGGATATCCGTTCTGCAACGCGCCTCCTCGAAGCCTGTGTCGTGAAGCCCCGCCCGGGTCTCCGGAACCGACCGCTGGCCGGGCACCGGCGCGAGTGTACCGACTCCGCTCGCGCGCAGGCGTTAGGCGTCAGTCTTCGAGCGCGCAATGCACCGCTGACGCGCCGAGGGTGTCGACGAGCACGCGCGGCTCGATCGAGACCAGGTAGCCGCGTCGTCCGCCGTTGATGTAGATGCAAGGCAACTCGAGCACGCTCGCCTCGACGAAGACCGGCATCGTCTTTCGCAGGCCGAAAGGCGACGTACCGCCCACGAAGTAGCCGCTGTGCCGCTGCGCGGTGCGCGGCTCGCAGGGCTCGATGCTCGTGCGCCCCGTCTCCCGCGCGAGCCGCTTGGTGGAAACGCGCCGGTCGCCGTGCATCAACACGATGAGCGGACGCGCGTCCTGGTCCTGCATGACGAGCGTCTTTACCACCGCGTGCTCGTCCACGCCGAGCTGGCGCGCCGACTCGCCGGTGCCGCCGTGTTCGACGTAGTCGTAGCGATGCTCGCCGAATGCGACGCCGCTCCTGCGCAGGAACTGCGTGGCCGGCGTTTCGCTGCGACTCATCGGGGGCGCGCTCCGGGTGACGAAGAGATGCCCACTATAGCGGCGGCGCCACGGCGTTCCGGAAATCGATGTTTCTCGTTTGCGAAGTCGTCATCCTCCCTTGATGCTAACAGTTCTCATTCTCGTTAACGATCAAGGGGGATCGATTCATGCGCGTGATTCTGCAACCGGGCGCCGCTACGGCGCCCGCCTGGCAACGCTGCTGCTGCTGCGCCGCCGTGCTGGGCGCGGCGCAGGCGGCGTGGGCACAGTCGCCGCCGTCGGCGCCGGTGACGCTGCCGACCGTCAGCGTGACGGCGCCCGCCGCCGCAGCAGCGACCGGCTACGACGCGCGTCGCACAACTACCGCGACGAAGACGGAAACGCCGCTGCGCGACGTGCCGCAGGCGGTGACGGTAGTGCCGCGCGCAGTGATCGAGGACCAGGCGATGGAGAGCCTCGCCGACGTCGTGCGCTTCGTGCCGGGCGTGACGATGGGACAGGGCGAGGGCAATCGCGACCAGCCGGTATTCCGCGGCATCGGCTCGACCGGCGACTTCTTCGTCGACGGGATCCGCGACGACATCCCCTACTACCGCGACCTGTACAACATCGAACGCGTCGAAGTGCTGAAGGGACCCAACGCGATGATCTTCGGGCGCGGCGGATCGGGCGGCGTGCTGAACCGGGTCACGCGGCAGGCGCAGTGGGACGACATCGGCGAGGCGACGCTGAGGCTCGGCTCGTGGAAGGAGCGACGCGCCACCGCCGACTTCGGACGCGCGCTGTCCGACGCGGCGGCGTTTCGCGTCACCGGCGTCTACGAACGCTCGGAAAGCTACCGCGACCACTTCGGCCTCGAGCGCTACGGGGTGAACCCGACGCTGGCGTGGCGAGCGGGCGATCGAACGCTGGTGCGACTGGGCTACGAGCACTTCAAGGACGAACGCACCGCCGACCGCGGCGTGCCATCGTTCGGCGGTCGGCCGGTCGCCGTCGATCCGTCGACCTTCTTCGGCAACCCCGACCTGAGCAACACGTCGGCAAGAGTCGATGCGCTCGACGCCGTCGTCGATCACGACTTCGGCAACGGGCTGAAGCTGAGCAACCATGCGCGCTGGGCGCAGTACGAGAAGTTCTACCAGAACGTGTTTCCCGGCTCGGTGAACGCGGCCGGAACGATGGTGTCGATCGCCGCGTACAACCACCGCACCGACCGCACGAACTTCTTCAACCAGACCGACCTGCGCTATCGCGCCACGACCGGATCGGTGACGCACGAACTGCTGTTCGGCGTCGAGATCGGGCGACAGACCACCGACAATGTCCGCAACACCGGCTACTTCGCGGGCGGCTCGCTGTCGGTGCCGCTGTCCTCGCCGGTGACCTTCGCGCCGGTGCGCTTCGCGCCGAGCGCAACCGACGCCGACAACCGCAGTACCGCGAACGTGGCCGCGCTGTACGTACAGGACCAGATCGAGTTGTCGAAGCAGTGGCAGGCGATCGCCGGCGTGCGCTTCGACCGCTTCGAGGTCGAGCTCGACAATCACCGCGATGCGAGCCGCCTGTCGAACACCGATCACCTCGTTTCGCCGCGCGTCGGACTGATCTACAAGCCGATCGAGCCGGTCTCGATCTATGCCAGCTACACGGTGGCCTACCAGCCGCGCTCGGGCGACCAGCTCGGCTCGCTCACCGCGGCGAACCGCTCGCTCGATCCCGAAGAGTTCCGCAACGTCGAACTCGGCGCGAAGTGGGACGTGTCCTCGCGTCTGTCGGCGACGGCCGCGGTCTACCGGCTCGAACGCACGAACGTGGCGGTCACCGATCCGAACGATCCGACGCGCTCGCTGCTCGTCGACGGACAGCACGCACAGGGGGTCGAGATTACGCTGGCAGGACGCCTGGCGCCGAACTGGCGCGTGATCGGCGGCTACGCGTACCAGGACGGCGAATACGACAGCACGCAGTCTTCGGCGATCCGCCAGGGCAATCGCATCGCGCAGCTGCCGCGCCACAGCGTCTCGCTGTGGAACCGCTACGACTTCGACGCGAAATGGGGCGCGGGGCTGGGCGTGGTCGCCTCCAGCGCCCTCTTCGCGGGCGCCGACAACTCGGTGACGCTGCCCGGATTCGCGCGCGTCGATGCCGCCGTGTATTACGAACTGACGCCCGACCTACGCATGCAGTTGAACGTGGAGAATCTCTTCGATAGTGAGTACTACGCTTCCGCGCACAGCAACAACAACATCATGCCGGGCTCGCCGCGGGCGCTGCGCGTGAGCCTGAGCGCGAATTACTGAACGTTGTCGCGCGGATCGGTGACGAAGCCGATTCGCGCGAGTCCGTTTCGCGACGCGTAGGACAGCACGCGCGCGATCGTCTCGTAGGGCGTTCGCCGATCGGCGCGAACGCGCAATTCGGTCTTCGGATCGCGCTGTGCGGTTTCGGCGAAACGCAAGCGCAGCGCGGCTTCGTCGATCGGCACGCCGTCCAGCCTCACCCGGCCGTCGATGTCGATTGCGACGTCGAGCGCGGGTGCATCGCGCGCGGTGGCCGTGCTCGCTGCGCGCGGCAGGTCGAGCTTCACTGCGTGCGTGAGCAGCGGCGCCGTCACCATGAACACGACCATCAGCACGAGCATGACGTCGATCAGCGGCACCATGTTGATCTCGACGATCGGCTCCTCGTCGCCTTCGTCGTCGAGCAGCGAGAAAGCCATCAGCGGCCCCCGACCGACGCGAGCCGCGCGCCCGCTGCCCTCGGTGGCGCCTCGTCGGGTGTCGCCGTGCGCCGCAGCTCGCTCGGCGATGCCCCGGTGGCCAGCATCGCGAGCAGCTCGTGCGCGAAAGCTTCGAGCCCGGTGCGCAGGTTGCGCCGCTCGCGTGCGAACGCGTTGTACGCCATCGACGCGGGGATCGCGACCGCCAGTCCGATACCGGTCATGATCAGCGCCTCGCCGACCGGCCCCGCCACCTCCTGCAGGCCGGCCGCGCCGGCGTCGCCGATCGCGAGCAGCGCGTGGTAGATGCCCCAGACCGTGCCGAACAGGCCGACGAAGGGCGCGGTGGACGAAACGGTGGCGAGCAGCGTCTGCCCGGCTTCGAGACAGGCGCATTCGCGAACGATCGAGCGCTTGAGCGAACGCGCGGCGAACTCCAGCGGCGTTCCGGCGTCGAGCGCGCCGCGCGCGGCGGCGACGCGATGACGCTCGATCGCGTCGAAGCCGTCTTCGAACACGCGCGACCAGGCGTCGCGCCCCGAAGCGCCTCTTGCGCGCTGCTCGAGCGCAGCGAGCGAGGGCTCGTTCCAGAACGACGCGAGGAAGCTGCGCGAAGCGCGCCGTCGGCGCAACGCGTTCAGCCCCTTCGCAGCGATCCAGTACCAGCTGGCCACCGACATCGCGAGCAGCAGCGCCAGCACCGACCACGCGACGGCGTCGGCGTGCCCGAGGAAATGCGTGAATCCGAGCGTCTCGGTCATGGATCTGTACTCCCTGGGGCCTCAACCGTTGTCCAGGCGGAACTCGATCGGCACGAGCACCCACGCCGCGATCTTGTCTTCGCCACGCCGTGCGGCGACGAAACGCCAGTGGCGGACCGCGTCGAATGCCGCCTCATCCAGTCGCGTCGAACCCGACGAGGCCTGCACTTCGAGCTTCGACGGACTGCCGTCGCGCTCGACGCGCACGCGCAGCACGACGCGGCCTTCCTCGCCGAGACGACGCGCGGCGCGCGGATAGGCCGGCGGCGGATTGCGCAGATAGGCAGCATCGAAGCGCGGCGCCTGCGTCGGCACGGCCGGTGCGGCGGCGGCGAGCGCCGGAACCGGCAAAGGCGGCGGGGCCGCGAACACCGCCGACGGGGACGCGGCGGCACGTGTCGCCGGCGAAACCGGCCGTGACGGGACCGCATCCGCCTGCGCCGCGGCGATCGGCGGCGGCTGCGGCGGTGGCTCCGGTGATGCGATCTTCACGGGCGGCGGCTCGACGATGCGCGGCGGCGGCTCGACGATGCGCGGAGCCTTCGCGGCGGGCCGCGGCTTTTCCACCTTGCGGACCGGTTTCCGGTGCGGCTTGCGGACCACCGGTTGCGCGTGCGCTTCGGCGACGACCTGCGGCGGCGCTTCCACCACGGCAGACGGAGCCTCGGCGAGGGGCGCCGGGGGCGGCTCGACGACCGGCTCGGATGGCGGCTCGGCCCGCACCTGCTGCGCCGGCGCCGGTGGTGCAGCCGGTGTCGCCGCGGCAATCGCCTGCTCCGCCGGCTGTACCGCTTCGATGAAGCGCACCTCGAGCGGCACCGGAACGGTCGGCGTCGGCGCGTCGAGTCCGCTCCACGCAGCCCAGCCGAGCGTGGCGTGCAGCAGCAGCGTCGTGCCGATGCCGACGACCCGGCGGCCGCCGTCGCCGGCCGCGGAGGCTTCGCCGATCGAATGCATCGGCGAAGTCTAATACGAATCGTTCTCGTTCTTGTTGATCTCCCGCAAGTCGTTGGGAACGCCCGCGAGACAGGCGCGCCACGGGCCTCCGCCAGCCCGCCCGGTTGCGACTAGCCGCGCGGATGATGCTGCGCGTGCAGCGTCTTCAGTCGCTCGCGAGCCACGTGCGTGTAGATCTGCGTCGTCGAGATGTCGGCGTGGCCGAGCAGCATCTGCACGACGCGCAGGTCGGCACCGTGGTTCAGCAGATGCGTGGCGAACGCGTGGCGCAGCGTATGCGGCGACAGCGGCGCGTGCACCTCCGCCGCGCGCGCGTAGCGCTTGACCAGCGTCCAGAACATCTGCCGTGTCATCGGTCCGCCGCGCTGCGTGACGAACAGCGCGTCGGCAGCGCGCGCACCGAGCAGCGTCGGACGCGCTTCGCGCAGGTAGCGCACGATCCATTCGCGCGCCTCCTCGCCCAGCGGCACCAACCGCTCCTTGTCGCCCTTGCCGACGACGCGCACCACCCCTTCGGTCAGCGCGATGCGCACCGTGTCCAGGCCGACCAGTTCGCTCACGCGCAGACCGGTGGCATACATCGTTTCGAGCATCGCGCGATCGCGCAGCCCGAGCGCGGTAACGAGATCGGGGGCGGCGAGCAGCGCCTCGACCTGCCGCTCGGAAAGCACCTTCGGAAAGCGCGGCGGCTGGCGTGCGGAGTGGATGTGCAGCGTCGGATCGTCCGCGCGCACGCGCTCGCGCACCAGCCAGCGATAGAAGCGGCGAAAGACGGCGAGGCGTCGATTGCCGCTCGACGGGCGCGATCCGGGGTGGCGCGCCGCGATGTACGCCTGCAGATCCGCGACGCTGGCCTCGTGCAGCGCGGCGCGTGCCGGATCGGCGAGCCACGCGGCGAGTGCGGCGAGATCGCGACGGTAGGCGGCGATCGTGTTGCGCGACAGCCCGTCCTCGAGCCAGACGGCGTCGCAGAACGCATCGATCCAGCGCGCGGCGGAGTCGAGCTCAGCGCTCACGTGCCGCGGTTTCCGTTCGCATCCTGCGGCGGCAGACCGAGCAAAGCACGGCCGAGTGCGGCATCGATCGGGTGCTCGCCGATGAAGGCGCGCAGCAGCGCATCGAACAGCTCGTCACCGGGCGTCTCGACGCCCAGTGCTCGACCATCGACGCTCACGCGCAGCGATCCGCCGATCGCATCGACGTCCACGCGATCGCCCTTCTGCAATCGCTCCAGCGCGAGCAGCGGTTCGAGCAGGCGCGCGAGCCGCGGCTGCAGCAGCGCGAACGCATCGCCGCTCATGTTCGCCCGCATGGCGGCAACGAGGCGATCGACGACCCAGTCGGTGGACAGCGCGGCGAGCATCGTCAGCGACAGCCGGCGCGGACCGGACTGGCCGAGGAGCGCGTGCGCCTGCGTAGACGGGCGCGCGACGTAGAGCGCCGCCACGTAGGTGCGCACGATGTACAGCGTGCGCTCGCCGGCGCCGTTCAGCCGAAGCCGCGCTCCGCCGAGTTCGATCGAATCGTCGAGTGCGACGCCGGCGACCTCCGTCGCGCGCGACGCCGGCGCGGCGAGCATCGCGAGCGCCGCGGCGAGCGCGAGTGCCGCGCCGTAGCCCGTGATTTTCATGGGCGCCGAATATAACGCGAGCCACGTGGGGCGCATGCGCCATTCGGCGAAACTCGCCGGCGATACACTGCTGCCGCCATGAATCCCGTTACCGCACTGTTTCCCGACCTCGCGCTGATCGCGATCGGCCAGCTGCTGCTGCGCGGGCTGGTGCGCGAGCGCAGCGTCTGGAACGGGCTCGAGAAGCTGATCTACTACGTGCTGTTTCCGGCGCTGCTGTTCGACACGATCCTGCACATGCGGCTGGAGCTTTCCACGGCGCTGCCGGCGGTCGTCGTCGCGCTGGCGGCGATCGGCGTGGGCATTGCACTCGGCTGGCTCGCCCGTCCGCTGCTCGATCCGGATCCGGCGCGCTTCGCGGCCGGCGTGCAATGCGCGTTCCGCTTCAATTCGTACGTGATGCTCGCGTTGTCGCAACGCGTCGGCGGCGAAGCGGGGCTGTCGCTCGCCGCGATCCTGATCGGCGTGAGCGTTCCGGTGGTGAACTTCGCCGCGGTGATCCCGCTGGCGCAGCACGCGCAAAGCCGCCTCGGCGCGGAACTCGCGCGCAATCCGCTGATCCTCGCCACGCTGGCCGGCCTCGTCGGCCACGCACTCGGCCTTTCGCTGCCCGGGCCGGTCGAGGCGACGCTCGGCCGACTGGGCGGAGCATCGATCGCGCTCGGCCTGCTCGCCGTCGGCGCGGGATTGCAGCTCGACGCGCTGCGCGGCCGATGGCACGAGTCGCGGTCGACGCTCGCGCTCGGCGGCTGGATCACCGCGGTGAAGATGTTCGCGATGCCCGCAGCGGCATGGGCGTTCTCGGCGGCAGCCGGCCTCGATGCGCCGGCGCGCGCGATCGTCGTGCTCTACGCCGCGATGCCCACCGCGCCGTCGGCGTACATCCTCGCCGCGCGCATGGGCGGCGACGCATCGTTCACCGCGCTGCTGATGACTGTGTCGATGCTGATCGCCGCCGTGACGTTGCCGGCGTGGCTTGCACTGCTGCTCGGCTGAAGCCCCCGCCGCCGCTCAGAAACGATAGACGAGCTCGCCGTAGAAGGTGCGTCCCGGCTGGCGCGTGTAGACGAAGTACTTGCGATCGGTGAGGTTGTCGATCGACAGGTTCACGCCCCAGTTGCGATCGATCTGCCAGCCGGCGCGCGCCGTGGCGACGGTATAGCCGTCGTACGAGGTGAAGACGCCCTCGACGCGATCCCGGTTCAGGTCGTCGCCCGAGCCGAATACGTGATCGACGTGGCGCAGCGCGAGCAGGCCGCTCCACGCACCCTGCCGATACTCGACGCCCGCCGACCAGCTCGTGCGCGGCACGTCGGTGAGCTCCTTGCCGACCATTTCGGGCACCGAGTCGTTCTCGGCGACCTCGAAGCGGAAATGATGCGTCAGCGATCCGAATGCGACGAGTCCGGCGACCGGCGTCGGCCAGCGCAGGCTCGCCTCGACGCCGTCGACATCGGCGGCGGCGACGTTCTCGTTCTGCAGCCGGCGCAGCACGGGGGTACTGCCGGGCAAGGTGCGCCGATAGATCAGGTCTTCGAGCCGCTGGCGATACAGCGTCACCGATGCACGCCGCTGGCCGCCCAGCGACAGGTCGGCACCGAGTTCGAACGCCGAAACGCGTTCGGGCACGAGGTCCGGCGCGGCGAGCGTTTCGAGCGTGAGCGGGCCGGCACGCACGACGGAACTGCCGTACAGATCGTAGAGCGCCGGCGGTCGAAATCCCCGTCCGTAGGAGGCACGAAGCGACAGCGCCGGCCGCGCCTGCCATACGAGCGCGAGCTTCGGGCTGAACTGGTCGAAACTGCGCTCGTCGAAGCGCTGCTCGGCGAGCATCGGCGAGTACTGCTTCGCGTAGCCCTCGGTCTGGAAGCGGTCGTAGCGCCCGCCCAGGTACAGGCTCCAGCCGGGTGCGAGGTCGTGCTCGCTCTGCACGAACACGGCAAGGTTCGACGACTGTCCGCCGTCGGCGCTCACCGGCGCGCCAGCAGTATCGCGCTCGCGCCAGTCGGACAGCATCGAGTCGGAGCGATCGAGCTTGCTGCGGTTCATCGACAGTCCGCCGATCAGCGTCCAGGTCGCCGACATCGGCGTGCGCAGGCTCAGCTCGCCATCGATGCGGCGGTTCGGCTGGTCGGTGAACACGCCGCGACCGGATGCGTACTGTGCGCCGGCGGCCGCCTGCGAGAAGAACAGGTTGTGGCGCAGCACACCGAGCTGCGCCTGCAGACGGCTGCCGCCGTCGAAGCGATGCGATGCGCGCACGAAGGCGCGGCGATCGCGCTCGCCGGCAGGCGTGGGCGTGAACCAGTCGGTCTGCTCGAGCGACAGGCGCCGGGCCACGCCGGCGTCGTCGAAGGAAACGGCCCCGGTGAACACCGGATTTCCGGCCGCATCACGCAGGAAACTGCGCGGACGCGAATAACCCACCGAGTACTCGCCCCAGCCCAGACCGGCGACGAGATCGGTGGCCGCAGACGGCGAGTAATACAGGCTCAACTGGGCATTGTCCTGGTACCACGGGCGCGCTCCCTGCAGGCCGACCCAGTAGCGCGCGGTGCCGTCCGGATCGCGCGTCGGCACCACGCCGGCGACCGGTATCGCCGGCGGCGGCGGCGTCCCGGCCCTGGGCTGGAACTGCTGCTTCACGACGTAGTCGCTGTCCGGATCGCCTTCACTCTCGCGATACGCCACCGACATCGACACGCCCAGCCCGCTCTCGTAGCGCTTGCGATGCACGAGCGACGCGCCGCGCTGGCGGAAGCTTCCCGCTCCGAGTCGCACTTCGGTGAGCGCATCGTCCGGCGCGGCGGTGATGAAGTTGATGACGCCGCCCATCGCGCTGCCGCCGTACAACGCGGAATACGGCCCGCGCACCACCTCTACACGCTCGACGCTCGCCAGCGGAATTCCGGCCACGTCGATGCCGCCGGTGAGCGCGTTGTTCACCGGTTGCCCGTCGATCATCACCAGCGTACGCGGCGTACGCGGGATGCCGCGCAGCGACAGCACCCCTTGTCCGGTGCCCGGGAAGTTGACGCCCATCGCTGCGCCACGGATGTACAGCCCCGGCACGTCGGCGAGCGCATCGCCCAGGCGCAGCGGGTTGCGCTCTTCGAGCTCGTTCGGGCCGACCACCGTGGCGCTCGCCGGCACGTTCAGCGCCTCGGCGGCCGAGCGCGTGGCGGTGACGACCACGGATTCGAGCGCGCGATCGTCGGCGCGCACCGGCGTCGACGCTGCCAACGCCAGCAAAACGAGCCCGAGGCCGCGCGTGCCGTGCAGCACAGCGGAAAGCGGAACGATTCGAGCGCAAGCGGCGACCCGGCGCGCACTCGCGTTCCGCGATTTCGCTTCGTCCGGTTGCAGGAAGCTCGGCTCGGCGACGACACTCGCATCGCCCAGAAACATATTCATTCGCAAACGCTCGTCGTTCTTTTGCATCGGCGGGCATTGTCGTGTTGCGTTGCAGCGCAACCGTTGACTCCAATCAATGAGCACCGTGTTGCCCTCCTCGATGATCTCCGTAGCGCCCACGGGGTTTCGGGGCGATTTCCAGAGGAAACCGCAAATGAAATTGATCGCACGCATGAAGCCGGCCGCCTGGGTCGTGGCCACGTTGATGGCCGGCGCGCCCGCCTGGGTGCTGGCGCAGGCCAACCAGAAGGAACACGTGTCGCCGCCGGAGGCCGCCTACCAGGCCGGCGGCTCGCCGCTCGGCGCCGACGAGATGCACCACGACGTCAACCCGAAAGCTCCCCCGATGACGGAGAAGGAGTTCGAACAGGCCAAGCAGATCTACTTCGAGCGCTGCGCCGGCTGCCACGGCGTGCTGCGCAAGGGTGCCACGGGCAAGCCGCTGACGACCGACATCACGCTCGAGCGGGGTTCCGAATACCTGAAGACCTTCATCAAGTACGGATCGCCGGCCGGCATGCCGAACTGGGGCACGTCGGGCGAGCTCACCGACGCCCAGGTCGACATGATGGCGCGCTACATCCAGCAGTCGCCTCCCACGCCGCCCGAATGGGGCATGGACGACATGACGAAGACGTGGAAGGTCGTCGTCGCTCCGGACCAGCGTCCGAAGAAGAAGATGAACGACTTCGACATCTCGAACATCTTCTCGGTGACGCTGCGCGACACCGGCGAGGTGGCGCTGATCGACGGTGCGTCGAAGAAGATCATCAGCATCGTGAAGACCGGCTACGCGGTGCACATCTCGCGCACGTCGGCCTCGGGCCGCTACGTCTACGTGATCGGCCGTGACGGCAGGATCAACCTGATCGACCTGTGGATGGAGAAGCCCGACAACGTCGCCGAGGTCCGCATCGGACTCGAGGCGCGTTCGGTCGAAACCTCGAAGGACAAGAAGCACCAGGACCAGCTCGCCATCGCCGGCGCCTACTGGCCGCCGCAGTACGTGATCATGAAGGGCGACACGCTCGAGCCGCTGCGCATCCAGTCCACGCGCGGCATGACGGTCGACACGCAGGAGTACCACCCCGAGCCGCGCGTCGCGTCGATCGTCGCCGTGCACGACAAGCCGCAGTTCATCGTGAACGTGAAGGAAACGGGCAAGATCATGCTCGTCGACTACACCGACCTGAAGAACCTGCGCACGATCGAGATCGGTGCTTCCCGCTTCCTGCACGACGGCGGCTGGGATGCCTCGAAGCGCTACTTCCTCGTCGCGGCGAACCAGTCGAACCAGGTGGCCGTCGTCGACAGCAAGCGCGACGCGCTCGAAGCGATCGTCGACGTAGGCAAGATCCCGCACCCGGGTCGCGGTGCCAACTTCGTGCATCCCAAGTTCGGTCCGGTCTGGGCAACGGGTCACCTCGGCGACGAGACGATCGCGCTCATCGGCACCGATCCGGCCAAGCACAAGAAGGAAGCATGGAAGGTGGTGCAGACGCTGAAGGCGCAGGGCGGCGGCAACCTGTTCATCAAGACGCACCCGAAGTCGAGCAACCTGTGGGTGGACACGCCGCTGAACCCCGATCCGAAGGTCAACCAGTCGGTCGCCGTGTTCGACATCAAGAACCTCGACAAGCCGTTCGAGGTGCTGCCGATCGCCGACTGGGCCCAGGTGGGCGAAGGCGCCAAGCGCATCACGCAACCCGAGTACAATAAGGCCGGCGATGAGGTCTGGTTCTCGGTGTGGAGCGCGAAGAACCAGGAGTCCGCGATCGTCGTGGTCGATGACAAGACGCGCAAGCTGAAGGCCGTCATCAAGGATCCGAAACTGATCACGCCGACCGGCAAGTTCAACGTCTACAACACCCAACACGACGTTTACTGATCACGGGAGAAGCCAAACGATGAAGCGTTCCCTCTGGATGGGCCTGGCGACCGCTGCGGCGCTCGCTACCGTTGCGGCGCCGGCCATGGCCGATGTCGCGATGGCGAAGAAGTACAACTGCACCGCGTGCCACGCGGTCGACAAGAAGCTCGTCGGCCCGGCATACCAGGACGTCGCCAAGAAATACCAGGGCGACAAGTCCGCGGAGGCGAAACTCATCGAGAAGGTAAAGAAAGGCGGATCCGGCGTCTGGGGTCCGGTACCCATGCCGCCGAATCCGAACGTTCCCGATGCCGACGTGAAGGCGCTGGTCGAATGGATTCTCGCCGGGGCGAAGTAAGCCGGCGCGATCCTCGATCGGAAAAGGGCGACCCCCAGGGGTCGCCCTTTTTCTTTGCGTTGCGCCAACGACGAGCCGCGGGCGCCTTCCCGGCTCGCCGGGGCGCGAGGGCGCTCGTCGGCGCGCGGTTCGCGGCGCTTTCGGTAGCGGGTGCGCTTGCATCGGCCGCGGCCTGGGCCGACGCCGGTACGAATGCGAACGCAGCCCCGAACGCAACTTCGGGCGGTGCGTCCGCCGACGTCGTCGTGCTCGCCGCGCCGGAGGCGTCGCGCCTGCACACGCTAGCCTGCGCCACGGGTCGCGAGATCGCATCTTCGGCGTTGCCGTCGACCCTCGCGTCGATCGCTCTCGCGTCGAAGGACGACGCGGTCTTCGTCGCTGCCGGCGCGCAGTTGTTGCGGCTGCAGCTCCCGGGGCTCGCGCCGGGCGCGAACGCGACACTCGCGTTCGGCGCAACCTCGCTCGTCGCGACGGGCGGACCCGATGCCGTCGTGCTCGCCGCCGGCTCGGGCGATGCGCCGTTGTCGGCGCGCGACCGCGAAACGCTCGCCTCGCTGCACGAATACCGGCTCGACGACGGCCGGCGTGCGACCGTCTCGTCGCTGGTCGATCGTCCACGGCGCTCGCGCATCGTCGTCGCCTTCGCCGACCTGGACGAAATCTGGGAGATCGACTACAGCCGCGACGCGCCCCCGGTGCTGCGCGGACTCGTGCACGACTACCGCATGCGCGAGGCGGTCGAACTGCCCGGCCGCTTCACGGCGCGCGCGTTCGCAGTGCCGGGCGCGACGCGCGCGCTCGTCGCCGGCAGCGAGCCGCACGAAGTCCTGCGCATCGACGCATCGGGCGCGCTCGGCGTGCTGAACCTGAACGTGCGCCGCGAGATCGAGCGTCCGCCGATAGCCGCCGCTCCGGCGCCCGAGCGGATCGCCGCGTGGCATGGCGCACACTCGCACGGCTGGGTGCTCGCCGACGAGAACGCCGACGCATTGCGCGTGCTCGATGCGCGAACGTGGAAGCTCGCGGCGCCGTTGCCGGTGCCAGGCGAAGTGCTCGCGCTCATCGGGATGGACGACGGCACCGTGCTGCTCGCGCTTCGACACAGCGGGCGCATCGCACTCGCGCGCACCGACGTCGAAGCCCGCCGCCTGCGCGAACTGGCCGCGACGGCGCAGATGGGACTCCCGCCCTACCGACTCGTGCGCGGGGTCGGCGAATGCGTCGCGCTGGTCGACGCGCAGAACCGATGGATTGCCGGCCTCGCCTCCGAGCTCAAGCCAGGAACGCCCGCAGCCGCTCCGGGTCGAGGATCGTGATCTCGGCGCCCTTCACCGTGATGAGTTTCTCGTGGCTGAGTTCGCCCAGGATGCGCGAGAAATGCTCCGGCGTGAGGTTCAGACGCGATGCGATGACCCCCTTGCTGGTGTCGAGCACGATGCGGATCGGCGCCGATGGCGCATCGTCGGGCTGCTCGATGTCGCGCAAGAGGTAGCCGATCACGCGCTGCATCCCCGAGCGCAACGAATACGCTTCGACGTCGTGCACGAGGCCCACCAGCCGCCGGCTCAGACCGGCGAGCATCATGCGCGCGAGGCGCCGGTCGCGCATGAGTTCCGCGTCGAGCGTCGCCTTGGAGATGTGCAGCAGCAGCGAATCGGCCAGGCATTCGGCGTTCACCGGATACGGTCGATCGAGGAACATCGCCGCCTCGCCGAAGGACTGGCCGGGGCCGAGGATCTCGATGACCTTTTCGGTGCCCTGCGGCGACACGAAGCCGAGCTTCACGCGTCCGTAGACGACGACGTGAAAGCCCACGCACGGCTCGCCGCGGCGAAACAGGATGCGCCCCTTCGGGATGCGCAACTCGGTCGTGCCCGTCGCGATGCGGTCGAGATCCTCGGTGCCCAGCTCGTGGAACAACGCGAGGTTCGCGAGGAAGGTCCGGGTCATCACTTTCGGGGCGCGCACGGGTTCGACTTTCCTCGCAGTGGTTCGTGAAGGCGTCTCAGTCGCTATTGTGGACCGAAGCGGGGGTCCGAAGCGGACTCGGCGGCGGCTTCGCCGCCCGGCTGGTCGGCGTCGTCCGCGCAGGGCACCGGCGCGCCGAGCCGTTGCAACGCCCAGCGCACGTGCTCTCGCACCAATGCGGACGCATCGTCGGCGCGCGCCTGCAGCGCCGCGACGATCGCTTCGCCGCCGCCGCTGTTGCCCAGTGCGACCGCCAGGTTGCGCAGCCATCGCTCGTGGCCGATACGCCGGATCGGCGAGCCGGCGAGACGCTCGTCGAACTGCTGCGCGCTCCAGCCGAAGAGCTCGACCAGCGACGCCTCGTCGAGCCGCTCGCGAGCGTCGAAGTCGCCCAGCGTGGCCGGCCGGGCGAAACGGTTCCACGGACACGCGAGCTGGCAATCGTCGCAGCCGTAGATGCGGTTTCCGATCGCCGGCCGAAGCTCCTGCGGGATCGCGCCCTTGTGCTCGATCGTCAGGTACGAGATGCAACGACGTGCGTCGACGCGATAGGGCGCGACGATCGCGCCGGTCGGGCACGCCTCGATGCAGCGCATGCAGCTCCCGCAATGCTCTTCGGTCGCTTCGCCGGCAGCGAGTTCGAGGTCGGTGTAGATCGTGCCGAGGAAAAAGGTGGAGCCGCGGCGTGTGTCGATCAGCAACGTGTGCTTGCCGCGCCAGCCGAGTCCGGCGCGTCGCGCCAGTTCGACCTCCATCACCGGCGCCGAATCGCAGAACACCCGATAGCCGAAGCCGCCGACCTGCTCCGCGATGCGGTCGGCCAGTCGCTGCAGGCGCGCGCGAACCACCTTGTGGTAATCGCGCCCCAGCGCATAGCGCGAGACGTAAGCGCGCCGGTCGTCGACGAGCGCGCCGCGAGCCGCATCGATCCACTCCGGATCGCGCGGCGCGTACTCGAGCGCCACCATGATCGCGCGGACGGTGCCTTCGACGAGTTCGCCCGCGCGCGCGCGCTTCGTTCCATGGCGCGCCATATAATCCATCTCGCCGTGAAAGCCGGCGTCGAGCCACGCCTGCAGTCCCGGTTCCGCGCTCGACAGATCGACGTCGGCCACGCCCAGCGACGCGAAACCCAGTTCGCGCGCCCATCCGCGCAGCGTATCGATGTCCGGCAGCGCCGTCGCCCTGTTCCCCGCCTGCATCCGCCGATTCTAGGAGTCTGTCGGAGTTGAATCGAGCCCGCTCCGACACGCTGGTGCTGCACCTGCCCGACGCGCTTGCCACCGAGGCGCTCGCGCGCCGCCTGGCGCCTGGCCTCGCGCCGGGCTTCGTGCTGTACCTGTCGGGCGACCTCGGCGCCGGCAAGACCACCTTCACGCGCGCACTGCTGCGATCGCTCGGTTTCGGCGGGCGCGTGAAAAGTCCGAGCTTTTCGCTGCTCGAATCTTATGATCTGTCGAGGTTTCGACTGTATCATTTTGATTTCTATAGATTCGACTCCGAGCAGGATTGGCTCGATGCAGGTTTCGAGGAATTCATCGGGGCGCCCAACGTTGCCATCGTCGAGTGGCCGGAGCGCGCCGGCGGCACACTGCCCACGCCCGATCTGCACCTGTTCCTGCGCTTCGCCGGGGACACCGGCAGCGAGGCGCGCATCGTCGAAGCGGTCGCCGGCACCGATCGGGGGCGCGCATGCCTGAAGGCGCTGGCCCCGACCGACGAACGCTGCTGAAGCTCGGCGCCGGCGCGCTGCTCGCGTTCGACGTGCGGACGGCGCGCGCCGCGTCGATCCACGCGGTGCGCGTCTGGCCCGCGCGCGACTACACGCGCGTGACGCTGGAGCTCGACCGGCCGCTGAAATCGACCCAACTGCAGCTGTCCGATCCGCCGCGGCTCGTCGTCGATCTAGAGGGCCTCGAGATCGACCGCGCGCTGCGCGACCTCGTCGCGAAGATCCAGCCCGACGACCCGTACATCGAGCGCGTGCGCGTCGGGCAGAACCGCCCGCACGTCGCGCGCATCGTCTTCGACCTGAAGAGCGAGGTGCTGCCGCAACTCTTCATGCTCGCGCCCGCGGGCGCGTACCGGCATCGACTGGTCATCGACCTCTACCCCGCGGTGCCGATCGACCCGCTGCAGACGCTGCTCGACGAGGCGGCCACGCGCGAGCGCGAGCGCTTCGCGTCGAAAACCGGCGATCCGCTGGCGTCCTGGCTCGCGCAGCGCGCCGACGAGCCGCGCGAGCCGGCGCGCGCGTCCGCTGCGCAGAACGGCAAGACGGCGACCAGCGCCGCGCCGCTCGCAGCCGCACCGGAGGCGGCCGAACACGCGACGCTCGCCGACGCCGGGCAGGCGACTCTCCCCTCGCCCACGGCTTCCCCGCACACATCGGGCAGCGCCTCGAAGCGACCTGCGCACGCGCCGCGCGCGGCGATGACGCGGCTGCTGACCATCGCGATCGACGCCGGCCACGGCGGCGAGGATCCCGGCGCGATCGGCCGTCGAGGCACGAAGGAGAAGGACGTCGTGCTGCGCATCGCGCAGCGCCTGCGCGAGCGCATCGCCCAGGAGCCGTCGATGCGAGCGTACATGGTGCGCGACGGCGACTATTTCGTGCCGCTCGCCACGCGCGTAGCGAAGGCGCAGCGCGTGCAGGCCGACCTGTTCGTGTCGATCCACGCCGACGCCTTCGTGCGCCCGGAGGCGAGAGGCGCTTCGGTCTACGTGCTCTCGGAGCGCGGAGCGACGAGCGCCGCCGCACGCTGGCTGGCACGCCGGGAGAACGATTCCGACCGAATCGGCGGCGCGCGCTTTGCCACGCGCAACGCCGAAGCGCGCCGCGTACTGCTCGACCTGACCACCAAGGCGCAGATCCAGGATTCTTCGCGCCTGGGCCGCATGGTGCTCGCCGAACTGGGCGGCGTCGGTTCGCTGCACAAGCCGGCGATCGAGCAGGCCGGCTTCGCCGTGCTCAAGGCGCCGGAGATCCCGTCGATCCTCGTCGAAACCGCATTCATCAGCAATCCGCAGGAAGAGCGGCGGCTGGCCAGCACGCAATACCAGGCGCGCGTGGCCGACGCGATCTATCGGGGACTTGCCGCCTACCTGCGCCGCCACCCGCCGCCGCCGAGGACGCGGACGACCTGATTGCGCGAGCGTGTGCTCGCGCGGCCACTCACCAGCCGACGCGCGCCGACGTCGGCTGCGGGTTCTCGAGCCGGTAGCCGATGCCGCGCAACGTGCTGATGCGCGCGCCGGTGCCGGCGAGCTTGGCACGCAACCGCGACACGTAGACCTCGATCGCGTTGGGCGCCAGGCGCTCGTCTTCCCCGGTGATCGCCTGCATCAGGTCTTCCTTGGTGACCGGCGTGCCTGCGTGCTGCACCAGCTGCTCGAAGATCGACCATTCGCGCGGGGTAAGATCGATCGGCATCGAGCCGCAGCGCACCTCGCGCTTGCGGCTGTCGACGACCAGTTCGCCGCAGAAGACGACGTCGGCGGCACCCGCCTCCTCGCGCCGGCGAACGAGCGCGGTGCTGCGAGCGACCAGTTCGCGCGGCTCGAACTCGCCGGCGAGATAGTCGCTGGCGCCGGCATCGAGCGCAGCGATGCGCGCGTCCACGTCTTCGGCCTTGGTGAGGATCAGCGCCGGCACCCGGATTCCGCGTCCACGCACGCCGCGCAGCCATTCGAGCGGCGTGCCGGCGTTCTCGCGCAGGTCGAGCACGATCGCGCCGGCGGGCGCGACCCGCAGCAGCGGATCGAGTTCTCCGGTATCGGCGACTGCCTCCACGTCGAGTCCGGCGTCGCGCAGCGGCGCGACGATGCGGCTGGGCGCATCCGGGGAATCGGTGACGACGAGCGTTTTCATGTATGCGCGATCCTGTTCGTTCCGATGGATCCGTGCATCGACGGACCTTCGGAATAGTCAGGAGCAAGGCGCGTGCCGGTGTCCGCGCCGCCGGCACGCGGATCTGCGACCTGCCGCGCGGCCAATCCGCGCTTCAGCCGGGCGACGAGCCTCGCGCCGCTTGCTGCGAGCGACGCTCGCGGCGCGTTCGCAGGGCGTGGCGCAGCACCTCGATCACGGCCGGCAGGCCGGGGATGACGATCATCGCCAGCGTGACCCACTCGAAGTGCTCCTTCACCCACGCGGTATTGCCGAACAGATACCCGATCGTGCTGAGTCCGACGACCCATAGGGTACCGCCGATGACGTTATAGAGCGCAAAGCGCGGATAGCGCATGCGGGCGACGCCGGCAACGAAGGGCGCGAAGGTGCGTACGAAAGGAAGGAAACGCGCGACGACGATCGTCATCGGCCCGTGCCGTTCGTAGAACGCATGGGTGCGTTCGAAGGCGGCCTTGTCGAAGAAGCGCGACTTCTCCCAGCCGAAGACCTTCGGGCCGAAGTAATGTCCGAACGAGTAGTTGACCGCGTCGCCGAGCACGGCGGCGACGGTCAGCAGCGCAACCAGCACCCGGATGTCGAGCCCGCCGACCGCGGCCAGCGTGCCGGCGACAAAAAGCAGCGAGTCGCCCGGCAGGAACGGCATGACGACCAGGCCGGTCTCGACGAAGATGATGGCGAACAGGAGCGCGTACACCCAGACGCCGTACTGCTCGACGACCGCCGCCAGATGCCGATCGAGGTGCAGGAAGATGTCGAGCAGCTGCGAGACGTCCATCGGCCGCGATGGTACACGGCGCACTACCAGGAGGCTGTCGGACCATGGACAGGCTCCTATAATCGCCCGATGCCTTCCGCTGCGCCCGCCGTTCCCGGCGCGTCGAGCCGCCCGATCGCGCGGCTCGCCGATCGACTCGTCAGCCAGATCGCCGCCGGCGAAGTCGTCGAGCGACCGGCGTCGGTCGTGCGCGAGCTGCTCGAGAACGCGCTCGATGCGGGCGCCGTGCGCATCCGGCTGCGCATCGAGGAAGGCGGCGTACGGCGCATCGTCGTCGCCGACGACGGTTGCGGCATCGAGCGGGCGCAACTGGCGCTCGCGCTCGAACGTCACGCCACCAGCAAGATCGCCTCGCTGGACGAGCTCGAGCGCGTCGGCACGCTGGGCTTTCGCGGCGAGGCGCTGGCGTCGATCGCGTCGGTTGCGCGGCTGCGGCTGACCAGTCGCACGTCGGGCGACGACTGCGCCTGGCGCATCGACGCCGACACCGGCGAGGTCGAGCCCGCACCCGGTGCGCGCGGCACGCAGGTCGAGGTGCTCGACCTGTTCTCCGCCACGCCGGCGCGGCGCAAGTTCCTGCGCAGCGCCGCCACCGAGAGCGCGCACTGCGTCGATGCGTTCCGGCGCATCGCTCTGGCGCACGAGTCGGTGGCCTTCGAGATGCAGTTGGACGACCGGCGCACCGAGACGCTCGAGCCGGCCGACTGGACACGGCGCGCGCTGGCCGCGCTGGGCGACGAATACGAGAACGCGCATCGCATCGTCGACGTCGACGCCGGGGTGCTGCGCCTGCGCGCCGTGCTCGGGCTGCCCACGCACAACCGCGCACGCGCCGACCGCCAGTTCCTCTACGTGAACGGCCGCTTCGTGCGCGACCGCATGCTCGGCTACGCGCTGCGCCAGGCCTATGCCGACCTGATGCACGGCGATCGCCATGCGGCATGGGCGGTGTTCGTCTCGATCGACCCGTCGCAGATCGACGTCAACGTCCATCCGGCGAAGATCGAGGTGCGTTTTCGCGATCCGGCCGGCGTGCGGTCGTTCGTGTTCCACGCGATCGAATCCGCGCTTCGCGCTTCGGCGAGCGAACGCGCGCACGAGGCGCTCCCGGCAGCGGCGGCTGCGCGGGGCATGCACGTTCAGGCGTACCCGGTGCCGGATTCGCCGACCACGGCGAGCCTGGATTTCGCACGCGAGCCGCACGCGGCGATGTATCCGCCGGTCGCGCCGTCGCCGCTCGCCGCAACCTCGCCCGCCGCGCCGGCCCGATCCGCGGCGGCGTTCCCCGCACCGGCATCGGCCGGCGCCGCCACGCCGGCGACCGACGACGCGCCGCTCGGCCACGCACTCGCGCAACTGCACGGCACCTGGGTGCTCGCGCAGAACCGCCACGGCCTCGTCGTCGTCGACATGCACGCCGCGCACGAGCGCGTCGTCTACGAACGAATGAAGACGGCGTACGCACGCCGTTCGATCCCGGTGCAGCCGCTGCTGGTTCCGGTCGTGTTCCGTGCCGACGCGCTCGACGTGGCACTGGTCGACGACGAAGGCGAAGCGATCGCAGCACTGGGGCTCGAGCTGTCGGCGCTGTCGGTGCAGTCGATCGCGGTTCGCGCGGTGCCCGCGGCACTCACCGGCGCCGATGCCGAGGCGCTTGCGCGGTCGGTACTTGCCGAATTGCGCGAGCACGGCGCCTCGCGCGCGCTGGCCGAGCGAAGCGATGCGCTGCTGGCGACGATGGCGTGTCACGCTTCGGTGCGCGCCAATCGACGGCTCACCATCGAGGAGATGGACGCGCTGTTGCGCGAGATGGAGCGCACGCCCGCGGCCGACCAGTGCAACCACGGTCGTCCCACCTGGCTGCAGGTGCCGCTCGACGAGCTCGATCGCTGGTTCCTGCGCGGGCGCTGAATCGATGCGCCGCGTCGAGGGCGAGGGCGCCGCGGCGCCGCTGGTGATGCTGCTCGGGCCCACCGCGTCGGGCAAGAGCGGCATCGCACTGCGCCTGGCGCAGCGACTGCCGATCGAGATCGTCAGCGTCGATTCCGCGCAGGTGTATCGCGAACTGGACATCGGCACCGCCAAGCCCGACTGCGCCGAGCGTGCGACGGTCGCACACCACCTGATCGACCTCGTCGAGCCGACCGACGCCTATTCGGCCGCGCGCTTCGTCGACGATGCGCTCGCAGCGATCGCCGCCATCCGCGCGCGCGGGCGCATCCCGCTGCTGGTGGGCGGGACGATGCTGTACGCGCGCGCGCTCGCCGAAGGACTGCACCCGCTGCCGTCGGCCGACACCGACGTGAGAGCCCGCCTCGAGCAGGAAGCGCGCGAGCACGGCTGGCCCGTCTTGCATGCGCGGCTCGCCAGCATCGATCCGCAGGCCGCAGCGCGCGTCGACCGGTCGGATGCGCAACGCATCCAGCGCGCGCTCGAGATCTTCGAGACGACGAAGCGCACGATGTCGGACTGGCTCGCCGAGCCGGCACCGCCCTCGCCGGCCGGTGCCTCAGGCATCGTGCGCATCGCGCTCGAGCCCACCGATCGCGCCGTGCTGCATGCGCGCATCGCCGCTCGCTTCGATGCGATGCTCGCCGCCGGTTTCATCGACGAGGTGCGCGCGCTGCGCGCGCGCGGCGACCTGTCGCCGGCGCTGCCGTCGATGCGCAGCGTCGGCTATCGGCAAGCGTGGCAGTGGCTCGACGCCGGCGGACCGCTCGCGCAGTTGCGCGAGGCCGGCATTGCCGCCACCCGCCAGCTCGCCAAGCGCCAGCTCACCTGGCTGCGCGCGATGCGCGATCGCATCCCGATCGACCCATTCGCCGCCGACGCCTGCGACCGCGTGGGGGACATCGTGGACAGGGTCGCAAGGTAGACTGCATCGATGCGGGTTCGTGTCGCCTTCGCGCTGGTCGTGCTGTTCGTCGCCTGGGGCCTGCTCGCGCCGGCTTCGCTCGATCGGGTCGCCACCGCGGCCTTCTCCGCGACGACGCGCAACTTCAGCTGGCTGTACCTGTGGGTCGTCTTCGCGCTCGTCGTGGCGAGCCTCGTGCTCGCCTTCGGCCGCTACGGTCGCCTGCGCCTGGGCGACGACGACGAGGAACCCGAGTTCCCCCTTCATTCGTGGTTCGCGATGCTGTTCGCCGCCGGCATGGGCATCGGACTGGTGTTCTGGGGCGTCGCCGAACCGCTGTCGCACTACGTGACGCCGCCGCCGGGCATCCCTGCGCTTACGCCGGAAGCCGCCAACGCGGCGATGCTGCACGTGTTCTTCCACTGGGGACTGCACCCGTGGGCGGTGTACAGCATCGTCGCGCTGTCGATCGCCTATTTCCAGTTCCGCCGCGGTCTGCCGATCACGATCGGTTCAACGCTCAGCGGCCTGCCGCACTGGCTGCGCGGGCGCTGGATCGCCGCCGCCGACGTGCTCGCGATCCTCGCCACGGCCTTCGGCGTGGCCACTTCGCTCGGCCTGGGTGCGCTGCAGATCAACAGCGGCCTGGCCCAGGTTGTCGGGGTACCGATCGGCACGCCCGCGCAGATCGTGATCATCGCCGTCACCACCGCGATCTTCCTCGGCTCGTCGGTGACGGGCATCGAGCGCGGCATCAAGTGGCTGTCGAACGCGAACCTGATCCTCGGCGCGCTGATCGCCGCGTTCGTGCTGCTCGTCGGACCGACCGCGGTGATCCTCGACACCTTCACGTCGACGCTCGGTCGCTACCTGTCGAGCCTCGTGCAGATGAGTCTGCGGCTGACGCCCTTTCGCAGCGACGAGTGGGTGCACAGCTGGACGGTGTTCTACTGGGCGTGGTGGATTTCGTGGTCGCCGTTCGTCGGGCTGTTCATCGCGCGCATCTCTCGCGGACGGACGATCCGCGAATTCATCGTCGGAACGCTGCTGCTGCCGAGCCTGGCCGGTTTCGCCTGGTTCTCGGTGTTCGGCGGCACCGCGCTGTACGCCGAAATCTTCACCGGAGCGCCGCTCGCGCAGGCCGCGTCCACCGACGTATCGACCGCGCTGTTCGCGCTGTTCGAGACGCTGCCCGCCACGCTGCCGCTGTCGATTGCCGCGACGCTGCTGGTGCTCGTGTTCTTCGTGACCTCCGGCGACTCGGCCACTTTCGTCCTCGGCATTCTCAGCGAGCGCGGCAACCCGGACCCGTCGCTGCGCATCCGCGTCGCCTGGGGCATCCTGGTCGGCCTGATCGCCATCAGTCTGCTGCTCGCCGGCGGCCTGCAGGCGCTGCAGACCGCGGCGATCGTCATGGCGCTGCCCTTCGCGATCGTGATCCTGCTGATGCTCGTCTCGCTCGTCCGCGCATTGCGCGAAGACGCCGATCGACTCGAGCGGGAAGAGAGGGAGATGCGTCGGCTGCTCCGGGGAAGGGAAGGGAGAAGGGAGAAGGGGGAAGGGGAAAAGCCGCGCGGGTCATAGCCGAAGCCTTCCCCCTTCCCCCTTCTCCCTCCCCGCTTCCCTTCTTTCTAATCGAACGAAAACGAATACAGCAGATCCAGCGCCGTGTCGGTGCCGGTCTGCGCGCGCAGGGAAAGCCGGTCGGTGATCTCGTACTGGATGCGCAGCAGGTTCCAGACGCCGCGCAGGCCCTGCTCGTAGGTGACGAGCACCCGAGAGCCCAGCCGCTTGCCGATCGCGACGACGTTCTGCGCGGCGGTCGGCGCCGGCGTTCCGGTCGGGCTCTGTCCGGGAAACGTCGCGCCGAAATCCGGGTCGAAGACGTCGCCGGAGCTCGCGCTGCGGATGGTGAGCACGTCGAGCCCGAGCGAATGCGCGAGTCCGGCCGACACGCCTGCGCCGCCGCCGCTGCCCATCAACGAAGCAGCTGCGGCGCGCAATGCCGCCATCTGCGCACCGCTGCGCGCATCGTCGAAGCCCACGCCGAGCACGAGCCACGACAGCTTCTCGGCGTCGGGCACGTCCGGCTCGGAAACGAGCTGCACGCGCGGCGACAGCACGGTGCCGGTGACCGCCACGCCGGCCTTCACCGGCGTGCCCAGGCGCATCGCCACGATGTCGAGTACCGGGTTGTCGATCGGTCCGTCGAAGATGACGCGTCCGCGCGTGATCTGCAGTTCCTGGCCGTACGCGCTGTAGGTTCCCTTCGCTACGCGCACCGTCCCGTAGGCGAGCGGCTTGTCCGGCAGCACGCCGCGTAGCGCGAGCGATCCCGCCAGCAGCACGTCCACGCCGCTGCCGCGAACGCGCAGCTTCTCGCCGAGGTCGAGCTTCAGGTCCGCCGCCACGCGCAGGCCGTCGGCCTGCTCCGCCGCGCCCGCCTCCTCGGTCGCCGTCGACTTCTGCGCAGCGGACGCGTGCTCGCCTTCGCCGACGATGACGACGTCGTCGGGCAGGCGCGGCGCTTCGCCGCCGCGCAGCTCGACCAGGCCCTCGTCGACCCGCATCTCGCCGCTCCACTGCAGCTCGGTTCCGCGACTGGTGATCGCATTCGTGCCGGAGACGACGATGCGCTCGCCGGGTCCGAGCGGAATCGGCAGGCGATCGGCACGCAGCGCGAAATCACCGCGCAGTCCGTCCAGCAGCAGCGCGCCGCTCATCGTGATCGACCCCTCGCCCGATTCGAGGCGCAACTGGTCCAGCACGAGACGGTCGCCCTCGAAGCGCGCGTGCAGCGTGCCGTCGGTCAGGCGCCAGCCGAGCTCGCGCTGCGACAGCGCCAGCGAGCGCCCGTCGAGATCGCCGGTCACGCGCGGCGCGTCGATCGTCCCGCCGAGATCGCCGGCGAAGCGCAGGCGCCCGGCCACCGCCCAGGTCGGGCCGATGATGCGATTGGCGAAGGCCAGCGTCGGAACGTTCAGCGTCACGCGTCCGCCGAGGCGGCCCTCGTCGAGCACCACGCTCGCCTCGCCGCGCTGCTCGCCGGCCGAGCCGCTCTGCAACACGAGGCGGACGCGCCCGCTCGGTCGCATCGGGTCGTCGCCGTGCACATCCCATTGCGCATCGAGCGACAGCTTCGCGATCTCGGCTTCGGCGGCTTCGACGGCATCGGCCGCCTCGGGCGCATGACGCAGCACCCAGCGACCGACGGGCAAAGCAGCGGCATCGCCGCGCGCCGTGTAGCTGCCGTCGCGCCACGCGAGCGCCGCGACGTTCAGCGCCGCGCCGTCGAGTCGCCACGACGACGCGCCGAGCGAGAACCCGTGCTCGTCGGCCTGTGCCTGCGCGGGGTCGAGCAGGCGCAACGCGATCGGCCGGTCGGCTTCGACGCGCAGGAGCCGGCCTTGCCAGCGCCATCCGCTCCCGGCATCCGGACGCGCGAGCGAGCCCTCGGCCGACGCACGGGCCGCGACGTCGGGGCCGACCACGTCCACGCGGACCGTGTGTGCGTCGAGGTCGCCTTCGGCGCGGATACTCGCCCGCTCGATGCGACGGCCGTTCGCCGCCAGCCGCTTCGCAGTCAGATCGACGTCGACGCGTCCACCCGACAGATCGGGCAGATCGATGCGGCCCTCGAGCGAGCCGACGCGCAACGCTTCTTCCCACCCGATCCCGCGCGCCGATATTCGCGCCGCCACGCCGAGCGCGGCGTCGCGCCAACCACCGCGCAGCTCGCCCTGCGCGCTCGCCGAACCCGATGCGCGCGCATCGAAACGCTGCAGCGCCGGCACGCGCACACGGAACTGCAGGCGATCGCCGGGTCGGCCGAGAGCACCGCTCGCCTGCGCCTGCGCACCGCCGTAATCGAGTGTCGCCTCGACCTTCGCGATGCGCGTGGGCGTGACATCGCCGCGCCAGTGCAGGCGCAGGTCGCGGCCGGCCAGCACGCCCGATTCGACGGCGAGGCTCGTCTCGAGCGACGGATCGGGCCACGCCCGGCCGCGCGCGGTCCAGCGTCCGCCGAGCTTTCCGCCCCATTGCTGCAGCCGGGGCGGCGCGCCGAGCACGCCCAGGCGCGCGAGCAGCGCCTCGATGCGCGCCGGATCGAGGCGCTCGAAGCGGCCGGCCAGATCGACGTGCCATGGCGACGACGTCGACGTGCTGCCGCTCACCTCGAGCGAGCCGGCGGCGCTGCGCAGGCGTGCACGCTCGATACGCAGCCGGTCCGCTTCGATGCGCAGCGACGCCGTCACTCCGATGTCCTCGCGGCTCGCATCGGCCACGTCCAGTTCGAGCCGGTCGCCGTCGACGCGAAGCGTGCCGCCCAGCCGCGTCTCGTCGAGTTGCGTATGAAGCTGCGACAGGTCGACGTCGTGCAGCCGCCCCTCGCCGCGCACCATCGGGAGGCGCACGCCGAAGGCTTCGAGCGACTGCGCGAAGTCGATCGCCAGCGTCGCTTCGAAGCCCGCGCCGGCGATCGTCGTTGCTCCGGCACCCATGGCAGCGTCCGGCGTCCTTCCGACGCTCGCTCCGCCGGCCGCTCCGGCGGTCGCGGTTGCCTGCGCGTTCGTGCCGCCCGGCAACGTCGCACGCAGTCCGCTCAGCCGCAGCACCGACGCGGTCCAGTCGAAGGCGCCCTGCAGCGTTTGCAACGGAACGGCATCGCGATCGAGCGGCCCCGGCCGCGCGTTCTCCAGGCGAAACCCCCCTTCGAATCCTTCGTCGCGCACGCGCAGCGTCGCACTGCCCGAGATGCGGGCATCGGGCACGTCGTGCAGCCCGAACTGCGCCGGCTCGACCGAATCGAAGCGCAGTTCGACCGGCGCGAGCTTTTCGGACAGCTTTGCCGCGAACGGCTGCACGCGCGTGTCCAGGCCGATCCAGACGCGCGTCGACACGCCGGCCGGCGGCAGCGCCTGCGCGACGAGCGAGAAGTCCTCGAGCGTTCCGTCGGCGAGCGCCCGCACGTCGGGCAACGACAGCGACGGCTGTGCGGCCAGCGCGAGGCGCGGCGTGGCCTCGATCATTGCCTCGAGATCGAACGGGGCGCGCGCGGCCAGGGTTCCCTGCACGCTCGCCTCGCCCCATGCGGGCGAGGCCGCGGCGAGGCGATCGATCCGATATGCGCCGTTTCGATAGCGCCCGGCGAACGACACGCGCTCGAGCACGATCGGTTCGCCGGCAGTCGCATCGGGCAGGATCGCCAGCCGGCCGATGCCCAGCGCGTCGATGCGCACGTCGATCGGCAACTCCAGCGACTGCGGGGGCGCGGGCGGATCGGCGTCCGCGCCCGGCTGCAGCACGACGCGCGCCTGAGCGATCTCGATGCGGCCCACCCGGACTTCGCCGTGCAGCAGCGCCGCCGGGCGCAGCGAGACGACCAGCCCTTCGAGTTGCAGGTCGCGCGCCGCGTCGTGCCAGTGCATCGACTCGATGCGGAATCCGCCGAGCAGGGTGCCGCGCACGGCGCCCGCTTCGAGCGCACCGCCACTGGCGGCAACCGCCCGCTCGAGCGACCAGCGCAGGAACGACGTGCTCTGGCCGACCCACCAGACGGCGCCCGTCACGATGAGCAGCAACACGGCCAACGCGACGCCGAGCGCGCGCATGCCCCAGCGCGACACGTCGCGCGCGACCATCAGAACGCGTACCCGACCGAGAAATGCACGCGCCAGTCGCGCACCGCTTCGCCGTAGGCGAGGTCCACGCTGACCGGTCCGACCGGCGAGCGCCAGCGCACGCCGACCCCGTAACCGGCGACCGCCTCGTAGCGGCCCCAGGTGTCGGCGGCGTCACCGGCGTCGACGAAGGCCGCCGCATACCAGTCGCGGCGCACCGGATGCTGGTACTCGAGGCTGCCCAGCGCGAGTACGCGCCCGCCGACGATCGCCCGACCCTCGCGCACGCCCAGCGACAGGAAATCGTAGCCGCGGATCGTGCTCGTGCCGCCGGTGCGGAACAGGTTCTCCGAAGGGATCCCGTCGCGACCGGCAGCGAACACCTGACCGATCTCGGCCAGGCCGATCAGGATGCCGCCATCGAGGACGGTGTCGTCCGGCATCGGCCAGAAGCGCATCGCCCGCGCGTGAAAGCGCACGAAGCTGCGATCACTGAGCAGCGAGTGCGATGCGCCGGAGAGCTGCGCATTGATCGTGTAGCCGCGATGCGGATCGAGCACCGAATCGAGCCGCCGCGTGCTCCACGTGTAGCCGAGGGTCAGCGCGCGCGTCGACTCGACGTCGCCGATGCCGCGCACGTTGCGCTGCTCGGTCTGGTACTGCAGCGAGAGGAAGCGGTCGGTGTCGTCGCTGCGCTTGCCCTCGCCGATGAACGCGGTCTGCTTGTCGGTAAGCTCGCCCTGCACGTCGAAGCGCTCGATGCGCACGCCGCCCTGGTAGTAATGTCCGCTCGCCTTCTGCGGTGTTCTGAGGCTGGCGAAGACGCGGCGCCGCACGCGCTGCAGCAGCACGCCCGACTCGAGTTGCCAGCCCTTGTCGAACACGTTGCGGTGCTCGTAGCCGAGCAGCGCGCGCGGGCCTTCGTCGGAACTCACGCCGACACCGAGCGTGACGCGCTGTTCGCGCCGCTCGGACAATTGCACCCGCACCGGCACGGTGTTCAGCTTCGGATCGGAGAGCACCGCCGCGAAGTCGGGCAGCACTTCGGCCGAGTCGAAGTAGCCGGAGGTTCGCAGGCGCGCCTGGAACGCGAGCACCTCGTCGAAATCATAGGGCTGATGTGCGTCGCCCTCCCACGGCGCGAGCGCGCGCACGATCGACGCGTCGTAGCGCGAAAGCCCTTCGATCACCATCGTGCCGAAGTCGAGCTGCGGCCCGCTGTCGATGCGAACGCTGAGCGCCGCCGTCGTGTTGCGCGGATCGACGCGCGCCTCGCTGTCGACGATGTGCGCGCGCACGTAGCCGCGCTGCTGCAGCGCGTCGATCAGCAGCCGCTTGCCCGACTGCCACGGCGCGCTGCGAAAGAAGCTGCCTTCCGGCAGCGGCCAGCGCTCGAGCAGCCGATCGCGCAGCTTCTGCACCTGCGGCGGGCCTTCGAGCACGAGGTCGAAGCGGTTCACCGTGGTTCGCGCACCGGCATCGACGTCGATGCGCACGATCGGAAGATGGTCGGCCGTGCCCGGCTCGTACGAAACCGTCGCACTCGCCGAGAAGAAGCCGGCTGCCTGCGCGATGGCCTCGGCTTCGGTCTTGGCGCGCTCGAGAAAGAGCGGCATCTGCTCGGGGTCGAACCCGGGATCGTCGATCCAGCGACCGACCAGCGTGCGAGTGCGGATCGGCTCGACGAGCTCGCCGAGCGCTTCGACCTTCAACTCGTAGTTGGCAGCCGCGGTAGCCGCCGTGCCGATCAGCGGCCCGAGAACCGCAAAAACGATGCAGACGACGAGCGCGCGACACCCCCTCGGCAGGACCGGAGGATGCGCCCGATGCGCGAGGCGCGTCGCCGGTCCTGCGGCCACGTCGTCAGACCACCACGGCAGGCGCGGCGCCATCGGCGCGTTCGACGATCTCGCCGATGCGGAACACCACCTCGCCGTGCCCGGCCAGCACGGACTGCGCACGTTGCGCTTCGGACGCGTCGACGACGACCACCAGGCCGATGCCGCAGTTGAACACGCGGTGCATCTCGTGCGAATCGATCGCGCCGTGACTTTCGAGCCAGTCGAACAACGGCGGGCGCGTCCAGGCGTCGCGGTGCAGCACCGCCTGCACCGCGTCGGGCAGCACGCGCGGGACGTTCTCGATCAGGCCGCCGCCGGTGATGTGCGCGATGCCCTTGACCGGCACCTGGGCAAGCAGGTCGAGCATCGATCGCACGTAGATGCGCGTGGGAGCGAGCACCGCATCGGCGAAGCGCACTCCGTGGAAATCGTGCTGCAGCTGCGCCGCGTCGATCGAGCCCCAGGCGCGTTCGATGACGCGCCGCACCAGCGAATAGCCGTTCGAATGCGCGCCGCTCGACGCCAGCCCGAGCACGACGTCGCCCGGCCGGATCGAGGCGCCGTCGATGATCTTCGCCTTCTCGACGACGCCGACGGCGAAACCGGCGAGGTCGTATTCGCCGTCCGGATACATGTCGGGCATCTCCGCCGTTTCGCCGCCGATCAGTGCGCAACCGGCCTGCTCGCAACCGCGAGCGATGCCGGCCACGACGCGCGCGGCGACGTCGACATCGAGCCGTCCGCAGGCGAAGTAATCGAGGAAGAACAGCGGCTCGGCACCCTGCACGAGGATGTCGTTGACGCTCATCGCGACGAGATCGATGCCGACCGTGTCATGTCCATCGAGCGCGAAAGCGAGCTTGAGCTTGGTGCCCACGCCGTCGGTGCCGGACACGAGCACCGGCTCGAGATAGCGGCGCGGCACCTCGAACAGCGCACCGAACCCGCCGATGCCGGCGAGGACGCCTTCGCGCATCGTGCGCCGCGCGAGCGGCCCGATGCGGCGCACGAGATCGTCGCCGGCGTCGATGTCGACGCCGGCGTCGCGGTAGGAGAGCGGCGTGGCGGCCTTCGTGGGACCCATGAGAAATCCGGCTGGTGCGTGCGGCGCCGCAATGACGGCGCCCGATAGAATGGCGAACCGCACGCGCTCCGGCGCGGGCCCGCGATCGGTTCAGGCGATTGTAGCCGCTCGCCTGCGGGCCGATCCCCGTATCCGCACGCGCCCCCATGCACCAGATCGCGCTCGACCTGCATCGCGTCGAAGCCCCGACGCTGGACAACTTCGTCGCCGGCCGCAACGGCGAGGCGCTGGCGTGCCTGCGCGCGCTGCGCCGAGCGGCGGGCGCGAGCGTGACGCCCACGCCGGGCGCGAGCGTGACGACGCCGCCGGGCGTACCGCTCGTCTACCTGTGGGGCGAGGCCGGCTGCGGCAAGACGCACCTCGCGCTCGCCGCCGCCGACCCCGGGCACGTGCTCGCCGCCGACGCCCCGTACGCCGCCTTCGAAGCGCTGATCGCCGACGCTGCCGACCGCGCACGCGTGGTCGCCGCGCTCGACGTCGATCGGCTCGACGGGCCGCGGCAGTCGCTGTTGTTCCATCTGATCAACCGGGCGCGGATGCACCCGGGCAGCACGGTGCTGGTCACCGGCGCGCAGCCGCCTCTCGGGCTCGCGCTGCGCGACGACCTGCGCACCCGGCTGGGATCGGGTCTCGTCTTCCGGCTGTACCTGCTCGACGACCGGGAGAAGGCGGCGGCGCTCGAGCGCGTCGCCCAGGAACGCGGCGTCACCGTCGCCGCCGACGTCATTCCCTGGCTGATCGCGCACACGTCGCGCGACATCCGCGCGCTGCTGCGCACCTTCGACGCACTCGATCGCCGGGCATTCGAGCGTCGCCGCGCGATCACGCTGCCGCTGCTGCGCGAACTGCTGCAGGAGACGAGCGTCGCGACCGAGCCGTCGGCGCCCGGCGACGACCGCGACGCGCTGCCTTCATAATGCCGACCGTGACGACTCTTTCCGCCCCCGCCGACCCGGCATCGCCCGGTGTCGCGACCTTCGACCTCGCTCTCTTCGACCTCGACTACACGCTGCTGCCGATCGACAGCGACTACGAGTGGGCGCGCTTCCTGATCCGGCTCGGCGTCGTCGACGGCGCCGAATACGACCGGCGCAACGACGCGTTCTTCGAGCAGTATCACGCGGGAACGCTCGACATCCTCGAGTTCCTCGCGTTCCAGCTTGCGCCGCTCGCCGCCCATCCGGTCGAGCAGCTCGACGCCTGGCGCGAGCGTTTCGTCGACGAGGTCATCCGCCCGCGCATCGTGGATGCCGCGCGCAGGCTCGTCGATTGCCATCGCGCGCGCGGCGACCTGTGCGCGATCGTCACCGCCACGAACGAGTTCGTCACGCGCCCGATTGCCGCCGAGTTCGGCGTCGAGCACCTCATCGCCACGCGCATCGAGACGGCCGACGGCCGCTACACCGGGCGACCGCTGGGAACGCCGTCGTTCCGCGAGGGCAAGGTGCAACGCACCTCGGAGTGGCTCGCCTCGCTCGGCCGTTCGTGGAGCGGCTTCGCGCAGTCGCACTTCTACAGCGACTCGACCAACGACGTGCCGCTGCTCGAGCGCGTCACCGATCCGGTGGCCACCAATCCCGACGCCCGCCTCGCCGCGCTCGCGCGCGAGCGTGGCTGGCGAACGATCCGGCTGTTCGAATGATCCGCCAGCTCATCGACCGCGTGCTCGCGAAGACGTCCCGCTCGCCGCTGCGCAAGCGTCCGAAACGCTATCGCGGCAGCGAACAGGGAATGCCGCTGGCCGACGTCTCGCAGGCGGCGATCCGTACCTGCGAAACGCTGCAGCAGGGCGGGTTCCAGGCGTGGATCGTCGGCGGCGGCGTGCGCGACCTGCTGCTCGGCCTGAAGCCGAAGGACTTCGACGTCGCCACCGACGCCACGCCCGAACAGGTGCGCAAGCTCTTTCGCCGCTCGCGGATCATCGGACGGCGCTTCCAGATCGTGCACGTGCTGCACGGACGCGACACGATCGAGGTGTCCACCTTCCGCTCGATGCAACCGGCGGCCGAAACCGACGAGCACGGCCGCGTGCTGCGCGACAACGTCTGGGGAACCCAGGCCGAGGACGCCGCGCGGCGCGACTTCACGATCAACGCGCTGTACTACGATCCGGTCTCCGATACGCTGCTCGACTACCACGACGGCGTGAAGGACATGCAGCGCCGCCTGCTGCGCATGATCGGCGAGCCGTCCACGCGTTATCGCGAAGATCCGGTGCGCATGCTGCGCGTGGCGCGCTTCACCGCAAAGCTCGGCTTCGCAGTCGAGTCGAAGACGCAGCAGCCGATCCGCGCACTGAAGGACCTGCTGCACAACGTGCCGGCTGCGCGCCTGTTCGACGAGATGCTCAAGCTGCTGCTGTCGGGCAAGTCGATGGCCTGCCTGCAGGAATTGCGCCGCCAGGGCCTGCATCACGGCCTGCTGCCGATGCTCGACGTCATCCTCGAGCAGCCCGACGACGAACGCTTCGTACAGGCGGCGCTGGCCGCCACCGATGCGCGCGTGCTCGCCGACAAGAGCGTGTCGCCGGGGTTCCTGTTCGCGGCGCTGCTATGGCAGCCGGTACGCGTGCGCTGGCAGGAGGCGATCGCGCGCGGCGAACACAGCATTCCTGCGCTTGCGTCGGCGATCGAATCGGTGCTCGACGAGCAGGCCGGGCGCCTGGCGATCCAGCGCCGCTTCATCGGCGACATGCGCGAGATCTGGATGATGCAGCCGCGCTTCGAACGGCGCACCGGCCGCTCGCCACATGCGCTGGTCGCGCACCCGCGCTTTCGCGCCGGGTGGGACTTCCTCATGCTTCGTTGCGACTCGGCGGAGTTGCCTGCCGAGATCGGGCAGTGGTGGCTCGACTTCTCCGAGGCCGACTCGCCGCAACGCCAGGCGATGCTCGAACGTGCAACACCCTCCGCAACGGCGGCGAAGAAGCGCAAGCGGCGCAGTCGCCGACGCAGCAGCGCATCCGAGGCGGCGGGCGAGACGTCCGAAGCCGACGGCGCAGCGTCCGAAGCCGGTGGAGCTCCGGAAGCGGCCGGCGGCGCAACGGAGTCCGAGCCGCGGATCGCCTGATGCGCGCCTGGATCGGGCTCGGCGCGAATCTCGGCGACGGCGCCGACACCTTCGTGCAGGCTCTCGGCCGACTCGATGCGCTCGACGACGTCGACGTCGTGCGCTGCTCGTCGCTCTACCGCAGCGCGCCGATCGATGCCTCGGGCCCCGACTACTTCAACGCCGTCGCCGAACTGGCGACCGAGCGCGCGCCGCACGCGCTGCTCGAGGCGCTGCTCGACGCCGAGCGTGCGCTCGGGCGCGAGCGTCCGTACCGCAACGCGCCGCGTCGCATCGACCTCGACTTCCTGCTCGGCATCGACGAAGCCGGCGTACCGTTGCGCATCGACACGCCCGCCCTGCAGCTGCCGCATCCGAGGCTGCACGAACGCGCCTTCGCCCTCGCCCCGCTCGCCGAGCTCGACCCGTCGCTCGACGTGCCGGGGCACGGCAACGTCGTCGCGCTGCTGCGCGCATTCTCCGCGCAGCGCATCGAACGCAAGGGACGGCTCCCCTTTTCCGCATCGGGCGCCCGATGAGTGCACTTCCCGTCCCGCTGCAGACGATCGCGCTGCTCGTCGCCTCGAACGTCTTCATGACTTTCGCCTGGTACGCGCATCTGAAGGATCTCGCTTCGCGCCCCTGGTGGATCGCAGCGATCGCGAGCTGGGGGATCGCGTTTTTCGAATACCTGCTGCAGGTGCCGGCGAACCGCATCGGCTACGGTCATTTCACGCTGCCGCAGCTGAAGATCCTGCAGGAAGTGATCACCCTGTCCGTGTTCGTGCCGTTCGCGATGCTGTACATGGGGCAGTCGCTGAAGCTCGACTACCTGTGGGCGGCGCTGTGCCTGCTCGGCGCCGTCTACTTCGCCTTCCGCTCATGACCGTCACCGTCTCTCCCGCCGGGCCCTCCCCGTTCGAGAAGTACCGCCACATCGTCGTCGAAGGCCCGATCGGCGCCGGGAAGACCTCGCTGGCCAATAGGCTGTCGGAACGCTTCGGCGCGAAGCTCGTGCTCGAAGACCCGACCGCGAATCCCTTTCTCGAACGTTTCTACCGCGACGCGCGCCGCTACGCGTTGCCCACGCAGCTGTTCTTCCTGTTCCAGCGCGTGAACCAGTTGCGCGACCTCGCGCAGCACGAATTATTTTCGCATTCGGCGGTGGGCGACTTCCTGCTCGACAAGGACCCGCTGTTCGCACGCCTCACGCTGGCCGACGACGAGCTGGCGCTGTATCGGCAGATCTTCGAGAGCCTGCGTCCGCAGGCACCCACGCCGGACCTCGTCATCTATCTGCAGGCGCAGCCCGACACGCTCGTCGAGCGCGTGCGCAAGCGCGGCGTCGAGATGGAAGCGGCGATCTCCGAAACGTACCTGCGCGAACTGGCCGAGGGGTACAGTCGCTATTTCCATCATTACGACGCTGCGCCTGTGCTGATCGTGAACACCGAGCATCTGAACCCGATCGACAGCGACGACGACTTCGGCATGCTCGTGCGCCAGCTCGTCGAGATGCGCGGGCGACGCAGCTTCTTCGCGGTAGGGGAGTAGGCACTTGCGCGTCGTCGAGCGCATCGTCGACCTGCGCGAGGCGCTGCGCGGCAGCGCACGCACCTCTTTCGTGCCGACGATGGGCAATCTGCACGAGGGTCATCTGTCGCTGGTGCGCATCGCGAAAGCGCACGGCCAGCCGGTCGTGGCGAGCATCTTCGTGAACCGCCTGCAGTTCGGCCCCAACGAAGACTTCGGCCGCTATCCGCGCACCTTCGAGCGCGACTGCGACGAGTTGCGCGCTGCCGGCTGCGACCTGGTCTTCGCGCCCGACGAGACCGAGCTCTATCCTGTGCCGCAAACCTTTCGCGTCGCCACGCCGGCCGGGCTGGGCGACATCCTCGAAGGCGAATTCCGCCCCGGCTTCTTCGAAGGTGTAGCCACCGTCGTGCTGAAGCTGTTCGGCTGCGTTCAACCGGCGGTCGCCGTCTTCGGGCGCAAGGACTACCAGCAGCTGCTCGTCGTGCGAAAGATGGTCGAGCAGTTCGCCCTGCCGATCCGCATCCTGCCCGGCGAAACCTCGCGCGAAACCGATGGGCTCGCGATGTCGTCGCGCAACGGCTATCTCGATGCCGCGCAACGCGCGCAGGCACCCGCGCTGCACCGCGCGCTGCTGGCGCTGGTCGATCGCACCCGAGAGCTGGCAAGGTCTCGGCCTTCGCAGCCGCTGGACGACGAAGCCGTCCGCCGTGCGCTGCAGGCGCTCGAGCGCGAGGCAATCGACGCGCTGCGCGCGCGGGGCTGGGCGCCGGATTACCTGAGCGTCCGGCGCCGCGACGATCTCGCCGCTCCGGGCAGCGCGGACCTCGCGCAACGCGAGTCGCTGGTGGCACTCGGCGCCGCGCGCATCGGCAGCACCCGGTTGATCGACAACATCGAGTTCTGATGCGCGGCGCTCGCCGGGTCGCCCGGCGAGCGCCGCCCACGGCGCGTTGATCAGTGCTTCGTGCGCCGGCCCTTGTCCAGCGCCGGATCCTCGCCTTTCGAACGCGCCTTGCCGGCCTTTTCCGCCTGCTCCATCTGTCGGGCCTCGTCGTCGTTGCGCGGTGCGGCGTCCTTCATCGCCTCACCGACCTTCCCCGACTCGACGAACGCCTCGACGTCCTTGCGGTAGTGACGCGCGGCTTCGTAGTCGCCTTCGCCCTGGACGCGCGAATGATCCTTTGCAGGAGTCGCGGAATGCTGCGTCTTGTCGTGCTTCATCGCTTCCTCTTCACGGCAGATCGCCAGGAGGCTGTCGGCCTCCTGGACGCGATCGGAGTATCGACACGGCAAATCGGGGACCCGCATGGCTGGCGCCTGCCGTCAATAGGCCGAACGGACAGCGCAACCTTGCCCGGCATCAGGGCCGGGACGCGGAAGAAGTTCTAGAAATTCGTTCGGCGCGAGCTTCAGCTCGCCGCTGTCCATCTCCCCGGGACAAGAACGGGAAGCTCGAAAACAAGGCAAGCAAATGAGAACGAAGATCGCCCTGATCCTCGCATCGGCAGTGGCGCTTCACGGATGCGGCGGTGGCGGCGGCGACGAGGGCCCGACCGCGCCGGAATTGACCAGGATCACCGAAGCGAACGCACAGAAGTCGGTCGGCACCGTCTATCGCGCGGCCGCGTCACTGTACGAGGCAAGCCACGTGTCCTCCGACCTCGCCGGCGGGCTGGCGGCGCCGAAATCCACTGGCGCGAGGCGAAAGGGCCTGGTCGCCTTCTCGGTGCAAAGACTGAGCGACTTCACGAGCCGGCTGCCGGCGGCCACGGACTCGGGCGCCGGACTCGCCACGAAGGCGGCACTGAGCGAAACCCTCCCGTGCAGTTCGGGAGCGGTCCATGTGGTCGCCGACGTTCAGCAACCCGACCGGGTCAGCAGCGGCGATCGGGTCACCGCCACCTTCGACGCCTGCGTCGAGCAGGGCGTCCAACTGGACGGCATCATGAAGATCGACGAGCTCTCGCTCGACGCCCGGACCAGCGCGCGCTTTGCGTTCGACGGCTTCCGGATGACCGACGGCACCGACACCGGACAAATCGACGGCAGCTTCCGGCTGGCGATGCCGGCGACCATCGATTCCGCCGCTTTCGTCGCCATCGATCTCACGGAGGTATCGCTGCGGATCGCGGAGAACGGGCGAACGGCCACGTTGCAGAACGTGAACTCGCGCGCCGAGATCCGCTTCATGACAGACGAGTTCCGCTACACGCTGCAGGGCCGCGTGGCCGACAGCGCCGATGGGGTGTCGGTCGATGTCAGCACCGAAACGCCGTTCAGCGGTGCCGCGTCGCGGCTGGATGCGGGTGCGATGCGCATTGCCGGAGCCGAATCGAGCCACGCGCTCGCCATCGTCTCGTCGCCGGATCACTTCACGATCCGGCTCGACGCCGACGGCGACGGCACGTTCGAGAAGACTTTCGACGAGGTGCCCGTCGGTGCGCTGTAGCGCGCGAACGCCGTGCGCGCGAAGCAGTCGCGCGCACAAGCCACGGCAGGCGGCAGGCGTGCGCGATCAGCGTTCGTAGCCGCGCGGATTCGCCTGCTGCCAGCGCCAGGAATCCGCGCACATCCGCTCGATGTCGTATTCGGCGCGCCAGCCGAGCAGGGCCTCGGCGCGCGACGGATCCGCAAAGCACTGCGCGACGTCGCCCGGGCGACGATCGACGAGCCGGTACGGCACCGGGCGCCCGCTCGCGCGCTCGAAGGCGCGCACCAGTCCGAGCACCGAGCAGCCGCTGCCGGTGCCCAGGTTCACCGTGAAGACGCCCCGGTGCTCGCGCGCGCGCGCAAGCGCTGCGAGGTGGCCGCGCGCGAGATCGACGACGTGGATGTAGTCGCGCACGCCGGTACCGTCCGGCGTCGGCCAGTCGCTGCCGAACACCGACAACTGCGGGAGCCGGCCGACCGCGACCTGGCTGACGTACGGCATGAGGTTGTTCGGCACGCCGCGCGGATCCTCGCCGATGCGGCCGCTCTCGTGCGCACCCACCGGATTGAAATAGCGCAGGATGCCGACCGACCAGGCCGGATCGGAAGCGGCGAGGTCAAGCAGGATCTGCTCGATCATCGCCTTGCTGTGACCGTACGGATTGGTCGGCGCCACCCGCGCCTGCTCGCCGATCGGAACCGACACGGGATCGCCGTAGACCGTGGCCGACGAGCTGAACACGATGCGACGAACGCCGGCCGCGTCCATCGCCTGCAGCAGCGCGACCGAGCCGCCGACGTTGTTGTCGTAGTACGAAAGCGGATCGGCCACCGACTCGCCGACCGCCTTCAACCCGGCGAAGTGCACGACCGCGTCGAAGCGGCGCGAACCGAACACGCCGCCGATTGCCTGCACGTCGCGGATGTCGGCGACGACGAGCGGCGCTTCGCGCCCGGTGATCGCCGACACGCGTTGCAGCGACTCGGCGCTGGCGTTGGACAGGTTGTCGACGACCACGACGTCCCAGCCCGCCTGCAGCAACTCGAGTACCGTATGCGAGCCGATGTACCCGGCACCGCCCGTCACCAGCACCGATCCAGTCGTCCTCGCCAAAGCCGCTGCTCCCGCAAGCCATGCCGCGCGTCGTGCGCGACCGTTGGTCGTGTCAAGTTTCGCATGCGGGCGAAACGCCGACCCTTACAATCGCGCGCATGCTGATCCCCGTCGTCCTTTCCGGCGGAGCCGGAACACGCCTGTGGCCGGTTTCGCGCGAGGCCTTCCCGAAGCCGTTCATGAAGCTCGGCGGCGCGTCGAGCCTGCTGCAGCGAACGCTCGACCGTGCACTGCCGCTGGCCGACGGCGGGCGCGCGGCAATCGTCACCAACCGCGAATACTTCTTCAAGACGCGCGAGGAAGTCGACGGCTGCCCGGGCGCGCGCGGCGTGCGGGTCACGCAGCTCCTCGAGCCGGTGGGCCGCAACACCGCACCCGCCGTCGCGCTCGCGCGCCAGGCCGCGGAGCTGGCGGCGGCCGGATCGATCGTGCTGTTCGGCATCCGACCGAGCGTTCCCGAGACGGGCTTCGGCTACATCGAGATGGGCGACGCGCTGGGCGGAGAGGCGCGCGCCGTGCGCCGCTTCGTCGAGAAGCCCGACGCCGCGCTTGCCGTGCAGTTCCTCGCCGACGGCGGCTTCGTCTGGAACAGCGGCATGTTCTGCTTCCGCGCGCAGACGATCCTCGACGCGATGCAGGTGCACGCACCGGAACTGCTCGCATCGGCGCGCGCCGCCTGGGAAGCGAGTCGTGCCGACGCCAGCGACGAGAAGCTTCCGATCGCCGAGCAGCCCTTCGTCGCGTGCCCGGAAATCTCGATCGACTACGCGGTGATGGAGAAGGCCGACGATGTCGTCGTGCTGCCGGCCGCGTTCCACTGGAGCGACATCGGCTCGTGGAAGGCGGTCGCCGAAGAACTCCAGCCCGACGCCGACGGCAACACCACCGTCGGCGAGGCGCTGCTGCAGGATGCGAAGAACACCCACGTGCAGAGCGAAGACCGGCTCGTCGCCGCCGTGGGCGTCGAGAACCTGCTGATCGTCGACACGCCCGATGCGCTGCTCGTCGCCGACAAGGACGCGAGCCAGCAGGTGCGCGCGATCGTCGAACGACTGAAGTCCAGCGGCCACGAGGCGGCGCGGCTGCACCGCACCGTCGCGCGGCCCTGGGGCACGTACACCGTGCTGCAGGAGGGCCCGCGCTTCAAGATCAAGCGCATCGAGGTCAAGCCGAAGGAGCGCCTGTCGCTGCAGATGCACCACCATCGCAGCGAGCACTGGATCGTCGTCTCGGGCACCGCGAAAGTGCAATGCGACGAGCGCGTACACCTGGTCGCCGCCAACGAATCGACCTACATCCCGATCGGAACGCGGCATCGCCTGGAGAACCCGGGCGTCGTGCCGCTGGTGATGATCGAGGTGCAATGCGGCGACTATCTCGGCGAGGACGACATCGTCCGTTTCGACGACGCATACGGGCGCCCCACCGGCGGCTAGTGCAGTGTTTCGTGCTGAGCGCCGCTTATGAGCCAGCGGATTCGCCCTTGCAGCAAAGCGCAAAACGCAGCGATGCCGGTTGGCATCGCGAGGATTTGCAACGCCGCTGCGAGGGCGAAGACGCGGCTCATAAGTGGTGATCAGCGCGAAACACTGCACTGATGGCCTTGGCCAGGGCCCGGTTCTTCTATGCGCTGCGCCCCGACGCGCTCGCCGCGAAGGCGCTTGCGGCGATCGCTGCGCAGGCCGCCGCGAAATGGGGCGGGCACGCTTTCGCCGCGCCCGACATCCACCTGACGCTCGCCTTCGTGGGCATGCAGCCGATCGAGCAGCGACCCGCGCTGCAGGCGATCCTGCAAGGACTGCCGGCGCGCTTCGACGTTTCCGGCGCACCGCGCCCGCGCGCCGACGCCGACGAGGCGGGTGGATCCGGCGTCGACCCGCCGCCGGCGCTCGCGTTGTCGCGACTGGGCAGCTTCGGGCACGGCGTGCTGTGGATCGGACCGGCGAGCCGCACCGACCACGCGGCACCTGCGCGCGGCTTCCCGCATGCGCTGGCGCAGGAAATCCGCTCGCGCCTGCGTGCAGCGCAGATCGCCTTCGACGCACGGCCGCTGAAGCTGCACGCGACGATCGTGCGCGGCGCCCGCGGCTTCGGCGATGAAAGCCGCAGCGAGTCCGCCGAGGCGACGGGCGCGAGCGGTGGCGGCGCTTCCGGCATACGCCGGCCTGCGGCCGCCTCTTCGACGATCGACGCCTCGTTGCCGATCGTCGCCCGCGCGTGGTCGCTCGCGCTCGGCGCATCGGATGGCGCGTCGACGCCGTCTCGACGGTATCGCTGGTGGACGTCGACCGCGCCGGCGAGCGAGGAATGAGCACGCGCATTCTCGTCGTCGAGGACGAACCGGCGATCCGCGAACTGGTCGCCGTCAACCTTCGACACGCCGGTTATCGGGTCGACGGAGTCGATTCGGCCGAGGCGGCCCGCGCCGCGATCGCGCGGGCGCTGCCCGACCTGATCGTCCTCGACTGGATGCTGCCCGGCGAGTCGGGCGTGGACTTCGCCCGGGCGCTGCGCGCGGACGCCCGCACCGGCACCGTGCCGATCGTGTTGCTGACGGCGCGTGCGCACGAAGGCGACAAGCTGCTCGGCTTCGAGCGGGGCGCGGACGACTACATCACCAAGCCGTTCTCGACACGCGAACTCGTCGCCCGCGTGCGCGCCGTGTTGCGTCGCGCGACGGCGGCCGCGGAAGCGAGCGCGGGTGCGACCGATGAAGCGCCGATCGAAATCGAGGGCCTGCGCCTGGAGCCGGCAGCCGTGCGCGTGAGTGCCGGCGACGCTCGCCTCTCGCTCAGCCCGACCGAGTTCCGGCTGCTGCACTTCCTGATGCGCAACGCCGACCGCGCGGTTTCGCGCAATCGCCTGCTCGACGAAGTGTGGGGCGATCACGTGTATATTGACCGGCGCACGGTCGACGTGCACATCCGGCGGTTGCGGCTCGCGCTGGCCCCCAGCGGCCACGACCGGTTGATCGAAACCGTCCGCGGGGAAGGCTACCGCTTCGCGCGCCGCTGAGCGCCGACCCCGCAAGCTTCGCGCCAACGTCCGGGAACGCCGTGCGCCTCGTGATTCGCAATCTGGCGGCCGTCCTCGCCGCCGTCCTGATCGCCGCGCTGCTCGACGCCTACGTGTCGGAGCGCGCCGCCGTGTGGTGGCTCGGCTTCGTGCTCGTCGTGTACGCACTGAGCGAAACCGCCTATCTCGCGCGTCTGCATCATTGGGCCACCCTGCCGCGCAACCGGTCGCTGCCGGCCGGCTACGGTCCCTGGCGAGCACTGATCGCGCGACTGTCGCGCTTCGTGCGGCAGGAAGTCGATGCGCAGGGCGAGCTCGCCTCGGAGCTCGCGCGCATCCACGCCGCCGTCGATCAGTTGCCCGACGGGCTCGTCGTGCTCGACCGCTACGATCACGTGCTGTGGGCCAACGACGCCGCCGAGAGCCTGCACGGCATCTTCGGCACGCGACGGCCGATCCACCACTTCATCCGCCAACCCGAACTGGCGAATCTGCTCGCATCGAACGAGCCGGGCAGTTCGATCCGCGTCGAGCTGCCCGGCCGACCCGGCCGCATCTACGAGCTGCTGCTGCACCGGGCGCAGGGCGACCAGAAACTGCTGATCACGCGCGACGTGACCGAGCGTGCGAAGCTCGACGCGATGCGAAGCGATTTCGTCGCCAACGTCTCGCACGAGATCCGCACGCCGGTCACCGTGATCGCCGGGTTCGCCGAAACGCTGCTCACGCTCGAGCTCGACGCCGAGCAGCGGCGCCAATACCTCGAATCGATCCTCGCGCAGAGCCTCACGATGCAGCGGCTCGTCGACGATCTGCTGACGATCTCGTCGCTCGAGAGCGACACGCAGGCGCTCGACGACGAACCCGTCGACGTCCCGGCGCTGCTCGAACGGCTGGTCGACGAAGCGCGCGCGCTTTCCGCAGGCCGCCACGAGATCTCGCTCGCCATCGACGGACCGCGACGCGTGCTCGCGTCCCCCGGCGAGCTCGAAAGTGCGGTGCGCAACCTGCTGACCAACGCGATCCGCTACACGTCCGACGGCGGTCGCATCGCGGTCGATTGGCGCGTGCAGGACGCCGAGGGGCGAATCTCGGTGCGCGACACCGGCATCGGCATTGCGCCCGAACACCTGCCGCGCCTGGCCGAGCGCTTCTATCGCGTCGATCGCGGCCGCTCGCGGGCCACCGGCGGCACCGGTCTGGGGCTGGCGATCGTCAAGCGCATCCTGGCGCGCCATCAGGGGCACCTGCGCTTCGACAGCGCGCCGGGGCGCGGCAGTACCTTCGTGCTGTGCCTGCCCGCCGCGCGCCTGATTCCCGACGCCGCGACCGCTGCCCAGCCGCCGGTAGCGGCGCGCACGGCAGCGCCGGCCGACGACAACACAACTGCATCGGAAGGAGCTCCGATCGATCAGCGGCCTTCGTCTACCTCCCGGTCGGAGCCCACCGGCGCCTGACGCGGGTCGACGCCGTCCACCAGCAGGGCGACGTGCTCGGCGATGTTCTTCGCATGATCGCCGACCCTTTCGAGCGACTGCACGACGAATACGGCGGCAAGGCCGGAGGTGACGGCGCCGGGTTGCGCGGCCATCGCCTGCACCAGTTGTCCGATCAGCCGATCGCGCAGGTCATCGACCTCGTCGTCGCTGGCTGCCAGTCGCGCCGCCACCGCGGGATCGTGCCGCACGAACGCGTCGACGGCGGCATCGAACATCGTGCGCACCCGCGAGGCCATCCGCTCGATCTGGTCGAAGCCGATCGGCAATGGCGAGTCGGCGAAATCGCGGCTGCGGATGGCGATCTTCTTCGCCTCGTCGCCGATGCGCTCGAGGTCGTTGACGATGTGGATCACTGCGATGATCTCGCGCAGGTCGATGGCGATCGGCTGGCGGCGGGCAATCGTGCGGTTGCAGCGAAGGTCCGACTCGACCTGCATCTGGTTCACGCGCACGTCGTCGAGCAGCACGGCTTCGACGAGGTGCGCATCGGGCCGGCGGATCGCGTCGATCGCGCGCGTCATCTGCCGCTCGACCAGGCCGGCCATCGTCGTCACCGTGCTGCGCAACGCCTCGATGTCGGTGTCGAAGGTGCGATGCGCGTACTCGCGGGTGCTCATCCCGGTGCTCCGTTCGCGGGCGCTCATCCGAAGCGGCCGGTGATGTAGTCCTCGGTGGCCTTCTTGCGCGGCCTGACGAAGATCTCGTCGGTCTGGCCGAACTCGACGAGCTCGCCGAGATACATGTACGCGGTGTAGTCGGAAATGCGCGCCGCCTGCTGCATGTTGTGAGTGACGATCGCGATCGTGTACTCGTCCTTCAACTCCGCGACGAGCTCCTCGATGCGCGAGGTCGAGATCGGGTCGAGCGCACTGGTGGGCTCGTCGAGCAGCAGCACTTCCGGCTTCACCGCCACCATGCGCGCGATGCACAGCCGCTGCTGCTGCCCGCCCGACAGGCTCAGGCCGCTCGAGTCGAGCTTGTCCTTCACTTCCTCCCACAGCGCCGCCTTGCGCAGCGCCCATTCGACGCGGTCCTGCATCGCGTCGCGCGACAGCTTCTCGTACAGCCGCACGCCGAAGGCGATGTTCTCGAAGATCGTCATCGGAAACGGCGTCGGCTTCTGGAACACCATGCCGACCTTCGCGCGCAGCAGGTTCACGTCCACCGACGGATCGAGGACGTTGCGGCCCATCATCCGGATCTCGCCTTCGGCGCGCTGGTTCGGGTAGAGATCGAACATCCGGTTGAAGGTGCGCAACAGCGTCGACTTGCCGCAACCCGACGGCCCGATGAACGCGGTGACGCGGTTGCGCGCGACGTCGAGCGATACGTCGTTCAGGTTGCGAAAGCGGCCGTAGTAGAACGACAACCCGCGGACCTCGATTGCGGCCGATGGCGCTCCCGTGTCTATTTCCTGCATCTGTCCTTCCTGCTCCCTGCGGCTTCAGCCGCGCAGACGATCGCGAAACATCACGCGCGCGAGCACGTTCAGCCCGAGCACAACGAGCGCGATCAACGCCGCACCGCCCCAGGCGAGTTGCTGCCAGTTCTCGTACGGGCTCATCGCGAAGTTGTAGATCACCACCGGCAGGTTCGCCATCGGCGCACCCATGTCGAGCGTGAAGAACTGGTTGTTCAGCGCAGTGAACAGCAACGGCGCCGTCTCGCCGGCAATCCGCGCCACGGCCAGCAGCACGCCGGTGACGACGCCGCCGCGCACCGCGCGCAGCGTGACCGCGAGCGAGACCCTCCAGCGCGGCGCGCCGAGCGCGAACGCGGCCTCGCGCAGGCTGCCCGGCACCAGCAGCAACATGTTCTCGGTGGTGCGCACGACGACGGGAATCGCGATCAGCGCCAGCGCCAGCGACCCGGACCATCCGGAGAAATGGCCGACGGTGGCAACCGCGATCGCGTAGACGAACAGCCCGATCACGATCGACGGAGCCGACAACATGATGTCGGTGACGAAACGCGTGAGCGCGGCGAAGCGCGAGCGCGTGCCGAACTCGGCGAGATGGATGCCGGCGAGGATGCCGATCGGCGTCGCGACGAAGGTCGCCACGCCGACCATCATTGCGCTGCCGGCGATCGCGTTCGCCAGCCCCCCGCCCTCGGTGCCCGGCGCCGGCGTCGATTCGACGAACAGGTTTGCGCCGAACGCGGCGAGCCCCGACGAGAACAGCGTCCACAGGATCCAGCCGAGCGCGGCCAGCCCGATCGACATCGCCGCCGCCGAAAGCGCCAGGCCGGTTGCGTTGACGAACCTGCGTCGGCGGTACGTGAAGCTCACCATGCCGGCTCTCGTGTCGACCGTTTTCAGGCGCCGGCGCGCGCGGCGCTTCGCTGCACGAGCCACTTCGCCACGCCGAGCACGACGAAGGTGATGACGAACAGCAGCAGTCCCAGTGCGAACAGCGACGGGATGTGCAACGCCGGATCGGCTTCGGCGAACTCGTTGGCCAGCGTCGACGCGATCGAATTGCCGGGCGCGAACAGGCTCGGCGAAAGCCGGTTCGCGTTGCCGATGACGAAGGTCACCGCCATCGTCTCGCCCAGCGCGCGGCCCAGGCCCAGCATCACGCCGCCGACGACGCCGACGCGCGTATAGGGCAACACGATGTGCCGCACCACCTCCCACGTCGTGCAGCCGAGACCGTAGGCCGACTCCTTCAGCACCGCCGGCACCGTCTGGAACACGTCGCGCATCACCGATGCGACGAACGGCAGCACCATCAGCGCGAGTACGACGCCCGCGGTGAACACGCCGATTCCCAGCGGCGGGCCGGCGAAGATCGGCAGCCCGGTCGCGGACAGCAGCGGCTGCACGTGCTCCTGCAGCACCGGCGCGAGCACGAACAGGCCCCAGAAGCCGTAGATGATCGACGGAATCCCCGCCAGCAGCTCGACGGCGACGCCCAACGGACGCGCGAGTCTCGCCGGGCACATCTCGGTCAGGAAGACGGCGATCCCGAAGCTCACCGGAACTGCGAGCAGCAGCGCGATCGCGGATGTGACGATGGTCCCGTAGCCGGCGACGACCGCCCCGTACACGTCGTCGGCCGGACTCCAGGTAGTACCGAAGAGAAAGCCGAAGCCGGACTGGCGCAGCGCGGGCCACGCCTCGACGACGAGCGCGACGAGGATGCCGGCCAGCGCGATCAGCACCAGCGCCGCGAAGAAGCGGGTAAGCCCGAAGAAGACGCGATCCTGCGCCGCGAAGCGACCGCCGCGCGATGCGTCCACACCCTTGCCCACGCCCGCGCTCGCCCTCGCGCCCGCGCCCGCGCTCGCACTTGCACCCGCACCCGCACTCGCGCTCGCGCGGTTGTGTGCGGTGCCGATCGCCGTCCGTTCGGCGACCGCCATGCCTGCCGTAGCTGCCATCGAGTGTCTTCGACGCCGGCCTCAGTTCCCGGCGCTCGGCACCGGATGACCCGAGCCGTCACGCACGCCTGCCCATGAAGCCTCGACCTGCTGCACGACGCCGGCGGGAAGCGGCACGTAGTCGAGTTCGAGTGCGAGCGGGCCGCCGTCGTGCAAGGCCCAGCGGAAGAATTCCAGTACCTCGGCCGAGCGCTGCGGCTTCTCGGCGGAGCGGTGCATCAGGATGTAGGTCGCCGAAGTCATCGGCCACGCATCGCCGCCGTGCCGGTTGTTCAGGTTCACGCCGAAGCCCCGTTGCGATGCCCAGTCGGCATTGGCCGCAGCTGCCGCGAAAGTACGATCGTTCGGCTGCACGGTCCTGCCGTCGCGGTTGATCATCGCCGCGTGCGTCAGCTTGTTCTGCTTCGCATACGCGTATTCGACATAGCCGATCGAGCCTGCGATCTTCGTGACGTTGGCGGCGACGCCCGCATTGCCCTTGCCGCCGACGCCCGATTTCCAGTTCACCGTCTTGCCCGCGCCGATGTCGGAGCGGAACGACGACGAGACCTGCGACAGGTAATCGGTGAAAGCCGCGGTCGTCCCCGACGAGTCGGAGCGGTAGACCGGCGTGATCGCGGTGGCGGGCAACTGCAGCGACGGATTGAGCGCCGCGATCTTCGCATCGTTCCACTTCGTGATCGCGCCGCGATAGATGTCGGCCAGCACCGGGCCGTCGAGCCGCATCTGCCCGGGCTCGACATCGGGCAGATGGGCGACCGCGACGATGCCGCCGATCACCGCCGGAAACTGCAGCAGCCTGTTCTTTTCGAGGTCGTCGCCTTTCATCGGATCGTCGGTCGCGCCGAAGTCGACAGTCTTGCCGACAATCTGCTTCACGCCGCCGCCCGAGCCGATGCCCTGGTAATTGACTCTGTGGCCGGTCTTCGCCTTGTACGCCTCGGCCCATTTCGCATAGATCGGCGCGGGAAAGGTCGCGCCCGCACCGGTGATGTCGGCCGCTGGTGCGGCGGTGACGCCCAGGGCCAGCGCGCCGCCGACCAGGAGCTGTCCCCAGGTGTTCGCTTTCATCCTTGCCTTTCGCTGTTCGGTATGCCGTTCCGAGCAGGCTAAGGGGCAACGATGACGGTTCCGTGACAGCGACGGCGCGGCAGGCGCCGCCCGGCAGGCGGCTCGTTCAGCGCATCGTGCGGTCGCTCGCCTCGCGTACCAGTCGCTCGGCGCCGAGGCCCTCGGCCGCGCAGCATTCGAGCGCATCGGACTCGATGTCGTCGACCTCGGAACGCACGGCGGATTCGCGAAGTACTACAGCTCGCCGGCGAAACGGCGCGAGGCCGAACACGCGTGCGCTGCAGGCCAGGATCCTGTCGATCGGTTCCATGCGGGTACCTCCTCGTGGGTCGTCTGCTTTGCGCGCACGAGGATGCCCGTCGAAGATTAAGCTTCGGTTAAACCGCCGGTTTCGATTGCAACATGGCGCGGACCGTACGCCGGGCGCTCAGGCGCGCGCGAAACGATCGAGGTGGTGGTCGACGTCGCCGAACTGCTGCACGAGCATCGTCAGGCGCTTGAACGTGTGCGAGATCTTCATCTCGATCGTCATGCCCATGCCGCCGTGCAGCTGGATCGCCTCCTGGCCCACGTGACGACAGGCGGTGCCCACGAGCACCTTCGCCGCCGAGACGATGCGCGCGCGCTCGGCGCCATCGATCTCGCCGCGCGCCGCGGCGTCCACCTTCGCGCAGGCGAGCAGCGCCATCGATCGAGCCTGCTCGGCGTGGATCGTCATGTCGACCATCCGGTGCTGCAGCGCCTGGAACGAGCCGATGGCAACGCCGAACTGCCGGCGCGTCTTCAGGTACTCGAGCGTCGCGCGGTTCGCCGAGTCGATCGCGCCGACCGCTTCCGCGCAGCCGAGCGCCGCGGCGAAGTCCACGGCCTCCTCGATCGCCGGACGCGCGTCGTCCGCAGGCCCGGCGAGGCGAGCGTCCGCGTCGAGCACGACGTCGTGGAACCACACGTCGGCTGCGCGCAGATCGTCGACCGTGCGAAACGTCTTCATCGCAACGCCGGTGCGATGCGAATCGACGACGAATACGCCGACTTCCTCCGCGGCGCCGGGCCCGTCGGCAACGCGCGCAGTGACGACGAGCGCGTCGGCCATCGGCGCATGCAGCACCATCCGCTTCTGGCCCGACAGCCGCCAGCCGCCATCGACGGGCGACGCCGTCGTCGCGATACCGTCGAGCGAATGGCGCAACTGCGTCTCGACGTGCGCGAAGGCGAGCTTCATCGATCCGTCGACGATGCGCGGAACGACCGCCGCTCGTTGCTCTCGCGTGCCGAGCGTGGCCACCAGCCGTCCCGCGGGCGCCAGCGTCGACGCGAAGGGCTCGACCAGCAGCGCCGCGCCGAACGCCTGCATCGGTGCGAAGAGGTCGACCGCGCCGCCGCCGAAGCCGCCGTCGTCTGCAGCGAAGGGCAGCGACAGCAGGCCCATCGATGCGAGGTCGCGCCACAGCGAAGGGCTGAAGCCGTCGCTCGACGAGACGATCGTCTTGCGCGCCTCGAAGTCGTAGCTGCGCTCGAGCAGCCGGCTCACGGCGTCGGCGAGCAGGCGCTGCTCCTCGGTGTGCTGGAAATCCATCGTTGTCTCAGAGCCCCAGGGCGGCCTTCGCGATGATGTTGCGCTGGATCTCGTTCGAACCGGCGTAGATCGACGTCTTGCGGAAATTGAAGTAACGCGGCGTGACGGCGGCAGCTTGCTCGTCGAAGCCGTCGTAGTCGATCGGGCGAAACATCTGCGCGAAGGGCCCCGCCGCCTGCATCCTCAGCTCGCTCAGCGCCTGCTGGATCTCGGTGCCGCGGATCTTCAGCATCGACACCTCGGGACCGATGCGGCCGGTGCGACGCATCTCGTCGACGAAGCGCAGGTTGGTGATCGCCAGCGCCATCAGCTCGATCTCGACCCGCGAGAGCCGGTCGCGGAAGCGCAGGTCGTCGAGCAGCGGCCTGCCGTCCTTCGTCGTCGCCGCCGCCACTTCCTTCAGGCGCGCGAGTTCGCGCTTGGACGCGCCGATGCGTCCGGTGTTCAGCCGTTCGTGGCCGAGCAGGAACTTGGCAACCGTCCAGCCCTCGTTCTCGCGATGAACGAGGTTCTCGACCGGCACTTCCACGCCGTCGAAGAAGATCTCGTTCACCTCGTGCCCTTCGTCGAGCAGGATCAGCGGACGCACGGTGATTCCGGGCGTCTTCATGTCGACCAGCAGGAAGCTGATGCCCTCCTGCCGGCGCGATGCGGAGTGGTCGGTTCGCACCAGGCAGAAGATCCAGTCGGCGAAATGTCCCAGCGTGGTCCAGGTCTTCTGGCCGTCGATCACGTAGCGGTCGCCGCGGCGCTGCGCGCGCGTCTTCAGCGAAGCCAGGTCGGAACCCGACCCGGGTTCCGAATAGCCCTGGCACCAGAAATCGTCGGCGCGATAGATGCGCGGCAGGAAGCGCTGCTTCTGCGCCTCGGTGCCGAACTGCAGCAGCACCGGAGCGCACATCGACACGCCGAACGGAACGATCGGCGGCGCGCCGGCATACGCGCACTCCTCCTCGAACAGGTAGCGCTGCACCGGCGTCCAGTCGGTGCCGCCCCATTCGCGCGGCCAGGCGGGGGCGATCCAGCCGCGATCGGCGAGAATTCGGTGCCAGCCGACGAGGTCGTCCTTCGTCAGCGGCTCGCTGTCGAGCACCTTGCGCCGCAACGCGGCCGGCACGTTGGCGTCGAGCCAGGCGCGCACCTCGTCGCGAAAAGCGATTTCGTCGTTCGAATAGTTCAGGTCCATGAAGTTGCTCCCGGCACGCGGTTCACTCGAGTGCGTCCGCGCCGATCGGGCCGCAGCCGGCGAGATCGGATTCGCTGCACGGCGGCAACTGCGATGCAAGCTCGCGCAGCGCGCTGCGCAGCCCTTCCTCGAGCACGGGGTGGTAGAACGGCATGCGCAGCAGGTCGTGCACGGTGAGCGTGCGCTCCATCGCGAGCGCGAGCAGGTGCGCCAGATGCGCGCCGCCGGGCGCGCACAGTTCGGCGCCGAGCAGCAGGCCGATGCCGCGCGCGGCGTACACGCGCAGCACGCCACGCGCACGCTGCTCGATGCGCGCGCGGCCCTGGCGCTCGAAACGGTACTCGCCCACGAGCACGTCGCCGGCGTCGAGCTGCGAGAAACGCCGACCGACGACCGCCACCTCCGGATCGCAGAAGACGATCGACAACGGAACGCGGCGACGGAAGCGACGGGCCGAAGCGGCACTGGCGATCAGGCCCGCGATGTGTCCTTCGTCGGCCGCCTCGTGCTGCAGCGGCAATTGCGCGTTCGCGTCACCGGCGATGAAGATCTGCAGCGCGCCCATCCGCATCGTCGCGGGATCGACAGCGGGCACGCCGTGCTCGTCCAGCGCAACGCCGAGCGCATCGAGCCCGAGCCCGGCGAGCACCGGGCGCCGCCCGAGCGCGGCGAGCACCGCATCGACCTGCGCTTCCTGGCGGCCGTTGCTCACGCGCAGGCTGCCGTCTTCGGCTTCGGACACCACTGCGGGCGCGCCCACGTGCACCGGAAACTCCTGGCGCAGCGACGCGAGCAGTGCCGCGTTCACCACGGGGTCGCTCGTGCCCGCCAGCAGCTCGCTCGAACCGAACGCGGTCACGGCGATGCCCAGGCGCGACAACGCCTGCGCCATCTCGGCGCCGACCGCGCCCATGCCGACGACGGCGATGCGCGCGGGCAGGTCCGTGCGATCGAACAGCGTGTCCGTGGTGAGGAGCCGCTCGCCCAACGCGCGCCAGGGCGGCGGAACGACGGGTTCCGAGCCGGTGGCGACGATGATGCGCCGCGTGCGCAGCCGGCGCCCGTTCACCTCGACGCAATCGGGCGCGACGATGCGCGCACGCCCGGTGATCGCGCGCTCACCCAATCCGTCGCTGACCTTGCGCACACCGGCGACGAACTGGTCGCGCAGCGCGCGCACGCGCGCGAGCACCGACTGCACGTCGATGCGCAGCGACTCGGCGCCGCGGATGCCGAAGGCGTCGAAGTCGTGGCGACGTTGAAAAGTGTTGGCGGCTTCGATCAGCGCCTTCGACGGCATGCAGCCGACGCGCGCGCAGGTCGTGCCCCATTTGCCGTCGTCGATCAACACGAAGCGCTCGCTTCGCTTGCGAATCTCGCGCAGCGCCGACATTCCGGCGGTGCCAGCGCCGATGACGACGACGTCCAGGATTGTCTCGTCCATCGGGCGATCTTACCCCGCGGCAGCGCGGTTTTTGGGTATCGTTGTCCGATCTGCCGGAGGAACGAATGAACGAAGACCTCGACCGCTTTCGCGCTGCACGCGATCTGCTGTTCGCGCATCGTGCCGACTACGACGCCGCGGTTGCGTCGTTCCGCTGGCCGCAGCTCGATCGTTTCAACTGGGCGCTCGACCACTTCGACGACATGGCGCGCGACAACGATGCCACCGCCCTGTGGATCGTCGAGGACGACGGCACCGAAACGCGGTGCAGCTTCGCCCAGCTGCGCGAGCGCTCGAACCGCGTCGCCAACTGGCTCGAATCGCTCGGCGTGCGCCGCGGCGACCGCGTGCTGCTGATGCTCGGCAACGAGGTCCCGTTGTGGGAGACGATGCTCGCGTGCATCAAGATCGGCGCCGTGATGATCCCGGCGACGAACCTGCTCACGCGCGACGACCTGGCCGACCGCCTCGAACGCGGCCACGTCGCGCACATCGTCACGCGCTCGTCCAACGCGCCGCGCTTCGACGGCATCGCCGGCGAGCGCACGCGCATCTGCGTCGATGCGCCGCCCGCCGGCTGGCTCGCGTATGCCGGCGCCGACGACGCGTCGTCCGAGTACGCGCCGAAAGCCGAGACCCGTCCGGACGAGACACTGCTGCTCTATTTCACGTCGGGCACGACCAGCAAGCCGAAACTCGTGCGCCACACGCACCAGAGCTATCCGGTCGGGCACCTGTCCACCATGTACTGGATCGGGCTGCAGCCGGGCGACGTGCACTGGAACATCTCGTCGCCGGGCTGGGCCAAGCACGCGTGGAGCTGCTTCTTCGCGCCCTGGAACGCCGGCGCCTGCGTGTTCGTCTTCAACATGGCGCGCTTCGATGCGAAGCGCGCGCTCGACCAGCTCGTCCGTGCCGAAATCCGCACGCTGTGTGCGCCGCCCACCGTCTGGCGGATGCTGATCCAGGAAGACCTGCGCGCGTGGCCGGTGAAGCTGCGCGAACTCGTCTCGGCCGGCGAGCCGCTCAATCCGGAAGTCATCCAGCAGGTGCGCGACGCCTGGAGCCTGACGATCCGTGACGGCTACGGCCAGACCGAAACCAGCTGCATCGTCGGCAACCCGCCGGGACAGCCGCTGAAGCCCGGCTCGATGGGCCGTCCGCTCCCCGGGTTTCGCATCGCTCTGCTCGACGCGAACGACGAGCCCGCCGACGAAGGCGAAGTGGCACTCGACCTTTCCGCGAAGCCGGTGGGCCTGATGCCCGGCTACGCCGACGACGACCAGCGCACCGCGCAGGTGATGCGCAGCGGCCACTACCATACGGGCGACGTCGCGCAGCGCGATGCCGACGGCTACATCACCTACGTCGGGCGCGCCGACGACGTATTCAAGGCGAGCGACTACCGGATCAGTCCCTTCGAGCTGGAGAGCGTGCTGATCGAGCACGACGCGGTGGCCGAAGCCGCCGTCGTGCCTTCGCCCGATCCGCTGCGCCTTGCGGTGCCGAAGGCCTTCGTCGTGCTCGTGGCCGGCCGCACCGCCGACGAAGCGACCGCCGCCGACATCCTGCGCTTCTGCCGCGAGCGGCTCGCTCCGTACAAGCGGATCCGCCGGCTCGAATTCGCCGAGTTGCCCAAGACGATCTCGGGCAAGATCCGCCGCGTCGAGATGCGCCAGCGCGAAGAGCAGCGGGCCGTGCCGGTCGTGCGTGCACCGGGCGAATACTTCGACGAAGACCTGCGCTGAGGCGCCGCCGGCGAGCGCGCATCGCGCCGCCGGCACGCGCCCCCACCCGTGCACGCGAGCATCACGGTCGTGAACGTGCGCGGGCGCGTTCGAGCTTCAGGCCCACTTTCACCACCTTGCCGTCGACGACTTCGCGCGCGATCAGCAGCAGTCCGGAGAGCTGCACCGCGTCGCCCTCGACGATGTGGCGCGCCTGTTGCCGCATCGCCTCGTCCAGCGTAAGGCCCGCGAGCTCGGGGCTCGCCTCGCAGCCGTAGGCCGCGCAGACGTCGGCGAACGAGGCGGCGCCCTCCAGCACGAAGTCGCCGTAGAAACGCCGGCGCGCGCCGGCGTCCACGCTGGTGAACATGTCGGACAGGTGGTCGACCTCGATGTCGGGCGCGATGAGCATCACCACGTCGTTGCGCATCAGGGCGCCGGCATCGTGATCGTGCGCCACGCCGTTGCGGCGCAGCACGCCGACCACGCGGGCCCCTTCGGGCAGGATCAGCGTGCGAAGGTCGATGCCGAGCATCGGCGAGCGATCGCCAATGCGGAACTCGAGCACGGCAAGCCGGTCGTCCGACAAGGTCGGACGCACGCGCGGCTCGTCGCGCGGCGGCAGCCCCACGCCGAACAGGCGCGCGACGAAGGGCACCGACGACCCCTGCAGCAGCAGCGAGGTCACGACGACGACGAAGGCGACGTTGAACAGCAGTTCGGCATCCGGCACGCCGGCCAGCAGCGGGAACACGGCAAGCACGATCGGCACTGCGCCGCGCAGTCCGATCCAGCCCATGAACGCGACCTCGCGACGCGCGAAGGAAAACGGCAGCAGGCACAGCCACACCGCCAGCGGGCGCGCGACGAGCATCAGGAACGCAGACACCGCCGAGGCCTGCCAGGCGACGGCGGGAATCTCGGTCGGCGTGACGAGCAGGCCGAGCAGCAGGAACATGCTCGACTGCGCGAGCCAGGCCATCCCGTCCATCGCGCGCAGCAGGTTCTCCGCCGTGCGGCGCAGCCGGTTGCCGACGATCAGCCCGACCAGGTACACGGCGACGAAGCCGCTGCCGCCCAGAATGCTGGTGATGCCGAAGGCGGTGACGCCGCCCGAGCACAGCAGCAGCGCGCTCAAGCCTTCGCCGACGTGCGCGCGGCGCATCACCGCCGCCATTGCGAATCCGAGCGCCAGTCCGAGAATACCGCCCAGCCCGAACTGGACGACCAGCTGGCGCGCGAGCCCCCAGCCCTCGAGCTCGGCGGGCGCCATCAGCACCTCGATCATCAGCGTCGTGAGGAAGATCGCGGTCGGATCGTTGATCCCCGACTCGATCTCCAGCGTGTTCGCCACCCGTTCGTTCAGCCGCGTTCCGCTTGCCCGCAGCAGCGCGAAGACGGCCGCCGCGTCGGTCGAGCCGACAATCGATCCGAGCAGCAGCCCGAGTCGCCAGTCGATGCCGAACACCCAGGCGGTGAACAGGCCGACCGGCAGCGCGGTGAGCACCACGCCGACCGAAGCCAGGACCAGCGACGGGCGCAGCGCGACGCGAAAGGTGGCGAGCTTGGTGCGCAGGCCGCCGTCGAGCAGGATGATCGCCAGCGCGAGGTTGCCGACGAAGAACGCGAGCCGGTGATCGTCGAAGTCGATGCCGCCGATGCCGTCCTCGCCGGCGAGCATGCCGACCACGAGGAACACGAGCAGGAAAGGGATGCCGAAGCGCGACGAAAATGCACCGAGCAGGATGCCGGCGAACATCACCAGTGCACCGACCAGCATCAGTTGATTGACGGCTTCCACAGGCTGCGAATGTAGCAGCCCGTGCCGCGTCCGAAGAACGCCGACGATGAAGTTCCCGCGCGGCGGCTCGCGTGCAATGGCATGCACCGGATCGCCTTTCCCGATGCTTGCCGGCGGCGCCAAGACCGCCCTGCCGATACGGGAGACTTCGCCGCTACCGCCCGCGGCCGTGCTACGGTCCATCGATCGCCGTGTCAGAAGAGAACTGTCCTCGGTGCTGACCGACCAAGACGTCTATCTCTTTCGGGAGGGCACGCACGCCCGTCTGTACGAGCACCTGGGCAGCCACCCGCGAGCCGACGGACGGGGAACATCGTTCGCCGTCTGGGCTCCGAATGCGAGCTCGGTAGCGGTGATCGGCGACTGGAACGACTGGAATCCGGCACTCGACCCGCTCGAACTGCGCACCGACGGATCGGGAATCTGGCAAGGCGTCGCCGCACAAGCCCATCCCGGTTGCCGCTACAAGTTCCACCTCGTGTCGCGCGATGGTGCGCCGCTTGCCGACAAGGCCGACCCCTTCGCGTTCTTCTGCGAGCCGGCGCCGGCAACCGCATCGCGCATCTGGACGCTCGACTACGAGTGGAACGACGCGAGCTGGACGGCCGCCCGTCACGAGCGCAACGCTCCGGACGCACCGATCTCGATCTACGAGGTACACGCGGGTTCCTGGCGACGGAACGACGATGGGCGCTTCCTGTCGTACCGAGAACTGGCCGACGCGCTCGTTCCCTACGTGCTCGAGATGGGTTTCACTCATGTGGAGCTGATGCCGATCACCGAGCACCCGTTCTACGGGTCCTGGGGCTACCAGACGACCGGCTATTTCGCGCCGACCTCGCGCTACGGCACGCCGCAGGACCTGATGTACCTCGTCGACCATCTGCACCGCAACGGAATCGGCGTGCTGCTCGACTGGGTGCCGTCTCATTTCCCGGCCGACGCGCACGGACTGGCGCGCTTCGACGGCACGTTCCTGTACGAGCACGCGGACCCTCGACAGGGATTCCACCCGGAGTGGAATTCGATCATCTTCAATTACGGGCGGCACGAGGTATCGGCCTTCCTGCTCTCGTCGGCGCTCTTCTGGCTCGATCGCTACCACATCGACGGACTGCGCGTCGATGCCGTCGCCTCGATGCTGTATCTCGACTACTCACGCAAGGAAGGCGAGTGGATTCCGAACCGCTTCGGCGGCCGGGAGAACCTCGAAGCGGTGGATTTTCTGCGCCGCCTCAATGAAGCGGTCTACCGCGATCATCCCCACGCGATGACGATCGCCGAGGAATCCACGGCATGGCCGATGGTGTCGCGTCCGACCTGGCTCGGCGGCCTCGGATTCGGCATGAAGTGGAACATGGGCTGGATGCACGACTCGCTCGCCTACTTTCGCGAAGACCCGATCCATCGCAGCTTCCATCACGACCGGCTTACGTTCTCGCTGTGGTATGCGTTCAACGAGAACTTCGTGCTGCCGCTGTCGCACGACGAGGTCGTGCACGGGAAAGGCTCGCTGCTCGGCAAGATGCCCGGCGACGACTGGCAGCAGTTCGCCAACCTGCGGCTCCTGCTGGGCTGGATGTGGACGCATCCGGGAAAGAAGCTGCTGTTCATGGGCGGCGAGCTGGGACAGCGCCGCGAGTGGACGCACGAGGGCGAGCTCGAGTGGCCGGCCCTCGCCGGCCCCGACCACGCCGGACTGCAGCAGTGGGTCCGCGACCTGAACCAGCTCTACCGGAGCGAGGCCGCGCTGCATCAGCTCGATTTCGAGCCCGACGGCTTTCAATGGATCGATGCGAGCGATGTCGGCAACAGCGTCGTCGCTTTCCTGCGCAAGCCGCGCGGCAAGGCGGCGCGATTGCTCGTCGCCTGCAACTTCACCCCGGTGCCGCGCACGAACTACGCGATCGGCGTTCCTGCGCCGGGCCGCTGGGAAGAGGTGCTCAACAGCGACGCTGCGTCCTACGCAGGGGCCGGCTGGGGGAACCTGGGCGGCTGCGACGCAGTGCCGGTCTCCGCCCACGGTCATGCCTGGTCGCTGACGCTGACGCTGCCCCCGCTGGCGATCGTCGTGTTCCGGGAGCCCTTCGATGAACGATCCTGAAGCAGGTCGAGCGCGCGCCGTCATCGACCGTGTGACGCCGACGGTCGATTGCGGGCGATTTTCCGTCAAGCGCGTCGAGGGCGAACCGCTGGTCGTCGTCGCCGACTGCTTCACCGACGGCCACGATTCGATCCGCGTAATGCTGCGCTGGCGCACCGACGACGAGCGGCAGTGGCACGAGATCGAGATGGAGCCACTCGGCAACGACCGCTGGCGCGCGCAGTTCGTGCCGGGCGCGCCCGGCCGCTACCGCTACGACGTCGTCGCATGGGTCGATCACCTCGCCACCTGGCGCAACGAATTCACCCGACGCGAGGATCGCGGCGACCTGCAGCTTGCGGCTCGCGTCGGCGCCGAGCTCATCGCGCAGGCCTCGCTGCGCGCCGACGATGTCGAGCGAAGGACTCTGGACGAGTGGTCGAAGGCACTCGAAGCCGCGGCGCACGACGACGACATCGGCGCGCTGCGCGCGCTCGCGCTGGACGACACTCGCTACCGGCTCGCGCTGCGTTTCCCCGACCGGCGATTCGAGACGCGCTGGCCGGTCGCACTGCCGCTGAAGGTCGACCGACGTCTTGCGGGCTTCTCGTCGTGGTACGAACTGTTTCCGCGATCGACCTCTGCGCAACCCGGCCGGCACGGCACGCTGGCCGACTGCGCGGCACGACTCGAAGACATCGCCGCGCTCGGCTTCGACGTCGTCTATCTGCCGCCGATCCATCCGATCGGGCGCGACAGGCGCAAGGGGCGCAACAACGCGCTGACCGCAGGGCCCGACGACGTCGGCAGCCCGTGGGCGATCGGCTCGAGCGAAGGCGGGCACAAGTCCATCCACCCGGAACTGGGCAAGCTCGAAGACTTCCGCGCGCTCGTCGCGAAGGCGCGATCGCTGGGCATCGATATCGCCCTGGACATCGCGTTCCAGTGCGCCCCCGACCACCCCTACGTGAAAGCGCATCCGCAATGGTTCCGCCGGCGCCCCGACGGCACCGTGCAGTACGCCGAGAACCCGCCGAAAAAATACCAGGACATCTACCCGTTCGACTTCGAGAGCGACGACCGGGCGGCGCTGTGGCGGGAACTCAAGAGCGTGTTCGACTTCTGGATCGCCGAAGGCGTGCGGGTGTTCCGCGTGGACAACCCGCACACGAAACCCTTCGCATTCTGGGAGTGGGTGATCGGCGAGATCGACCGCGAGTACCCCGACGTCATCTTCCTGGCCGAGGCGTTCACCCGGCCGAGGCCGATGCACCGGCTGGCCAAGCTCGGCTTCACCCAGTCGTACACCTACTTCGCGTGGCGCAACACGAAGGAGGAACTCACCGAATACTTCGAGGAGCTCGCGCACGGGCCGGGGCGGGAGTACTTCCGGCCGAACGCGTGGCCGAACACGCCGGACATCCTGACCGAGGTGCTGCAGTACGGCGGACGACCGACCTTCGTCTCGCGACTGGTGCTCGCTGCAACGCTGTCGGCGAACTACGGCATCTACGGTCCGGCCTACGAATCGATGGAGCACGCAGCGCGCGAGCCCGGCAGCGAGGAGTACCTGAACTCGGAGAAATACGAGATCCGCCACTGGGATGACGATCGCCGCGACAGCCTGCGTCCGCTGCTCGCACTGGTCAATCGCATACGGCACGAGAACCCGGCTCTGCAATCGAACGCGGGCCTGTCGTTCGTGCACGTCGACAACCCTGCGCTGATCGCCTACGCGAAGCGTTCGGCCGACGACGCCAATATCGTGATCACGGTAGTCAACCTCGATCCGCACAATGTGCAGAGCGGATGGGTCGACCTCGACCTCGCCCGCTTCGGCATCGCGGGCGACGACACCTTCCAGGTGCACGACCTGCTTTCCGGCGCGCGCTACCTGTGGCAGGGTCCGCGCAACTTCGTCAGGCTCGACCCGGCACGGATGCCTGCGCACATATTCCGCGTTCGGCAGCGGATCCGCCGGGAGCAGGACTTCGACTATTTCGACTGATCGGACGCCTGCGATGGACCCTGCACAACGCACCGTCTCGTCGAACGCTTCGGGCTCGCCTGCAGGAGCATCGACCGCAAAGGACGCGTTCGCGACGTCCGCCCCGCGCGCAACGAGCTCGTGGCCCGACGACGATCCGCACTGGTATCGCGATGCGGTGATCTACCAGCTGCACGTGAAGGCCTTCTTCGACTCGAACGGCGACGGAATGGGCGACTTCGCCGGATTGACGTCGAAGCTGGACTACATCCGCGATCTCGGCGTGAACACGATCTGGGTGATGCCGTTCTATCCGTCGCCCCTGCGCGACGACGGCTACGACGTCGCCGACTACCGCAACGTGAACCCGCAGTACGGCACTCGCAACGACGTGCGCGTCTTCATCCGCGAGGCGCATCGCCGGCGTCTTCGGGTGATCACCGAGCTCGTCGTGAACCACACTTCGGACCAGCACCGCTGGTTCCAGGCAGCCAGGCGCGCGCCGCCCGGGTCGTCGAAGCGCAACTTCTACGTATGGAGCGACGACCCGAACCGTTACGCCGGGACGCGGATCATCTTCACCGATACCGAGACGTCGAACTGGACGTGGGACCCGGTCGCGAAGGCGTACTACTGGCACCGTTTCTTCAGCCACCAGCCCGACCTGAACTTCGACAATCCGATGGTGCTCAAGGCTGTCGTGCGCCTGATGCGCTTCTGGCTCGACATGGGCGTCGACGGCTTCCGGCTCGACGCGATCCCGTACCTGGTCGAGCGCGAGGGCACCAGCAACGAGAATCTGCGCGAGACGCACGAGGTGATCAAGCGCATCCGAGCGATGCTCGACGAGCGTCACGCGAACCGCATGCTGCTCGCCGAGGCGAACCAGTGGCCCGAGGACGTGCGCGAGTACTTCGGCGACGGCGATGAATGCCACATGGCCTACCACTTCCCGCTTATGCCGCGCATGTACATGGGCATCGCGCAGGAGGACCGCCACCCGATCGTCGAGATCATGCAGCAGACGCCCGACATCCCCGACGGCTGCCAGTGGGCGATCTTCCTGCGCAATCACGACGAGCTGACGCTCGAGATGGTGACGAACCGCGAGCGCGACTACATGTACAGGACGTACGCGATCGACCCGCGCGCGCGCATCAATCTCGGAATCCGGCGCCGGCTGGCGCCGCTGATGGAGAACGACATCGAACGCATCAAGCTGATGAACAGCCTGCTGCTGTCGATGCCCGGCTCGCCGATCCTCTACTACGGCGACGAGATCGGCATGGGCGACAACATCTTCCTCGGCGACCGTGACGGCGTGCGCACGCCGATGCAGTGGAGTCCCGATCGCAACGCCGGCTTCTCGCGAGCCGATCCGCAGCGCCTGTACCTGCCGCCGATCATGGATCCGATCTATGGCTACGAGGCGGTCAACGTCGAGGCGCAGGCGCGCGAAAAATCGTCGCTGCTGAACTGGACGCGCCGGCTGCTCTCGGTCCGGCAGACGAGCCGGGCGTTCGGCCGCGGGCGGCTCGAGCTGCTCAGGCCGGGCAACCGCAAGATCCTTGCGTACCTGCGCGAATACGAAGCGGGCGAGACGAACGACGTGGTCCTCTGCGTGGCGAACCTCGCTCGCACGGCGCAGCCGGTCGAGCTGACCCTGTCGCGCTTTCGCGGTTGCGTTCCGGTCGAGATGATCGGCCGCACCCCTTTTCCGCCGATCGGCGAACTGCCGTACCTGCTGACGCTGCCGGCGCACTCGTTCTACTGGTTCCGCCTGTCGCGCGAAGTCGAGATCCCGCCGTGGCACGAGGAGCACGGGGTCGGCGAGGACCTGCCGTTGATCGTGCTGTTCGAAGGCTGGACGAGCATGTTCCGCGACCGCGTCGTTCCGTGGCGCATCCGGATGGCCGAGAAGACGCGGGAGCAACTGGAGCGCGACGTGCTGCCGCGCTACGTGACGCAGCAGCGATGGTTTGCCGGCAAGGGGCAGGCGCTCGATACGGTCGTCCTGCGCGATTGGGTCGTCGTCGAGCAGGCGGGGCGCAGCTGGCTGATGGCGCTCGTCGACGCGATGCCGGTCGCGTCGCCGGAGCCGGCGCCCGCGTCCTACTTCCTGCCGTTGAGCCTGGTATGGGGCGACACCGACGAGCCGCAGGTGCGCGCGCTCGGTCCGGCGGTGATCGCAAAGGTGCGCCAGCAGGCGCAGATGGGCGTGATCGCCGACTCGATCGGCGACGAAGCGTTCTGCCGCGAGCTGGTTCGGGCGATCGGCCGACGATCGCGTCTGTCGCTCGCACATGGGTCGATCTCGTTCGAACCCGGCGCTTCGTACGAGCGCATCGTCGACGTGGACCTCGATTCGCTGGAGCTGCAACGCGGCGAGGGCCAGTCGAGCAATGCGGTCGCATTGCTCGGCGAGTCGCTGTTCGTCAAGGCCTACCGACGCCTGCAGAGGGGAGTCAATCCGGAAGTGGAGGTCGGCCGCTACCTGACCGACGTCGCCGGCTTTGCCCACTGCGTGCCGCTCGCGGGCTGGATGGAGTACCGCAACCCCGACGGCGAACCGACGACGCTGGCGATCGTCCAGCAGTACGTGCCCAACCAGGGGGATGCGTGGAGCTGGACGACCTCCTATCTCGAGCGCTTCCTCGAGGAGCGGCAGTTCCTCGCCGGGGCCGACGCGACGGGCGGTGCGCATGGCGCCTTCCTCGACCGCATGACGACGTTGGGCCTTCGCATCGGCGAGCTGCACCGCGCCTTCGCGCTGCGCACCGGCGATCCCGCCTTCGATCCCGTGCCCGCCGGCCCCGAAGACCTGCAGCGCTGGAGCGAGCGCGTTCGCGACGAGGCGCAGGCGACGCTGGCGATGCTCGAGGCGCGACTGGCCGAATTGCCCGATGATGCAAGAGCGCTGGCCGACGAGCTCGTGTCCTTCCGCGCGGAGCTCCTCGCCACGGCGGGCGCATCGCTTCCATCCTCGGGGCTGCTGCTCACGCGCCTGCACGGCGACCTGCATCTCGGCCAGGTGCTGTTGTCGAACGACGATTTTCTCGTCATCGATTTCGAGGGCGAGCCGTCGCGCCCGATCGAGGAGCGGCGCGCGCGGCAGACTCCCCTGCGCGATGTCGCAGGCATGCTTCGATCGTTCGACTACGCACGCCAGACGGTGCTGCGCGACGTGCTGCAGGGGCCCGAGGATGCGCAAGCGGTTTCCGACGCCGCCGCACGGTGGCTCGGTGAAACGCGTGCCGCATTCCTGGAGGGATACGCGCACGCGGTCGACGGCGCGGGCCTGTTCGCGTCGATCGACGCGGAAGCGAGCCTGCTGCGACTGCTCGAGCTCGAGAAGGCGCTGTACGAATTGCGATACGAGCTCCAGAACCGGCCCGCGTGGGTCGCCATCCCGCTGCGGGGGATCGTCGATCTCCTCGGCGGGCAATGAACGGGGAGCACGACGATGGACCGAGTCGACACGGTATTCGAGCCACTGGGCATCTGGGTGGCGCAGGCCAGCGCCTGGCTGCCGCGACTGCTGCTCGCGCTGGTCGTGCTCCTCGTCGGCTGGCTGGCCGCAAAGGCGGTTCGGTTCGCGGTCGTGCGCGCGCTGCGCGCAGCAAACCTGCACGTGGTTACCGAGCGCGCGGGCATCGACCACTTCCTGGCGCAAGGCGGCTCGTCGCAGGGCGCCGTCGGCATCTTCGGCACGATCGCGTGGTGGCTGGTGATCCTCGGCGCCCTCGTCATCGCGTCGAACACGCTCGGGCTCGACTACGTGGGCAACCTGCTCACCAGCGTGATCCTGTTCCTGCCGCGCCTGCTCGTCGCGCTCGTGATCATCGTGCTCGGGGCCTATTTCGCCCGTTTTCTCGGCAGCGCGGTAACCGGCTACTGCCGCAGCATCGGCGTTCCCGATGCAGCGCTGCTCGGACGGCTGGCAAGCAGCGCGATCCTCGTCTTCGTCGTGCTGATCGCCCTGGACCAGGTCGGCATCGGCGGCGATATCGTTCGCCAGAGCTTCCTGGTGATCCTCGCCGGCGTAGTGCTCGCGCTCGCACTCGCGTTCGGGCTCGGCGGGCGCGAGCGCGCGGCCGAGCTCCTCGATCGCTGGTGGCCGCGGCGTACCGACGACGGCAGGCTGCTGTGAAGAGCGTTCGTCCCGCGCCCGCGGTGTGGCCCGGGCGACCGTACCCTCGCGGTGCGACATGGGACGGCGAAGGCGTGAACTTCGCGCTGTTCTCGGAGGGCGCCGAGCGCGTCGAGTTGTGCCTGTACGACGGCGTCGGCCTTCGCGAGTGGCACCGGGTCGAGATGCGCGAGCGCACCGACTTCGTCTGGCACTGCTACCTGCCGCAGGCACGCCCGGGCCTGCTCTACGGCTACCGGGTGTACGGTCCCTATCGTCCCGAGGAGGGACTTCGCTTCAATCCGAACAAGGTCCTTCTCGACCCGTACGCCAAATCGGTAGCCGGCCGCATCCGCTGGTGCGATGCCCTGTTCGGCTACACGATCGGCGACCCGAAGGAAGACCTCTCGTTCGATCCGCGTGACAGCGCACCCTTCGTTCCGAAGGCGCGCGTGCTGGAGACGGCGTTCTCGTGGGGCGACGACCGACGCCCGCAGGTGCCGTGGAACGAGAGCGTCATCTATGAACTGAACGTACGCGGTTTCACGATGTCGAACGGCCTGCTCCCCGAGCGGCTGCGCGGCACCTACGCCGGACTCTCGCACCTGTCCGTGATCGAGTACCTGAAGCGACTCGGCGTCACCACCGTCGAGCTGATGCCGGTGCACGCATTCATCGATGACCGGCGCCTGATGAACATCGGGCTGCGGAATTTCTGGGGCTACAACACGCTCGGCTATTTCGCTCCGGAAGGACGCTACAGCGCTTCGGGCCGCATCCAGGAATTCAAGACGATGGTCAAGGCGCTGCACTCGGCCGGCATCGAACTGGTGATCGACGTGGTCTACAACCATACCTGCGAGGGCAATCATCTCGGGCCGACGCTCAGCCTGCGCGGCATCGACAACGAGACGTACTACCGGCTCGACCCGTCGGCTCCGCGCTACTACACCGATTACACGGGCTGCGGAAACACGGTGAACCTGCCCAATCCACACGCGCTGCAGCTCGTCATGGATTCGCTGCGTTACTGGGTCGAGGACATGCACGTCGATGGCTTTCGCTTCGACCTCGCTCCGGCGCTCGCGCGCGAAGCCGGTGGCGGCGAGAGCTGGAGCAGCTTCTTCGATGTCATCCGCCAGGACCCGGTGCTCAACCGCGTGAACCTCATCGCGGAACCGTGGGATATCGGCCTCGACGGCTACCAGGTCGGCAATTTCCCGGTGGGCTGGGCCGAGTGGAACGATCGCTATCGCGACGGCATGCGCGCGTACTGGAAAGGCGATGGCGGCGTGATCGGCGAATTCGCGCGGCGGCTCACCGGCTCGAGCGACCTGTACGGCCGCGCGGGCCGACGCCCGCATGCGAGCATCAACTACATCACCTCGCACGACGGCTTCACGCTGCGCGATCTCGTCTCCTACAACGAGCGGCACAACGAAGCGAACGGACAGGACGGTTCCGACGGGCACGACCACAACCTGTCGTGGAATTGCGGCGTCGAGGGGCCGACCGACGATCCGGCGGTGCTCGCGCTGCGCGCTCGCCAGCAGCGCAACTTCCTGGCGACGTTGCTGCTGTCGCACGGCGTGCCGATGCTGCTGGCCGGCGACGAGGTCGGACGCACGCAACAAGGAAACAACAACGCCTACTGCCAGGACAACGAGATTTCGTGGCTCGACTGGAACGTCGACGAGGACGGTGAGCGACTCTTCGCATTCGCGCGGCGCCTGATCGCCCTGCGAAGGCGCCACCCGGTGTTCCGAAGGCGGGACTTCTTCCAGGGACGTCCGTTGCACGGCGGCGACCTGAAGGACGTGCTCTGGCTGCGGCCCGACGGGCAGGAAATGAGCGAGGAAGAATGGGCCCATTCGAACGCTCGCAGCCTCGCGGTGTACCTGTCGGGCGCGGGCCTGCACGACGTCGACGCCTGGGGTCGTCCGTTGAAGGACGACGACTTCCTGATGCTGTTCAATGCGCACCACGAGCAGATGTCGTTCACCCTGCCGCAGCTCGACGGGGCGCCCTGGCGATGCGTTTTCGATACCGCCACGTTCGATGAACGCGAGGCGGTGCTCGGCGCGGGCGCCTTCGATTCCGGCGCGTCGATCGGCGAGAACTTCGACGTGGGGGCGACGCAGCTCGGCGAGCGATACGAGTTGTCGGGGCGCGCGCTCGCGCTGATGACGCGACCGGCGGCACCGGCATGAGGCGCGCTCATGCGATGCCGTTCGGCGCATCGTTCGCCGACGGCGCGGGCGCCCGCTTCCGGTTCTGGGCACCGGCGCGCGAGCGGGTCACGCTCGAGCTGCTTCGAGCCGACGAACCCGCGCAGTTCGACGGGTCGCGCGCGGCCCTGTTGGCCGGCGTTCCAATGCGCAGCGTCGGCAATGGATGGCACGAGGCCGACGTGCCCGATGCGCGCCCGGGGCTGCAGTACCGATTCCGGCTGGACGAGCACCTCGCCGTTCCCGATCCGGCATCGCGGTTCAATCCGTTCGACGTGCACGGCCCGAGCGAGCTCGTCGATCCGCTTGCGCACGACTGGAGCGACAGTGCGTGGCTTGGGCGCCCGTGGCACGAGGCCGTGCTCTACGAGATGCATGTCGGCACCTTCACGGCGGACGGGACCTTCGATGCGGCACGCGAGCGCCTGGGCGAGCTCGCCGCGCTCGGCATCACCGCCATCGAACTGATGCCGGTAGCCGACTTTCGCGGCAGGCGCGGCTGGGGATACGACGGAGTGCTGCCGTACGCAATCGAATCCGCGTACGGTCGACCCGAGGCACTCAAGCGCTTCGTCGAACACGCGCATTCGCTGGGGCTGATGGTGCTGCTCGACGTCGTCTACAACCATTTCGGTCCCGACGGAAACTACCTGCACGCCTATGCACCGCAGTTCTTCGACGCGTTGCGCCGCACGCCGTGGGGCGACGCGATCGACTTCGACGGTGCGTCGAGCGAAACGGTGCGCGCGTTCTTCGTGCACAACGCGCTGTACTGGGTGGTCGAATACGGCATCGACGGGCTGCGGCTGGATGCGGTGCACGCGATCGAGAACCGCTCCTCGCACGACCTCGTCGAGGAGATCGCACGCGCGCTGCGGGACGGTCCGGGCCGCGATCGCTTCGTGCACCTCGTGCTCGAAAACGACCGCAACGATGCGAGAGTCCTGCAGCGCACCGCGCAGGGAGAGCCCATCTTCGCCGATGCCCAGTGGAACGACGACCTGCATCACGCTCTGCACGTCGTGCTGACCGGCGAGACCGATGGCTACTACCTCGACTATGCCGATGCGCCGATCGAGCGCCTGGGGCGCGCGCTGGCCGAGGGCTTCGTCTACCAGGGCGAGGCGTCGCCGTTCCGCGCGGGTGCACCTCGCGGCACGCCGAGCGCACACCTGCCTCCGTCGGCCTTTGTCGCGTACGTCCAGACGCACGACCAGATCGGCAACCGCGCCTTCGGCGAGCGGCTCGACGCGCTCGCCGACCCCCGGCTGATGCCGGCGGCGCTCGGCTGCGTGCTGCTCGGCGCACAGGTGCCGATGCTGTTCATGGGCGACGAGTACGCAGCATCGACGCCGTTCCTGTTCTTCTGCGACTTCGGTCCCGAGCTGGCCCAGGCGGTGCGCAACGGGCGGCGCGAGGAGTTCGGCCGCTTCGAGAAATTCCGCGATCCGGCAGTGCGCGAAGCGATTCCGGATCCGAACGCGCCGCAGACCTTCGCCGCCTCGCGGCTCGATCACGGCGAACGTTCGGTCTCGCCCCACCTCGAGCGCCTCGTGCTCGTCGAGCAGATGCTCGCGACGCGCCGCTCGATCCTCGAGCGAATCGCATCGCTGCGCCGCGCGGGCCGATGGAAAGCCCGGGGCCGGCTACTGAGCGTGCGCTGGATGCCCGACGACGACGCGAATCGCGTTTCGTCGTCGCCACGCACCGAAGCGCTCGCCTTGCACCTGAACTTCGGCGAAGACGACGCGATCGTGCGCGCCGGACCGTCGTTCGAGCCTCTGTTCTCGCACGCGGCCAGGCACAGCGGAAGCGACGAATGGGTGTTGGCGTGCGGCGGGGTGCTCTACGGCAAGGACGCCGGCGGTGGCTGAAGGAACTCCCCGGCAGCGCCTGGAGTGGCTGGCCCTGGCCTACGGCGTCGACCCATACTACGAAGACGTCTGGGGCAGACGCCACGACGTCACCGACGACGGCCTGCGCGCGCTGCTGGCGCAACTGGACGTCGACGCCGGCGACGACGACCAGGTCGAGCGCAGCCTCGCCCAGACGCATCCGCGATACTGGAAGCGACTGGCCGAGCCCGTCGTCGCGATCGAGCTTCCGGCTGCGGGCATCGGTCTGCTGCTTCGGGTACCCCGACACGCGGGCGAGACGCCGACCGTCGAGTGGCGGCTCGCGTTCGAAGGCGGCACGACGCTCGCAGGTTCGGCCGACATCGACGCGCTGGCGCTACGCGAAACCACCGACGTCCACGGCGTGCGACACGAAGCGCGCCGGCTCGAGATCGACGCATCGCCCGCGCCCGGTTATCACCGGCTGTCGCTGCAGGTCGGCGCACTGCACGCCGACGTCCTGGTGATCGCAGCGCCGGCGCACTGCTTCCAGCCGCCCGCAATGCGCAAGGGAACGCGCATCTGGGGTTGGGCGGTGCAACTCTATGGGCTGCGCTCCACACGGAACTGGGGCGTGGGCGACTTCGGCGACCTGCTCGCGCTCGTCGACGTCGCCGCCTCGCACGGAGCGAGCGCGATCGGGCTGAACCCCCTGCACGCGCGTTTCGCGCACAACCCTGCGCACGCGAGTCCGTATGCTCCGTCGTCGCGATTGTGGCTCGACGTGCTGTCGATCGACGTTCAGGCAGTCGACGGATTCGACGAAGCGGAGGACGTCCGCGAACTCGTCGGCTCCGATGCGTTTCGCGCCCGGCTCCGGACATCGCGCGGCTGCCCGCTCGTCGACTTCCCCGCCGTGTCCGCTCTGAAGCACGAGGTACTTCGCCGGCTCTACTCGCATTTCCGTCGCACGCAGCTGGCGACCGACACCGCACTGGCGCGCGAGTTCCGCGCGTTCCAGGCACGCGCAGGCCGGGCGCTGCGCCGCCACGCGCTGTTCGAGGCGTTGCAGGAGCACTTCCATTCGAGCGACCCGTCGATCTGGGGGTGGCAGGTCTGGCCCGAGGAATTCCGCGACATCGAATCGGAAGCGGTGCGTCACTTCGAATCGGAAGCGATCGAAAGCATCGAGTATCACGAGTATCTGCAATGGCACGCCGACCGGCAGCTCGAACGCGCCGCCACGCACTGTCGAGAGCGCGGCATGGCGATCGGGCTGTATCGCGACCTTGCGGTGTCGGTCGATCGCGCCGGTTCCGACTCGTGGTCGTTTGCGCGCTGCTATGCGATGCAGGCCAGCGTCGGCGCGCCGCCGGACGACTTCAATCTCCTGGGCCAGGACTGGGGACTGCCGCCTTTCGCCCCGGATGCACTGCGCGCTCGCGGTCATGAGCCGTTCGTACTCGCGCTGCGATCGAACATGCGGCACGCGGGTGCGCTGCGCATCGACCACGTGATGGCGCTGATGCGGCTGTATTGGGTGCCGCCGCATGCAGGAGCACGCAACGGCGCCTACGTCCATTATCCGCTGGACGAACTGCTCTCGATCGTCGCGCTCGAGAGCCATCGCAATCGCTGCCTCGTCGTCGGCGAGGACCTGGGAACCGTACCGCCGGCCTTGCGCGAGGCGCTGGCACGCAGGCGCGTGCTGTCGTACCGGTTGCTGTACTTCGAACGCGACGCGGCCGGAGAGTTCCTTCGGCCGGGCGCGTATCCGCACGATGCACTGGTCTCGATCGGGACGCACGACCTGCCGACGCTGCCCGGCTGGTGGGTCGGGCACGACCTGCGGGTGCGTGCCGAAATGGGACTGTTTCCCGACGAAGAGACACGACGGGCCCAGACGCAGGCGCGCGCAAGCGACCGTTCGCGACTGGTCGCGGCGATGACGGCCGAAGGCGCGTTGCCCGCCGGTCGCGACGCGAACGGCGCCGACGTCGACCGCGATGCGGACGACGTGGCCGCGGGGCCGCTCACCGCCGGGCTCGTCGATGCGGTGCATCGCTATCTCGCCGGGACGCCGTCCGCGATGATGATGATCCAGCCCGAAGACTGGCTCGGCGTCGTCGAGCAGAACAACCTGCCGGGCACCACCGACACGCACCCGAACTGGCGTCGCCGCCTGCCGGTCGACCTCGACACGCTCGCGCACGAACCGGCCACCGGACGGCTCGCCGGCGTCCTCGGCGCCCTGCGGGAATCGCCGCGCGCACGCCGTGCCGCGCACCCGGTGCAGGCGCGCATTCCGCGCTCGACGTACCGGGTGCAACTGCAGCATGCGTTCGCATTCGACGATGCGCTGCGAGCACTGCCGTACCTCGACCGCCTCGGCGTCGGCGACCTCTACTGCTCGCCGGTACTCACCGCGCGCCCGGCGAGCACGCACGGATACGACATCGTCGATCACGGCCGGATCAGCGCGGAACTCGGCGGCAGTGCCGGCTTCGAGGCGCTGTCGGACGCGCTGCGCGAGCGAGGCATGGGGCTGCTGTGCGACGTCGTTCCGAACCACATGGGCGTGCTGTGCGCCGAGAACGAATGGTGGATGGACGTGCTGACGCACGGCGAAGCTTCCGCGCATGCGCGCTTCTTCGACATCGACTGGCACCCGGCGAACGTCGATCTCCACGGCAAGGTGCTCGTGCCGCTGCTGGGCGATCACTACGGCGACGTGCTCGAGCGCGGCGAACTCGTACTGCGCTTCGACCCCGGGCGCGGTCGATTCGCGATCGGCTACCACGAGCACCGGCTGCCGATCGATCCGCTGACGGCCGCCACCGTCTTGCGTATCGCCGACCGGCGCCTGGCGCGCGATCGCGCGCCATCCGGAACACGCGCGGCGCTCGCGGCGGTCCACCAGCGCTTCGAGCAGCTTCCGTCGCGCCTGCCGGCTTCCGAAGGCGCGGAAGGCTTTCGATCGGAAGCGGGCGAACTGTGCAGCGGGGCACTCGCGCAGCTTGTCGCCACGCACGCAAGGGTCCGCGACGCGATCGACGCCGCGGTCGAATCGCTGAACGCGCGCACGAGCAGCGCGCGCGAATCCCTGCACGAACTGATCGAGCGGCAGGCATGGCGGGTCGCGTACTGGCGCGTGGCATCGGACGAGATCAACTACCGGCGCTTCTTCGACATCGATGCGCTGGCCGGACTGCGCGTCGAGGACGAAAAGGTCTTCGAAGCGACGCACGCCCTCGTGCTCGACCTGGCGACGCGCGGCCGCATCGACGGACTGCGCATCGATCACTCCGACGGGCTGTACGATCCCGGTGCCTACTTCGAACGGTTGCAGCGAGGATTCGCCGAACGCCGCGGCGCAGACCTGCGTCCCGACAACGGCCGCCCGGCCCGGCCGCTGTACGTCGTCATCGAGAAGATCGTCGCCAGCCACGAGCGGGTTCCGGAGCGATGGGCGATCCACGGCACGACCGGCTACCGATTCGCCGCGATCTGCACCGGCGTGTTCGTCGACCGCAAGGCGAAGCCTCGAATCGATCGCATCTGGCGTTCGTTCACCGGCGAGCGGGCCGGCTTCGAGGAGACGGCCTACGAATGCAAGCTGCTGACGATGCGCCACTCGCTCGCGTCGGAGTTGCGCGTGCTCGCCGCCGAGCTGCTGCGCATCGCGCGAGCCGATAGACGCACCCGCGACTACAGCGCCGACACATTGCGACGCGCGCTGGCCGAGGTGGCTGCGCGCCTGCCCGTCTACCGCACCTATATCGTCGAACGACCTTCGAAGCAGGATCGGCGCTACGTGGACTGGGCGGTCGGACAGTCCGCGCGGCGAAGCCGGGCCGCCGACCCCACCGTGTTCGGCTTCGTGCGCAATGCGCTGCTCGGCCGTGCGCCGCCCGGCAGCCCGAGCGCGCTGCGGCAGCGCACGCTGCGCTTCGCGCGTCGCTTCCAGCAGTTCACGTCGCCGGTAGCCGCCAAGGGCGTCGAGGACACCGCGCTGTACCGCTTCAATCGCCTGGTTTCGCTCAACGACGTCGGCACCGAGCCCGACACGTTCGGCTACTCGCTCGAGGCGTTCCACGGCGCGAACCTCGATCGTGCGGCGCACTGGCCGCACACGATGCTCGCGCTGTCGACACACGACAGCAAGCGCTCGGCCGACGTGCGCGCGCGCATCGACGTACTGTCGTGGATGCCGGCCGGCTGGCGATGGATGTTGCGACGCTGGCGGCGGATGAACCGCAGCCGTCGGCGAACAGCGCACGGGACGGCCGCACCGTCGCCGAACGACGAGTACCTGCTGTACCAGGTCCTGCTGGGGACGTTCCGGCCCGAGAACACGAGTTCGCAAACGCACGCCGAGTACATCGAGCGCATCCAGCGCTTCGTGCGGAAGGCGGCCCGCGAGGCGAAGGTCCACACGAGCTGGGTGAACCCGGACACCGACTACGAGGAAGCGCTGGCCGGCTTCGTGCGCGCGATCCTCGAGTCGCAGGCTTTCGTCGAAGATCTGCGCGAGCAGGTGATGCCGATTGCATGGTTCGGGGCGTTGAACAGCCTCGCGATGCTCGCGCTGCAGCACACGGTTCCCGGCGTACCGGACCTGTACCAGGGGAACGAGTGCTTCGACTTCAGCCTGGTCGACCCCGACAACCGCCGCCCGGTCGACTTCGGACGGCACGCGGCGATGCTCGAAGCGATCGAGCTTCGCGTCGCCCACGAGGGCGTCGCGGCCGCAGCCGCGTCGCTGTCGCGCGATCCTCGCGCCGACGAATGCAAGCTGTTCGTCGCCTGGCGGCTGCTCCAGTTGCGCCGCGCGCGCCCAGCCCTGTTCCGCGACGGCGACTATGTTCCGCTCGAAGTCACCGGTGAACACGCACGACATCTGATCGCATACGCGCGCCAGGACTCCGAAACGGTCGTAGTCGCTGTCGTCGCACGCGGATTGCCCGGATTGATCGAGACGGGCGAGCTGCCCGAGGCGGCGTCGTGGGGCGACACCCGGGTCTCCCTGGCGGGGATCGATGCCGCCGGGGAACTCGTCGACGAACTCGGCGGAGGTTCGGTGCAGGTGTCGCTCGGCGAATTCTCGCCGGCACAGTTGCTCCGCGGCCTGCCCGCGGCGGTGCTGCTCGGGCCTGCCGCCGGATAAGCGGCGACCAGGGACGGCAGGCGACGAAACCCGCCGTCGCCGTGCGCGGAGACGGACTCTCCCGCCTACCGCGCAGCCTTCACCTCGTCCGAATCGACGAGCTTGCCCCGGTTGCCCCACTGAGTGCGCTCGTGGTTCGCGATGTCGGCAACGTCGGCGTCGCTCAGCATCGCCGCGAACGGCGGCATCGCACTCGGGTAGGTGACGCCATCGATCGGCACGCCCTGCGCGCCGTGCAGGATCGTCTTCAGTTGCGTCGTCGGATCCGGATCGAGCACGGCGGCGTTGCCCTTCAACGGCGGGAAGGCGCCGGTCAAGCCCGCACCGTTCGGCTGGTGACAGGCAGCGCAATGCGTGCCGTAGAGCGACGCGCCACGGACTGGATCGAACTTGTACGGTCCCGTTGCGGCCGGCGGCGCAGCGGCGGCAACCGCGGCGGCCGGCGCCGCCGCCGGCTCGGCCCGCTCGACCGGCGGCGCAGGGCGCGCGCCGCCCGGCGCTTGCACTTCGAGAACGCCCTGTGCGCCGATCATCAGGTGCGCGAAGCTGTGATCGACGAACGGATAGTGGCCCGCTTCGGGAATCACCAGGTCGAAGATCGCGCCCGCGCCCGGCCCGACGCTGTAACTCGATACGCCGGTCAGCGCATGGGCGGGATCGCCATCGGGATAGACCGTGTCGAGCATCGCGCCGATCACGTGGAACGACGACCACAGGCTCGGGCCGGCGTTGACGAAGTAGATGCGCACCCGCTCGCCGGCGGCGACCGTCAACGGCTGGTCGCGGTACTGGAACGCCACGCCGTTGAACACCACCTCGTCGGGATGCTCGGCAAGCATCTTCTCGTAGTTGGGCCCCATCAGTTGACCGGAGATCTGCTGCGTGTACCACTCGCTCTGCACGATCACGTAGCTCTCGGCGGCGGGCGGCAGCGGCGTCGCCGGCTCGACGATGATGGCGCCGTACATGCCGCTGGCCATGTGCAGCAGCACCGGCGCCGTGCCGCAGTGATAGACGAAAGCGCCGGCCACGTCGGCAACGAACGAGTACGTGACTTTTTCCCCGGGCTTCAGGTCGACGTAGTGCAGATCGGGCGGCGTGATCGCGGCATGGAAATCGAGCGAGTGCTCCATCGTGCCGCGATTGACGTAGGTCACGTTGACCGTCTGTCCCTGTCGCACGTGGATCACCGGCCCCGGAACCTCGTCGCCAAAGGTCCATGCCTGGTACTCGACGCCGTTGGCGATCGCGACCGTCTTGTCGGTGGACTCGATCGTCACGTCGACGCTCGGCCCGTCGGTGAGCGGAGGCAGGCGCGCATCGCGCGCCTTGGCGATCGGCTCCTTCGCCGCGAGCGACAACGGCGATACCGCCGAGGCGGCGGCGGTCGGCGTCGGGGCCGCGACGTGCATCGTGCTCTGCAATCCGCCGATCAGGAAGAACACGAGCAACGCGATCCCTACGATCGCGGTGACCTGCGCCGCGGCCGAAGACGGGGGCGGTGCGTGCAGCGCAACGCCCGGGCTCCATTCGGCGATGCGCCGCCAGGCCGGCCAGTGCCGCTCGATCAGGTAATCGACGCTGTACGGGCTCGTGCCGCCTCGATAGTTGACGCCGATCAGCAACAGGAAGATCAGCACGTAGGCGAGCGCAGTGCCCATGTTCGCCGCACCCACCGTGTAGGGCCCACCGAAGCCCTCGGCGGTCGACCAGATCAGCAGGCTGAACAGCGCGCCGATCACATAGGTGGTCTTGCGTGCGAAGCCGGTGAGCAACGCGATGGCGAGCAGGGTTTCCGCGATGCGGGTGAGCCAGACGAACAGCGTCGCGTGGGGTGTGACCAGCGCGATCCACATGTCGAACCACCACGCCGACCACGACGGCTGCCCCTGCGCGGCGTTGTGCAGGTAGCCGACGTAGTTCGCCGCGAACTGGTCGGTCCAGGTGAAAGCAGCGCCGATCGCCCAGATGATGCCGAAGGCGATTCGTAGCGCAGCGCTGGCGACGTCCGGCCACGCATCCGAACTTCGCACCGTCCCACCCGACGACGACATGGCGCTGCCCTCCTCCCCGATTTGTCGAATGCGTAGGGCGGATGCAAGCGGCGGGCCTTGCAAGTTCCGTCAGCCGAATCACGGCGGGGCGCCGCATCGCCCCGTCGCGTGATGGGCCTGACCACGCGGCGCGGCCGAAGGGATCAGCGGTGCCCGGCTCGGCGGATCGCGTCGGCAGTGCGGGAATCGTTGCAGCGCGGTGCATTAGATAGTAATCTATTACTAACTCTTCGGAGATCCTCGTGAATCCACGCCCGCACCCTCTCCCCGCGCCGGAACGCCGTGCCGCAACGGTCGAAGCCGTTGTCGATCTCGCTGCCGAACAGAACCCCGCCGACATCACGACCACGGCGATCGCCGAACGCATGGGACTGACGCAGGGCGCTCTGTTCCGTCACTTCCCGAACAAGGACGCGATCCTCGAAGCGGCGATGTCATGGGTCAGCGAGCGGCTGCTCGCGCGCGTGGACGAGGCCATCGAACATGCCGCGTCCCCGCTCGTCGCGCTCGAAGCGATGTTCATGGCGCACATCGATTTCGTCGCCCGCCACCCCGGCGTGCCGCGCATGCTGTTCGGCGAATTGCAGCGTCCCGGCAAGTCGCTGCCGAAGAAACTGGTCCAGACGCTGATCCGGCAGTACGAAGATCGGCTGCGCAGCCTGTTCGACGCCGGAATGGCGCAGGGCGAACTCGACCGTGCGCTGGACGTCGACGCCGCGGCGGTCCTGTTCATCGGCACCATCCAGGGACTGGTGATGCAGTCGCTGCTGGCGGGCAAGGTCGGCCAGATACGGCACGACGCGCCCGGCGTATTCGCGATCTATCGCCGCGGCATCGCAGCCGGGACATGACGATGGGGAAGAAGGCAAGGTCGATCCTCGTCGCTGCCGCCGTCGCGCTGGTCGCAGCAGGCGGTGCGTACGCATGGCTGCAGCACCGGGCCGGCGACGACGGTGTTCTGCGCCTATACGGCAACGTCGATATCCGCGAGGTGCAACTGGCCTTCCGCCAGCCCGGACGCGTCGCACAGATGGTCTTCGACGAAGGCGACGTCGTCACCGCCGGCACCCGCATGGCCACGATCGACGCCACGCCCTACGAAGACGCGCTCGCGGCGGCCGAAGCGTCGGTGCGGATCGCGCAAGCGGAGTTCGCCAAGATGCGGCGCGGGCTGCGTCCGCAGGAAATCGCACAGGCGCGTGAAGCGCTGAATCGTGCCTCGGCAGTGGCCGACGATGCCGAACGGAACCTGCATCGCCAGAGCGTCCTGCTCGCCTCGGGCGCCAGCAGCCAGCGAACCGTGGACGCCGCGCGGGCGGGATACGAGCAGGCGATCGCCGGCGTCAAGGCAGCACGCGCGGCACTGTCGCAGGCCACCGAAGGCTTTCGCCGCGAAGACGTGTCGGCTGCCGAAGCGCGCCTGGCCTCTGCCGAGGCGGCACGCGCGCAGGCGGCAACGGCGCTGGCCGATACCGTGTTGCATGCACCGAGCGACGGCACCGTGATCGCGCGCGCACGCGAACCGGGCAGCATGGTCTCGAGCCAGAGCTCCGTGTACAGCCTCAGCCTCGATGCGCCGGTGTACGTGCGCGCCTACGTCGACGAGCCGGAACTCGGTCGCGTCGCGCCCGGCACGCCGGTGCGCGTGCTCACCGATTCGTCGGCAAGGGCTTATCGCGGGCAGGTCGGCTTCGTCTCGCCCCGGGCGGAATTCACGCCGAAGACGGTGGAAACCGCCGACCTGCGCACCGACCTCGTCTACCGATTGCGAATCGTCGTGGACGACGCGGACGATGCGTTGCGCCAGGGCATGCCGGTGACGATCGAGGTCGATGATCAGCCGGGCGCCGCGGCCGGGAACGGCGCCCGATGACGCGCGACAGCGAAGCCGCCGTCGTCATCGATGGCGTGAAGAAGCGCTTCGGCGACGTGCATGCGCTGCGCGGCCTGAACGCGCGCATCGAGTACGGAAGACTAACCGGCCTCGTCGGCCCCGACGGCGCGGGCAAGACGACGCTGATGCGCATCCTCACCGGATTGCTGGTGCCCGAAGCCGGGCGGGCCACTTTGGCCGGATTCGACGTCGTGCGCGACAACGACGCGATCCACGTAGTCAGCGGCTACATGCCGCAGCGCTTCGGTCTATACGAAGACCTGTCGGTGATGGAGAACATGCGCCTGTACGCGCAACTGCGCGGGATGGTTGCCGCGCGGCACGAAGGTTTGTTCTCCGAACTGCTCGAGTTCACGCGGCTCGCTCCATTCACCGGACGCCTGGCCGGCAAGCTCTCCGGCGGAATGAAGCAGAAGCTGGGCCTGGCCTGCGCGCTGATGGCCCGACCTGCGGTGCTGCTGCTCGACGAGCCCGGTGTCGGCGTCGATCCGGTGAGCCGCCAGGAGCTGTGGCGCATGGTGCAGGCGCTGACAGACGAAGGCATGGCAGTGGTCTGGTCCACCGCCTATCTCGACGAGGCCGAGCGCTGTGACAGCGTGCTGCTGCTCAACGAGGGACAACTCGCCTTCGACGGGCCCCCCGGCGATCTCACCGGCCGCCTCGAACGGCGCAGCTTCCGTCTCGAGGACGTCGGCCAGCAGCGTCGTGCCGTACTTGCGCAGGCTCTGGATTTGCCGAGCGTCGGCGACGGCGTGATCCAGGGCGCCGGGGTGCGCATGGTGCTGCGCCCCGACACGGGCGACGAGGAAATCCGCGCACTGGCCGAACGCATCGGTGCCCGCCTCGCCCCGGTACCGGCACGCTTCGAGGACGCCTTCATCGATCTGCTGGGCGGCGGCCCCGGCGGAACTTCCGCGCTGGCCGAGCGCCTGACCCCGGTGAAGCTCGAATCGGACATCGCCGTCTCCTGCCGCGACCTGACCAGGCGCTTTGGCGACTTCACCGCCACCGACAACGTCAGCTTCGAAGTGGGCAAAGGCGAGATCTTCGGCCTGCTCGGCCCGAACGGCGCCGGCAAGTCGACCACCTTCAAGATGCTGTGCGGACTGCTGAAGCCCACGCACGGCGAAGCGAAGGTGGCGGGCATCGACCTGCGACGCGCGACCGGCGCCGCGAAGGCGCGGCTCGGCTACATGGCGCAGAAGTTCTCGCTCTACGGCCTGCTCTCGGTGCGCCAGAACCTCGAATTCTCCGCCGGCGTGTACGGCCTGGAGGGCAGCACGCGACGCGAGCGCATCGACGAAATGATCGATACCTTCGATCTCTCGGCGTGGTTGTCCTCCGCGCCCGACTCGCTGCCGCTCGGACACAGGCAGCGTCTGGCGCTGGCCTGCGCGCTGATGCATCGGCCGCCCGTACTTTTCCTGGACGAGCCGACCTCGGGCGTGGACCCGATCACGCGACGCGAATTCTGGACGCATATCAACGGCCTCGCACGCAAGGGCGTGACGGTGATGGTCACCACGCACTTCATGGACGAGGCCGAGTACTGCGATCGCGTGGCGATGCTGTACGGCGGCCGGCTGATAGCGCTCGACACCCCCGACGCGCTCAAGCGCGGCGCAGCCGACGACGAACGACCCGACCCGACGATGGAAGACGCATTCATCCATCTCGTCGCGACCGCCGACCTCGTCGACGAGCCGAGCGCATGAACCGTGTCGTGGGCGTCGATCGCGCCAATCGCGGGGCTCGCTCGGAGCGACGCGTCGGCGCAGCTTTCGATGCCACGCGCCGTTTCGATGCGCGTCGCCTGCGTGCGCTCGTGTACAAGGAAAGCCTGCAGGCGCTGCGCGATCCCTCCACGCTGCTGATCGCGTTCGTGTTGCCGGTGGTGCTGCTGTTCCTCTTCGCCTATGCGGTATCGCTCGACGTGCGCAAGGTGCGCATCGGCGTCGTCGTCGAATCGCAGGGCGCATCGGCGCAGGCGCTCGCCGCCGCCTTCGCCGGCACGCGCTACCTGGACGTGCGCTTCGCGCACGACCGGCGCGAGGTCGCCGACGACGTAGTCGCGGGCCGGCTACGCGGCTTCGTGGTCATACCGCAGGACTTCGAGCGCCGCCTGGCCGAGCGCAGCGGCGAGCCGCTCGTGCAGGTCGTCACCGACGGTTCGCAACCGAACACCGCCAACTTCGTTTCCAACTACGCACAGGGCGTCGTGCAGACCTGGCGCGCCGGACTCGGCACCGCAGCCGCGACGACCGTGGTTGCGCTCGAGCCCCGTTACTGGTTCAACGCCGAACTGGAGAGCCGCCGCTCGCTGGTGCCCGGATCGATCGCGATCATCATGGCGATCATCGGCACGATGCTGACCGCGCTGGTGGTCGCGCGCGAATGGGAGCGCGGCACGATGGAGGCGGTGCTCTCCACGCCGGCCTCGGTAGCGGAAATCCTCGTCGGCAAGCTGCTGCCCTACTTCGTGCTGGGGATGCTGGCGACGCTCGCCGCCACTGCGCTGTCCGTCTTCGTGTTCGACGTTCCGCTTCGCGGCTCCCTCGTCGTGCTGCTCGTGCTGTCGGCGGTCTTCATGGTGCCTGCGCTGGGCCAGGGGCTGCTGATCTCCTCGCTCGCACGCAACCAGTTCCTCGCGGCGCAGATCGCACTGTTCTCCGGCTTCCTGCCCGCGTTCATGCTGTCGGGCTTCCTGTTCGAGATCGACGCCATGCCGGCGCCGATCCAGGCGCTCACCTGGCTGATTCCGACGCGCTACTTCGTTTCGTCGTTGAAGACCGTGTTCCTCGCCGGCGACGTCTGGGCCGTGCTCGCGCCCGACCTGCTCGCGATGGCCGCGATCGGTGTGCTGTTCTTCGTGCTGGCCCGAGGCGCCACGCGCAAGAACCTGGAAGCCTGAGCAATGGCGTGGCGCTCCGATCGCTTCGACCTCACGCGTCTGCGCGCGCAGTTCACGAAGGAGGTGCTCAGCGTCCTGCGCGATCCGCGCAGCCGGATGGTCGTCCTGGTGCCACCGTTGCTGCAGCTGCTCGTGTTCGCATTCGCCGCCACGCTGGAAGTGCGCAACGTCGACATCGCCGTGCACAACCAGGACGCGGGCCGCTGGTCGCGCGAACTGATCCAGCGGCTCGACGGCACCGGGTTCGTCACGAAGGTGCGGCACGTCGACGACAGCCGTGCGCTGCGCGGCCTGATCGAGCGCGGCACGGTGATCGCCGCGCTAGACATCCCGGCGGACTTCTCGCGCAGGATCGCCGCCGGCGACAGCGGCCGGGTGCAGGTGCTGGTCGACGGACGACGCAGCAACTCCGGGCAGATCGTGGTCGGCTATCTCGCGGCGATCGCGGCCGACGTCGGCGCCGAAGCCGTGCCCGAGGCCGCCGTCGCAGCCGCGCCGGTAGCGGTGCGCAACTGGTTCAATCCGAATCTCGTCTATCGGTGGTTCATCGTTCCCGGCCTGACGGGCATCCTCGCGCTCTTCAGCGCGCTGCTGATCACGTCGCTGTCGATCGCGCGCGAACGCGAACTGGGCACCTTCGACCAGTTGCTGGTCTCGCCCACCTCCACGCCCGAGATCATCGTGTCGAAGTGCCTGCCGGCACTGGCGATCGGCACCGTGCTGGGGCTGCTGATGATCGCGTCCGGCGTGTGGCTGTTCCGGACCCCGTTCAGCGGCTCGTTCTGGCTGCTGCTCGCGAGCCTCGCGCTGTTCATCCTGTCGGTGGTCGGCATCGGCCTGATGATCTCGGCCGTCAGCGCCACGCAGCAGCAGGCCATCCTCGGCGCCTTCGCGATCGGCGTGCCGGCGGTCCTGATGTCGGGCTTTGCCACGCCCGTGGAGAACATGCCGGCGCTGCTGCAATGGCTCGCGCAGGCGATTCCGTTGACGCATTTCCTGGTCATCGTCGAGGGCAGCTTCCTCGCGGCGATGACGATCAGCGACATCTTCGCCAGTCTCTGGCCCCTGGCGATCATCGCACTCGTAACGCTCACGACGGCCACCGTATTCGTCCGTGGACGCCTGCAATGACTCACCGCACGCTGCTGCTCGGCGGCATGTTCCTCGCCGCATTGCTCACCGCCTGCACGACGGTCGGTCCCGACTATCACGCCCCCCCGCGGGTCGCCCCCGGCAACGGCTGGAGCGACGCCGCCGTGGACGACGCGGCGCCGGCGGACCTCGCTCGCTGGTGGGCGACGCTGGACGATCCCGTACTCGAACGTCTCGTCGACACGGCGCTCGCACGCAACCTCGATCTGCGCCAGGCTGCGGCGCGCATCGACGAGGCGCGCGCGCTGCGCGACCGCGTCGCCGGCGGTCAGTCGCCCGTCGTTTCGGCCGGCGCCAGCGTCAACCGGCGTCGGCAAAGCGAAAACGGTGCGCTGCCGATCGGCACCATTCCCGGCCTGACGGCAACGCAGACGATTCACGACGCCGGATTCGATGCGTCCTGGGAGGTCGACGCCTTCGGCGCCCGGCGGCGAGCACTCGAGAGCGCGCAGGCGAAGATGCAGGCAAGCGAAGCCGACGCGCAGGGCGCGCGCATGCGCATCGTCGCCGAGGTCGCCCGTACCTGGTTCGGCGCGGTCGGCGCGGCATACGAGTTGCGTGCGCAACAGGCGATGGCGGCCACCTTGCAGCAGACGCTCGAGCTGGTCCGCAGGCGCCAGGCGGCGGGCGATGAGTCCGCAGCCGACGTGCACGCGGCCTACGGACAATGGGCCGCCGCGAACGCCGCGCTGCCCGGGTTGCGCGCCCGCCAGCGTGCGGCCGTGCTCGGCCTGGGCGTGCTGCTGGGCGAGCCGCCCGAGAGCAAACTGGCCCTGGCCGACTCCGTACCGCAATCGATCACGTTGCGCGCGCTGCCGGTCGGCGAGCGCGCCGACGTGCTTCGCCGCCGCCCCGACGTACTGGCCGCGGAGCGACGGCTGGCGGCGAGCACGGCCGATATCGGCGTCGCCACCGCCGAGTTGTTCCCGAAGCTGTCGATCGGCATCGGCGGCGGATTTCAGGCGCTCGACGCCGGCGACTGGCTCGATGCATCGAGCGCACGCTTCTCGATCCTGCCGCTTGTTTCCTGGCGACTGTTCGACGGCGGTCGCGTGCGCGCGGAGATCCGTGTGCGCGAGGCAGCCGAGCGGCAGGCGCTGCTCGCCTACGTGCAGGCGGTGCTCGCCGCGCTCGCCGACGCGGAGCGGGCGCTTGGCGACTACCACGCCGGGCTCGACACGCTCGCACGGCGCACGATCGCGCTGGATGCGAACCGTCGCAGCCACGCGCACGCCCAGGCGCGCTACGCGGCAGGCGACATCTCGCTCGTCGAGCTGATGGCCGCCGAGCGCCTGCTTCACGAGGCCGAGAGTGCGAACGCGCGCGCACACACGGCGGCCGCCATGCAACTGGTGGCGCTATACAAGGCGCTCGGCGGCGGGTGGGATGCACCGGCTGCGATTTCGACGTCGCCTGCGCAGGCGTCGCTCGGGCGGGGCAGCACGAGCGACCGATGAACCCGGTCTTCGGCCGCAGCGAGCCGACCGGCCGCTACCCGCGCAGGGAGATCACGTATTGCCTTGCAGCCCTGCTGTTGTCGGCCCCGATGCTCGCCCCCGCCGGCGAGCACGCTTCGGAATCAGTCCCGACGATCGGACAGGAACCCTGTACGCCGGAACAGACCCTGCGCTGGCGCGGCGGCACGCTGCGCCTGGAGAACGATCTGTTCGTCGGCAGCGACCGCAACTACACGAACGGGGTGGCGCTCGCCCTCGTGTCTCACGATCTGGAAGGCCGCTTGCGTCCGGATTGCCTGCCGCTGCCCCTCGAGCTGTACAGCCGCTTCATTGCCTGGGCCGATCCAGGGTTCCGGCGCAGCGCCGGCGACGCCGCAGCGTCACAAAACGTCGTGGTCCGGATCGGCCAGGCGATGTACACGCCCGCGGACAATGAACGCACCGAGCTGATCCGTGACGACCGCCCCTACGCGGGGCTTCTGTACATGGGCCTGGCCTGGAACCGGCGCACGCATCCCCCGGGCGCCGGCTACGAGATGCTCGACACCCGCGAGCTCACGCTGGGCGTGATCGGTCCGTTGTCGCTCGCCGAACAGTCGCAGCACCTGGTGCATCGGGTGCGTGGTTTCGAGTGTTTCCGCGGCTGGGACCATCAGCTTCGCAACGAACCGGCTTTCCAGCTCGTGATGGAGCGCAAGTTCAAGCCGTGGGCCGACGGCGCCGTTCAACCGGGATGGCGAGGCGACGCCATCGGCAGCCACGCCCTGCGCCTGGGCAATATCGAGACTGCAGCCAACGTCGGCATCGAGTTCCGCGCAGGATGGAACCTGCCCAACGATTTCGGCAGCTATCCGACTCGTCCCGGCGCCGAGAACCGGCCGCCATCCTTTGCATCGGCGCTGCGCACGACGCAACCGCAATCCGCGGCGGCGCCTCGGCCCGGCGCGCACGTATTCGCGAATCTGGAGGCGAAGGCCGTTGCCTGGGATTTCTCGCTCGACGGCAATCTGTTTCGAAGCAGCCACCACGTCAGCCGCCGCCCCTGGGTTGCGCAAGCGGCGATCGGCATCAGCGGCCAGTGGCTCGTCGCCGGCCGCGGAATCCGGCTCGCGCTGATGCGCGTCTGGCGCACGCGCGAGTTCGACGAGCAGCTCGAACGACATGCCTTCGGATCGATCGCGTTGAGCCTGGAATTCTGAAGAAGGAGAGAAACGAATGATTCCCTCGAAACAAACGGCAATTGCTGCGGGCAACGCCGCGATCCCGCCCGTGCCCGCCGACACGATGCAGTCGTACGAGGGCTTCCGGGCGGTCGACCGGATGTCGACCGCGCAGCGCGCGCGATGGAGCGGCGGCATGTCGCCGGCTGCGCTGGCGCTGGCCCTGTTCGACTGGTCGATGCATCTGGCGATCGCCCCCGGCAAGCAGATGGAGCTGGCGTTCAAGGCCCACGAAAAATCCACGCGACTGCTGTCGTGCCTGATGGCCTCCGCCGTCGACCCTGCGACGCCGCCGTGCATCGAAGCGCTGCCCGGGGACTATCGCTTCACCGGTGACGACTGGAACCGGCCGCCCTTCTCCCTGTGGTCGCAGGCTTTTCTCCTGCAACAACAGTGGTGGCACAACGTGACCCACGGCGTTCCCGGCGTGAGCCCGCACCACGAAGACGTCGTCTCGTTCGGCGCTCGCCAGGCGCTCGACGTGTTCTCGCCGTCGAACCACCCCTTGACCAACCCCGAAGTGATCGACAAGGCCGTCGAGACCGCCGGCATGAATTTCGTGCGCGGGCTGCACAACTGGTTCGAAGACGTCGGCCGGCTGGCAACGAAGCGTCCACCGGTCGGGACGGAAGATTTCGTCGTCGGCAAGGACGTCGCCGTGACGCCCGGCAAGGTCGTCCACCGCAACGCGCTCATCGAGCTGATCCAGTACGCACCGACGACGGAATCGGTGTTCGCCGAGCCGGTGCTGGTCGTGCCGGCCTGGATCATGAAGTACTACATCCTCGACCTGTCGCCTCACAACTCGCTGATCCGCTACCTCGTGGGCAAGGGGCATACGGTCTTCTGCGTCTCGTGGCGCAATCCCACCGCTGTCGACCGCGATCTCGACATGGACGACTATCGCCGGCTCGGCGTCATGGAAGCACTCGACGCAGTCAACGCCATCGTGCCCGGCAGCAAGGTGCATGCGACGGGCTATTGCCTGGGCGGCACGCTGCTGTCGATCGCAGCCGCCGCCATGGCCTGCCGCGGCGACGATCGACTGGCCTCGCTCACGTTGCTGGCCGCGCAGACCGACTTCACCGAACCGGGGGAGCTGGCGCTGTTCATCGACGACAGCCAGATGCACTACCTGGCGAGCATGATGTGGAACCGCGGCTTCCTGTCGGCCGACCAGATGGCGGGCGCCTTCCAGATGCTGCGCTCAAACGACCTGGTCTGGTCGCGACGCGTGCGGGAGTACCTGATGGGCGAGCGCGCGCCGATGATCGACCTGATGGCGTGGAACGCCGATTCCACGCGCATGCCGTACCGGATGCACACCGAGTATCTGCAACGGCTCTACCTCGACAACGAACTGGCCGCGGGTCGCTTCCTCGTCGAAGGACGTCCGGCCGCGCTGCAGAACATCCGCGTCCCGGTGTTCGCGGTCGGCACCGAGCGCGACCACGTCGCGCCGTGGCGCTCGGTCTACAAGATCCACTACCTCGTCGACGGCGACGTGAGCTTCGTGCTCACCAGCGGCGGCCACAACGCCGGCATCGTCAGCGAGCCGGGCCGCACGCGTCGCCGCTACCGCGTCGGCACCCGGCACCGCGCAGACCTTTGCCTGGGTGCGGACGAGTGGGTGCGACACGCCGAAACCCGGCAAGGATCGTGGTGGGTCGAGTGGGTTGAATGGCTGGCCGCGCGATCGGGCGAGCGCGTGGCGCCGCCGTCGACGATGGGTACCGCTCGGCGCGGCTACCGGCCGATCGACGATGCGCCCGGCACCTATGTGCTGCAGCGCTGAGCCGACGATTTCGTACGAGGAGCGACCGATGAAGAACCCGAAACGTGTTTGCGCCCCCGTCGCGGCGCTGTGCGCGGCCCTGCTCGGGCTGGCCGTGCTTCCGGCGGCTCGCGCCGACGAGGCGACGAAGCCGATGGCCTTGCGGGGCGTGATGAAGCAACTCGGCAAGGACATGCAGGCCGTCACCGCGGCGGTCTCCCTGGAGGACTGGGCTCGCGTGGCCGAACTGGCACCGAAGATCGCGAACCACGACCAACCGCCGACGATGGAGAAGCTGCGCATCCTCGGCTGGCTCGGCGCCGACGCCGGGAAATTCCGCGGCTTCGACGGGCAGGTTCACGACGCCGCGACCGCCATGGGAGACGCGGCGGGGCACGGCGACGGAGAGGCGGTCATCGCCGCATTCGCGCAGGTGCAACAGGGTTGCCTGGGCTGCCATCGGAACTACCGCAAGGCCTTCGTCGATCACTTCCACGAGAAGCGCTGATGAACACCCTTCTCCTGCGCCTGGAGCGAGCGCCGACCGGCCATGGCTGAGATCGACCGGGCCGTTCTCGAGCGGTGGAAGGCCGTCAACCGCGCGTGGCTGCTTGCCGAATCGGGAGCCTCGGCGCCGCCCGGCAGCGCCCCGGAGGATCCGCCGGAATTGCACTGCCGTCGCAGCAGGGACCGGTTCCTGTCGCAGGTGAGGCAACGGCTCTTTCTCCTGCTACGCGAGGCCGGACGACCGGATGGAAACGCGCTTCATCGACTCGGGCGCGTATTCGATTCGCACGTGTCGTTCATCGCGCGGCATCCGGACACCCCGCGCCGCATTCTCGGTTGGTCGCTGCAGTGCGCCGACGCGCGCCTTCGTCGACGCGCGCAGAAGGTGGTCCTCCATTACGAGTTCCGCCTGAGCCGGCTGATTGCCAGGGGTCAGCAACAGGGCTGCATCCGCGCGGACATCGACGCGCCGGTCGCAACCGCGCTCTTCGTTGCCATGCTGCAGAATCTCGTCCTGCGCCTGCCGGACGATCGCGTCCCCCCGGAAACGCTCCTGCGGGACGCGCGGCGTGTCTTCGGCGGGTATCGCGAGCTGTTGCGACCGGTTGCCTTTCCGGTGGAGAGCTCCTTCGAACGCCGGCTCGATTGAGCATCGCCAGAAGCAACACGCTACTGGAACGCCACCTCGGCGAAGCTGCGCAGCTTGCGACTGTGCAGCCGATCGACTCCCTGCTCGCGCAACAACTCGAGCGCGCGCACGCCGATGCGCAGGTGCTGGTCGATGCGATCGCGATAGAACCGGTCGGCCATTCCCGGCAGCTTGATCTCGCCGTGCAGCGGCTTGTCGCTCACGCACAGCAGCGTTCCGTACGGCACGCGGAAGCGGAAGCCATTGGCCGCGATCGTCGCCGACTCCATGTCGAGCGCGATGGCGCGGCTCTGGCTGAAGCGGCGCTCCGGCGTCGTCGGCACGCCGCGCGACGGCAGCAGTTCCCAGTTGCGGTTGTCGGTGCTCGCGACGGTACCGGTGCGCATCACGCGCTTGAGCTCCTGCCCGCGCAGGCCGGTGACCTCGGCAACCGCCGATTCGAGTGCGACCTGCACTTCGGCAAGCGCCGGAATCGGGACCCACAACGGCAATTCCTCGTCGAGCACGTGGTCCTCGCGCACGTACGCGTGCGCCAGGACGTAGTCGCCGAGCTGCTGCGTCGTGCGCAATCCCGCGCAGTGTCCCAGCATCAGCCAGGCGTGCGGACGCAGCACCGCGATGTGGTCGGTGATCGTGCGCGCGCTCGACGGTCCGACCCCGATGTTGACCATCGTGATTCCGGCCCGATCGGCACGCTTCAGATGGTAGGCCGGCATCTGCGGCAGGCGCGGCTGCGGTGCACCCGCACCCGGGTCTTCGTGCGCATCGGCTCGATCGCCCACCGCGTCCGCACGCCGCGTCAGCACGTTGCCCGGTTCGACGAAGCATTCGTACGCATGTTCGCCCCCGGCATCCGCCATCATTGCGCGGCCGATCTTCACGAACTCGTCGAGATAGAACTGGTAGTTCGTGAACAGGATGAAGTTCTGGAAATGCTCGGGGCTCGTGCCCGTGTAATGGCGCAGCCGATGCAGCGAGTAGTCGACGCGCGGCGCCGTGAACAGCGCGAGCGGATGCGGCGCTCCGTGCCGCGATTCGTGCGTACCGTTGGCGATGCCGTCGTCCATCGCGCCCAGGTCGGGCAGGTCGAAGACGTCACGCAACTGCAGCATGCGCTCGACGTCGAGTTGCCCTTCGACGTGATCGGCTTCGTGCACCGCGAAATGCAGCGGAATCGGCTGGTGACCGGTGCCGATCTCGAGCGGCACCGCATGGTTTTGCCGCAGCAGTCCGAACTGTTCGAGGTAGTAGTGGCCGAACAACTCGGGCCTGGTGAGCGTCGTCTCGTACTGCCCCGGGCGGGCGACGAACCCATAGCTCAGGCGCGAGACGGCGCGCGCGAAAGTGGCGGTCTGCACGCGCACGTACGGATAGTGCGCGCGCATGCGCCGACCCGGGTCTTCGCCGGCGGCGAAGCGGCGCAGGGCATCGCGCAACCATGCGACGTTCGTGTCATAGATCGCGCGCACCCGCTCCAGTGCCGCGGCCGGATCGTCGAACCGCACGGGAGCGAAGAACGGGGGTTCGGAACTCATCGGGCCTCGCCGGCTCTGCCAGGGGAGATTGAAGCACAGGAGGCGGGGCCCGCGAGTTGCTTCGGTAACCGGTCACCGAGACAACGGTACCCCTCGTCGCGCAGGACGTATCCCGGACACGCCATGAGCAAGGACATCGAAGGCAACCTCGAGGCCGCCGTCTACGGCGTTGCTGCCGGCTTGCCGCGGATGCAGAGCCGCAAGTGCAGGCGACGGCGCTTCCGAGTCGGCTGCGCCGGAATGCGTTTAGACTCACGGCTGCCAAGCAGGGCCGGCGTGGCGAAACAGGTATACGCAAGGGACTCAAAATCCCTCGGGGGCAACTCCATGTCGGTTCGAGTCCGACCGCCGGCACCAGCGCACGCCGTCTGCGCGCTGGCCTGGGGCGCCTGAATGCCTTCCGATCCGCAAGCCGGCGCCTGCAAGCCGATCGAGGACTACGCCCTGATCGGCAACCTGCTCACCGCCGCGCTCGTCGCGCGTGACGGCTCGATCGACTGGTTGTGCCTGCCGCGCTTCGACTCCGACGCATGCTTCGCGGCACTGCTCGGCGGCCCCGAACACGGGCGCTGGCGCATCGGCCCGCCGGAGGACGACTGCAAGGTCACGCGCCGCTACCTGCCGCGCACCGCGATCGTCGAGACGCGCTTCGAGACGTCGAAGGGCGCGTTCTCGGTCACCGACTTCATGCCTTTCGGCGACGACGACCGCAAAGTCGAGCTGGTGCGACTGGTGCGCGGCGAGTCGGGCCGTCCCGCGGTTTCGATGGAGCTCGTCCTGCGCTTCGGCTACGGGCGCACCGTTCCGTGGGTGCGCCGACGCGACTACGGCCTGCGCGCCGTCGCCGGCCCCGATGCGGTCGAACTGGTCACCCCGGCCGCGCTGAAGAACGAAGGGATGCGCACGAGCGCCGCCTTCGAGATCGAAGCGGGACAGTCGGTTCCGTTCACGCTGTCCTACCACCCGTCGCACCGAACGGCGTCGTTCGTCGACGATCGCTCGGCGCTGCTCGACCGCACCGCCGAGCGTTGGCGCACCTGGTGCGAACGCTGCACGCTTCCGCCGGACGCGCCGCAGCGCTGGAAAGATGCCGTGCTGCGTTCGCTGATCACGCTGAAGGCGCTCAGCCACCGTCCCACCGGCGGGCTCGTCGCCGCGCCGACGACGTCGCTGCCGGAAGACTTCGGCGGCTCGCGCAACTGGGACTACCGCTACTGCTGGATCCGCGACGCCACGATGACGCTGTATGCGCTGCTGAACTCGGGCTATTTCGACGAGGCGCAGGCCTTCCGCCAATGGATGCTGCGCGCGACCGCCGGAGACCCCGAGCAGATGCAGATCATGTACGGGCTCGCCGGCGAGCGCCGCCTCACCGAATTCGAACTGCGCTGGCTGCCCGGCTATGCCGGCAGCCGCCCGGTGCGCGTCGGCAACGCCGCGCACGATCAGCTGCAGCTCGACGTCTACGGCGAGCTGATGGACGTCGCGAATGCGAGTCGGCGCTCGCGCCTCGACTGGGGCGACGAAGCGTGGAAGCTGCAGCGCGCGCTGCTGGCGACGCTCGAGCGCAAGTGGCACGAACCCGACCGCGGCATCTGGGAAGTGCGCGGCCCCGCACGCCACTTCACGTACTCGAAGCTGATGTGCTGGGTGGCTTTCGACCGTGCCGCCAAGGCGATCGAAGACTGCGGTCTGGACGGACCCCTGGATCGCTGGCGCTCCATCGGAGACCGGATCCGCTCTCAAATCCTCGAATTCGGTTTCGATCGCACACGAAATACCTTCGTGCAGTACTACGGCGCCAGCTCGCTGGACGCCTCGCTGCTGCTCGTTGCCGAAACCGGCTTCGTCGCCCCCGAAGACGAGCGTTTCGCCGGCACCGTGCGCGCGATCGAGCACGATCTCGTACGCGACGGCTTCGTGCTGCGCTACCGCACCGAGGACGTCGACGACGGAGTGTGCGGCAACGAAGGCGCGTTCCTGCCATGCAGCTTCTGGCTGGTGGACGCCTACGTGCTGCTCGGACGGCTGGACGACGCGCACGCGCTCTTCGAGCGGCTGCTCTCGGTACGCAACGACCTCGGCCTGCTCGCCGAGGAATACGACCCGCAGGCGCGCCGGTTGTGCGGCAACTTTCCCCAGGCGTTCTCGCACGTCGCACTGGTGAACACGCTGCACAACCTCATGCGCTCGGCAAGTCCGTCGAAACAACGCTCGAACCGCGAGGCACCGCCCAGGCCGCAATCCGGACTGCAGACCGGAAAGCACCCCGGTCCCGATGACCCTACAATCCGGGCCGATGCGCCTCAGTGACTTCGACTTCGAGCTCCCGCCGGAACTGATCGCGCAGCATCCGGGCGCACGCCGCGCCGATTCCCGCCTGCTTCGCGTCGCGCGCGATTCGCTCGTCGATCTGCTTTTCCGCGACCTGCCGACGCTGCTCGTGCCCGGCGACCTGCTCGTCTTCAACGACACGCGCGTGATCCGCGCACGCCTGCACGGAGCGAAGGACACCGGCGGACGCGTGGAAGCGCTCGTCGAGCGCGTGCTCGACGAGCACGAGGCGCTCGCGCAGTTGCGCGCCAGCAAGCCGCCGCATCCGGGCGCGCGGCTGCAATGGCGCACCAGCGGCGCGACCGTGCTCGCGCGCGAAGGCGGGTTCTGGCGACTGCGCTTCGACGACGACGTGCACGCGTGCCTGGAGCGCGAAGGCGCGCTGCCGCTGCCTCCGTACATCGGGCGCGACCCCGAAACGGCGGACGAGGAGCGCTACCAGACGGTCTATGCACGCGAGCCCGGATCGGTCGCCGCGCCGACCGCCGGACTGCATTTCGACGAAGCGACGCTGCAGCAGTTGCGCGAACGCCGCGTGCACTGCGCCTTCGTCACGCTGCACGTCGGCGCGGGCACCTTCCAGCCGGTGCGCGTCGAAGACCTGTCGCAGCACCGGATGCACGCGGAACGCTTTCGAGTGCCGCAGGAGACGGCGCGTGCGATCGGCGAAGCGCGCGCGCGCGGCTCGCGCATCGTCGCCGTCGGGACCACTTCGCTGCGCACGCTCGAGTCGGCCGTCGATGCGCAAGGGCAGGTCGCCGCCGGCAGCGCCGAGACGAGCCTGTTCGTGACGCCGGGATACCGCTTTCGCGTGGTCGATGCACTGCTGACGAACTTTCACCTGCCGCGCTCGACGCTGCTGATGCTGGCGAGCGCCTTCGCCGGGGTCGAGCGCGTGCGCGCGGCCTACGCACATGCCATCGCCGAACGCTACCGTTTCTTCAGCTACGGCGACGCGATGCTGCTCGATCGCTGCGACGATTGAACCTGCCGCCCGGCGGCCATAATCGCGCGATGCCCGAATTCGAGTTGCTGCACCGGGACGGACAGGCCCGCTGCGCACGACTGCACCTGTCGCACGGCGTCGTCGAGACGCCGATCTTCATGCCGGTGGGCACCTACGGTGCGGTGAAGGCGATGTCGCCGCGCGAGCTCGAAGAAATCGGCGCGCACATCATCCTCGGCAACACCTTCCACCTGTGGCTGCGCCCGGGCCTCGACACGATCGCCCGCTTCGGCGGCCTGCATCGCTTCATCGGCTGGGAGCGGCCGATCCTCACCGATTCGGGCGGCTTCCAGGTATGGAGCCTGGGCGCGCTGCGCCGCATCTCCGAAGAAGGCGTGGCCTTCGCTTCGCCGGTCAACGGCGACCGGCTGTTCCTGACGCCCGAGACGTCGATGCAGATCCAGCACACGCTCGATTCCGACATCGCGATGATCTTCGACGAATGCACGCCTTACGAGCGCGACGGGGTGCCGACCTCGTTCGACGACGCGGCCGCGTCGATGCGCCTGAGCCTTCGCTGGGCGCGTCGCTCGCGCGATGCCTGGAACGCGCTGCGTGCCGGCGTCAGCGGCGCGGGCAATGCGCTGTTCGGCATCGTCCAGGGCGGGATGTTCGAAGCGCTGCGCGACGAGTCGCTCGGTGCACTGGTCGACATCGGCTTCGACGGCTTTGCGATCGGCGGCCTGTCGGTGGGCGAGCCCAAGGAGGAGATGCTGCGCGTGCTGTCCCATTCCGCCCCGCGCCTGCCCGAACACGCCCCCCGATACCTGATGGGCGTCGGCACGCCCGAGGACCTCGTGGCAGGGGTAGCCGCCGGCATCGACCTCTTCGACTGCGTCCTGCCGACGCGCAATGCGCGCAACGGCTGGCTGTTCACGCAATGGGGCGACCTGAAGCTGCGCAATGCGCGCTATCGCATCGACGAGCGACCGATCGACGAGCAATGCGCGTGCTACGCGTGCGGCCGGTTCTCGCGCGCCTATCTCCATCATCTGCAGAAGGTCAACGAGATCCTCGGCGCACGCCTCGCGACCATCCACAACCTGCACTACTACCTGCAGTTGATGCGCTCGATGCGCGACGCGATCTCGGCCGGCAGATTCGAAACCTTCCGGGCGGAGTTCGGCGAACGACGGAGCCGAGGGGTCGATTGACCGGCGCACGCCGTCTCCGGGTGTAGACTCCGGCGGCTGTTGCGCGCAAGGCGAAACATGAAGCCCTTTAACCCAGTAGGGTAATAGGGCTTTCCGAGGGGCGATGCGAAGCAAACTTCGCCCGCTGCACCGAATTAAGTGTTTCCACCTATTGACGTTTCGGTGCACAATACGCTCCCGGAGGAAATCGAACAGAAGGGAACCGAATCGCGCCGACCGGGCATCGCCGATCGCGCGTACCGATCCGGATCGTCCTCTTCAACTCGCTTAGAAACCAACGGCCCCGGGAGCGACGCCCCGCCGGCCGGTCCGTTCCTGTCGTCGCCGCCCGCGCGGCCGGCTGCAGGCCTCATCCGATGAGCGCGATTTGCGCAACACCTGAGGGCCCAGACCGATGCTTTATCCGATCCTGCCCCACGCTCTCGGCCCTACCCGGCTTACGTCGCGGTTCGGCGGTGATTTCTTCGACCGCTTCTCGCTCGAACTCGCCACGAGCGACGAACTGCGCACCGAGAGCTACCGGCTTCGCCACCGCATCTACGTGGAGGAACTGAAGTACGAAAGGGCGGAAGACTTCCCCCATGGCGTCGAATTCGATGCCTACGACCGGCGGTCACTCGCCGTATTGCTGCGCCATAGGGCAAGTCGTCGCTTCATCGGCTGCGTCCGACTGATCATCGCCGACCCGAAGGACGCCAGCCGTCCTTTCCCGTTCGAACTCGCCGCGGTGGACGGCCTCGCCCGCTCCCCCACCTTTCGCGACACGCCGCGCGAAAGCATCGGCGAAGTTTCCCGACTGGCCGTGGTACGCGAGTTCCGGCGCCGGAAGGTCGACCGCGACCCGGCGCTCTATTCGCTGCAAAACCTCTCTCTCGATCCGCTCGACCCGCGCCGGCACAACAACCTGCCTCCGGCGCTCGGACTCATCTTCTCGGCGGCCTGGCTCGGCATCGAGATCGGCCTCGACGCGGTGTTCGTGATCATGGAACTGCGCCTCGCGCGCCTGCTGCGCTCGCTGGGCCTCACGTTCACCCAGGTGGCCGAGCCGATCGAATACCGCGGCCTGCGCGCGCCCTTCGAGATCCGCCGCGAAGCGCTGCTGGGCGATCTTGCGCCGCCGCTGCGCGGCGTTCTCGACCTCGTACGCGAGCACATGCTTGCACTTACTTCGGTGGAAGTGGCGCAGGCGCGCGCTCCTTTGGAGCATTGAAGGAAAAGTGTCGATCACGGCAGGGATACGCGCAAACCGCGTGCCCGCCGAGTACATCGGAAGCGCCGTTGCTATAATTCGCGGTTCACTTCCGGAGTCGCCCCGTGCTCATTTCGCCAGCCTACGCCCAGGCCGCTGGCTCGACCGAACAGCAGATCATCGGCTTCCTGCCGATCATCCTGATGTTCGTCGTGCTGTACTTCCTGATGATCCGGCCGCAGATGAAGCGCGCGAAGGAGCACAAGACGATGCTCGAGGCGCTCAAGCGGGGCGACGAGGTCGTCACCTCGGGCGGACTCATCGGTCGCGTCACCCGGGTCGGCGACAGCTACGTCACCATCGAGGTCGCACGCACCCCCGAGGGCAAGGGCGGCGACGCCCCCATCGAGATGAACTTCCAGAAAGCGGCCGTGCAGACGCTGCTCCCCAACGGAACGATCAAGGCCATCTGAACGTAACGTTCCGAACGCGTCTCCCCCGTACGCGCCCAGCCGCATGAACCGCTACCCCGCCTGGAAGTACGTGATCCTCGGGCTGTCGCTCGTGTTCGGCCTGCTGTACACGCTGCCGAACTTCTTCGGCGAGGCGCCTGCGGTGCAGGTGTCGAGCGCGAAGGCCACGCAGAAGATCGACGACTCGATGGTCGGTCGCGTCGGCGACATCCTCGCGAAGGCGGGCATCGAGAGCACGGGAATCTTCTTCGACGGCAACTCGGTGAAGGCGCGCTTCGCCAGCACCGACCTGCAGTTGCGCGCCAAGGACGCGATCGCCCGCGCGCTGAACGCCGACCCCGAAGATCCGTCGTGGATCGTCGCCCTGAACCTGCTGTCCGATACGCCGCGCTGGCTCACCGCGCTGCATGCGCTGCCGATGTACCTGGGCCTCGACCTGCGCGGCGGCGTGCACTTCCTGCTGCAGGTGGACATGAAGGAGGCGCTCGCCAAGCGCATCGACGGGCTGGCGAGCGACATCCGCACGCAACTGCGCGACCGCAACATCCGCCACGCCGGCATCGATCGGGTCGGCGACACGATCGAAGTCCGCTTCCGCGACGCCGAAACGCGCGAACGCGCGCGTGCCGTGATCGCCGATACCTCGCCCGAACTCACGCTCACCGCCAGCGACAGCGGCGAACCGAAGCTGATCGCGCGCTTTCGCGAAGATGCGGCATTGCGCGTCCAGCAGAACGCCGTCCACCAGAACATCACCACGCTGAGCAACCGCATCAACGAACTCGGCGTCTCCGAACCGGTGATCCAGCAGCAGGGCCCCGATCGCGTCGTCGTCCAGCTGCCCGGCGTGCAGGACACGGCGAAGGCGAAGGACATCCTCGGGCGCACGGCAACGCTGGAAGTGCGCATGGTCTGCGAGTCGCCCGACGAACTCGCGGCACTCGCCGCGGGCACCGTTCCCTTCGGCTGCGAACGATTCACCGAACGCGGCGGCCAGCCGATCCTGCTGCGCAAGCAGGTGATCCTCACCGGGGCGAACCTGAACGATGCGCAGGCGGGCTTCGACGGGCAGACGCACGAGCCGGCCGTGCACCTGACGCTCGACGCCAAGGGCGCGCGCATCTTCCGCGACGTCACGCGCGAGAACATCGGTCGGCGCATGGCGATCGTCCTCGTCGAGCGCGGCAAGGGCGAGGTCGTCACCGCGCCGGTCATCCGCAGCGAGATCGCCGGCGGACGCGTGCAGATCTCCGGAAGCATGACCACGCAGGAAGCCAACGACGTCGCTCTGCTGCTGCGGGCAGGCTCGCTCGCCGCGCCGATGGAGATCATCGAGGAACGCACGATCGGCCCGAGCCTGGGCGCCGACAACATTCGCCAGGGCTTCCACTCGACGCTGTGGGGCTTCGTGACGATCGCCGTCTTCATGGTCTTCTACTACCACCTGTTCGGCCTCGTCTCGGCGATCTCGCTGTCGGTCAACCTGCTGCTGCTGATCGCGCTGTTGTCGATCCTGCAGGCCACGCTCACGCTGCCCGGCATCGCCGCCATCGCGCTCACGCTCGGCATGGCAATCGACGCCAACGTGCTGATCAACGAACGCGTGCGCGAGGAACTGCGCAACGGCGCCACGCCGCAGGCGGCGATCTCCGCCGGCTACGACAACGCATGGGCGACGATCCTCGACTCCAACGTGACGTCGATGATCGCCGGCATCGCGCTGCTCATCTTCGGCTCCGGCCCGGTGCGCGGCTTTGCCGTCGTGCACGTGCTGGGTCTGCTCACGTCGATGTTCTCGGCAGTGTTCTTCTCGCGCGGGCTGGTCAACCTCTGGTACGGCCGCCGGCGCAAGCTGGCGAAGGTGTCGATCGGACAGGTCTGGACGCCGCCCACCGCCGCCCGGCCGTCGGCGCGCCACGGCTGAGGGATCCGCCGATGGAGTTCTTCCGCATCCACCGCGACATCCCGTTCATGCGCCACGCGCGCATCCTGAACGCGATCTCGATCGTGATGTTCCTGCTCGCCGTGTTCTTCCTCGCCACGCGCGGGTTGCACCTGTCGATCGAGTTCACCGGCGGCACGGTGATGGAGGTGCACTACGACGACAGCGCCGACCTGCCCAGGATCCGCGAGACGGTAGGCAAGCTCGGCTACGCCGACGCCCAGGTGCAGAACTTCGGCACCTCGCACGACGTGCTCATCCGCCTGCCCAGCGCCGAGAGCAGCGGCAAGAGCTACACCGAGCAGAGCAACGAGGTGATGGCGGCGCTGAAGGCCGACGACGCGAAGGCAAAGCTGCAGCGCGTGGAGTTCGTCGGGCCGCAGGTCGGCAAGGAACTGTTCAGCGACGGCGCGATGGCGCTGCTGTTCGTCATCACCGGCATCATCATCTACCTGTCGATCCGCTTCGAGTGGAAGTTCGCCGTCGCCGCGATCATCGCGAACCTGCACGACGTCGTCATCATCCTCGGCTTCTTCGCGGCCTTCCAGTGGGAATTCTCGCTGTCGGTGCTCGCTGCGGTGCTCGCCGTGCTGGGCTACTCGGTCAACGAGTCGGTGATCATCTTCGACCGGATCCGCGAGTACTTCCGCAAGATCCGCAAGCTCGACACCCCGCACCTGATCGACAAGGCGATCACCAGCACGATCTCGCGCACGATCATCACGCACGGTTCCACGCAGGTGATGGTGCTGTCGATGCTGATCTTCGGCGGGCCCACGCTGCACTACTTCGCCGTGGCGCTCACCATCGGCATCCTGTTCGGCATCTACTCGTCGGTGTTCGTCGCCGCCGCCATCGCGATGTGGCTGGGCGTCAAGCGCGAGGACCTCGTCAAGCCGGTCAAGCGCAAGGACGACGGGCAGCCGGAACTGCCCTGACCCCGTCCATAGTCCGCTAGATCCGGCGCGCGAGCTCGGCGGCCTTGCCGATGTACGCCGCCGGCGTGAGCGCGGCGAGTTCGCGGCGCGCCGCGTCGGGGATCGGCAGCCGCGAGACGAACTCCGCGAGCGTGGCCGCATCGATCGCGCGCCCGCGCGTCAGCGCCTTCAACTGCTCGTACGGATTCTCGACGCCGTAGCGGCGCATCACGGTCTGGACCGCCTCGGCGAGCACTTCCGGATTCGCGTCGAGGTCGGCGGCCAGGCGGGCATGCTGCACCTCGAGCTTTCGCAGTCCACGCAGGCAACTGTCCCACGCGAGCAACGCATGGCCGAGCGCAACGCCCGCGTTGCGCAGCGCCGTCGAATCGGTCAGGTCGCGCTGCCAGCGCGAGACCGGGAGCTTCTCGGCGAGGTGGCGCAACAGTGCGTTGGCAATGCCGGCGTTGCCCTCGGAGTTCTCGAAATCGATCGGATTGACCTTGTGCGGCATCGTCGACGATCCGACCTCGCCCTGCTGGAGCTTCTGCCCGAAGTAGCCGAGCGAGATGTAGCTCCACAGGTCGCGATCCAGGTCGACGAGGATCGTATTCAGCCGCGCCAGCGCGTCGAAGCTCTCGGCGATCCAGTCGTGCGGCTCGATCTGCACCGTGTAGGGATTGAACTGCAGCCCGAGCGACTCGACCACGCCACGAGCGAAACCCTCCCAATCCACGTCCGGGTAGGCGGCCAGGTGCGCGTTGTAGTTGCCCACCGCGCCGTTCATCTTGCCCAGCGGGGCGACGGCGTCGAAGCGTGCGAGCGCCGGTTCGATGCGCGCCACGAAGTTGGCCATCTCCTTGCCCAGCGTCGTCGGCGAAGCCGGCTGGCCGTGCGTTCGCGACAGCATCGGCACGTCGGCGTTCGCATGCGCCAGCGCGCGCAACGCATCGACCACGGCGCGCACCGCCGGCGCGACGACCTCGTCGCGTGCGGCGCGCAGCATCAGCGCGTAGGCCGTGTTGTTGATGTCCTCCGACGTACAGGCGAAGTGCACGAACTCGCTCGCCCGCGCCAGCTCCGCGATCGGCGCGATCGACTCCTTGAGGAAATACTCGACCGCCTTCACGTCGTGATTGGTGACCGCTTCGATTTCCTTGATGCGAGCGGCCTGCGGCGCGCCGAAGCTGTCGACGATCGCATGCAGCTTCGACCTCGCGTCGGCCGAGAAAGGCGCGAGCTCCGGCAGGCCGAGATCGGAGAGCGCGATCAACCATTGCACCTCGACCTGCACGCGCCGCCGCATGAACGCCGCCTCCGACAGGCGTTCGCGCAGCGCGTCGAGCTTCGGCGCATAGCGACCGTCGAGCGGCGACAGCGCGTGTAGCGCGAAATCGGACGCCGAGAGGGGAGCGGGGGTGCGGATTTGCGGCATGGGACGGATCGATCGGCTTGCGGCTGCGAACCGACGGGAACGGGTCGCGAAAGGCCTCGAATGCTAGCATCGTCGCGGCCGTCGGCCGCTTTGCTATACTGGCCCGCCGTACCGCGGCGGCGCAATGAAGCTCATCGGTTCGAATTCGAGTCCGTACGTCCGCAAGGTACGCGTCGTGCTGGCCGAGAAGAAGATCGAATACCAGTACGAACTGGAAGACCCCTGGTCGGCCGACTCCACGCTCCAGAGCATCAACCCGCTCGGCAAGGTTCCCACGCTGATCATGGACGACGGCGCCGCGCTGTTCGACTCGCGCGTCATCGCAGAATACCTCGACAACCTCACGCCGGTGCACAAGCTCGTGCCGGCCAACGGCCGATCACGGGTCGAGGTCAAGATCTGGGAAGTGCTCGGCGACGGCCTGCTCGATGCCGCGGTGCTCGCGCGCCTCGAGCAGACGCAGCGCACCGACAGTCAGCGCAGCCCGGCCTGGATCGCGCGGCAGATGTCGAAGATCGAAGCCTCGCTGCAGGCGATGTCGCATGCGCTCGCCGACAAACCCTGGTGCGTCGACGGCAAGTATTCGCTCGCCGACATCTCGCTCGGCTGTGCGTTGGGCTACCTGGATTTCCGCTTCCCCGCGCTCGGCTGGCGCGCGCAGTTCTCGAATCTCGCCCGTCACGCGGACAAGCTGTTCGCGCGGCCGAGTTTCGTGGAGACGATGCCATTTTAGGAAGGGAAGGGTGAAAACGGAAACCGGCGGAAACCGGAACGGCGGAAACCGGGGTCATAACACGGGTCAGTCGGGCAACAAACCAGGTATTACCCCCGTTTACCTACATCAAACAAACCCATTAACCAAAC
>JAJPES010000038.1 GCA_021166725.1 Burkholderiaceae bacterium | reverse complement strand
TTGGCGGGGCGCCACGACCCCTCCGCCCAGTGGTTTGGTAGGGTTGTTGGGGCATGGGGGTGGGGGGTGGGGCAAACGCCCCGACTGCAAGGGTCGTGGCTTTTCCCCTTCCCCCTTCCCCCTTCCCCCTTCCCCCTTCCCCCTACTCCCTTCCGTTCCCCTTCCGTTCCCTCGATCACCCCTGCCCTTCCACCTCCTCCACCGGCGCTGCGCTGCGCGCCTTGATGAACCCGGCGAGGAAGATCCCCAACTCGTAGAGCAGCATCAGCGGGATCGCCAGCATGAACTGGCTGAGGACGTCGGGAGGCGTGAGGACGGCGGCGACGACGAAGGCGCCGACGATGACGTAGCGGCGCGCGGCCTTCAGCTGGTCGGTGGTGACGAGCCCCGTCTTCACCATCAGCATCTGAGCCACCGGCACCTCGAACGTGACGCCGAACCCGAAGAAGATCGCCAGCGTGAAATCCCAGTATTTCTGCAGGTCCTGCAGGATGTCGGCACCGGTGCGCGAGGCGAAGGCGAAGAAGAACTTGTACGCCGCGGGCAGCACGAACACGTAGGCGAAGCTGATGCCGACGACGAGGAAGACGACGCTCGAGACGATCAGCGGAAAGGCGAAGCGCTTCTCGTGCTCGTAGAGGCCGGGCGCGACGAAGGCCCAGGCCTGGTAGAGGATCCATGGCAGCGACAGCAGCACCGCCGCGAGGAACGACACCTTGGTGAGCGTGAAGAACGCTCCGGCCTGGTCGGTGAAGATCGGCTTGGTTCCCGGCGGCAGCGACTGGTACAGCGGCAGCGACAGGAACTTCATGATGTCGCCGGAAAAATAGAAGCACACGCCGAACAGCACGAGAACGACGGCGAGCGAACGGATGAGCCGGTCGCGCAGTTCGACCAGGTGCGAGACGAAGCTTTCTTCCTGGCTCATCGGGTGGCGCCGTTATGCGAGGCGCGACTCAGCGGCGCTGCGCCGGACGCTTGTGGCCGAGGGCGCGCTCGCGCTCGACGCGCCGCTCGCGGATGCGATCGCGGGTGCGCCGATGCGCGTAGACCTGGTCCCAGTCGGTGGCCTGAGCGCTCGGTGCCGAGGCCGACGACGAATCGCCGGAAGGCCCGCCCTGCAGGTCGGCGTTGATCGAGTCGAACTGCGATTGCGCATCGCCCACTGCCGAGTCGAACGAGCTCTTCAGGTCGCGCGCAGCGCCGGTGACTTCGCTCTGCAGATTGCGCAGTTCTTCGAGTTCCATCTGCCGGTTGATGTCGGACTTCACATCGGCGACGTAGCGTTGCAGCTTTCCGAGCCACTGCCCGGCCTGCCTGGCAACTTTCGGCAACCGCTCCGGGCCGAGCACGATCAGCCCGACGACGGCCACGACGACCATCTCGGAAAAACCGAAATCGAACATGGTGTTGCCTCAATGACCGGCAAGGGCGCCGAGGGGGGCGCACGCCGCGCAGCGGCGCTCGACCGGCTACTGCTCGCGAGAGGATTCGCCCGACGGCGCTCCTTCGATGGCGATGCCGCGCGCTCAGCCTTTCTCCCGGGCCTCTACGTCGATGGTCTTCGCAGTCTGCGATTCCTTCTCAGCGCCCTCGGTACCTTCCCGCACGCCTTCCTTGAATCCGCGAACCGCACCGCCGAGGTCGGTGCCGATGTTGCGCAGCTTCTTCGTGCCGAAGACCAGCAGGATGATCACCAGCACGATGAGCCAGTGCCAGATGCTCATGGTCCCCATTGCGAAACTCCTGTCAGAAGCGGTTCATTGCGCCGGCCAATGGCTCGGCCCCGCCCAATACGTGAACATGAAGATGATACACCTCCTGATGCCCCACCCGACCGTTGTTCACGACGACGCGAAAGCCGTCGTTGGCACCCTGTTCGCGGGCGAGCCGGCCGCAAAGACCGAAGATCCTGCCGAGCAGCGCCTGCTGCGGACCGGCGTCGTAGAGGTTGTCGTAATGTGCCTTGGGCACGATCATGAAGTGGATCGGCGCCTTCGGCTGGATGTCGTGGAAGGCGAAAACCTCATCGTCCTCGTAGACCTTGCGCGACGGGATCTCGCCGCGCGCGATCCGGCAGAACAGGCAGTCGGCGTGCGAAGCGTTCGTCCCGGCGGTGGTGTCGGCGCTCATTTCTCCTCTCCTCGATGCGATGAATGCCTGGCGCCATCCGCGGGCGGGCGCGCGCGAGCCGCTTTCTCGTCGAGACCGGACAGCCCCTCGCGGCGCGCGAGCTCGTCGAGCACGTCGGAGGGCGCCAGGCCGTGCTGCGCGAGCATCACGATGCAGTGAAACCAGAGATCGGCGGTTTCGGCGACGATGCGCTGCGCGACGCCGTCCTTCGCCGCCATCACGGTTTCGGTGGCTTCCTCGCCGATCTTCTTCAGCACCGCGTCGGGCCCTTTCGCGAAGAGCCGCGCGACGTACGAGCGTTCGGGATCGGCGCCCTTGCGCGAGGCGACCACCTCGGCCAGGCGCGCGAGCACGTCGCCGGGCGGCGCGCTGCGCGGCGTGGATTCGCCGGTCATCGGTAGATCTCGCCCGGGTCTTTCAGCACCGGATCGACGTCGCGCCAGCGCGCGTCGTCCAGTCGGCGGAAGAAGCAGGATCGGCGCCCGGTGTGGCAGGCGATTCCGCCCTGTTGCTCGACCTTCAGCAGCACGGCGTCGCCGTCGCAGTCGAGGCGGATCTCGCGCACGTGCTGCACGTGGCCCGATTCCTCGCCCTTGCGCCAGAGTCGCCCGCGCGAGCGCGACCAGTAGACCGCGCGCCCGCTGCAAGCCGTTTCGGCGAGCGCTTCGCCGTTCATCCACGCGAGCATCAACACTTCGCCGCTCGTTGCGTCCTGCGCGACGACGGTGACGAGGCCGTCTTCGTTCCAGCGGACGGCGTCGAGCCAGTCGCGCCCGTTGTCGGCGTCGTTCATCGCGATGCTTCGGCCCCGGAGGCGGGCTCGTCGAGCCGCACCGGAATGCCGCGCTCGGCCAGATAGCGCTTGGCCTGTCCGACCGTGTATTCGCCGAAGTGGAAGATGCTCGCCGCGAGCACCGCGTCGGCGCCACCCTCGATGATGCCGTCGGCGAAGTGCTGCAGGTTGCCCACGCCGCCCGAGGCGATGACCGGGATGTCGACCGCGTCGGACACCGCGCGCGTGAGCGCGACGTCGAAGCCTTCGCGCGTGCCGTCGCGATCCATGCTGGTGAGCAGGATCTCGCCGGCGCCCAGGCGCTCGACCTCGCGCGCCCATTCGACCGCGTCGCGCCCGGTGCCGCGGCGCCCGCCGTGCGTGTACACCTCCCAGCCGCCGCCCGGCCTGGCCTTGGCGTCGATCGCGCAGACGATGCACTGCGATCCGTAGCGCGCAGCGGCTTCGGCAATCAACTGCGGATTCTGCAGGCCCGCCGTGTTGATCGAGGTCTTGTCGGCACCCGCGTTGAGCAGGCGGCGCACGTCCTCGACCACGCGCACGCCGCCGCCGACCGTGAGCGGGATGAACACCTGCGAGGCCACCGCCTCGATGACGTGCAGGATCAGCTCGCGCTCGTCGCTCGATGCGGTGATGTCGAGGAAGGTGAGCTCGTCGGCGCCCTGCTCGTCGTAGCGGCGCGCGATCTCCACCGGGTCGCCCGCATCGCGCAGCGCGACGAAGTTCACGCCCTTGACGACGCGCCCGGCGGTGACGTCCAGGCACGGAATGATGCGCTTGGTGAGCACGGCTTCGGCCGACGAGGCGGTTGCCGAATCGGGGGGCCGATCAGTTGCCGAGTTCGTCGGCACGTTGCTGCGCCTCGCGGAAGTCGATCTTTCCTTCATATAGCGCGCGGCCGAGGATCGCGCCTTCGACGCCCTCGTCCTCGATCTCGCACAGCCGCTCGACGTCTTCCAGGCCCGCGAAGCCGCCCGATGCGATGACCGGCACGCGCAGGCCGCGCGCCAGGCGCAGCGTGGCCTCGATGTTCACGCCGGTGAGCATGCCATCGCGGCCGATGTCGGTGTAGATGACCGCTTCGATGCCGTAGCCCTCGAACTTGCGGCCGAGATCGAGCGCGTCGTGGCCGGTGAGCTTGCTCCAGCCGTCGGTGGCGACCTTGCCGTCGCGCGCATCGAGCCCGACGATGATCTGCCCGGGAAACGCGCTGCAGGCATCGTGCAGGAAGCCCGGGTTCTTCACGGCCGCCGTGCCGATGATCACGTAGCTGATGCCGTCGTCCAGATAGCGCTCGATGGTGTCGAGGTCGCGGATGCCGCCGCCCACCTGCACCGGGATGGTGGTGCCCACGGCGTCGACGATCGCGCGGATCGCGCTTTCGTTGCGCGGCTTGCCGGCCACCGCACCGTTCAGGTCGACCAGGTGCAGCCTGCGGGCGCCCTGCTCTACCCAGCCGCGGGCAACCGCCTCGGGGTCGTCGGAGAAGACGGTCTCGTCGTTCATGTCGCCCTGTTTCAGCCGTACGCAACGGCCGTCCTTCAGGTCGATGGCGGGGATCAGCAGCATCTCGGAGGTGAACGGACTGGAGTGGAGAATGGGGGAAGGAGCAACCGCGGGCAACCGATGACGACCACGAGCCTGTGCGGCGCGGCACAGGTGGGGATCAGGGCTGCCAGCGGACGAAATTCTCGTAGAGCCGGAGGCCGTTTGCGGCGCTCTTCTCCGGGTGGAACTGGGTCGCGAAAATGTTATCCCGCGCAACTGCACAGGTAAAGCGAAGGCCGTGCTCGGTTTCGCCGACGACGATGCTTTCCTGCAAGGGCACGACGCGATAACTGTGCACGAAGTAGAAATACGCTCGGTCGGCCACGCCGGACCACAACGCATGCGCGCGCACCTGGCGCACTCGGTTCCAGCCCATGTGCGGAACCTTCACACGCACGCCGTCGGGCAGGCGCACCGGCAAGCGGCGCACGTCACCGGCGAAAACGCCGAGGCCGGGCGTGTCGCCTTCCTCGCTGCGCTCGAACAGCATCTGTTCGCCGACGCACACGCCGAACAGCGGCTTCTCGCGCGCGGCGCGCAGCACCGCTTCGCGCAGCCCGGCACGGTCGAGTTCGCGCATGCAATCGGGCATCGCGCCCTGTCCGGGGAAGACGACGCGCGCGGCGGCATCGATCTCCGCGGCGTCCGACGTGACGACCACGCGCGTCTTCGGCGCGACGTGCTCGAGCGCGCGCGCGACCGAACGCAGGTTTCCCATCCCGTAGTCGACGACGGCGATCGAGCTCACGCGCTGCGCCCCGCTTGGAGGTTTTTCATCCGAGCCCGTACGATCGATCGGCCCCGCGCGCCGATCAGAGCGCTTCCTTCGTCGAAGGAATGCGTCCGGCGACGCGCTCGTCGTGCTCGACGGCGGCGCGCAATGCACGCGCGAAGGCCTTGAACACCGTCTCGCATTGATGATGCGCGTTCTGCCCGCGCAGGTTGTCCACGTGCAGCGTGACCTGCGCATGATTGACGAACCCGCGGAAGAACTCGACGGTGAGATCGACGTCGAAACTGCCGATGAGCGCCCGGGTGAACGGCACGTTCCATTCCAGGCCGGGACGGCCGGAAAGGTCGACGACGACGCGCGTGAGCGCCTCGTCGAGCGGCACGTAGGCGTGACCGTAGCGACGGATGCCCTTCTTGTCGCCGAGGGCGCGCGCGACGGCCTGGCCGAGCGTGATGCCGATGTCCTCGACGCTGTGGTGCGCATCGATGTGCAGGTCGCCGTCGCATTCGACCTCGAGGTCGATCAGCCCGTGACGGGCGATCTGGTCGAGCATGTGATCGAGGAACGCGACCCCGCTGGCCAGCTTGCGCTGGCCGGTACCGTCGAGGTTCACGAAGACCCGTACGCGGGTTTCGGCGGTGTTGCGGCTGACTTCGGCGCTACGCATGGGGATTCCGGAGAACGGGCCCGACCGGCCGTTGCGCCGGTCAGAGCGATTCGCGCAGCGCCTCGAGCAGCAGGCGGTTCTCTTCGTCGGTGCCTACCGTGAGCCTCAGGCAGTTGCGCAGCAGATCGTGCATTCTACCGAGGTCCTTGATCAGCAGCCCCCGGCTGCGCAGGCCGCGCTCGGTGCGCTCGCTGTCGGCCACGCGCACCAGCACGAAATTGGCCAGCGACGGAAACACCTCGACGCCGGGCAAACCACCCAGCGCCTGCGCGAGTCGGTCGCGCCCGGCACGGATGCGCGCCGCCTGTTCATCGAGCACGTCCAGGTGCTCCAGCGCGAAACGGGCGGCCGCGTCGGTGAGGACATTCACGTTGTACGGCGGGCGCACCTTCTGCAACTGCTCGACCCAGCGCGGCGCCGCGGCCAGGTAGCCGAGTCGAAGCCCGGCCAGCCCCAGCTTGGAGACCGTGCGCAGCACGACCAGGCGCTCGTGCTCGGGCAGCCGCGGCATCCAGGTGTCCTGCGCGAACGGCTGGTAGGCCTCGTCGAGCACGACGAGCCCCGGAGCGGCCGCGAGCACCCTCTCGACGTCTTCGCGTGCGAAGGCGTTGCCGGTCGGGTTGTTCGGCCAGGCGAGCCAGACGACCGCGGGGCGTTGCGCGGCGATCGCCGACAGCATCGCATCGACGTCGAGCGAGAAGTCGGCGCGCAGCGGCACGCCGACGAAACGGCTGCCGGCCAGGCGCGCCGACAGCTCGTACATGACGAACGACGGCTGCGGTGCAAGGTGCACAGCGCCCGGACGCGCGGTGGCCACCGCGAGCATCGTGATCAGTTCGTCCGAGCCGTTGCCCAGCACGAGACCGGCATCGGCGGGAACCGCGAAACGCGAGCGGATCGCCTGCGCGAGTTCGTCGTGCGCGGGCGACGGATAGCGGTTGATCGCCACCTCCGCCAGCCGCTCGCCGAGTGCGCGCTGCAGCTCGGGCGGCATCCGGTACGGGTTCTCCATCGCGTCGAGCTTGATCATGCCGCTCGCGTCGAGGACCTTGTAGCCGCTCATCGCAGCGATCTCGGGGCGAATCGGGTCGAAGCGATCGGCGTCGCCGGTCGCGACCGCGGTGGCTCGCGGCTGGCCGGCGGATGCCTGCGCCCGCGCCGGCTGCTGCGCGTCCACCCGCAACTGCGCGCTGCGCGCATGCGCCTCGAGTCCTTCCGCGCGTGCCAGCGTGGCGGCAATCGCACCGAGCGAGCGCGCGGCGTCGCGCGAAACCTCGATCAGGCTGGTGCGCTTCTGGAAGTCGTAGACACCCAGCGGCGACGAGAAACGCGCCGTGCGCATCGTCGGCAGCACGTGGTTGGGCCCGGCGCAGTAGTCGCCGAGCGCTTCGGAGCTCCACGGGCCGAGGAAGATCGCGCCGGCGTGGCGGATGCGCTCGACCCAACGTGCGGCATCGCGCGCCGAGATCTCGACGTGCTCGGCGGCGATCGACGTGGCGATCTCGCAGGCCTCCTCCATGCTGCGCACGACGACGATCGCGCCGCGGTCGGCGAGCGAGCGCGCGATGATCTCGCGGCGAGGCATCGTCGGCAGCAGGCGCGCAATCGATTCGGCGACCCGATCGGCAAACGCGGCATCGGGCGTGAGCAGGATGGCCTGCGCCATCTCGTCGTGCTCGGCCTGGCTGAACAGGTCGGTGGCGATCCAGTCGGGGTCGGTGGAGCCGTCGCACAGGACGAGAATCTCCGACGGTCCGGCAATCATGTCGATACCGACGGTGCCGAAGACGCGCCGCTTCGCCTCCGCGACATAGGCGTTACCGGGACCGACGATCTTGTCGACCGCCGGCACCGAAGCCGTGCCCCAGGCGAGCGCCGCGACCGCCTGCGCGCCGCCGATCGTGAACACGCGATCGATTCCGGCAATGCAGGCTGCGGCGAGCACCATCGGGTTGCGAACACCGTCGGGCGTCGGCACGACCATCACGAGTTCGCCCACGCCGGCCACGCGCGCCGGCAGCGCATTCATCAGCACCGACGACGGGTACGCCGCCTTGCCGCCGGGCACGTACAGCCCGACTCGATCGATCGGCGAGATGCGCTGCCCCAGCCGCGTGCCGTCGTCGTCGACGTACGACCACGACTGCGCGAGCTGATGCTCGTGATAGCTGCGGATTCGCGCCGCCGCCGCCTGCAGCGCGGCGCGATCGGCCGGCACGAGCGAATCGAGCGCTCGTTGCAGTTCCTCGCGCGGCAACTCGAGTTCGCGCATCGACGACGCGTCGAGCCGGTCGAAGCGGCGCGTGTATTCGAGCAGCGCCTCGTCGCCGCGCTTGCGCACGTCGGCGACGATCTGCGCCACCGTTCGCTCGATCGCCTCGTCCTGCGCGGGCTCGTAGGCGAGCAGCGCCGAAAGGCGCGCGGCGAAGTCAGCGGCGCGACTGTCGAGCCGGGCGGGCATCGGCGCGCTCAAGATGACGCGGCCGAAATCGGGCGCGAGCGATTCGAAGCAGGGGCGCGGATTTCGTCCGCCGGCTGCGCGGCGCGCTGCGAAGCGCGCGCCAGCGCCGCGAGCAGCGGCTCGAGCTGCGCCGAGCGGGTCTTCAGCGAAGCCTGGTTGACGATGAGCCGCGCCGAGATCGGCATGATCTCCTCGACCTCGGCCAGCTGGTTCGCGCGCAGCGTGGCGCCGGTGCTGACGAGGTCGACGATGGCATCGGCCAGGCCGACCAGCGGCGCGAGCTCCATCGAGCCGTACAGCTTGATCGGGTCGACGTGCACGCCCTTGGCCGCGAAGTGCTCGCGCGCCGTCTTCGGATACTTGGTGGCCACGCGCAGCCGTGCGCCGCGGCGAACCGCGCGCGCGTAGTCGAAGTTTGCGCGCGTGGCCACCGAGAGGCGACAGCGCGCGATGCCCAGGTCGATCGGCTGGTACAGGCCTTCGCCGCCATGTTCGAGCAAGACGTCCTTGCCGGCCACGCCGAGATCTGCGGCGCCGTATTGCACATAGGTGGGAACGTCGGACGCGCGCACGATGATCAGTCGCAACCCGGGATCGGCAGTGGGCAGGATGAGCTTGCGAGAGCCGTTGGCCGAAGCGGTGAGCGGGATGCCCGCCGCCTCGAGCAGCGGCGCGGTGTCGTCGAAGATGCGCCCCTTGGACAGCGCGAGCGTGATCATCGGGCCGCCTCTTCGGTTTCGACGGCAAGCACGCCTTCGCCCTGCCCACGCGCGGGGTCGCGTCCGTCGATGCGCTCGACGCGCGCGCCCAGCGCCTGCAGGCGCGTCTCCATGCGCTCGTAGCCCCGGTCGAGATGGTAGATGCGGTCGACCGTGGTCTCGCCGTCGGCCACCAGCCCCGCGATGACCAGCCCGGCCGAAGCCCGCAGGTCGGTGGCCATCACGCGCGCGCCGGAAAGCCGGGGCACGCCGCGCACGACGGCCGTGTTGCCCTCGACGACGACGTCGGCGCCGAGCCGCTGCAATTCGAGCACGTGCATGAAGCGGTTCTCGAAGATCGTCTCGGTGACGACGCCGGTGCCTTCGGCGACGCAGTTCATCGCCATGAACTGCGCCTGCATGTCGGTGGCGAAGGCGGGATAGGGGGCCGTGCGAACGTCGACCGCCCGTGGACGACGCGACATGCGCAGCCGGACCGTGTCGTCGCCGCAGTCGATCCGCGCCCCGGCCTCGCGCAGCTTGTCGAGCGTGGCGTCCATCGTGGCCGGCGCCGCGCCGCGCAGCAGCACGTCGCCGCCGGCGGCAGCGACCGCGCACAAGAAGGTTCCGGCCTCGATTCGATCGGGCATCACCCGATGGCGGCCGCCGTGCAGCCGAGGCACGCCGTGCACGACGATCCGGTCGGTGCCGGCGCCGTCGATGCATGCGCCCATCGCGACCAGCGCTGCGGCGAGGTCGGTCACCTCGGGTTCGCGCGCGGCGTTCTCGATCACCGTCTCGCCGTCGGCCAGCGTGGCGGCCATCATCAGGTTCTCGGTACCGGTAACGGTGACCATGTCGGTGACGATGCGCGCCCCGCGCAACCGCCCGGCGCGCGCGACCACGTAGCCGTGCTCGATGGCGATCTGCGCGCCCATCGCCTGCAGCCCCTTCAGATGCTGGTCCACCGGGCGCTGGCCGATCGCGCAGCCGCCGGGCAGCGAGACGCGCGCCTCGCCGAAGCGCGCCAGCAGCGGGCCGAGCACGAGGATCGACGCGCGCATCGTCTTGACGAGCTCGTAGGGCGCCTCGACCGAGTCGACGCGGGAGGCGTCCACGCGCACCGAATGCGCGTCGCGCTCGACGACCGCGCCCAGCCGCCCCAGCAGGCCGACCGTGGTGGCGACGTCGTGCAATTGCGGTACGCCCGACAGCTCGAGCGCATCGGCGACGAGCAGCGAGGCGCAGAGGATCGGCAGCGCCGCGTTCTTGGCGCCGGAGACCTCCACCTCGCCGCGCAACGGCCGGCCGCCTTCGATTTTCAGCTTGTCCATGTGGATGAAGGGCATGCGTGCTTCCGGCTTCGCCGGGAGCACGCGCGCTCATTGAAGCGCGGCCCACTCCTCGGGCGTGAGGGTGTTCATCGACAGCGCGTGCACTTCCTCGCGCATGCGGTCGCCGAGCGCGCGGTAGACGAGCTGGTGTCGCTGCACCTGCCGCTTGCCCTCGAAGGCTTTCGAGACGACGATCGCCTGGAAGTGCCGGCCGTCGCCGTC
>JAJPES010000034.1 GCA_021166725.1 Burkholderiaceae bacterium | reverse complement strand
GAAGCGCGCGTCGTCATCACTCTCGGGGCCGCAATGTCCGAGCGGAGCGAGCGAAGCTCGCGTAGCGAGTTCGGCCGCGCCGCCGGCGCTGCGAGCATCGCAGCGAACCCCGCGAAGCGGGGCTGCGCAACGGCGCGCCCGCCGCAGGCGGCCCGTGCCTTTGCCCGCGCCATGGCTCGAGCCATATTGCCTGCGCCATTGCCCGCGATGCCGCGCCGCCGCCGCCGCTTGCTATCATTTCGCCCCCATGACCCTCACCGAGCTCAAGTACATCGTCGCGCTGGCGCGTGAGCGCCATTTCGGCCGCGCCGCCGAGGCTTGCCTGGTGAGCCAGCCGACGCTGTCGGTGGCGATCAAGAAGCTCGAGGAAGAGCTGGGCGTGCAGCTCTTCGAGCGCGGCGGCGTGGAAATCACCGTCACCCCGATCGGCGCGCGCATCGTCGAGCAGGCGCAACACGTGCTCGAGCAGACGAGCGCCATCCGCGCGATCGCCGAGCAGGGGCAGGACCCGCTGGCCGGTCCGTTGCGCATCGGCGTCATCTACACGATCGCGCCATACCTGTTGCCCGAACTGGTGCGGCGCACGATCGACGACGCTTCGCAGATGACGCTGCTGCTGCAGGAGAACTTCACGGTGCGGCTGCTCGAGCTGCTGCGCCAGGGCGAGATCGACGTGGCGATCCTCGCCGATCCGTTTCCCGACACCGGGCTGGTTTCGCTCGGCGTCTACGACGAGCCCTTCGTCGTGGCGGTGCCCGCCGCGCATCCGTGGGCGAAACGCGAAACGATCCGCTCCACCGAGCTGAAGGAGCAGACGATGCTGCTGCTCGGCCACGGGCACTGCTTCCGCGACCACGTGCTGGAGGTCTGTCCGGAACTCTCGCGCTACTCGCAGGCGAGCGTCGGCATCCACAAGACTTTCGAAGGCTCGTCGCTCGAGACGATCCGACACATGGTGGCGTCGGGTGTAGGCATCAGCGTGCTGCCGATCACCGCGTGCAACACGCCGCGCAGCGACGACGACCTGCTGCGCTACGTGCCGTTCTCGGCGCCGCCGCCTACGCGCCGCGTATCGATCGTCTGGCGCAAGAGCTTCACCCGCCTGCCGGCGATCGAAAAGCTGCGCCAGGCGATCCTCGACTGCGAACTGCGCGGCGCGATCAAGTTGCCCGACGAGCGTCCGGTTGCGCACTGAGCAACCGCCTGAACAGGCCCTGGCGCGCCGCGAGCCGATGCCGCTTTCCATTCGACGCCGGAATTACCCCACGATCGAGGACGCCATCGGCCGCACGCCGCTCGCGCGCATCCAGCGCATCGGGCGCGAGGTACTCGACGAGCGTGGCAACGTACTGCTCGGCAAGCTCGAGGGCAACAATCCGGCCGGTTCGGTGAAAGACCGTCCGGCGCTCGCAATGATCGAGCGCGCCGAGGCGCGCGGCGAGATTCGCCGCGGCGACACGCTGATCGAGGCGACGTCGGGCAACACCGGCATCGCTCTGGCGATGGCGGCAGCCGCACGCGGCTACCGGATGGTGCTCGTCATGCCGGATAACCAGACGGCGGAGCGCAAGAGCGCGATGAGCGCCTACGGCGCCGAACTCGTGCTGGTCGATCGCGAACGCGGAATGGAAGGCGCGCGCGATCTCGCCGAGCGCATGCAGCGAGAAGGGCGCGGCCGGCTGCTCGACCAGTTTTCGAACGACGACAACTGGCGCTCGCATTACGAGACGACCGGCCCCGAGATCTGGAGCGACACCGGCGGCGAGGTCACGCATTTCGTGTCGGCGATGGGAACCACCGGCACCATCACCGGCGTCTCGCGCTACCTCAAGGAACGCAATCCGGGCATCGTCGTCATCGGCGCGGAACCGGCGGACGGCGCATCGATTCCGGGCATCCGCAAGTGGCCGCCCGAGTACACGCCGAAGATCTTCCGCCATGCGCGCGTCGATCGACTCGAATCGGTAACGCAGCCGCAGGCCGAGACGATGGCGCGCCGACTCGCCGCCGAGGAGGGTCTGTTCTGCGGCATCTCCGCCGCCGGTGCCTGCTGCATCGCATTGCGCGTCGCGGCGCAACTGGAGAATGCGACGATCGTCTTCGTCGTCTGCGATCGCGGCGATCGCTATCTGTCGACCGGAGTGTTCGAGAAGAAGTAAGCGCTGCGGGTTTCTTTCGACACCCTGACCGCCGCTTTCGGGCATTGGACTTGCGGATTGGATACCTCCAACGATCCACCTGCGAGGACCCGAAAATGTCCCACTCCCGTTTCCAGAAAAGCGCATTGGCCGCCGCGGTCCTGTCGCTCGGCTTCTCGATGGGCGCGCTTGCTCAGGGTAGTGCCGGCAGCAGTGCTTCGGGCACCATGTCGTCGGCTACCGGAAGCGCCGCCGCGAACGGCGGCTCGTCGGGCGCAAGCGCCGCGAATCGCTCCGGCAGCAGCGGCAGCGCGACGGCCGACCGCCCCGATTCGATGAGCTCGCAGGCCGGCGCCTCGGCGTCGAACGGCAAGGCCGCCGGCTCCGACAAGATGGCCAAGAGCGACCGCAATTTCCTCGAGGAAGCGTACATCGCCAGCATGGCGGAAGTCCGCCTCGGCAAGCTCGCGCAGGACAAGGCGTCGAGCCAGCAGGTGAAGGACTTCGGAAAACGGATGGTCGACGACCACAGCAAGGAAATCGAGAGCCTGTCGAAGATCGCCAAGGAGGAAGGCGTGAAGCTTCCTTCGCAGCTCGACTCGAAGCACCAGAAGACCTACGAGCGCCTGGCCAGGCTGTCGGGCGCCGAGTTCGACCGCGCGTACATGAAGGAGATGGCCTCCGATCACAAGAAGGACATCTCGAAGTACGAGCATGCAGCGAAGTCGGCCAGGGACGATGAGCTGCAGCAGCACGCAAAGCAGGAAGTTTCCACGCTGCGCGAGCACGAGAAGATGGCGAAGTCGATCATGGACGACGTGACGAAGGGTTCGACCGTCAGCATGAAGACCGAGAGCAATCGTTCTTCGCGATCGGACTCGAACATGTCGTCGAGCCAGACCCATGGCTCGGGCTCGAACACCGCGTCGAACTCGTCGTCGAACACCGCGGCGGATTCGTCGCATCCGTCGGCGAACGCTCGCGCGAACCGCTGACGACGCGCTTTCGCGTGCGAGCGGCCGGGGCGCGCTTCAGCGCGCCTCGGCCAGCGCGCGCGCGAGGTCGTGCACCGCCATCGCGTAGAAGCTCGAGCGGTTGTAGCGCGTGATCACGTAGAAGTTCGGCGCGCCGAGAAAGTAGCTGGTCGCGTCGTCGCCGTTCGGCAGGTCGATCAGCGCCAGCGGCAGGTCGAGCGAGACCGGTTCTACGCTTCCCACGCCGTAGCCTGCCAGGTCCTGCAGCGTGAACTGCGGACGAATGCCCGCTTCGACGAGCGGCGAAAGCCGGCTCTCGCTGTCGAAACGCGCGCGAAACACCACTGGTTCGCCGCTGCGCCAGCCGTGCGCGGCGAGAAAGCTGGCGACGCTGCCGATTGCGTCGGCCGGGTTCGCCCGCAGGTCGATGTGTCCGTCGCCGTCGAGATCGATCGCGTAGCGCCGGATGCTGCCCGGCATGAACTGCGGCAGTCCGATCGCGCCGGCGAACGAGCCGCGCAGCGAGAATGCGTCGAGACGTTCGTCGCGCACGTACAGCAGGAACTGCTCGAGTTCGCTGCGGAAATAATCGGCGCGTCGCGGGTAGTCGAAGGCGAGCGTGGCCAGCGCGTCCACCACGCGCACGTCGCCGGTGATGCGGCCGTACATCGTCTCGACGCCGATGATCGCGACGATGATCTCCGGCGGTACGCCGTAGCGCGCCGATGCGAGCGCGAGCCAGCTCTCGTTCTCGCTCCAGAAGCGCACGCCTTCGCGAATGCGAACCGGATCGAGGAATCGTGCCCGGTACGCGCGCCACGATTTGCGGAAGTCGGTCGGCGCCGGTGCGATCAGGCGCAGCACCGAGTCGTCGCGGCGCACGTGCGCGAACATCGCTTCGAGTTCGGCGGGAACGAATCCGTGCCGCGCCACCATGTCCACGATGAACGCGTCGACGTCGGGCCTTCCGCGATAATCGGGCGCGGCGCGGGCAACGGTCGCGCCGGTTCCCGGCGCGCTCGTGGGGGGCCGCTTCGCCTGCGCCGACGCCGCGGGGAGCGAGATCGGAGCGAGCATCGATCCGGCGGTCAGTGCCAGCGCGAGGAACGCGACGGGGAAGGAGCGATCGATCGGGGAGCGACGGCGGGTACGGCTGCTGCGGCAGGTCACGGCTGGAACGCTTGCACGGCGAGGCGCAAGTTTCGCACGGCCTCGCGATCGGGCTCCACGACCTCGTAGCGAAGCCGCTCGTACGTGGCGACGATGCGACGCGCCTGCGTCAGCGGCTCGTCGTCGAGCGCGCGTTCGATGCGTGCGAGGAAGCTCGATGGCGTCTCGTGCGGCATGCGCCCGAGGCCGATCGCCGACAGCCGCGCGCAGAACTCGTCCCAGCAACGTTCCAGCGGCGTACGCACGACGCGCGGACGCAGCGTCAGCAGCGCAGCACCCGCGATCATCGCGGCGAGCACGACGGCAAGCAGCGCAGCGAGCCGCGTCCCACCGGCATCGATGCCGATCTTCGACAGCAGCGACCGCTGGCGGCTGCCGTCGTATTGCAGCACCCACTGGTTCCACGCGTTGCCGATCGCCTCGAAGCCGAAGCGCATGCGATGCAGCCACGCGAACGCGGACCCGTCGGCCGCTTGCGCGGAAGCGCCGGGCGCCAGTCGCCGGCCGTGTTCGATGCGCGCCGGATCGACCGCGGCGGTCGGATCCACGCGCACCCAGCCGCGTCCGGCGAGCCACACCTCGGCCCACGCGTGGGCATCGGCCTGGCGCACGAGCCAGAAGTCGTCGATCGGATTGCGCTCGCCGCCCTGGTAGCCGGTGACGATGCGCGCGGGAATCGACATCGCGCGCATCAGCACGACGAATGCGCTGGCGTAGTGCTCGCAGAATCCGGCGCGTGTCTCGAACAGGAAGTCGTCGATGCCATCGCGGCCCAGCGGCGGCGGCTCGAGCGTGTAGCGGAAGGGTTGCTCGCGAAACATCGCCAGCGCGCGGGCGACCAGCGCTTCGGGGCCGTCGCCGGTGGCGCGCCAGCGTGATGCCAGCGCGTGGGCGCGCGGATCGAAGCCAGCGGGCAGCGCGAGCCACGGGCGAAGACTCTCGGCGTTCTCGTCGACGCCGATGCGGAAGCTCGCTTGCGAGATCACGCGGTAGCGGATCCGTTCGTGCAACGGAGCCGAAGCAACCAGTTGCAGATCGGGCAGGCGCAGCGCGGCGCCGTAGCGTCCCGCATCGGCCTGCAGCGGCATTTCGAGCGCGAACAGCCAGTCGCGCCCCGAAGGCTCCAGCGTCACTTCGTAGGAGAAGCGCTGCGATGGCTCGTCGGCAGCTTCGATGCGTGCCGCGCCCAGGCGACGAGGCGCGGCGAGCGCGCGCCAGGTCCGGCCGTCGAAATCGCCGAAGACCGGCCCGCGCCAGTACAGCAGCGCATTGGGTGGCGTCGGCCCGTCGAACTGCACGCGGAAGGCGATCGCCTCCGACTCTCCGAGTTGCGCGATGTTCCCGATGGTCATCGAGTCGGACAGCCCGGTGGTCGCGCGGTTGGCGTCGGTGCTCGTTCCCCATAGCGGCGCGCCTGCACGCGGGAACAGCACGAACGCGACCAGCGCCAGCGGCAATGCCTGTGCCAGCATCGATCCGACCAGCTTCGATCGCGCCGCGATCGAAGCCTCGGCGCGCCGGTATTGCATCGTCAGCATCGCCGCGAGCAATCCGTGCAGCGCCACGAGGACAACGGCGGCAGTGGCGATCGACTGCGAATGGAAGAACGCCGTCAGCAGCAGGAAGAAGCAGAGGAAGATGACGACGAACAGGTCGCGTCGCGCCTGCATCTCCATCAGCTTCACGCCGAGGAACAGCACGAGCAGGACGACGCCCGGTTCCCGGCCGAACAAGGTTCCGAATTGCGCATAGACCGCCGCGCAGCAGCCGATCGCGGCGACCCAGCGAACCGACGCGCGCGGCAGCCAGCGCCCGGACAGCACCAGCGCGAAGCGCCAGCCGAACAGCACGCCGAAGGCGATGCCGGCCCACGCAGGAATATGCGGCAGGTGCGGCAGGACCGAAGCCAGCACCGGCAGCATCAGGAACAGTGTGTCGCGCCGCTCGCGTTCCCATTGCGCGCCCATGGCGCCGCCCAGTGCAGCCAGCGAATAGCGCAGCGGACGTGTCATCGTCTTCACACGTTCAGTTCCGCCAGGTGGCCAGCGCCTCGAGGCAGCGCATTCGATGGGCCGGTCCGCTGTCGTGCTCGACGAGCACGCCGGGCAGGCGCAGCGAAAAACGGCTGCCGGACGCGTCCGCATCGATCGTCCAGCGCGTCAGTCGCGACAGGCGGGCCTCGTCGTCCATCGACGCGGGAAGCTCGTACCAGTCGAGCGTCGTCTCGCCGAGCTCGGCTTCGCCTCGTTGCAGCGTCACCAGTTCGCCCGATGCGCTGCGTGCTACCGCCTTCCAGGCGATGCGCTGCGGCGGGTCGCCGTCGGCGTAGGGGCGCAGCGCGATCGGATCGCCGTGTCCGTTGCCGCTGCGCGTTCCTTCGCCATGCGCGGTGCTGCGTGCCGGCAGCGGCGCCGCCGGTGTCTCCGGCGCAGGGAACACGAGCACGCGCTGCGCCGGTTGCCAGCGGGCGCGTGCGCGCCAGATGCCGATCGGGAAGGTCGTGGTCAGCGTGAAGCGCGGGATCGACATCCAGCCGCGCTTTTCGGTGGGCAGCGCAACCGAGACGAACTGCTCGGCGCCGGCCGGTACGTCGAAGTGCTCGGGCTGCGCCATGCCGGCGGCGTGCAGCGCCAATGCGAAGCGCTCGAAGCGGGTAGCGTTGCCCACGATCAGCGTGAACTCGGCATGCTGGCCGGCGAACACCGGTTCGGCGCGCGCGCCGCGCAACGTGATCATCGACAGGTTGCGCACCGTGTGCAGCAGCGCCACGACCGCCACGCCCGCGATCAGGAACGTGAGGGCATAGCCGAGCGTGAGCTGGTAGTTCAGCGCGGCGACCAGCATCGCGAGCAGTGCGGCGCCGAACAGCGCCCCCGCGGCGCTCGGGGCCACGGCGACACTGCGCCGGCCGATCCGGTGCTCGCCCGGCTGCGCGAGCGCGCTCACGGCACTGCGACCGCCTTCGACAGCTCGGCGACCAGTTCGGCGCGCGCGCGATGCGATCCGCTGCTGCCCTTCGCCGGACGAAGCCGGTGCCCGGCGACGGCGACGAGCACCGCCTGCACGTCGTCGGGCAGCGCGTGATTGCGACCGTCGAGCATTGCCCACGCGCGCGTGGCGTTCAGCAGCGCCAGTCCGGCGCGCGGACTGAGGCCTTCGGCCAGCGAGGGGCTGCGGCGGCTGTAGGTGACGAGGTTCTGCACGTAGTCGAGCAGCGCCGGCGCACAGCGGATCTCGCGCACGCGGCGCTGGGCCTGCACGAGCTGGGAGGGTTCCATCCGGGCGGGCAGGCGTGCCAGGAGTTCGCGCCGGTCTACGCCCTCGAGCAACGCGCGCTCGGCCTTCGCGTCCGGATAGCCGAGCTCGATGCACATCAGGAACCGATCGAGCTGCGATTCGGGAAGCGGAAAGGTGCCGATCTGGTCCTGCGGGTTCTGCGTGGCGATGACGAAGAACGGCTCGGGCAGCGCGCGCGGCTCGCCGTCGATCGATACCTGCCCTTCCTCCATCGCTTCGAGCAGCGCCGACTGCGTCTTCGGCGATGCACGGTTGATCTCGTCGGCGAGCAGCACCTGCGAGAACACCGGGCCGGGATGGAAGACGAAGGCGGTGCGCTCGCGATCGAACACCGACACGCCGACGATGTCGGCCGGCAGCAGGTCGTTGGTGAACTGCACGCGCTTGAAGCGCAGCCCCAGGGAGATCGACAGCGCGTGCGCGAGCGTCGTCTTGCCGACGCCGGGCAGGTCCTCGATCAGCAGGTGCCCGCGCGCGAGCAGGCAGGCGAGGGCGAGCCGGATCTGCGGCTGCTTGCCCACGACGATTTCGCCGACCTGCGCGGCAACCGCCTGGATGCGCTCTAGCATGGAGAATCGGAGGGTTTCGGGGAGTCCTCGTCGAGTGTACGGGATGCGATGCGCGCGCCGCGTGTCGCGGTTCTCGCGTTTGGCCGATCGCGCCGGCGCGCCGATAATCGGTGCTTCGGTCGTCATCGGCGGTGCTGCCCGCGTCGCCGGCTTTCCCGGAGGATCCCATGTCCGCGCAACCCCAGACCACGCCCGCGGGCGAGGGCGAAGCCCTCGTCGCCGTCGAGCGCGACGGGCCGGTGGCCCGCGTCACGCTGAACCGTCCGTCGCAGTTCAACGCGCTGTCCGAGGCGCTGATGGACGCGCTGCAGCGCGAGTTCGACGCCATCGCCGACGATCGATCGGTGCGCGTCGTCGTGCTCGGCGCAGCAGGCAAGGCCTTTTGCGCCGGACACGACCTGCGCGAAATGCGGGCCGAGCCTTCGCACGACTACTACCGCACGCTGTTCGCGCAATGCTCGCGGCTGATGACGACGATCCAGCGCATGCCGCAGCCGGTGATCGCGCGCGTGCAGGGCGTCGCCACTGCCGCCGGATGCCAGCTCGTTGCCGCCTGCGATCTCGCGGTCGCCGTCGACAGCGCGCGCTTCGCGGTATCGGGAGTCAACCTGGGGCTGTTCTGCTCCACGCCGTCGGTGGCGCTGTCGCGCAACGTGCCGCGCAAGGCGGCTTTCGAAATGCTGGTCACCGGCGAATTCATCGATGCGCAGACCGCGCTCGCGCGGGGTCTGGTCAATCGCGTCGTGCCGGCGGCCGAACTCGACCCGACGATCGACGCGCTGGTGAAGCTGATCGTCTCCAAGCCGCCCGAGGCGATCGCGCTCGGCAAGGACCTGTTCTATCGTCAGCTCGAGATGGGCGTCGAGGGCGCGTACCAGCTCGCCGGGCAGACGATGGCGTGCAACATGATGGAACCGTCGGCACTGGAGGGCGTGCAGGCCTTCCTCGAGAAGCGCAAGCCGAACTGGAATTGAGGGCGGCACCGCATCGATCCCACCGATGGCCACGGGGCCGAAATGGCCGCATCCGATCCATTCGGCCCCGGAACGCCCCGGCCCGACTCCCTATAATCGACGTTCCTCCGCGAACAATCCCTACTGGTGACCCCCCGATGAAAATCCTCGTCCCCGTCAAGCGCGTGGTCGACTACAACGTGAAGGTGCGCGTCAAGAGCGACCAGAGCGGCGTCGACATCGCCAACGTCAAGATGTCGATGAACCCCTTCGACGAGATCGCCGTCGAGGAAGCGGTGCGGCTGAAGGAGAAGGGCGTCGCCACCGAGATCGTCGCCGTCTCGTGCGGCCCGCAGCAGTGCCAGGAAACGCTGCGCACGGCGATGGCGATCGGCGCCGACCGCGCGATCCTCGTGCAGACCGACGTCGAACTGCAGCCGCTGGCGGTGGCCAAGCTGCTGAAGGCACTGGTCGATCGCGAGCAGCCGCAACTCGTCGTGCTGGGCAAGCAGGCGATCGACGACGACGCCAACCAGACCGGGCAGATGCTCGCCGCGCTGGCCGACCTGCCGCAGGCCACCTTCGCGTCGAAGCTCGAAGTCGCCGACGGAAGGGCGAAGGTCACTCGCGAGATCGACGGCGGGCTCGAGACGATCTCTCTTTCGCTGCCGGCGGTGGTCACCACCGACCTGCGGCTGAACGAGCCGCGCTACGTCACGCTGCCCAACATCATGAAGGCGAAGAAGAAGACGCTCGACGTCCTCGAACCCGCTGCACTCGGCGTCGATCCCGCGCCGCGGCTGAAGACGCTGAAGGTCAGCGAGCCGCCCGCGCGCAGCGCCGGCGTCAAGGTGCCCGACGTCGCCACGCTGGTGGCGAAGCTCAAGAACGAAGCCAAAGTGATCTGAAAGGGAACGACGACATGGCAGTTCTCGTATTGGCCGAACACGACAACGCGTCGCTGAAGCCCAGCACGCTCAACGCGATCGCCGCAGCCGGCCGCATCGGCGGCGACGTCACCGTGCTGGTCGCCGGCAGCGGGTGTGAAAACGCCGCGCAGGCCGCCGCGCAGGCCGCCGGCGTGAAGAAGGTGCTGCTTGCCGACGCGCCGCAGCTGGAGCACCAGCTCGCCGAGAACGTCGCCGCGCAGGTACTCGCGGTGGCCGACGGCTACAGCCACATCCTCGCGCCCGCCACCGCCTTCGGCAAGAACGTGCTGCCGCGCGTGGCGGCGAAGCTCGACGTCGCGCAGATTTCCGACATCATCGGCGTCGAGTCGGCCGACACCTTCACGCGCCCGATCTACGCGGGCAATGCGATCGCCACCGTGCAGAGCGCCGACCCGGTCAAGGTGATCACGGTGCGCACCACCGGTTTCGACGCGGTCGAAGCGAGCGGCAACCTGGCGCCGGTCGATCCGGTGCAGGCGGCGGCCGATTCGGGCAAGTCGAGCTACGTGGGCAGCGAGATCGCCCGCAGCGATCGGCCCGAACTCACCGCCGCGCGCGTCGTCGTATCCGGCGGCCGCGGGCTGGGCAGTGCGGAGAACTTCAAGATGCTCGACCCGCTGGCCGACAAGCTGGGCGCGGCGCTCGGCGCTTCGCGTGCGGCGGTCGACGCGGGCTATGCGCCGAACGACTGGCAGGTAGGCCAGACCGGCAAGATCGTCGCCCCGCAGCTGTACATCGCGATCGGCATCTCGGGGGCAATCCAGCATCTGGCCGGCATGAAGGACAGCAAGGTCATCGTCGCGATCAACAAGGACGAGGAAGCGCCGATCTTCGGCGTTGCCGACTACGGCCTGGTCGGCGATCTGTTCGCGATCGTGCCGGAGCTGGTGAAGGAACTCGGCTGATCCGAACCCGCAGTGCGCGCGGGCGTCGAACGCCCCCCGCGCGCGAGGAGCCCTCATGGCGACGTACCGTGCCCCGCTCGAAGACATGCTCTTCGTCCTCCGGCAACTCGCCGGCATCGACGAGCTCGCCGCACTGCCCGATTTCGCCGACGCCGGCTACGACACCGCGCGCGCCGTGCTCGAGGAATGCGCGAAGTTCAACGAAGGTGTCGTCGCCCCGCTGAACCGAAGCGGCGACCTGCAACCGGCCACGCTCGACAACGGCGAGGTGACAACCTCGCCGGGCTTCGCCGAAGCTTTCCGCGGCTTCGTCGACGGCGGCTGGCAGGGCGTGCAGCATCCGGAGCAGTTCGGCGGACAGGGCCTTCCCAAGCTCGTCGCTACGCCGTGCATCGAGATGCTCAATTCGGCGAACCTGTCGTTCGCGCTGTGCCCGCTGCTCACCGACGGCGCGATCGAGGCGCTGCTCACCGCGGGCTCGCCCACGCAGCAGCAGCTTTACGTGCCGAACCTGATTTCCGGCGACTGGACCGGAACGATGAACCTCACCGAGCCGCAGGCAGGCTCCGACCTCGCTCTCGTGCGCACGAAGGCGGTGCCGCAGCCCGACGGCAGCTACCGGATCTTCGGCCAGAAGATCTTCATCACCTACGGCGAGCACGACATGGCGAAGAACATCGTCCATCTCGTGCTCGCGCGCACGCCCGATGCGCCCGAGGGCATCAAGGGCATCTCGCTGTTCGTCGTGCCGAAGTACGTGGTGGACGAGGAGGGCGAGAGCGGCAAGCGCAACGACGTCTGGTGCGCGTCGATCGAACACAAGCTGGGCATTTCGGCCAGTCCGACCGCCGTGCTGCTGTACGGCGACGACAAGGGCGAGGTCGGCGCCGGCGCGATCGGCTATCGCATCGGCGAGGAGAACCGCGGCCTCGAGTACATGTTCGTGATGATGAATGCCGCGCGTTTCGCCGTCGGCATCCAGGGCATCGCGGTGGCCGAGCGCGCCTACCAGCAGGCGGTGGGCTACGCGAAGGAGCGCGTGCAGAGCCGCGACGTCGCGGGTTCGTCCGGCCCGGTCACGATCATCCATCACCCCGACGTGCGCCGCCTGCTGATGTCGATGCGCGCGCACACCGAGGCCGCGCGCGCGCTTGCCTGCGTGGCGGCGGCGCATTCCGACTGGGCGCACCACGGCACCGACGAGGCCACGCGCGAGCAGCACCGGCGGCTCTACGAATACCTGGTCCCGGTGGTCAAGGGCTGGTCCACCGAGATGTCGATCGAGGTCGCGTCGCTGGGCGTGCAGGTGCACGGCGGCATGGGCTTCATCGAGGAGACCGGTGCTGCGCAGTACTACCGCGACGCGCGGATACTGACGATCTACGAAGGCACCACCGCGATCCAGGCGAACGACTTCGTCGGGCGCAAGACGGTGCGCGACCGAGGCGCCGTCGCGCGACAACTTATCGAGCAGGTGCGCGAAACCGAGCAGGTGCTCGAGGAGCGCGGCGGCGACGATCTCGTGGCGATCGCCGTCCGTCTGCGCAACGGGCGCGAGGCGTTGGCGCGGGCGGTCGACTACGTCGTCGATTCCTTCGGCGATGACGTGCGCTCGGTGTTCGCCGGCAGCGTTCCGTACCTGAAGCTCGCCGGGGTCGTGCTTTGCGGCTGGCAGATGGCTCGGGCTGCGGCGAAGGCGCAGGCGATGAGAAGCGCCGGCGCGGGCGACGCGCGCTTCCTCGACGCGAAGATCGCCACGGCGCGCTTCTACGCCGATCACATCCTGGTGCAGGCGCCGGGCATGGCCGAGACGGTCGTCGAGGGCGCGCGCGGGGTTCTTGCACTTCCCGAATCCGCGTTCTGATCCGTTTTCCCGGCTTCCGCGTATACTGTATGAACTTACAGTATATCGGGAGCCGCGAATGCACGCCCGATCTCCAGCTCCGCGCACCGCCCCGTCGCGCGGACGCGGCGCCGTCTCCAACCCGCAAAATCGCTTCGAGGCCGAGCGCCGCGAGAGCTTCGACGACGGATGGAGCGACGACGATACCAATCTCGATGAAGCGGCGTTGCACACCGAGGTGTTCGAGGAGCGTACCCGCTCGCTGATCACCCGCAACGATTCTCCCGACGTTCCCTTCGATCGCTCGATCAATCCTTATCGCGGCTGCGAGCACGGCTGCATCTACTGCTACGCACGCCCGAACCACGGCTACGTCGGCCTGTCGCCGGGACTCGACTTCGAGTCGAAGATCTTCGTCAAGGTCGATGCCGCCGAGCGGTTGCGCGCCGAGCTGTCGGCGCCGGGCTATCGCTGCGCGCCGATCGCGATCGGCACGGCCACCGACGCATGGCAGCCGATCGAGCGCCATCGGCGCATCACTCGCGCGGTCATCGAGGTGCTGCGCGCACATCGACACCCGTTCAGCGCGCTCACCAAGTCGTCGCTGGTCGAGCGCGACATCGATTTGCTCGCGCCGATGGCGCGCGACGGACTGGTCAGCGTCTCGCTTACGCTGACCACGCTCGACCCCTATCTGGCGCGGCGTTGGGAACCGCGTGCTGCGGCGCCCTGGCGCCGGCTGCAGACGATGCGCCGCCTGCACGAAGCGGGCATTCCGGTGGGAGTGTCGCTGGCGCCGATCGCGCCGTTCCTGAACGAACCCGAGATCGAGCGCGTCCTCGCTGCCGCGCGCGAGGCCGGCGCGCGGCGGGCGTTCTACGCGCCGTTGCGCCTGCCTCACGAGTTGCGCCACGTGTTCGTCGACTGGCTCGCCGAGCACTATCCGCAACGAGCCGCTCGCGTGCTGGCCCGCCTGCGCGAAGTGCAGCGGGGAAAGGGCGCATCGCCGGGACGAGACCGCATCGGTGCGCGCACGGGCGGGGAGGGGCCGTGGGCGGAACTGCTGCGACTGCGTTTCGAGATGGCTTTGCGCCGGCTCGGCTACGAGCAGGATCGGTTCGCGCTTCGCACCGATCTCTTTCGCCGGGAAGCGCAGGCAGCGCAACTCGGCTTGTTCTAGCGCGCCGCCTCGCATCGTCACCCGGGCGTTCTACGCTAGAATGTACGGTTTTTCGTCCCTCCCCAAGGAAATCGGAACATGGTTGTCATCCGCCTGACGCGCGGTGGTGCCAAGAAGCGCCCCTTCTATCACATCGTCGCGGCGGACAAACGCAGCCGACGCGACGGCGAATTCATCGAGCGCCTCGGGTTCTACAACCCGATCGCCGCCGGCAACGAGCCCGGGCTCAAGCTGGCGGTCGAGCGCCTCGAGTACTGGAAGCAGCAGGGCGCGGCGCTGTCGCCGACGGTCGCGCGACTCGCGCGTGGCTACGCGCCCGAGCAAGCGCCCGCCGCCTGAGCCCGGCTCGGCAGCGACGCTCCCGCCTGCCGATCCGGTTCTCGTCGGTCGCATCGCCGGCGCCTGGGGCGTGCACGGCTGGGTGCGCGTCGTCCCTTTCAACGATCCCCGTCTTTCGCTGCTTCTGCGGCTGCCGGTGTGGTATCTGCACGCGCCGCGCGAGCAGGCTTTACGCGCCCTTCGTGGAGAGCCCTCGCCTATCCCTGGGACCGCGGAGCCGGCCAGCGCCGAATGGCGTGCGGTCGACGTCGATCGCGCCAGGGCCCATGGCGCCGACGAGATCGTCGCCAGGCTTTCCGGCATCGACGACCGCGATGCAGCGCTCGCCCTCGAGGGGGTCGAGATCTTTCTCGAACGCGAACGTTTTCCGGAGCCGATGGCCGAGGAGGTCTACTGGGCAGACCTCCTCGGCTGCACGGTGCTCGACCCCGATGGCAACCCGCTCGGCACGGTCGTCGCGATCGAGGATCATCCCGCGCATCCGGTGATGCGCCTGTCCGACGGAATTCATGAGCGTCTAGTCCCGCTCGTGCCCGAACTGATCCGCTCGGTCGACGTCGCTGCGCGGGCCGTCGTCGCCGATTGGCGTCGAGACTGGTGATCGTGCGCTTCGACGCGATCACGCTGTTCCCCGCGATGTTCGACGCGATCACGCGTTTCGGCATCACGTCGCGTGCGCACGAGCGCGGATTGTGGTCGCTCGCCTGCTGGAATCCGCGCGACTTCGCCGGCGATGCCTACCGCAGTGTCGACGATCGGCCCTATGGCGGCGGCCCCGGGATGGTCATGCTCGCGCAACCGCTGGCGGCGGCGATCGATGCGGCGCGCGCCCACGGACCGGAGGATCGACCGGTGATCGCGCTGTCGCCGCAGGGCCGGCCGTTGGATGACGCGCGCGTGCGTGCGCTGGCGCGCTCGTCCGGCGCCATTCTCGTTGCCGGCCGCTACGAAGCGATCGACCAGCGACTGCTCGACCGCCGCGTGGACGAGGAGATCGCCGTCGGCGAGTTCATCGTGTCGGGCGGCGAACTCCCGGCGATGATGCTGATCGATGCGGTGGTGCGCCTGTTGCCCGGCGCGATGAACGACGAGCGATCCCCGCTGCACGAGTCCTTCGCCGAGGGGTTGCTCGATCACCCGCAGTACACGCGCCCCGAAGTGTTCGAGGGCGAACCGGTGCCGGCCGTGCTGATGTCGGGGCACCATGCGCAGATCGAGCAATGGCGCAGGCAGCAGGCGTTGCTCGCGACGCAGCGCAAGCGACCCGATCTCATCGAGCGCGCCCGGGCGCTGGGACGGCTCGACGCACAGGACGAACGCATCCTGGGCGCAGCGTCGCTGGCGTCGCCCCGGAGTACAGGCTAGAATCTCGGGCTTTCCGTCCTCTGCGTGCAGTTCTCCCGGCGACCTCGGCCGCGGAGACTCGCCGCGCACGTGCATGGGCACGTGCCGAAGCCACAGCGCACGTGCATCGGCACGTGCCGAAGAAAAGATCGGGCGCGACACGACGGCCAGGAGATCTCGATGGATCTGATCCGACAACTCGAGCAGGAAGAAATCGACCGGCTCGGCAAGACGATTCCCCACTTCGCGCCCGGCGACACCGTCGTCGTCAGCGTCAATGTCGTCGAAGGCACGCGCAAGCGCGTGCAGGCGTACGAAGGCGTGGTCATCGCGATCCGCAACCGCGGACTCAATTCTTCGTTCATCGTCCGCAAGATATCGTCGGGCGAAGGCGTCGAACGCACCTTCCAGCTCTATTCGCCGCTGATCGCCGGCATCGAGGTCAAGCGCCGCGGCGACGTTCGTCGCGCCAAGCTGTACTACCTGCGCGAGCGTTCCGGCAAGTCGGCGCGCATCAAGGAAAAGCTGCCCGGCCGCTCCCCTCGGGTGGGCGCCGCGCGCACCTGACTGCGCCAGCAACCGGGCAACCGAGCGCGAAGCCGGGCGCGCAGGGAGGGCGCATGTCGCGCGAGCCGGTCGCGCCCCTTCCGTCCTTCGATCCGAGCGCGCTGCCCGCATTCGAGGCGCACGACGGACTGCCGCCCGTTCCTCCCGAGCGGTTGAGCGGGCCGGCGCTGCGCGAGCGTTTCGCCAATCCGCCGCACTGGGAACCCGAGCAGACCGACGACCGATTCCGCCTCGATCGCGGCGACCCGCGTGCGGCGGCGGTGCTGGTTCCGATCGTCATGCGCGCGCAGCATGCGACGCTGCTGCTGACGCAGCGCACCTGGAACCTGCGCCATCATTCGGGCCAGGTCGCCTTTCCCGGCGGTCGACTGGAGAGCACGGATGCCTCGCCGGTGGCTGCGGCGCTGCGCGAGGCGAACGAGGAGATCGGCCTGGAGCCGGCACGCGTCGAGGTGATCGGGCCGCTGCCCGAGTACCTCACCGGCACCGGCTTCCTCGTCACGCCCATTGTCGGGCTGTTGCACCCGGGCTTCGCGCTGCGCCCCGATCCAGCGGAAGTCGCCGACGTGTTCGAGGTGCCGCTCGATTTCCTGATGAATCCCCGCCATCATCAGCGTCGCAGCTTCCGCATCGAAGGCGGCGCCGAGCGCACGTTCTTCACGATGCCGTATCGTGCGCCCGGCGAAGCCGAAGAGCGGTTCATCTGGGGCGCGACCGCCGCGATGCTGCGCAACCTGTATCGGCTGCTGATCGCCTGAACACCGGCGCGGCAGCGAGACACACGAACGCATGGGCTTCATCGCGCTGATCTTCACGCTGCTCATCGAGCAGGGCCGGCCGCTCGCTGCGGGAAACCCGGCTCATCGCGCCGCGATGGCCGTCGCCGATTTCGTCCGCGCGAACACCGACGCAGGCGAGCGGCAGTACGGCGTCCTCGGCTGGCTGCTGGTGGTCGGCGCAGCGGTCCTCGGCGCAGCGCTGCTTGAATGGCTGGCATCCGCGCTGCACCCGCTCGCCGTATTCGTCGTGCACGTGGCGGTGCTGTACCTGACGATCGGTTTTCGCCAGTTCAGCCATGCGTTCACCGAGATCCAGGTAGCGCTCGCCGCCGACGATCCCGCCGGCGCGCGCAGCGTGCTCGACCGCTGGCTGGGTCGCGTCGACGCCGACGATTCGATCGAGCGCGCAGTGCGCGATGCGTCCGTGCAGGGCGTGTGTCGCGAGGCGGTCGCCGGCGCGCTCGTCGCTTCGCACCGGCATGTCTTCGGTCCGTTGTTCTGGTACATCCTGCTGCCGGGTGTCGTCGGCCCGGTGCTCTATCGCGTCGCGGAGTTGCTTGCCCGTCGGTGGGCGCATCCCGTCGTCGAAGGCACCGCCCAGGTCGAGGAGCCCTACGGCGTGTTCGCCGATCGCGCGTTCCGCGTCATCGACTGGCTGCCCGCCCGGCTCTCCGCCGCCGGCTTCGCCGTGGTCGGCAACTTCGAGGATGCCGTCTACTGCTGGCGAGGCGCCGTCGCGTCCGGCACGGCCGGCGACTCGCGTGCGCTGCTGCTCGCCTCCGGCGGCGGCGCGCTCGGCCTGCGCATCGCCGAACCCGTGCTCGAAGCGCGCTGGGCCGCCGGCGACCAGGGCTTCGAGTGGCCCGGCGCCGAGCCCGACGCCGGCGCGCTGCGCAGCGCCGTCGGCCTCGTCTGGCGCTCCGTCGTACTGTGGATCAGCCTGTTCGCCATGGTGACGATCGCGGCATGGCTGGGGAGATAGGAAAACCGGGGTTAGACCACGATTTCGAACGAACACGCATCCGGCTCGCCCGCTTCGGTTCGTAGGTGCATTGGTCGCTCGAGCGACCTTGCAACGTGAGCTTCGATTCGTTTCCACAGCGTGCCGCGCAGGCGTTTCGCACATTCACGAACGAAACCCCCTTCCTCGTACGATTCGCCGGACCGGCCGTCGTCAGCGTTCACGACCCGTTCGAATCCGCGCGATCGACATTTCGGTTCTGCAATACCGGTTTTCGCAGATCGGCTTGTTCGATGTTGCGCCGCGCGTTCCTGGGTCGTCCCGGCTTTCCGGGTGTCGCCCGAAGTCCGAGAACCGATGCGACCTGGTCGGTGAACTGCGAACTGCCCAACGCGAAATTCCCGTTCGTCGCGCGCCGGATCATGTCGACGAGTTCGGAGCCCATTTCTTCTTGAAACATCTCCTGCCAAGCCGCCTGCCGGCTCGCGGAATCGACTCCGAGCGCGAGATATACCTCATGTGGGTGAACGAGTGGGTCGGCTTCACCTTGGGCATTTGCACGGTAACTCGACCACCGGTATTGCGCTGGATGCGCAACCATGCCTGCGCGAACGGGATTCAACTCGATATAGCGCTGGCAACTCAGGAAGTAGCTTTCCGTCTCTGTCGGACACGATCGAAATCGACCTTCCCAGAGCGTGCCGGTGCGGCGGTACTTCCGGTTGAAATGCCGTACGTAACGCTCTCCGAGGGCCTTCATCATCGCGCTCGCCGCCGAGGTGCGCTCTGCCGTCAGCAACAGGTGGACGTGGTTCGTCATCAGGACGTATGCATGCACGCGGCAACCTGTGTCGCCGGCGGAGCCACGCAGCCATTCCAGGTAAAGCCGGAAGTCGCTTTCCGTAACGAAACATGCCTGGCGGTTGTTACCGCGCTGGATGAGATGCATCGGTACGTTCGGCAAGTTCAGGCGTGGGCGGCGTGGCACGGAGGGTTCCGGTGGTTGCGGAAGCGCGCCCCATCATCCGGCAAAACTGCCGTGCGCCGCTTTTGCGAGATGCAGCGAATGATCTATTCCGGACGGCTTATCGAAACCCGGCATCGCCACCGAAAGCCGTGCCGAAAACCGTGGTCTGACCCCTTTACCCGAAAACCGTGGTCTGACCCCTTTACCTACTGTTTTCGATAAGCAGGAAGAGCCGATACCGCAGCCCGTCGATCTCGCCGCGCTGCACGGCAGCGCGGATCGCGCAGTCGGGTTCGTCGCGATGCGTGCAGTCGTTGAAGCGGCAGCGCCCGATCAGCGGGACGAACTCACGCATTGCGTGCAGCCGCTGCGACTGCGACAGGTGATGCAGGCCGTAGGTCTGGAAGCCGGGCGTGTCGACGATGCGCGCGTCGGTCGCAGTTTGCGCAGGAAGGTCGAACAGGCGGCTGAAGGTTGTCGTGTGCCTGCCTGTGCCGAGCGCCTGCGAGATTTCGTTGGTGCGCGCCTGCGCGTCGGGCACGAGCGCATTGACGAGCGTGGACTTGCCCATTCCCGATTCGCCGAGCAGCACCGTCGTGTGTCCGGCGAGCCAACCGGCCAGCGCCGCGCGCGTCGCCGGTGCATCGGTCAGTGCGCTCACTTCGAAGACGGGGTAGTGCAACGCGCGGTAGACGGCCATGCGCGTTCCGATTGCTGCGCGTGCCGCACGGCGGTCCGCCTTGTTCGCGACGATTGCCGGCTCGATGCCGGCGGTCTCGATCGCGATCAGCATGCGCATCAGCAGTTCTTCGGAGAACGGCGGCTCGCCGGCGACGACCACCGCCGCACGCCCTGCATTGGCCGCGATCAGCCGCGTGCGCCAGGCGTCGCTTCGCTGCAGCAGCGTCGTTCGTGCGTGCAGCGACTCGATCACAGCCTGTCCGATGCCGAGCGCGCGCACTTCGACTTCGTCGCCGACGCACAGGTCGGTGCGCTTGCCGCGCGTGACGGCGAGGCGCTCGGCGGCCGAACGCCCGCGTACCCAGTAATGCCGCCCGAAGCTGGCGAGGATGCGCCCCGGCTCGGTGCCCGCGGCAGCCGACGCCGCGGCGCCGGGAGGATCAGTTGCCGCTTCGGCCGAAGACGGCATCGGTCTTGGCTGCGCAGATGAAGTCGTTCTCCGAGATGCCGCTCACCGAATGCGTGGCGAAGCGCACCGTGCACCGGTTGTATTCGACGACGAGTTCCGGATGGTGGTCTTCGCCGTGCACCATCCAGACGAGTCCGTTCACGAAGGCGATCGTCTCGTAGTAGTCGCGAAAGGCGAAGCCGCGTTCGATCGCGCCTTCGCGCTGGCTCCAGCCGGGCAGCTCGGACAATTGCGCGTCGATCTCGGTGCGCGACCACGCGCCGCCCGTAAGCGGCCGTGACCTGCGTGCGAGCAACTCGGCGCGGGACATCGGTTCTCTCATCGAAGACCTCCGTCGCCGATCAGGCGGAAGAGAGTTCGCCGAGCCGGCCGATTCGCTGCGACGCCGGCGGGTGCGAGTCGTAGAACGCGGAGTGGACCGGATCGGGGGTGAGCGTGGACGCATTGTCCTTGTAGAGCTTGACCAGTGCGGCGACGAGATCCTGCGCGCGTGCGTGCCGTGCGGCGAAGGCGTCGGCCTCGAACTCGTGGCGACGCGATACCGCGGAGAACAGCGGCTGCAGCAGGAAGGTGAACACCGGCATCACCAGCAGGAACAGCACGAGCGCGGCTGCGTCGAGTTCGCCAATGCCAGGCGACACCCCGAGCCCCTCGAAGAACCACGCCTGCCGCGACAGCCAGCCCAGAAGCCACAGCCCGGCAAGGCTGATGGCGAAGCTCAGCGCGATGCGCTTCTGCACGTGACGCCGCTCGTAGTGGCCGAGCTCGTGCGCGAGCACCGCCTCGATCTCGGGAGGGTCCAGCCGCGAGACCAGCGTGTCGAAGAACACGATGCGCTTGGCGCGACCGAGCCCCGTGAAATAGGCGTTGCCGTGCGCCGAGCGCCGGCTGCCGTCCATCACGAAGAGTCCCTTCGACGCGAATCCGCAGCGCGCGAGCAGCGCCTCGACGCGATGGCGCAGTTCGCCTTCGGGCAACGGCTCGAAGCGATTGAACAGCGGCGCGATGACGGTCGGGTAGAGCACCAGCACGCCCACGTTGAACACCGCCCAGGCGGCCCACACCCACAGCCACCACCAGTTGCCGCTGCTGCGCATCAGCCACAGCACGAGGGCGAGCAGGGGCAGCCCGAGAACGACCGCCACCGCGGCCGCCTTCGCAGCATCGGCGAAGAACAGCCGCGGCGTCATCCGGTTGAAGCCGAAGCGCTGCTCGATGCGGAATTGCCGGGCCCAGGCGAACGGCAGTTCGAGCAGTGCGGATATCGTGAACACGACGGCGACGAAGGCCACCGATCGCAGGAAGGGCGACGCGGGCAACAGCGACTCGAGTACGCCGAGCAGCGACTGCAGGCCGCCGAACAGCGTGAAGCCGAGCAGCACGAATGCTCCGAACACCGACTCGACCATCGAAAGCCGCGTACGCGCGATCGTGTACGACGCGGCGCGACGGTGTGCGTCGAGATCGATGCGCGAGGCGAAGCCGGACGGAACCGCATCGCGATGCCGCGCGACGTACCGGATCTGCCGCGTCGCCAGCCACAGCTTCGTCGCCACCGAAGCGAGCAGCGCAGCCGAGAAAACCAGTGTGAAGAGCTGCGATGTCAAGGGGGAAACCCGAAGGAAACGCTATGCGAGAATCGACCGAAGGAGAAAAAAATTATGTCACAGCGTCCGGAGGCCCTTGCGCCTTCTCCCGACGAATCGAGGCTCATCTGGATCGACCTCGAAATGACGGGCCTGAACCCTTCGGTCGATCGCATCATCGAAGCTGCGGTTGTCGTCACCGATGCGCAACTCGCGGTCGTTGCGCACAGCGAGTCCTACGCCGTGCATCAGCCGCGCGCGGTGCTCGACGGAATGGACCAATGGAACCGCTCGACGCACGCGCGCACGGGTCTCGTCGAGCGCGTGCTCGCCTCGTCGTACACCGAAGCGCAGGTCGAGCGGCGCTTGCTCGACTTCATCTCCACCTGGGTGCCGGCGAATTGCTCGCCGATGTGCGGCAACTCGATCTGCCAGGATCGCCGCTTCCTCGCGCGCTACATGCCGCGTCTCGAAGCGCACTTCCACTACCGCAACCTCGACGTCAGCACGCTGAAGGAGTTGTGCCGACGCTGGCGCCCGGAGATCGCGAAGGGTTTCTCGAAGAAGAGCGATCACACCGCACTGGCCGATGCGCTGCTGTCGATCGACGAGTTGCGCTACTACCGGCAGCATTTCCTGGTCGGCGTGCCGGCTGCCTGACCCGGTCGACGCGAGCCGACGCCTGCAAGGCGTCGACCCGCCCCTCAGCCGGCCTCAGCCGGCCTCAGTTGACCTCAGTTGGCTTCGTGCCGATACAGCAGGAAGCGCTCGTCGCGATCGCTGCGCCGCCGGCCTTCCCACAGCAGATCCCAGCCGGGACGAGGGTCGGGCTCGGTTCGCGCCATCGGCCCATCGTCCTGCACCAGCAGCCAGCGGCAGCGCGCGCCGGGCTTGCCGAAAGGCAGGTTCGCGAAGTAGTAGAAACTCGCGCGCGCCGCGCGCTCGATGCTGTCGGCCGCTATGCAGTCGCCCGCCTTCGCATCATTCGCGTCGAAGGCGCCACGCACCTCGCCCGACAGGTCGCGATAGGTGTTGCGTTCGTTGAATACCGGCAGCCACAGCGTCATCAGCAGGAACCACGCGAGCACCACGCCGCCGCACGACAGCACCATCGGGCGCCAGATCATCGGCGGCTGGCGCGAGACCCGCCAGCGAACGAGCAGCAGCCACGCGGCGGTGGCCGCAATTCCGAGCACGACTTCACCGAACACGCCCTCCGGCAGGAAGCCCGGGGCCATCTGCCGCATGCGGAACGCCATGCGCGGCGGAAAGCCCGTCATCAGCGCGATCCAGTAGGCCCAGATCACGATGCTGAACAGCGTGAAGCTGGTGACGGCGAACCAGTCGATCAGGTTGACGATGCCCCTCTTGAGCGTGGGCACGCCGACGGCGGCAAGCATCGCCAGCGGAACGGTGGCCGGCAACAGCCATCCTTCGGCGCCGTTGGGCGCGAGCAGCGCCCGCAGCAGGAGCGCCAGCGTCGCCAGTGCCGGTAGAGCGACAGCCGGTTCGCTCCATCGGCCACGCCAGCGATACGCTGCCCACAAGGCAACCGGCCATGCCGGCCAGTAGAACCACGGCGCGGTCTGTGCGAAATAACCGAGCGCGTCGACAGTGGGACCGGACAACGCCTGCAGGTTCCAGTCGAGCCAGCCTGCCAGGTGCTCGCGACCGGGCAGCGAGCGCAGCAGGGCCAACGGCCAGGGCAGCGCGAGCACGACCGCGCAGCCGACGGCGAACACGAGCATGCGCCGTCCGATGAGCCGAAACGAGCGGCTTGCCAGCGGCAGCGCGACGAGCACCACGAGCAGCGCCCCCGCGTGCCCGACGCCGCGCGTGAGCAGGGTCGCGGCGATGGCTGCGCCGGCGAGCGCGCCCCCGATCGCCGGACGATCGAGCGCCTGCGCACAGCCGAACAGGAACAGCGCGATCCAGGCGAACTGCGCCGGCTCGGCGGTGGTTTCGTGCATGCGCAACAGCAGGCCGAAGGTGGCCATCAGGACCAGCAGGCCGGTGTCGGCGATCGCGCGGCCATAGTCGGTGCGCGAAGCCGACGCGCCGAACGGATCGGAGGGCTGAACGCCCTGGCGACGTGCCAGCGCATATAGCGCGTACCAGACGAGCACCAGCCCGAGCGCCAGCGTCGCAAGTACGGCCGCCTGGACGGCTGCGTGCTCGCCGAACAGGACCTGCGCCGCGCGACCGAAGGCAGCGGCAAGCCAGAACGGAAGCGGCCCCTCGCTGACGACCGGTTGGCCCGCGATGTTGGGCATCAGCCAGTCGCCGGAATCGCCTCGCATCATCGTCAGCGCGATGCCGAAGCCGGCGGCGTCGAGCTTGCGCCAGGGGTCGCGCGCAACGAATCCGGGTACCGCGTACAGCGCGCAGACCAGCAGCAGGCCCCAGCGCGGCAACTTGCCCGCCTGCAGTTCGGTGACGATGAACGGTCTCATCGACGGCAGCGAAAAAAAAGGCAGCCGAAGCTGCCTGTCGTGCGCGACGCCCGGCTTACTTGCCGCTGCGCGCGAATTTCTGCCGGAACTTCTCGACGCGTCCGGTTTCGATGATGCGCTGCTGCGCACCCGTGTAGAACGGGTGCGACTCGGAGGTGACGTCGAGCTTGAACAACGGATATTCCTTGCCGTCGTCCATCTTGATCTTCTCGCGCGTGCCGACCGTGGAGCGCGTGACGAACTTGAAGCCGTTCGCCATGTCCATGAAGACGACTTCGCGGTAT
>JAJPES010000082.1 GCA_021166725.1 Burkholderiaceae bacterium | reverse complement strand
CCGCCGAACGGCACGGCCCGGGCGGGGCGCCTCTGGTTTACACCGCCCGGTAAACTCTCCGGCAAACGGACTTCCGCGGCCGGTGCACCATGACGCCCGAGCGGGTGCCGCATCGGCCGTCACGGTCCACCCGGCTCTCTGGAGAGTAGGCGGCACCGCGCATTCCGCACCGGTGTTGCCTCGCCGAAGGAAACAGACGACGCCCCGGCGCCGTGGAATGTCTCAGGCAAACGGACAGAGGGGGCTCCGATTCCCCCCGTCGTGCACGACGGATCGACGCGCCGTTTCCGGAGTCCCTCCTTGGAAAACCCGACCGAACTCCGCTACACCTCGACGCACGAATGGGTGCGCCGCGAATCCGACGGTACGCTGACCGTCGGCATCACCTTCCATGCGCAGGATGCGCTCGGCGAGCTCGTCTACGTCGAACTGCCCGATGCGGGCCGCAAGCTGAAGCAGGGCGAGGCGTGCGTCGTCGTCGAATCGACGAAAGCCGCCTCCGACGTCTACGCGCCGGTCGACGGGGAAGTGACCGCGGCCAACGCCGCGCTCGCCGATGCACCGGAGACGGTCAACGCCGAGCCCTTCGGCGCGGGCTGGCTGTTTCGGATGCGTCCGGCCGATCCGTCGCAGCTGGACGCGCTGCTCGACGCCGCAAGCTACACGGCGGGCCCCGGGTCCGAGTGATTCACCCACGCGGCGCGTTGATGCGCGTCGCGTCGCCTGCGGCGCGCGAAGGCGCACCGCGTAATCCTTCGTACCGCCTTTCCCGATGCCGGGATCCCCGTCGATGAACGCACCCGATTCCCTCGGCGCGAGACTTCGCGCGCTTTCGTCCCGCGACGACTTCGTCGCGCGCCACATCGGCCCGAGCGCCGTGCAGCAGCGCGAGATGCTCGCTGCGCTCGGCTTCGCCTCGAACGCGGACTTCGTGCGCGCGGCGGTGCCGCGGCAGGTGCTGCTCGAGGCGCCGCTCGCGCTCGAAGCCGCCGTGGACGAAACGCAGGCGCTCGCCGAGCTGCACGCGCTCGGCGAGCGCAACGAGCTGTGGCGCAGCTTCATCGGCGCGGGCTACCACGGCACGATCCTGCCCGAGGCGATCCGCCGCAACGTGCTCGAGAACCCCGGCTGGTACACGGCGTACACGCCGTACCAGGCGGAGATCGCGCAGGGCCGCCTCGAAGCGCTGCTGAACTTCCAGCAGATGGTGATCGACCTCACCGGATTGCCGATCGCCAACGCGTCGCTGCTCGACGAAGCGACGGCCGCGGCCGAAGCGATGGCGATGGCGCGCCGCGCATCGAAGTCGAAGTCGACGCGCTATTTCGTCGAGCACGCGACGCACCCGCAGGTACTCGCGGTGCTGCGCACGCGCGCCGCACGCATGGGCATCGAACTGCGCATCGACGATGCAGCGGCGCTGCACGACGACGCATCGTATTTCGGCGCGCATCTGCAGACGCCCGACACTTTCGGCAGGGTGCGCGACTTCACGCGCGAGATCGAGGCGCTACACGCCGGCGGCGCGCGCGTCACGGTCGGCTGCGACCCGCTCTCGCTGATGCTGCTGCGCTCGCCCGGCGCGATGGGCGCCGACATCGCGATCGGCTCGGCGCAACGCTTCGGCGTGCCGCTGGGCTACGGCGGTCCGCACGCGGCGTTCCTCGCCGCACGCGAAGACCTGCTGCGCACGATTCCCGGACGCATCATCGGCGTCTCGCGCGATGCCGAAGGGCGTCCCGCGCTGCGCATGGCGCTGCAGACCCGCGAGCAGCACATCCGGCGCGAGAAGGCGACGAGCAACATCTGCACGGCGCAGGCACTGCTGGCCAACATCGCTTCGTTCTACGCGGTGTGGCACGGCCCCGACGGGCTGCGCGCGATCGCGCAGCGCGTGCACGCGCTCGCGCGCCTGCTCGCGCACGTCGTTGCACAGGCATCGCAGGGCGCCGCTGCAACGCAAGGCGCAGCTGCAACGCAAGTCGCGGCTGCGCCAGAAGACGCGCCCCAGCTGCTGCACGACGCATTCTTCGATGCGCTCGCCTACGACGTGACCGACGCGTCGGCCGTTCGCCAACGCGCGCGGGCGCAGCGCATCAACCTGCGCGAATACACGGCTCAGGAAGGCGGCACAGGCCGCTTCGGCGCGAACCTGGACGAGACGAGCACACTCGCCGACGTCGCCGATCTCGCGTGGGTGTTCACCGGCCGGCGCATCGACGCAGGCGAACTCGACACGCTGGCCGCCGCATTTTCCATCGAGGGCGCCGCGATCGACGCCGCGCTGCTGCGCACCGACGCCGTCCTCGCGCATCCCGTGTTCCAGCGCTACCACAGCGAAGCGGCTTTCGTGCGCTACCTGAAGAAGCTCGAGAACCGCGACCTGTCGCTCGTGCACTCGATGATTCCGCTCGGCTCGTGCACGATGAAGCTCAACGCGGCCGCCGAGATGGCGCCGATCAGCTGGCCCGAGTTCGCCAACCTGCACCCCTATGTGCCGCCCGAACAGGCGCTGGGCTATCGCGCGATGCTCGCGCAACTGGGCGACTGGCTCGGCGAGATCACCGGCTTCGCCGCCGTTTCATTCCAGCCGAACTCCGGAGCGCAGGGCGAATACGCCGGACTGCTGGCGATCCGTCGGTACCTCGAATCGATCGGCGAAGGCGCGCGCGACGTCTGCCTGATCCCGGCCTCGGCGCACGGCACCAATCCGGCGAGCGCGCAGATGATGGGAATGCGCATCGTCGTGGTCGGCTGCGACGCGCAGGGCAACGTCGACCTGGGAGACCTCGCACGACGCGTGGACGAAAACCGCGCATCGCTCGCCGCGCTGATGATCACCTGGCCGTCGACGCACGGCGTGTTCGAGCCGGGAATCGTCGAAGTCTGCCGCCTGGTGCACGAGGCCGGCGGGCAGGTCTACCTGGACGGCGCGAACCTGAATGCGCAGGCGGGACTGACGAAACCGGCGCTGGTCGGCGCCGACGTCTGTCACATGAACCTGCACAAGACCTTCTGCATTCCGCACGGCGGTGGAGGTCCGGGCATGGGTCCGATCGCCGTGGCGGCGCACCTGGCCGATTTCCTGCCCGACGACCCATACGCGGCGCCGGACGCCGGCACCGCCGTTTCGGCCGCGCCATGCGGCAGCGCGCTGATCACGACCATCTCGTGGATGTACATCCGGATGATGGGCGCGCACGGCATCCGCCGCGCCACCGAGACGGCGATGCTGTCGGCGAACTACGTCGCGCGACGGCTCGAAGCGTATTTTCCGGTGCTGTTCCGCGGCGCCAACGGACTCGTCGCGCACGAATGCATCCTCGACCTGCGCGCGCTGAAAGCCACCTGCGGCGTGAGCGCCGAGGACGTTGCCAAGCGGCTGATGGACTACGGCTTTCACGCGCCCACCGTCTCGTTCCCGGTCGCCGACACGTTGATGATCGAGCCGACCGAGTCGGAGCCGAAGGACGAGCTCGACCGCTTCTGCGACGCGATGATCGCGATCCACGGCGAACTGCAACGCATCGAACGCGGTGAACTCGACCGCGACGACAACCCGCTGCGCGGCGCCCCGCACACGGCCCAGGCGATCGCCGGCGAATGGACGCATCGCTACTCGCGCGAAGAAGCCGCCTATCCGCTGCCCTGGGTGCGCGAGGCGAAGTTCTGGCCCAGCGTCGCCCGCATCGACAACGCCGCAGGCGACCGCCACCTCGTCTGCACCTGCCCGCCGCCATCCGACTACGAATGACCGAACCAAGCCTGCCGTTGCGGGAAATCCCGCTTCACGCGCTGCACGCCGCTCACGGCGCCCGCTTCGGCGCCTTCGCCGGATTCCGGATGCCGATCCAGTACGCCGGGGGTCTGCGCGCCGAGCACCTGCACACGCGCGCCGCGGCGAGCGTGTTCGACGTATCGCACATGGGGCAGTTGCGCGTGCGCGCGCGCGACGGCCGCCGCGAAACGCTGTACGCGCAGCTCGAGGCCGCGCTGCCGGTCGATTTCGCCGACTGGGCCGACGGCGTGCAGCGCTACTCGCTGCTGCTGAACGACGCGGGTGGCATCGACGACGACCTGATGCTCGTGCACCTGGCCGACGCCGAGCGCGCCGAAGTGCGCATCGTGGCGAACGCGGGCAATCGCGACGCGGACCTCGCGCGGCTGCGCTCGCTGTGCCCGGCGCTGGCGATCGACGAAATCGATGCGGCGCTGATCGCGCTGCAGGGGCCGCAGGCCGAAGCGGTGCTGTCCGCGCTGGATCCCGACTGCGCATCGATGCGCTTCCTGCAGGCGCGCACGCTCTCGCTGCTCGGCGCGCGCTGCTTCGCCACGCGATCGGGCTACACCGGCGAGGACGGTTTCGAGATCTCGCTGCCGCTCGACCGGGCACACGAGATCGTCGAGCGCCTGCTCGACGATCCGCGCGTGAGCCTCGCCGGCCTGGGCGCGCGCGACACGCTACGCCTGGAGGCGGGCCTGCCGCTGCACGGCAATGACATCGACCCGACGACGACGCCGGTCGAATCGGGCCTGTCCTTCGCGATTCCGAAGTCGCGCCGCGCCGGCGGCACGAAGACGGGCGGTTTCCCGGGCGCCGATGCGGTGCTGCACCAGCTCGTCGCAGGCGCAGCGCGAGTACTGACCGGTTTCGCCTCGCACGCCGGCGTGCCGATCCGCGCACACGCGACTATCGTCGACGAGAACGACAATCGCGTCGGCGAGGTCAGTAGCGGAACGTTGTCGCCGACGCTCGGCTACCCGATCCTGCTGGCGCGCGTCGAGAACGCAGCGCTGCAGGGCCAGGCATCGTTGTACGCGATGGTCCGCGAGCGCCGCCTGCCGGTGGAGCGGGTTGCGCTCCCCTTCGTGCCGAAGCGCTATCGCCGCTGAGACGCCTGCGTTCGCCCGGCTCAGATGAAGCCGAGCACCCGATCGAGCGAGTGGCGGATGTGCAGCGTGAGCGCGAGCGAGGCCTGGTCGTCCGCGTCGAGGATCTTGGCGGCGAGCGGCAGGTAGCCGCCCTCCTCGAATTGCGCGTGCGCCGCGTAGCGGTCGCACAGCCGCGCGACGATGCCCGCGTCGAGCTCCGCGCCGCGGCCGCGCGACAGGCGCAGCAGCGCCGGTTCGATCGCCTTCCAGTCGTCCTCGATCTGGCGGTGCTCGCGCGTGAGCCGGGCGGCAAGCGATGCGACCAGCTCGGCCTCGTCGCCCGGCGCGGCGCTGCGCGCGACGGCCGGAAAAAGCGCGTCTTCTTCCTCGGCGTGGTGCTCGATCACCGCCTCGTGAAAGAAAGCGACGATCTCCTGCGCACGGTCGCGCAGCGCGCGGCGCTCGGGGCCGCCCTGAGCGAGCTTCTGCGCCAGCTCGCGCAGTTGTTCGAGCCGGATCAGGATGCCCGCGTGGCTGCGCGAGAAATCGCGCAGCGGATCTGCTGGGTTCGAAGCGGGCTCGTGCTGCTCGGCCATCGGCCTCTCCGCGCGGCGCTGCTACTGGAGCCGGAAGATCTTCCCGGGATTGAGGATGTCGTCGGGGTCGAGCGCACGCTTGATCCGGCGCATCAGCTCGATCGCGTCTTCGCCCGCCTCCTCCTCGAGGAATCCCATCTTGTGCAAGCCGACGCCGTGTTCCCCGGTGCAGGTGCCGTCCATCGAAAGCGCCAGTCGGACGATTTCGTCGTTCAGCCGCTCGGCCTCGGCCATTTCCGCCGGATCGTCGGGGTCGATCAGCAACATCGAGTGGAAATTGCCGTCGCCCACGTGCCCGACGATCAGCGTGGGAAAGCTCGCTGTGTCGAGGATGCGCCGGGCACCGGTGATCGAATCGCTCAGTCGGGAAATCGGCACGCAAGTATCGGTGGTGATCGCCCGCGCGCCCGGACGCACCTGCAGCCCGGCGAAATACACGTTGTGCCGCGCGGTCCACAGGCGCGAGCGATCCTCCGGACGCGTGGCCCATTCGAAGTCCTCGCCGCCGTGCTCGCGCGTGATCTGCTGCGCCAGCTCGGCCTGCTCCTGCACCGACTTCTCGCTGCCGTGAAATTCGAAGAACAGCGTGTGCGCCTCGCGCAGCGTCGTGTGGCTGTGCGCGTTGATCGCGCGGATCGACCGATCGCAGACGTACTCGCAACGCGCGATCGGCATGCCGATCTGGATGATCTGGATCACCGCATCGATCGCCGAGGCGAGGCTCGGGAAATTGACCACCGCCGCGGACATGGCTTCCGGAATCGGATAGAGCTTCACCGTCACCTCGGTGACGATGCCGAGCGTTCCCTCCGAGCCGACGAAGAGCCGCGTGAGGTCGTAGCCCGCCGACGACTTCTTCGCCCGCCCGGCGGTGCGAATCACCTTGCCGTCGGCGGTGACGACGGTGAGCGCGAGCACGTTCTCGCGCATCGTGCCGTAGCGCACTGCGTTCGTGCCCGAGGCGCGAGTGGCGGCCATGCCACCCAGGCTCGCGTTCGCACCCGGGTCGATCGGAAAGAAGAATCCCGTTCCCTTCAGCTCGTCGTTCAACTGCACGCGCGTGACGCCCGCCTGGACGGTGGCAGTCAGGTCTTCCGGCTGCACGGCGAGCACGCGGTTCATCTGCGACAGGTCGATCGAGACGCCGCCGCGCACCGCCAGCAGGTGTCCTTCGAGCGACGAACCGACGCCGTAGGCGATGATCGGCACGCGATGCTCGCGGCACAGGCGCACGGCATCGGCAACCTCGTCGGTGCTGTGCGCGAAGACGACGGCGTCGGGCGGCGTCGGCGGAAACGGCGATTCGTCGCGACCATGGTGGTCACGCACCGCGGCAGCGGTGCTGAAGCGATCGCCGAAGCGCGCACGCAGCGCCGAAGCGAGCGCGTCGGGGAAGGGACGCTTCAGCGTGTCGGCGGCGATCGTGGGGCTGTTCATGGCGGCTCTTCGAAATGAAGCGGACAGGCGAACTTGCATGCCTCGGGCGGGTTTCTCGCGGAAATGGTATCCCGAACGCTGGCGCCGGGCACGCGTGGCGCCGCCGCGGCGCGCGATGCGCGGAAGCGGGATCCTCGTTGCGGGCGAACGGTCGGCGATACACTCGGGCGATCCAACGAAGGAATCACGACGATGGGATACCGACTGTCGAAGATCGCCACGCGTACCGGTGACGACGGAACCACGGGCCTGGGCAACGGCAAGCGCACGAGCAAGGACGGACCGCGCATCGAGGCGATCGGCCAGGTCGACGAACTGAATTCGACGATCGGCGTGCTGCTCACCGAACCGATGCCGGAGAACGTCCGCGAGCAGTTGATCGGCATACAACACGACCTGTTCGACCTCGGCGGCGAGTTGTGCATCCCCGGTTTCGAGAACCTGCACGAGTCGCAGGTTGCCAAACTCGACGCGCTGCTCGAAGAGCACAACGCAGCACTGTCGCGGCTGCAGGAATTCGTGCTGCCCGGCGGTTCGCGCGCGGCCGCCTTCGCGCACCTGGCCCGCACCGTCTGCCGCCGCGCCGAGCGCGCAGTGGTGTCGCTGGGCAACGCCGAAGATATCCGCCCCGACTGCCGGCGCTACCTGAACCGGCTATCGGACCTGCTGTTCGTGCTGTCGCGGGTGCTGAATGCGCACGCCGGGGTGGGCGACGTGATGTGGCAGAAGGATCGGGCGCGCTGACGGAGAACCGGGGGAAAACCGGGACAACCGGGGACAACCGGGGAAACCGGGGAAACCGGGAAACCGGAAACCGGAAACCGGGAAACCGGGGTCAGACCACGGTTTTCAAACCGTGGTCTGACCCCGGTTTCCCGGTGGTCTGACCCCGGTTTCCCGGTTTCCCGGTTTCCCGGTTGTCCCCGGTTTCCCCGGTTGTCCCCGGTTTTCCCCTCAAGAATCCCGCGCCGCTTCCAGATACGAGACCAGCTTCGCGCTGGTCTGGCGCAGGCGCTCGGAGAGGAGTTGCACGAGCTTGAGCAGGATCTTGTTGCCGAGCGCGGGTTCGTCGCCCAGCACGAGCATCAGCGCATCGCGCGTGAGCACGGCGATGCGGCTGTTCTCCAGCGTGACGCACGATGCGAAGCGCGGTTCGCCATCGAACATCGACATCTCGCCGAGTGAATGACCGGCGTGCGCGACGGCAATGCGCGACGGGTAGTTGTAGCGGTTGCGGCGCAGGACGTCGACCATGCCCTGCATCAGCAGCATCATGAAGTCGCCCGTTTCGCCCTCGTTGATGATCGTGACGCCGGGCTGCGCTTCGTAGACGTACATGAACGTGCCGAGCTTGCGAGTCTCGTCGATGTCGAGCCCGGAGAACAGCGGCGTCCTGGTCATCAGGCCGTGAATCTGGTCGGCGAAGTCGCTGGCGCGTCCGATGGGCTTCAGGCCCACTGCCAGCAGCCGCTCGTGGGGCGTGCGTCGCGCGGTCGTCGATGCGCTCGACGCAGATTCGGTCGCCGGGCCGCCTTTCACCGCTTCCATCGATTGCTCTCCGAAACACTGCACCGTTTATAGCATGGTAAACGGCGTGTTCCCTACCGAGTGCAACGCACGTTGCCCGCTGCGGCCCATTTCCGACGGATGGCGCTTGCGCGGCGTTCGGCGCACAGGTCGTTCAGCCCCGATCGACGCAGCGCATGGCAGCGGTGCGCTGCATCGATGCGCCGCCCGACGAACGGCCGGCACCGGTGGCGGCCTCGGCCGCGACCCGACGCGCGCGCACGGATTCGGCCAGCGCATCGAGCAGTTGCACGCTTTCGTCCCAGCCGATGCAACCGTCGGTGATGCTCTGCCCGTAGCGGAGCAGGCTGCGCTCGACGAGATCCTGTCGTCCCGCCTGCAGATGACTTTCGATCATGACGCCGACGATGCGCGCATCGCCTGCCGCGACCTGCGCGGCGACCGCCGTCGCGACCGGGATCTGGTTCTCCGGGCGCTTCTGGCTGTTGCCGTGACTCGCGTCGATCATCAACCGGCACGGCAGCCCCTCGACCGCGGCGGCGCGACACGCCGCATCGACGCTGGCAGCGTCGTAGTTCGGGTGCTTGCCACCGCGCAGGATCACGTGGCAGTCGTCGTTGCCGTTCGTCGAGACGATCGCCGAGTGCCCGCCCTTGGTGACCGAAAGGAAGTGGTGCGGCTGCGAGGCGGCCTTGATCGCGTCGAAGGCGATGCGCAGGTTCCCGTCGGTGCCGTTCTTGAAGCCCACCGGACACGACAGCCCCGAAGCCAGCTCGCGGTGCACCTGCGACTCGGTGGTGCGCGCGCCGATCGCGCCCCACGAAATCAGGTCGGCGTAGTACTGCGGCGTGATCATGTCGAGGAACTCGGTGCCCGCCGGCAGGCCCATGTGCGTGATGTCGAGCAGCAGCTCGCGCGCGATGCGCAGTCCCTTGTTGATGTCGAAACTGTGATCGAGATCCGGGTCGTTGATCAGCCCCTTCCATCCGACCGTCGTGCGCGGCTTCTCGAAATACACGCGCATCACCACCTCGAGCTCGCCGGCCAGCCGCTGGCGCTGTTCGACGAGCCGCCTCGCGTATTCGCGGGCCGCGGCGGTATCGTGGATCGAGCAGGGGCCGACGATGACGATCAGGCGATCGTCCTCGCCGTGCAGGATGCGATGGATCGATCGTCGCGACTCGTAGGTGGTTTCGGCCGCTGCCGCGTCGATCGCGAACTCGCGCAACAGGTGCGACGGGGGAGCCAGTTCCTTGATCGCGCGGATGCGAAGGTCGTCGGTGCTGTGGGGCATGGTGGTCGCCAAAAAAAAACCGCCGGACAGTGCCGGCGGTTCGTGGATTCGGTGTTCGCTGCTCAGCTTTCTGCGCGCAGTGCCGACTCGCCCCGCCAGCTGCAGGGAAAGTAGAAGAAGAAGCGCGTAAATCGGCTGGCCGGCCCAGGGACGTTGCCGGCGGCGGATTCTTGTTTGCAGTGCAACAACATCCGGGCAGTGTACGTCGCCCGCCCGCGCGCCGCAAGCGGAACGGACAACGCGGCCATCCGGCAACGCCCGCTCAGGAATCGACCGACGTCGAAGGGGCAGCAGGAGGGACCGAGCGGGGCGCCCAACGCGAGAAGGCGGCTGCGCCGGCGAAGGCGACCCCGCCGATCGACGCGACCGCCGCCGCCAGCGGCGCGACGGCAGCGACCGCCGACAACAGCGCGGGACCGGCAGTGGCGCCGACGTCCGACAACAGCCGCCAGACGCCGAGGAACTGCGTGCGAGCGTGCACCGGCGCGTGGTCCACGCCGAGCGTCATCACCAGCCCCGAACCGATTCCGTTGCCGAAGCCGATCAGCAGCGCGGCGGCGAGCAGCGCCGGTGCCGAATGCGTGAACGGCATCGCAAGCAGCGCGATGCCCATGATCATCATCGAGGGCACCGCGACGGCACGACGGCCGCGTAGATCCATGCGGCGCCCGGCCGGATAGAAGACGAGCATGTCGACGGCGTTGGACAGCCCGTAGATCAGCGACACGCTCGCCGCGCCCAGGCCGATGTGATCGGCCCACAGCGGAACGATGCCCTGTCGAGATGCGCGCACGGCAGCGATCAGGACGACGCCCAGCCCGACAGTGGCGAAAACGCGGCGATGCTCGCGCAGCACCTCGGCGAGCCGCAACGGAACGCGCCGCGACGCCGCGGCGCCGCCGGGCGTCGGCAATTCGCCCACCGAGCGTGCGACCAAAGCACCGGCCACCAGCACGACGATGCCCACGCCGTAGGCAGCGAGCGCGCCGAACGCATGGATGGCGGCCGCTGCGACGAAGGGCCCGAGGAACAGGCCGATGCGCAGCACCCCGCCCAGCGTGGACAGCGCGCGAGCCCGGTACGGCACCGGCACCGCTTCGGCCAGCCAGCTCAACCGAGCGAGGTTGAACACCGCCGCCGACATGCCGATCATCAGGATCGCCAGCGAAAAGACGGCAAGCTCGCGCGCGAACATGCACAGCAGCATCGCCAACGCCGCCCACAGCGACGCGCCGACCATTGCGCGCCGCTCGCCGAAGCGCCTGGTGACGATGGAGGCGGGAACGTTGCTGACGAGAGAGCCGACACCGATCAGCGTGACGACGAGCGCGGCTGCTGCGACCGACGCGCCCAGATCGCGCGCGGTGAGCGGGACGATCGGCAGGATCGCGCCTTCGCCCACGCCGAACAGCAGCGACGGTCCGAAGGCCGGCAGCGCGATCCGGCGCAGGCTGAAGGTCTGCGTGCTCGGGATGATCGCCGCCGGCGGGCGTCAGGCCGTGCCGCCCACCGTCATCTGCTCGATGCGCAGCGTGGGCTGCCCGACCCCGACCGGAACGCTCTGGCCGTCCTTGCCGCAGACGCCGATGCCGGGATCGAGACGCATGTCGTTGCCGATCATCGTCACCCGCTGCAGCGCGTCGGGGCCGTTGCCGATGATCGTCGCGCCCTTCACCGGATACTGCGGGCGGCCGTTCTCGATCCACCACGCCTCGGAGGCCGAGAACACGAACTTGCCGTTCGTGATGTCGACCTGCCCGCCGCCGAAGTTCACCGCATACAGGCCGCGGTCCACCGATTCGAGGATCTCGGCCGGATCGCGCTCGCCGGCGAGCATGTAGGTGTTCGTCATGCGCGGCATCGGCAGGTGCGCGAAGGACTCGCGGCGGCCGTTGCCGGTGACGGCGCTCTTCATCAGGCGCGCGTTCAGCGAATCGTGCAGGTAGCCGCGCAGGACGCCGTCCTCGATCAGTACGTTGCGCTGCGTCGGGTTGCCCTCGTCGTCGACGTTCAGCGAGCCGCGCCGCTGCGACAGCGTGCCGTCGTCGACGACGGTGACGCCGCGACTGGCCACGCGCTCGCCGATGCGTCCGGCAAACACCGACGAACCCTTGCGGTTGAAGTCGCCTTCGAGACCGTGGCCGACCGCTTCGTGCAGCAGCACGCCGGGCCAGCCGGGACCGAGCACGACGGTCATCGTGCCGGCCGGCGCGGGGCGTGCGTCGAGATTGGTGAGCGCCGCATGTACCGCCTCGTCGACGTAGCGCTCGAGGCGCTCGTCGTCGAAATGCGCGAAGTCGAAACGCCCGCCGCCGCCGCTGTGGCCCTGCTCGCGTCGTCCACCCTGCTCGGCGATGACGCTGAGCGACAGACGCACCAGCGGACGCACGTCGGCGGCGACGTGTCCATCGGAGCGTGCGACGAGGACGACGTCGTATTCGGCTGCCAGCCCGGCCATCACCTGGCGTACGCGCGGATCCCTTGCGCGCGCCATGCGCTCGACGCGCTCGAGCAGCGCCACCTTCTGCGTGGCGTCCAGGCGCGGAATCGGGTCGTCGAGTCCGTACAGCGCGTGGCCGTGCCCCGGCACCAGCGCACCCGAGACCTTGACGCGGCCGGCGCCGCGCGCGGCGATCGTGCGCGTGGCGCGCGCGGCGTTCATCAGCGCATCGGCGCCGATCACGTCGGAGTAGGCGAACGCGGTCTTGTCACCCGAGACGGCGCGCACGCCCACGCCCTGGTCGATGGCGAAGCTGCCCGACTTGACGATGCCTTCCTCGAGGCTCCAGCCCTCGCTGCGCGTGAACTGGAAATACAGGTCGGCGTAATCGACGCGGTGACGAAAGATCTCTGCGAGCGCGGCCGACAGGTGCGAGTCGTCGAGCCCGTAGGGCTCGAGCAGCACCGAGCGCGCGAGCGCAAGCGTCTGGAAAGGTGTTTCGACGAGTTTCATGAATGCATGCTACAGGACGCGATGTCGGAGGGCGGGGATGCTCGCGCGCACCGCATCGAGCCGGCTGCGCTCGATGTCGCCGATGACGATCCCCTCGCCTTCGTCGTGCATCGCGACGATTTCCCCCCACGGATCGACGAGCATCGAATGGCCCCAGGTACGCCGCCCGTTCTCGTGGCGACCGCCCTGTGCCGGCGCGAGCACGTAGCACTGGTTCTCGATCGCCCGCGCGCGCAGCAGCACTTCCCAATGCGCCGACCCGGTGGTGTAGGTGAAGGCGGACGGCACGAGAATCAAGTCCGCCGGAACGAGCGCTCGATACAGTTCCGGAAAGCGCAGGTCGTAGCACACGCTCATTCCCGCGCGCCAGCACTGAGCCGCGCCCGCGGCGCCGACGTCGATGTCGACGACCACCGGCGTGCGTCCCGGCAGGATCGTCGCCGCCTCGTCGAAGCGCTCGTCGCCGTGCTCGAAACCGAACAGGTGGATCTTGTCGTAGCGGGCGGCGCGCGCACCGTCCGGCGCGAAGGCGTAGCTCGTGTTCAGCACCTTGCCGGGGTTCGGACTGTGCAGCGGCAGCGTGCCCCCGACCAGCCAGACGCCGTTGGCCGACGCCTGTTCGGCGAGGAAGCGCTGGATCGGCCCCTCGCCGTCGGCTTCGCGGATCGCCACCTTGTCCCGGTCGCTGCGGCCGAGCAATGCGAAGTGCTCGGGCAACGCAACCAGTTTCGCCCCTGCCGCGGCGGCTTCGGTGATGAGTGCGCCGGCGCGCGCGAGGTTCTCGTCCACGCTCGTCGAGGAAACCATCTGCACGGCCGCCACGCGCAGTCGCGCCTGCGCCGCCGCGCCCGGCAATTCGGAACCAGCCGCATCGGGCTTCGAGGACATCTTCGACTCCTGCAACGCGCGACCGGCGGCCGCGCTCATTGTGCGGGGGCGCTGCCGGCCGCCGGGGGCGCGGGCAGGTCGGGCGAGACCAGCGACTCCGGTGTCGGACGCGAACGGCGCACCACCTGCGGATCGTCCCACGGACCGGTCACGTCGTATTCGAACGCGAACATCCGCTGCAGGGGCTCGCGCAGCACCATCTGCGCCACGAAGGATCCGAGGCCGAGCGCCGGGTTCGCCAACGCGGCATAGGCGAGCGAGGCGAGGCCGGCGTTCAACTCGGGTCGCACCTCGACGACGAGCGACTGCGTCTCCGCCGGAATGCTCGCCTCGCCGCGGATCGCGACCTGCGCGGCCACGCCGCGCATCCGGAAGTCGTCGGTGCGCGCCACGCCGTCGCGCACCCGAAGCGTTCCGTCGATCCGGTCGAAGGCGAAGCCCTCGGCGAACACGTCGCGGAAATCGAAGACGAGCCGCCGGCGCAACGACTGCAGGTTCACCACACCGATCAGTTTCGCGATGCCCGGATCGGTCTTGAGGAACTGCCCCTTGCCCAGCGACAACGCGATCTCCCCGCCCAGGGAACGCGAGTCGAAGCGCATCGGCGAGCCGTTCCAGTGCACCTCGCCGCTCAGGGCGCCCGCGCCGCCGCGCAGCACATCGCGGAAATCGAAGATCTCCAGCAAGCGGCCGGCATCGGCCACCGAAAGGGTGAACTGCATCGTACTGAGCGGCTTCGCATCGGCGGTGCGCGGGCGCCAGGTGCCCGAGGCCTCGAAGGTGGCGGCAGCGTTGTGCAACTGCAGGTGCTGCAGTTGCCACAGCGACGCGCCCTGCGTCTCGTCGTTCCGCGCGCGCAACTGAAGCGCGCCCAGTGCGCGCGCGCCGAGCACGAGTTCGTCGGCCGCGACGTCGAGTGCGGGAAGCGAGCGCGGGGTCGAATCGAGCAGCTGCTCGATTTCGTCGATGCGATCCTCGGGGATCGACAATCGCGTGAAGCGCGCCGACAACCGTCCTGCGGGGGCCCCGCTTTCGGGAGCCGTCCACTGCAGATAGCCGTCGATGCCCTTCGCGTGCAGATTCGCACGCCACGCCGTGTCGGTGCGCGTGGCGCCGACGACCACGTCCTCGAAGGTGCGCCCGCCCAGCCGCACGCGATCGGAAACGACCGAGACGACGTCGGGCACGAACGAAGGCGCATCGGAGGCGCTCGGCAACGGCGGCACGACGACGCCGGCCGCGCTGCGCGGCGTCTCGTCGAGCAACGCTTCCCAGGCGTCGAGATCGAGCTGCGCCGAATGAATGCGAGCGGCGAATCCCGCATCGGGCAGGACCGCGTCGGTGCCGAGGGCGAAAACGCCGCGGCGCAGTCTTGCCGACGCAGCGCCCGATGCGCGCTGGCGCTCCAGCACGAGTTGCGCGTCGTCGCGAAGACGAACGCGCAGCGTCTCGACGTCACCGGCCGACGTCACAGATTCGATGCGCAACGGCCAGCGCTCGTCGGCTCGCTTGCCGAACGGCGCCGGCAGCGCGCTGGCGAGTCCGGAGAGATCGGAATCGATCGACAGCGTCGAGCGGCGATCGCGCAGCTCGAAGCGCGCATCGAAGGCAAGCGCGCCGCTCAGCGCTGCGCCGATGGGAGCAGGCAGTGCGCGACCGAACGACGGGTCGTGCAATTGCGCGAGCGACGCGGCCGGAATCGATCCCCTGGCGTTGACCTGCAACCGTCCAGGCCCCGGAGCGTCGCCCTGCGCCTGCAGCTCGCCGCCGAGGAACCTTGCGCGCAGCCCGCGCAGCGCGAGCCGGTCTTCGGTGAACTCGAGACGTCCGACCAGCGACTCGAAGGGCGGCAGGCTGCGGTCGAGCGCGACGTCGTTGCCGGCGAACTGCACCACGCCGCGTACGTGCGACGCATCGAGGTCGGTGAGCGGCAACTCGAGCGCCAGTTGCAGTTGCGCGTCGCCGGCGATCGTCGTCTCGCGCGTGAAATCGTCGATCTTCGTGCGCAGCGCGCTCTCGTTGACGAAGCGGATCATGTCCTGCGCCGGACCCGCGCCGCTGCCCTCGACGAGCAGCAGCGGCTTGTCGAAGTCGGCGATGCGGGCCTTCGTTCCGGTGAGCGCGACATTCCACACGGCTCCCGACTGTGCATCGATCTCCATGCCGGCGCGCTCGAAGCGCAGCGCACCGCGGAGGCGATCGATCGCCGGCCATCCAGGCGCGTAGGCGAGCTGCGCGTCGGCCAGCCGCGCCTCGACGCGGAAAGTGCCCGTGGCGGGGTCGCGATAGGGAAAGTCCTTCAGGTCGCCCTGCAGCACGAAGCGCACGTCGTCCGAGCGCCCGCCGCGCACCGCGTCGCGCACCCAGTCGCGCACCTCGGCGGGAATCACGAGCGGCAGGTAGCGGAACGTGCGCGACGCCTCGGCGCGCTCGAGTCGGCCGGCGAGATCGACGATGCCCGCGCCGCGGCCACCGCTGCGCCAGGTGCCCGAAACTTCGCCGGCCGCGTCGCGGTTCGCGAAATGCAGCGACTCGATGCGCAGGTCCACGCGCGGCGAACTGTCGCGATCGGCAGCGGCGGCGATCGACCAGCTCGCGCGGGCGTCGAGCCGCTCGAGCGGCACATCGGGTTCCTCGAACAGGCCGGGAAAGCGCAGCACCGCGTCCTGCCCTGCCAGCGTCGCCTCGCCGCCGTCGCGCGTCAGACGCACGCGTCCGGAGACGTTGCGGAAACCCGGCAGACGCGGTTCGCCCGGTCGCAGCTCGCCGCCCTCGTTCCATGCGAAGGCCAGTTGTTCGAATTCCGCATCGACACGCGTGCGGGCATCGCCGGGTACGACCGACCAGTCGAGCGCGGCGCGACGAACCTGTCCTTCGACCTGCAGCGGCTCGAGACGCGCGCGCACGTCGGTCGGCAGCGGGAAGGCGCGCAGCCACTCCAGCGTGCGCGCGGCGTCGAAGCGCCCGAGCACGAGGCGCGCGGCGAGCGGCTGGCCGCCGGCGTCCACGCGCAGCATCGGCTCGCCGGCGATCGCCTCGAAGCTGCCATGCCGCTCGTCGTCGAACTCGAGCTTCTCGAACGCGATCGTCGTGTCTCCCGTCTGATCGTGGGTCGCGTTCGCCTCGAGCCGAAGGCCGCCGATCGGAAGCGGCTGGCCGTCGACGCGCGCGTGCAGCGACGCCACCTCGAGCTTCACGGCCGTGCGGTTCGCCGCTTCCGGATCGAACCGCGTCCAGGCGCGAAAGCCGATCCGACCCGCATCGACGGCAACCGTCTGCGGCGCCGCCGGCAGTCGGAACAGGTCGTGCCAGCGACGCCATTGCGCGAGCGCGGCCGCGAGATCGGCGCTGCGCGCGCCGACGTAGGCTTCGCCGCGCCAGGTGCGCCAATCGGCCGACGAGCCGAACGGCGCATGCGCGAACTCGATCGCCGCATCGACGTCGGCGGCCATCGCGCCCCACGCCGGCACATGCAGCGACGCGCGATGACGCCGACCAACCGAGCCGATGGCGATGTCGACCCCGGTCAATGCGAGGCGAGTGTCGTCGACCCGGTCGATCGCTTCGATGCGCGCATCGTGCAGCAGGATCCGGCGGTGCGCGAGCAGGCGCTCGAGGACGTCGGAAGAGCCGCTGGAGCCGGGCGCGTCGAGACCGAAGTCGAAGCCGCCGATGCGCAGGCGATCCGGCGCGATGCGTTCGACGCGCAGGGCAGGCGCGTCGATCTCGAGCAGCGCGAGCACGAAGCGGCCGCGCAACGCGCCTCGCATCGAGACGACGCCGCGCAGGCGGTCGGCCGCCAGCGCCTCGTTGCCGTCGGCATCGAGCACGACGAGTCGATCGGCGACGAGCCACGGACGCCAGCCGTCGAAGCCGGTGCTCAGCGAGCCGATCCGCACGGGATGGCCGACAGCCGCGGCGAGCCGCTGCTCGATCTGCGGACGCCAGCGATCGAGATTCGGCCAGACGAGGGTGCGAAGCGCGGCGTACGCGCCGGCGAGCGCCAGCGCGAGGACGAGCAAGCTCCACGCGAGCCACCGGAGCGCGCGCTCGAGTCGGGTCGGGCCGGCGGGCGGCGGTGCGGAGGCGTGCATGAGCGACAATCTGGCTCAAGGATAACCCTTCGGACCGGCGATCATGGCTTTCGGCGGCGAGCGTCATTCGGCGTACTTCCGGCGCACGCTCGCGGCGTTCGCCGCGCGCTCCGGCGAGGCCTGCGTGCGCAGCCGCCTCGAAGCGCTGACCGCGAGCGCATTGTCGCGGGCGGCGATCGAATCGCTGGTCGAGCAGGAGCGGCGCGCCGCGGCGAGCGGCCCGACAGCCGATGCGGCTGCCGAGGAAACGTCGCTCGGTCGCGCACTGCGTCGCGCGCGCAACTGGCTGATGCTCGCGCTCATCGAGCGCGACACCGGCGGGCGGGCGACGCTCGAGGAAGTGTGCGAAGCGATGACCTCATTCGCCGAGATCGCCACTACGCTGGCGATGCGCGCCGCGGGCGCGACGCTGCTCGCGCGCCACGGCGCGGCGCTCGACCGCGACGGCGCCCCGCAGGACCTGCTCGCCGTCGGCATGGGCAAGGTCGGCGGCGGCGAACTGAACGTGTCTTCCGACCTCGACCTCGTCTTCGTGTTCCGCGGCGAGGGCCAGAGTGCAGGCGCTCCGGCTGGAAGCGCGGGCGGTGAAAGCGCGGGCACGGCGCGCGCAGGCGCCGGCGGCGGGGTTCTCGCCTCCAGCGAGTGGATGCACCGCCTCGCGCGCCGGACCATCGCGCTGCTGTCCGAATGCGACGCCGACGGCTTCGTCTTTCGCGTCGACGCGCGGCTGCGCCCGAACGGAGACTCCGGACCGCTCGTCGCGTCGCTGCCGATGCTCGAGCAGTATTTCTACGCGCAGGGACGCGAATGGGAGCGCTTCGCGTGGCTCAAGGGGCGCGTGATCGCCGACTCGGGCACCGCGTCGCGCGACGCACGCGACGACGACGAGTCGGCGCTGGCGCGAATCGTCGGTCCCTTCGTCTATCGGCGCTATCTCGACTTCGATGCGATCGAGGCGCTGCGCGCGCTGCACGCCAAGGTCCGGGAGCAGGTCGCGCGACGCGGCGCGCGCGACCCGGAAGCCTTCGACGTCAAGCTGGGCCGCGGCGGCATTCGCGAGATCGAATTCATCGCACAACTGTTCCAGATCGTGCGCGGCGGGCAGGACCCCACGCTGCAGGGCCGACGCACGCTCGACACGCTCGAGGCGCTGGCCGCGAAGGGGCTGCTGCCCGAAGACGAGAGCGAAACGCTGGCGCACGCCTATCGGCTGCTGCGCCGCACCGAGCACATGTTGCAGTATCGCGAGGACGCGCAGACGCACCGGCTCGCGCGCGATCGCGAGCAGCGCGAGGCGATCGGCACGATGCTCGGCATGCCGGCCGCCGATTTCGACGTCGCGATCGATCGCTGCACCGAAGCGACCGCGCGCATCTTCGACCGCCTGCTCGCGCCGCCCGAGGAGAACGACGAAGCGCCGCAGTCGGCCGAAGCCGCGCAGGCGCCCGACGCGGAGACCGCCCGTCGATTCGCCGCGCTGCGCGACGGTGCGCGCTACCGCGCAACGCGAACGGAAACGCGCGCAGCGATCGAACGCCTGCTCTCCGAAGCGGTGCGCCAGGGCACCGGCCCGGCCGGACTCGCCCGACTGGTCGACCTGCTCGAAGCAATCTGTCGGCGCCCGGGCTACGTCGCGCTGCTCGATCGCTTCCGCGACGCGTTCGCGCGCGTGCTGCGCGTGCTCGACTGGGCGAAGTCGCCCGCCGAGTACCTGATGCAGCACCCGGTGGTCCTCGACGAGCTGCTCGACGGCGAGCTGCTCGAGCCGCAGGACTACACCGCGTGGAGCGAACAGTTGCGCGAGCGGGTCGAGGCGGCCACGCACGACGGCGCGCCCGACGTAGAGCGGCAGATGGATCTCGTTCGCGAAGCGCATCACGCACAGGTGTTCCGGCTGATGGTGCAGGACCTAGAAGGCCGCCTCACCGTCGAGCGGCTGTCCGACCACCTGAGCGAGCTGGCCGACCGCGTGCTCGACCTGGTCGTCGACCTCGTATGGAGCGGCCTGCGACTGCGGTTTCGCGACACGGCGAGGTTCGCGGCGATCGCCTACGGCCGTCTCGGCGGCAAGGAGCTCGGCTACGCATCCGACATCGATCTCGTCTTCCTGTACGACGACGCGGACGAGCGGGCTCCCGAGGCGTACGCGCTGCTCGCGCAGCGCGTTTCCGCCTGGCTGTCGACGCGCACAGCTGCCGGCCTGCTGTTCGACACCGATCTGCGGCTGCGCCCGAACGGCCAGGCCGGAATGCTCGTCTCCACCGTCGCGGCTTTCGAGTCCTACCAGAACGATGCCGCCTGGGTGTGGGAGCACCAGGCGCTGACGCGCGCGCGCTTCTCGGCAGGCGACGCGTCGATCGGCGAACGCTTCGAGGCGATCCGGCGCGAGGTGCTTGCGCGACCGCGCGACCACGAGCGGCTGCGCGACGAAGTGCGCGCGATGCGCTCGCGCATGCGCGACGGCCACCCGAACCGCAGCGAGCGCTTCGACCTGAAGCACGACCGCGGGGGCATGGTCGACATCGAATTCATCGTGCAGTTCCTCGTGCTCGCGCACTCGGGCGCTCACCCCCGGCTGCTCGACAACGCCGGCAACATCGCGCTGCTCGGCCGCGCCGGCGAGTTCGGGCTGATCGACGCCCCGCTCGCGCAGCGCGCGGCCGACGCTTACCGCCGCTATCGGCGCCTGCAGCACCAGGCGCGGCTTGACGACGTCGTCGCGCGCGTGGACCCGGACAGCGTCGCCGAAGAACGAGCCGCCGTGCGGGCGCTGTGGAACTCGCTGTTCGGATCCGACTGAATCGCTACGAAGCTGCGCCCACGCCCGGACGGCCGAACGCCCATCCGCTGCGTGCCGCCAGCCACAGCACGGCCGCCAGCGCGATGACGACGAAAGGCAGCGACAGCAGGTTCAGCACCGACCAGCCGTCGACGAAGAGCAGCGCGCCCGAGGACGCGGAGCTCGTGATCATCGTCGCGAACACGATCGAGTCCATCAAGCCCTGCACCTTGTTCTTCTCGGCGGGCCGGTACGCCTTGGTCAGCAGCGCGGTCGCGCCGGTGTACATGAAGTTCCAGCCCACGCCGAGCGCGAACAGCGCGATCGTGAAATGCATCAGTTCGACACCCGACAGGGCGACGCCGACGCAGCCGAGCATCAGCGCACCGCCGGCGAACACGACGGGCAGCGCGCCGAAGCGACCGATCAGCGCGCCCGAGAACAGCCCGGGCGCGAACATGCCGACCACGTGCCACTCGATGACGAAGGCCGCCGCCTCGTAGGGCAGACCGCAGACTTCCATCGCCAGCGGCGTAACGACCATCAGCAGGTTCATCACCCCATAGGCGAGCGCCGCGCAGACGATGGCGACGCGGCACACCGGATCGCGCAAGATCTCGCGCAGCGGCCGTGCGCTGCCGATCGCCACCGACTGCGACGGTACCGGAACGCGCAACGCCTGCACGAGTAGCAGCGACAGCGCGGCGAAGGCCACCAGCACCAGGTAGCTGCCGGCGAAGGGGGTGGCCAGCGCCCCACGCGACCACTTCGACACCTCCGGGCCGACGACGCCGCCGGCGATGCCGCCGGCAAGCACGAGCGAGATCGCCCGCGGGCGCCAGCGCTCGTGCCACGCCGCCGCCGCGGCCGATTCCGCCGACACGGCGTCGACGACATCGGCGGCGGCGAAGCGCAGGCTTGCGCCGAACGCGTTGTACAACCCGCAAACGAAGGTGGCCAGGCACAGCAGCGCGAGACTCCCCACGTTCATCGCATGCCAGGCGAGCAGCGAGCCGAGCATCGCGACGAGCGAGCCCAGCGTGTATCCGGCACGCCGTCCGTAGCGGCGCATGAACAGCGCCGCCGGCATCGCCCAGACGGCGCCGCCGAGCACGTAGCCGGTAACCGGGAAGGTGGCGAGCAGCGGCGTGGGCGCGAGTTGCAGGCCGGCGAGCCCGTTGACCGCGATCAGCGTGACGTTGTTCGTCAGCAGCAGCGCCTGCAGTACGACGAGCAGCGCCAGCTGGGAGCGGAAACGTGAATCCGGGGCGATCGACATCGTGCCGAGTCTAACGCCAACGTCGATTGCTAAAATGGGCGCTTTCCGCGCATCTTCGCGCGCCTTCGGAATTCCCCCGGGAGAAAGCGATGTCGATGGCTGACCGCGACGGTCATATCTGGTTCGACGGCCGCATGATCGACTGGCGCGATGCCACGATCCACGTGCTCACGCATTCGCTGCATTACGGCATGGCCGTGTTCGAAGGCGTGCGCGCCTACCGGACCGACGAAGGCACCTCGATCTTCCGGTTGAACGAGCACACGAAGCGGCTGTTCAACTCGGCGAAGATCTTCCAGATGAACCTGCCCTACTCGTTCGACGAACTGGTCCTGGCGCAGAAGGAAGTCGTGCGGATGAACGCGCTCGAGTCGTGCTACCTGCGCCCGATCGCCTGGGTCGGCTCGGAGAAGCTCGGGGTTTCGGCGCGCGGCAACACCATCCACGTGGCGGTTGCCGCCTGGCCGTGGGGCGCCTACCTCGGCGAGGAGGCGATCGCCGGCGGCATCCGCGTGAAGACCTCGTCGTTCACGCGACATCACGTGAATGTCTCGCTGGTCCGCGCGAAGGCGAGCGGCTACTACATCAACTCGATCCTCGCCAACCAGGAAGTGTGCGCGCACGGCTACGACGAAGCGCTGCTGCTCGACACCGAGGGCTACGTCTCCGAAGGCTCCGGCGAGAACGTGTTCATCGTGCGCAACGGGGTGGTCTACACGCCCGATGTCGCGTCGTGCCTGGACGGCATCACGCGCGACTCGGTGATCACCATCGCCCGCGACGCCGGCATCGAGGTGCGCGAAAAGCGGATCACCCGCGACGAGATGTACTGCGCCGACGAAGCGTTCTTCACGGGCACCGCTGCCGAGATCACGCCGATCCGCGAACTGGACGACCGCACGATCGGCGAAGGTCGACGCGGCCCGGTCACCGAACGGCTGCAGGGCATGTTCTTCGACATCGTCGCCGGCCGCAATCCGCGCTATCGCGAATGGCTCACCCCGGTCGGAGCGCCGAAGCGATGAACGGCCCCGACTCCACCACCGAACTGCGGCAGGCGCAGGACGCCATCGTCGAGATCGACGCTTCCGACCTGCCTGCCTTCTGTCCCAACGCCAGGATGCCACTGTGGTCTTCGCATCCGCGGGTCTACCTCGAACTGGGGGCTACGGGGAAGGCGATGTGTTCTTACTGCGGGACGAAATACCGTCTCGCGCCGGGCTCCGCGCCCTCCGGGCACTGAGCCGGTTGCGAGGAAAACCGGAAAACCGGGAAAACCGGAAAACCGGGGTCAGACCCCGGTTGTGTAGCGACACAACCCTGGGGTGACCCCCGGTTTGCCCGGTTTACCGTAGCGGGAAGCCAGACCCCCGTGCAAAAGAATGCCGCCGCCCGAGGCGCG
>JAJPES010000055.1 GCA_021166725.1 Burkholderiaceae bacterium | reverse complement strand
TAGTACGCCGACCCACTGGTATCGCAACTGGATTAATGCGATGGATTCGCCCCCCGGGCACGGCGCAAACCGCAGCAATAGCAATAGCTAGGGCGAGGATTTGCAACGCCGCCCTGGGGCCGAAGACGCGCTTTCATGTTGCGATACCTGTGGGTCGGCGTACTAGGAATGGTCTCGGGTACGATTCAGCCTTTGCCAACGCCGTCGCGTGCCCGCAGGATGGGCAACCGATGCGCAGTCTCGGAGCCAGCATGAAGAAGATTACGGCGATCATCAAGCCGTTCAAGCTCGACGAAGTGCGCGAAGCGCTCGCCGAGGTCGGTGTGACGGGTCTGACCGTGACCGAGGTGAAGGGTTTCGGTCGCCAGAAAGGTCATACCGAGTTGTATCGCGGCGCCGAGTACGTCGTCGACTTCCTGCCCAAGGTGAAGGTCGAGGTGATCGTCGCCGACGGTGTCGTCGAAGCGGTCATCGATGCCGTCGTGCGCGCCGCGCGCACCGGGCGGATCGGCGACGGCAAGATCTTCGTCTCCGACATCGAGCAGGTCGTTCGCATCCGCACCGGCGAAACCGGCGAAGCCGCCGTCTGACGAGCGCGGCCTTGCGCGGGCCGCCGCGCGAGACGCCAGCGCCCGTTCAGCGCCCGGCCGGCGACGACGCGCCTGCGTCGCCCAGCAGCCGCTTCATCCCGCGCACGATCACGCGCAGCAGCAGCACCGCAGCCACCAGGAATACGGCCAGCGCCAGCAGGAAGACGAGCGGGTGCGCCAGCGCGAGCCACAGGCCGCCGACGACGCCCGCATCCTCGCCGAGCGACACGGCAATGTTGGAGAACGGTTCGGGCGAGGTGTTCACCGCCGCACGCGTGCCCGACTTCGCGAAGTGCGTCGTCGCGGTAAGCGTGCCGCCGAGCAGTGCGGCGGCGAGCGTCCACGCCGCGCCCGAGTCGCCGAACACCGCCGCGGCGAGCGCGGCTCCTGCCGGGATGCGGATGAAGGTGTTCACCGCGTCCCAGGCGCTGTCGACCCACGGGATCTTGTCGGCGGCGAGTTCGACCACCGACATGAATCCCGATGCGACGAGCACGGCCGGATGCGCGAGCACTTCGAGATTCTCGGGCAGCGGCCACCAGCCCAGTCGTCCGAGCAGCCCGAAGACGAAGACGACGAGATACAGTCGCAACCCGGCGCCCCACGCCAGCGCCGCGGCCAGCGCGAGTGCGGGGAGGTGACGCAGGACCGGCTCGGGAATCGATCCGAGCCACTGCGCGAGCATCGCGTTCATCGCCACCGGGCAAGTGCGCACGAGAACGGCGCCTCTGCGGCGCGACGCTCGGCTACACTCGTTCGCATCGTGGCCTCCTGAGCCGGAACGCAACGCAGATGCTCCCCGACGAGAGCCGCTCCATTGTGCCAGCGCCGATCGATCCGGCGCGGCTGGGCGCGGTGCTGCTCGCCGCGGGCAGCGCCGTGCGGATGGGCGGGCCGAACAAGCTGTTGATGCGCATCGACGGCGAGCCGCTGGTGCGGCGCATGCTGCGCGCGCTGCAGCGCGTGCCGATCGGTCACCTGGTCGTCGTGCTCGGGCGCGATGCGCAGCGCGTGCGCGTCGAACTCGACACCTTTCCGCTGCGCGCGTTCTGCAGGGTCGAGCCCGGCTGCGACCAGCAGGTATCGGTCGACGCCGGGTTGCGCGCCTTGCCTGCCGGGCTCGACGCGATCGTCATCGCGCTCGCCGACCAGCCGCTGCTGGAAACGGAGGACCTGCGCTGGCTGCTCGCGCGCTGGCGCGAGTTGCCCGACGCAAGCGCCGCGATCCCGTTTCATCGCGGCGCCCGCGGCAACCCGGTCGTCATCGCCGGCGCAATTCGTGAAGCGGTGCTGCAGGCCGGTCCGGTGCCCGGCTGCCGCGGCTGGCTGGCCGCGAATCCGCAGCGCGTGCATCGCGTCGAGACGCCGAACGATCGGTTCGTCGTCGATCTCGATACGCCGGACGATGCGGCGCGGCTGGCGCAGCGCGGCGTCTTGGTCGAGCCGCCCGCATCGACGTAGGGGCGCGGGAAGTGGCAGCGGCCGCATGCAGCGCGACCCGCTCGCGCCGCTCGTTCACGGTCACTGCAGCAGCACGATCACCGCGCCGGCGCCGCCGTCGTTCGGTCGCGCCTGGCAGAAGGCGAGCACCTCGCGTCGCTGCACGAGCCAGCGCGGCACCTTCGCCTTGAGCACCGGCTCGCGACCGATCGACCCGAGGCCCTTGCCGTGGATCACGCGAACGCAGCGCCACTCGCGGCGCAGTGCCTCGTCGAGGAACGCGGCGAGCGCCTCGCGCGCTTCGTCGACGCGCAGTCCGTGCAGGTCGATCTGCCCGCGCACCGTCCATTCGCCGCGACGTAGCCGCCGCACGACGTCAGGCCCGAGCGACGCCCGCCGATACGACAGCGCGTCGTCGGTCTCCAGATGCTGTTCGATGCCGATCTCGTCGGACAGCGACGCGGCGAGCGCCGCGCGCTCGTCGATCTCGCGCTGCACGGCGGTGGCGGGAAGCTCGCGACGATGCGGATCGATCCGGCCGGTGGGTCGCAACGGCACGACGTCGCCGATCGCGTCGCGGAACAGGTTCGCTTCGCGCAGGCGCTCGTGCTCGCGCTGCAGGCGCTCGCGCTCGAGGCGCTCGCGTTCGGCGCGGTCGCGTGCGCGCTCCTGTGCTTCGGCGCGCACGTGTCGGCCGAGCGCGTCGAAGGATTCGAGCGAGGCGGGGCGGGCGGGTCGGCCGGGACGGTGCGAAGGCGGCCGGCCCGGCGGGCGCGTCATCGCGACCCGAGCGCCTCGAGGTAGCGCTGCGCGTCGAGCGCCGCCATGCAGCCGGTGCCGGCGCTGGTGACCGCCTGCCGGTAGACGTGGTCCTGCACGTCGCCGGCGGCGAATACGCCGGGCACGCTGGTGGCGGTCGCGTCGCCGTCGAGCCCGCCCCTGGTGACGATGTAGCCGTTGCGCATCTCGAGCTGGCCCTCGAAGATGGCGGTGTTCGGCGAATGGCCGATCGCGATGAACACGCCCTGCACGGCGATCTCGCTTTTCTCGCCGCTGCGGTTGTCCAGCACGCGCACCGCGTTCACGCCGCTGTCGTCACCGAGCACTTCGTCCAGTTCGTGGAACCAGCGGATCTCCACGTTGCCTGCCTGGCCGTCGCGTTCCTCGGTATGCGCCATCAGGCGGTCGGAGAGGATCGGCTCCGCGCGGAACCTGTCGCGACGATGCAGCACGGTGACCTTGCGCGCGATGTTCGCCAGGTACAGCGCTTCCTCGACTGCCGTGTTTCCGCCGCCGACGACGACGACATCCTGGCCGCGATAGAAGAAACCGTCGCAGGTCGCGCAGGCGGAGACGCCGCGGCCGTTGAACGCTTCCTCCGAAGGCAGCCCGAGGTATTTCGCCGACGCTCCGGTGGCGACGATCAACGCATCGCAGGTGTATTCGCCCGCATCGCCGACCAGCCGCATCGGTTTCTCGTGCAGGTGGACCGTGTGGATCTGGTCGAAGACCATTTCGGTGCCGAATCGCTCGGCGTGGCGCTGGAAGCGGGCCATCAGGTCGGGGCCCTGCACGCCGTCGGCGTCGGCCGGCCAGTTGTCGACGTCGGTTGTCGTCATCAGCTGTCCGCCCTGCGCAAGACCGGTGACGAGAACCGGCTGCAGGTTGGCGCGCGCCGCGTAGACCGCGGCGGTGTAGCCGGCCGGACCGGAACCGAGGATCAGCAGGCGGATGTGGCGAGTGGTGGACATCTGGGGACAGGCGGAATCGACGTTGTAAAAAACTCAAAGAATCATCGACTTACAATGAGATTCTCGAAGCGTTTCGTGATATTCGGCACACGTGGTGCAGAATTATAGGAGCGGTGCTTGCCGGCTACCGCCCCTGCGTTCGACGAGAGGTGGGTATGGCTCACGAAGAAAACAAGGCGTTCCTGCGCCGGGTGCCGCTGTTGTCGGCGCTGAACGAACAGCAAATCGAGTCGCTGGCGGCCGCCAGTGCGCGCCGCAACTTCCCGAAAGGCCGCACGATCGTCTCCGAAGGCGAGCCGTCGCAGTCGTTGTACATCCTGCTGTCGGGACGCGCGAAGGTGCAGCGTTCCGACTCCGAGGGCAAGGAAGTGATTCTTGCCGTGCTCGGCTCGGGCGACTTCTTCGGCGAGATGAGCCTGATCGACGATGCGCCACGCTCGGCGAGCGTGATCACGCTCGAGTCGTGCGATTTCATGTCGATCGCCAAGGAGAGCTTCAAGTCGATGCTCCTGCAGAGCAACGACATGTGCATGGCGGTGATGCGCGGGCTGGTGCGTCGGCTGCGCGAAGCCGACCAGAAGATCGAGACGCTCGCGCTGCTCGACGTCTACGGACGCGTCGCCCGCGTGCTGCTCGACTTCTCCGAGCAGGTGGGCGGCGAGCGCGTGGTGCGCAACCGGCTGCCGCGACAGGAAATCGCGAAGATGATCGGCGCGTCGCGCGAGATGGTTTCGCGCGTGATGAAGGGGCTGGAGACCGACGGCTACATCGTGCCGATGCCCGAGGGTCGCCTGATGCTGCGCGAGAAGATCGCTTCGTACATCAGCTGACGCGAGGCACGTAGCACCCGATGGCAAGGATGAGCGCGACCACCGCTTCCACGCGGCGCGCGCCGGCGCGCGCCGGCAGCGCCGATTTCGGCATTCCCGAGCGCGCCCTGCGGCTGCTGCAGGAATCGCGCTGGATCGCGATGGCCGCACTCGGTGTGTTCCTGCTGCTGATCCTGGCCACCTACGACAAGGCCGATCCGGGCTGGTCGCACGCGGTGCCGGGGAATGCGGTCGGCAACGCCGGGGGCCGCGTCGGCGCCTGGTTCGCCGACCTGCTGCTGTATCTCTTCGGACTGAGCGCCTACCTGTTCGTCGCGCTGCTCGCCGTGGCGGTGCTGCGTGGGCTGCGCGCGTTGCGCAGCGCGCCGCAACCGGGCGACGCGCAGCGCTTCCCCTGGGAGCGCTGGCTCGGCTTCGCGCTGCTGTTGATCGGCACCGTGGGCATCGAGTCGTCGCGGCTGCATTCGCTGGACGTCTCGTTGCCGATGGGGCCGGGCGGCGTGGTCGGTGCGCAGTTCGCCGATCCGCTGTTCGTCGCGCTCGGCGCGGTGGGCGGCACACTGGCGCTGCTGGTGATGATCGCCGCCGGCTTCAGCCTGTGGTCGGGATGGTCGTGGCTGAGCATCTTCGAGCGCGTGGGTTTCGTCGTCGAGTGGATCGTGCAGCGAACGATCGATGCCGCCACGGCCTGGAAGGACCGCCGCATCGGCGAGGTCGCGGCCACCGTGCGCGACGAGCAGGTGCAGGTCAAGCGGCGCATCCTCGACGACGACCCGGAGCCGGTGCGCATCGAGACGCCTGCGGCGCGCATCGAGCGCTCCGAGCGCGCCGAGGCCGAGCGGCAGACTCCGCTCTTCGTCGACCTGCCGGCGGACACGCAGCTGCCGCCCATCTCGCTGCTCGACGAGCCGCCGGTGGCCACCGAGACGGTATCGGCGGAGACGCTCGAATATACGTCGCGCCTGATCGAGAAGAAGCTAGCCGACTTCAACGTCGCCGCCAACGTCGTCGCCGCCTACCCGGGACCGGTGATCACGCGCTATGAAATCGAGCCGGCCACCGGCGTGAAGGGCGCGCAGATCGTCAACCTGTCGAAGGACCTCGCGCGTGCGCTGTCGCTGGTGTCGATCCGCGTCGTCGAGACGATTCCCGGCAAGAACCTGATGGGGCTCGAACTGCCCAATGCGCGCCGGCAGGCGGTGCGGTTGTCGGAGATCCTCGCGTCGCAGGTGTACGCCACGAGCGCTTCGCCGCTCACGTTGGCGCTCGGCAAGGACATCGCCGGCATGCCGATCGTCGTCGACCTGGCGAAGATGCCGCACCTGCTGGTCGCCGGCACGACCGGCTCGGGCAAATCGGTGGGCATCAACGCGATGCTGCTGTCGCTGCTCTACAAGAGCGACCCCTCGCAGGTGCGGCTCATCCTGATCGACCCGAAGATGCTCGAGATGAGCACCTACGAGGGCATTCCGCACCTGCTCGCGCCGGTGGTCACCGACATGCGCCAGGCGGGCAACGCGCTGAACTGGTGCGTGGCCGAGATGGAGCGGCGCTACCGGCTGATGAGCAAGCTCGGCGTGCGCAATCTTTCGGGCTACAACAGCCGCATTGCCGAGGCCGCGCGCCGCGAGGAGCTGATCCCGAATCCGTTCTCGCTGACGCCGGACGAGCCCGAGCCGCTGGGTTCGCTGCCGCAGATCGTCGTCGTCATCGACGAACTGGCCGACCTGATGATGGTCGTCGGCAAGAAGATCGAGGAGCTGATCGCACGCCTGGCGCAGAAGGCGCGTGCGGCCGGCATCCACCTGATCCTCGCCACGCAGCGGCCGTCGGTGGACGTGATCACCGGGCTCATCAAGGCGAACATCCCGACCCGCATCGCCTTCCAGGTGTCGTCGAAGATCGACTCGCGCACGATCCTCGACCAGATGGGCGCCGAGTCGCTGCTCGGGCAGGGCGACATGCTCTACCTGCCGCCCGGCGGCGGCGTGCCGATGCGCGTGCACGGCGCTTTCGTCGCCGACGGAGAGGTGCACAAGGTGGTCGATCACTGGAAGCAGCTCGCCGAGCCGCAGTATATCGACGGCATTCTCGAGGGCGGCGTGCCCGAGGAGGTCGATGCGGGCAGCGCAGTCGGATTCGGCGGGCTGTCGCAGACGCTGGCGGAAGCGGGCGTCGACGGCGAGGCGGATCCGCTGTACGACCAGGCGGTGGCGGTTGTGGTCAAGCATCGGCGCGCGTCGATCTCGCTGGTGCAAAGGCATCTGCGCATCGGGTACAACCGGTCGGCGCGGTTGCTGGAGCAGATGGAGCGCTCGGGGCTCGTGTCGGCGATGGCGACGAACGGGAATCGCGAGATCCTCGTGCCGGCATCGCAGGATGCCTGAGGTGGGGGCGGCCGTCGTGGTGGCCTCGGCGCGTTCGCGGCAGGCGGCAGCGGGCCGCGGCGCGGCACGCGCTTGCGCCGTTCGCCTTGCACGGCGCGGGGCTCCCGCTGCGGCGGCCGGCGCTGCGCGCCGACTGCCCTGTGCTGCTCGCCTCGGGGTCGCGCGGCGAAACTCGCTGCGCGCGCGTTGCGCGCTCCGCTCGAACAGTCGCCGCGAGTCGGAGGAACGAAGCGCGCTTCGCGCGCCGACCCCGAGACTGCGCTGCTCGGCGCCGCAGAGGTCGCCCTGCGCCGCGCAAGGCGAACGGCGCAAGCGCGTGTCGCGCCGCGGCCCGCTGCCGCCTGCCGCTCGGGCAGCGCTTGACGCGTGCGACGTCGTCCGAACCACGGTGTCTGCGTCGAAGGTGCGGCGCGGCGGTTTGTGCCTTTGCGCGCGTCCAGGCGTCGTTCAATGGAGCAGTTGACGATGCCGCGCCGCCCGAGCCTGCGCGCTGCGGTGTTGGCCGTGGGCATCGTTGCCTGTTCGAGCTGCGGGGTGCTGCCGGTCACGCCGGCGCACGCGCAGGCAACTGCGGGCGATCCGCTGCGCGAGTTCCTGTCGAGCACGCGTTCGGCCAGCGGCACGTTCACTCAGCAGGTGCTGCGCGACGGGCGGGTCGTCGAATCGAGCAGTGGTCGCTTTGCGTTCCAGCGGCCGGGGCGCTTTCGCTGGGAGGTGACGCAACCCTTCGAACAGCTGCTGGTCGGTGACGGCGAACGGCTGTACTTCTACGACAAGGACCTGAACCAGGTAACCGTGCGCAAGCTGCGCGATGCGCTTGCCTCGACACCGGCGGCGATCCTGTTCGGGTCGAGCGACGTCGACTCGGGGTTCGTTCTGCGTACGCTGCCCGAGCGCGACGGTGTCGAGCGCGTCGAGGCATTGCCGCGCAACGCCGAAACCGGCTACCAGCGCATCGAGTTCGGGTTTCGCGCAGGGCTGCCGGTGACGATGCAGGTGCAGGACGCTTTCGGCCGCACCGTGCGCTTCGAGTTCCACGACGTCGTGCGCGATCCGAAGTTGGCTGCCGACGCATTCCGTTTCGTGCCGCCGCCGGGCGCCGACGTGGTCGAGCAGTAGCGCACCCGGGCCGCACGGCCCGCGTAGAATCGCGTCGATGCATACCGATCATCAGGCGGCGCGGGCGTCGCGTGCCGAGGATGCGCGCGTCGTCGGCGTCGTCGGCGTGGCGCACGCGCTGTCGCATTTCTCGCAATTGCTGCTCGCGCCGCTGTTCCCGTGGTTGAAGGAAGCGTTCGCGCTGTCGTACGCCGAGCTCGGCCTGCTGATGACGATCTTCTTCGTCGTCTCGGGCATCGGACAGTCGCTCGCCGGATTCGTCGTCGACCGCATCGGCGCGTTGCCGGTGATGCTCGGCTCGATCGCGTTGTTCGCGCTGGCCGCACTGGTCCTGGCGGGGAGCAACGGCTACCTGATGCTCGGCGTCGGCGCCTTGCTCGCCGGCCTGGGCAATGCGGCGTTCCATCCGGTGGACTACTCGATCCTGAACGCGCGCATCTCGCACGCGCGCATCGGGCACGCGTACGCGGCGCACGGCGTCTCGGGCAACCTCGGCTGGGCGGCGGCGCCGGTGTTTCTCGTCACCATCGCGCAGTTCGCCGGATGGCGCGCCGCCTTCGTCGGTGCGGCGCTGGTTGCGCTCACCGTCCTCGCGCTCGTCTGGTGGCACCGTGACGCGCTCGAGACGCCGCGCCATGTGCACGAAGCAGGCGCAGCGAGCCAGGAGGGCGCGCTCGACTTCCTTCGACTGCCGGCCGTGTGGCTCGGCTTTGCCTTCTTCTGCGCGTTCGCCTTCGCGCTCGGCGGCGTGCAGAGTTTCGCGCCGGAGGCGGCTCGCCTGTTGCACGGCGTTCCGCTCGACGCGGTCGCCTGGTGCCTGACGGCCTACATGCTGGCCAGCGCCGGCGGCACCGTGCTCGGCGGTTTCATCGCCGGCGACCCCGAACGCGCCGAGCGCGTCATAGCCGCGTGCTTCGGCGCGGCGGCGCTGCTCGGGCTGAGCCTCGCGTGGCTGCCGTGGCCGGGCATCGCGGTGCCTTTCGTCTTCGCGGCAATGGGCGTCGCTGCCGGACTGGCGAATCCGTCGCGCGACATGCTGATCCGCCGCGCAACTCCACCGGGCGCCACCGGCCGCGTCTACGGCGTCGTCTACTCGGGGCTCGACCTGGGCATGTCCACGTCGCCATTGCTGTTCGGCATGTTGATGGACGCCCATTCGCCGACGCTCGTCTTCGTCGGCATCGCCGCCGCGCAGGCATTGCTCATTCTCGGCGCCTTCCGCACCGGACGCGCGACGCGAATCCGAAGTGTCGCCGCGGAAGCCGCCTGAGGCTAAGGGCGGCTCTCGCGCCGCCGACGGCGTAGCCGGAGCGCCGCCGGCGCCGCTGGCCGAGCGGCTGCGCCCGCGCACTCTGGACGAGGTGATCGGCCAGTCGCATCTGCTCGGTCCCGGCCGTCCGCTGCGCGTCGCCTTCGAGTCGGGGCGGCCGCATTCGATGATTTTCTGGGGGCCGCCCGGCGTCGGCAAGACGACGCTCGCGCGCTTGATGGCCGACGCGTTCGATGCGCAGTTCATCGCGATTTCGGCGGTGCTCGGCGGCGTGAAGGACATCCGCGACGCGGTGACGGCCGCGCAGGGCGCTCGCGAGCACGGACGACGCACGATCGTCTTCGTCGACGAGGTGCACCGCTTCAATCGTGCGCAGCAGGATGCGTTCCTGCCGCACGTCGAGAGCGGCCTGTTCGTCTTCATCGGCGCAACCACCGAGAACCCGTCGTTCGAGGTGGTCGGCGCGCTGCTGTCTCGCGCGCGCGTCTACGTGCTGCAGCCGCTGTCGGCGCAGGAGCTGGCGACGCTGTTCGATCGCGCGCTCGCGCTGCTCGGCGACGACGGCGGTGCGGTCGTCTTCGACGACGATGCGCGCGAACGGCTGGTCGGCTGGGCCGACGGCGATGCGCGCAGGCTGCTCAATGCGATCGAGGTCGTCACCGACGCGGCGCACAGCGCGAAGCGCGAATCGATCGATGCTTCGTTCCTCGAGACGGCGCTGTCGCAGAACCTGCGCCGCTTCGACAAGGGCGGCGAGGCCTTCTACGACCAGATCAGCGCGCTGCACAAGTCGGTGCGCGGCTCCGACCCCGATGCCGCGCTGTACTGGCTCGCGCGCATGCTCGACGGCGGTGCCGACCCGCGATATCTCGCTCGGCGCATCGTGCGGATGGCCAACGAGGACGTCGGACTGGCCGATCCGCGCGCGCAGGAGCTTGCGCTCGGCGCCGCGCAGGTCTACGAACGGCTCGGCTCGCCGGAAGGCGAACTCGCGCTGGCGCAGGCGGTCGTCTATCTCGCCTGCGCGGCGAAGTCGAATGCCGTGTACGTCGCGTGGAAGAGGGCGCGTGCCTTCGTCGCCGAGCACGGGTCGGCGCCGGTGCCGATGCATCTGCGCAACGCGCCCACGCGCCTGATGAAAGGGCTCGGCTACGGACGCGCCTACCGCTATGCGCACGACGAGCCGGGCGGTTATGCGGCAGGCGAGCGCTATTTTCCCGACGAGGTCGAGGCGCAGCGTTTCTACGAACCGGTCGATCGTGGCCTCGAACTGCGCATCGGCGAGAAGCTGGCGTCGCTGCGTGACAGGGATCGAAGGGAAGGGAGAAGGGGACAGGAAGGGGAAGGGAGAAGGCAGAAGGGGGAAGGGGAAACGCCCGCGGACGAGGCAGGAGGCATGTCGTCGGAATCGGGGCGCGGTTCGCCTTGATACACTCGATCGAAGATCACCTTCCCTCTTCACCGTGCTCGACCTCGCTCAACTTCGCAAGGACCCCGATGCCGTGGCTGCGCGCCTGCGCGCGCGGGGCGTCGCCTGCGACCTGGACGCGTTTCGCGCGCTCGAGGCGCAGCGCAAGACCCTGCAGACGCGCACCGAGGCGTTGCAGGCACGGCGCAATTCGCTGTCCAGGGCGATCGGCCGCGGCAAGGCAGCCGGCGACGACGTGTCCGCCGCGCTTGCCGAGTCGACGCAGGTCAACGAGTCACTCGACGCCGTCGCACGCGACAACGACGAGGTTCGCGCGCAGCTCGCGCAGTGGCTGCTGCAGTGGCCAAACCTGCCGCACGAGTCGGTGCCCGAGGGCGAAGACGAGCGCGGCAACGTCGAGATCCGCCGCTGGAGCCCCACGGGCACCGAACCGGAGCCGCTCGCCTTCGAGCCGCGCGACCACGTCGATCTCGGTGCGCCGCTCGGCCTCGACTTCGAGACGGCATCGAAGCTATCCGGCGCGCGCTTCGCGGTGATGAAGGGCGCGATCGCGCGCCTGCACCGCGCGCTCGCGCAACTGATGCTCGACGTGCAGACGGGCGAGCATGGCTACCAGGAGTGTTACGTCCCGTACATCGTCAACGAGGCGACGATGCGGGGCACCGGACAGCTGCCGAAGTTCGAGACCGACCTGTTCGCCGCGCGCAAGGGCGGGCAGCAGGGCGAAGGCGAGCCGCTCTACCTGATTCCGACCTCCGAGGTGCCGCTCACCAATTTCGTGCGCGACGAGATCGTGCCGGCCGCGTCGCTGCCGATGCGCCTGACCGCGCACACGCCGTGCTTCCGCTCCGAGGCCGGCGCCTACGGACGCGACACGCGCGGCATGATCCGCCAGCACCAGTTCGACAAGGTCGAGATGGTGCAGATCGTGCAGCCGGAGTGCTCGTACGACACGCTCGAGCAGATGGTCGGCCATGCGGAGAACGTACTGCGCAGGCTCGACCTGCCGTACCGCGTCGTGCTGCTGTGCACCGGCGACATGGGCTTCTCCGCCGCGAAGACCTACGACCTCGAGGTCTGGCTGCCTTCGCAACGCGCCTACCGCGAGATCTCGTCGGTGTCGAACTGCGAGGCCTTCCAGGCGCGGCGCATGCAGGCGCGCTTTCGGGCCGCGGACGGCAAGCCGGCCTTCGTGCATACGCTGAACGGCTCCGGACTGGCCGTGGGACGCGCGCTCGTCGCGGTGCTGGAGAACGGCCAGCAGTCCGACGGCTCGATCCGGTTGCCGAAGGCGCTCGCGCCGTACATGGGCGGTGTCGACCGGATCGGCTGAAGCACGATCGGCTCGCTGTGGCGGACGCATCGCGTCGGCAGCGTGAACGAAGACCGCTTTGCTATACTCGCCGGCTTCGCGCGCGCAACGCTCGTGAAGCTCGGAGAGGTGGCAGAGTGGTCGAATGCGCCGGACTCGAAATCCGGTGTACGGTCAATCCGTACCGTGGGTTCGAATCCCACCCTCTCCGCCAGACGAGGTGGCACGACCCGTCGTCGGCAAATCCGCTCGTCTCCTTTTGATCTGCGACAGGAACCGCACGTAACCCGCGGCGTACAGTCGCCACCGATCGCCTGCAACGTCGCGCTGCTGCACCAGCTCCTTCGGCCCAGGGATAGGACCCGCGCATGCTGCGCACTCCGTCGTCGAGGCGTTGCCGATCGCTTCTGCCATTCGCGTCGCTGCTGACGGTCCTGGTCGCCGGCTGCGGAGGTGGGGGTGGAGGCGCCGAGGAGCAACCGACTCCGGCACCGGCACCGAAGGTCACGCTGTCCGCCAGCGCCACGGATGCGGAGAAAATCTCGCTGGGTTGGGAAGCCGACGCAATCAACGCCAACCAGGCCTACGCGGTCACGGTCGACGGCAGGATCTTCACCTACACGACGACGCTCGGGTACGCGTTCACGGCTGCCCCGGACACGAGGTACTGCTTCACCGTCGTCGTCGGCGCGCTCGCACCCCCGATGAATTCCTTCGTCGCCACGGGGCCGACCAGCAATGAGCTGTGCATCACGACGCCGTCGTTGCCGCCGCTCGCGCCCGGCTGGAACACGAGCGACGCCGGGATGGGCAACGGACAGTTCCCCTCCATCGCTCGCCGCGCCCCCGGCACGCTCCCGGGCTTGTACGCCTGCGTCGCGAAGACCACCGGATACGGCGGCTCGGTCTTTCGCATGCTGGGCTCCTCGGGTGTCGTCCTGCCGAGCTTCGCGTACGACGGCACGGCCTGCGCGGTAGCGGACAACGGTTCCTTCGATCCGATTCTCCATGCGGCAACGAACGTCGGCGGTGCGATGAGCTACAGGCAGGCGCGACCGGGCTCAGGCGCATGGTCGTTCAGCGGCGACCAGGCGATCGCCGCGAACGGCGACTTCCTCGCGCCCGTATCGCTGGCGCTCGACGCGAGCCTGAGCGCGCAGGTCCTGTACAGCGGCGGTGGCCAGGTGTACTGGTCGCAACAGGGCCCGGCGGGTCGATGGAGCACGCCGGAACTCGTCGGACGCGGCCAGGGGGGCTGGCGTTCATTGGCCGTCGCCGCCGACGGCAACGTGTATGCGCTGCTTGCAAGCGAGCGCAGCGTGCAGGTCCGGCGTCGTAGCGGCCCGAACACCTGGGAGACCGTTTATGCGGACGACTCTGCCGCAATCGCCATGGTCGATCGCGGACCGGGTTCGATCGTCGCGCCGGCCGGTGGTGGCGTGCGGCTGACGTTCCGACGATCGACGGGTATTGCCTACGTCGAGTGGCCCGGCGGCAGCGGCGCCTGGAGCGAGACGTTGCTCGACGCGGATGCGTCCATCGCGGCGCCTGCACTCGCAGTGGATCTCGCCGGCGAGCCGCTGATCGCCTACGGCGATGCGCGGGGTGACCTGCGCCTGTCGCGCCGCGCATCGGGGCGATGGAGCACGGTCTGCATCGACGCGCTCGGCGACCTCGCCGCGCGGACCGACGTCGAGGTCGATGGCGAAGGCGCCGTACTCATCCTCTACAGCGATTCCGGCGGTCCGACGAAGCTGGCCATCGGGCGCTAGAGCCCTCGCGTGCTCGTCGTTCGGCGCCGCGTTGCCGCGAAGCAGAGCCGGCGACGTGCGCTAGTTCACGCTTCCGGCGCGACACGCGTGCGCGAGTCGAGGCTCGTGTGCGCAAGAACACGCGCCCGATGCGCGCAGCACGATTTGTTCACGTTGAACGTTCATCCGATCCGCTAGCATCGCGCCTGTTCGCACGACCTGCCGGGTCTTCGTTCGTTCCCGGTCGCGGGGTGCGCCCGACGAGCCCCGATGCCCGATCCGCTACCGTCACGTCCTGTTTCGCCGCAGCCTTCGCCGCTGTTCGCGCTCGTTCGCGACCGGGTTGCCGATGCACTGCGCGACGCGGCGCGCAGCGGCCTGCCGGCGTTGGCCGAAGCGCTCGACGAAGCTGCCGAGCGTGCGATCGAGGGTCGCGACCGACAGGCGATGTTTGCCGCCGCAACCCGGTTGCGCCGCGAATCGGCGAGCCGGGCCGGCGAAGTAGGGCGCGTTCTGGCGCGGCGCGCGCAGCGCTGCCTGGACGCGGCGCATGACGAGGCAGGCGGGGCGCTCGCGCTGGTCGACGACGAAGAACTCGAGCAGCAGATCGCGGCCGGCGAGCTCGCGCGCGAAGCCCGCGAGCGCTGCGGCGCGATCTATCCGCGTTACGTCGCGCGCTTGCGTCGCCTGCTCGCCCCGGCTTTCGGATGGGAAGACGACGAGCGCAACCCCCTTGGCGCGCGCACGCTCGCGGCCGCGCTGCTCGCGAGCGTGACCGGCGCCGCAGAGGGCGCGTACGTCGCCGACCGCTTGCGCAACCTCGCCTGGAAGCGTTTCGCGCAGCCGATCGCCGATGCGATCGATGCGGCCGAGCGGCTACTCCTGCAGTCGGGGATCACCGACGAGCCGCTCGAGTCCGCGGCGACCGAAGACCGGACGCCGCAGCCCGCGGCGGCAGCACCCGAGGACCGGTCGCCGGCGGCGGACGACGCCGATCGCCGTCGCGAGGGGGGCGACATGGATGGCATCGCGGGCGAGCGCGCGCCGGAACCGTCCCCCGAGCCGGCTCCCGAGTTCCCGGCCGAGCCGCCGGCGATCGACGCACCCACCTCGCGACCGGCGGATCCGGGCCGGGCGATCGACCTCGCCGCGCGCGCCGAACGCGATGCCGCCACGCTCGGCACCTCGCCGCTGGCCGGCGGATCGACGGGGCCGCGCCTGGGTGCGCTGCCCACGCTGCAGCCGGTGCTGGATCTCGAACGCGACGCGATCGCCTTCGCGCACTCCATCGGCGCGATGCCGTACAGCCGCGAAGCGCGCAGCGAGTTCTTCGGCAACGTGCGTGCGCGCCTTCGCGACGCCGGTGCGCCGCCTGCGCAGGTCGCCATCGTGGATCTCGTCTCGGCGATGTTCGATTACGTGATCGACGATCGTCGCGTGCCCGAAGCCGCGCGACCGCTCGTCTGGCGACTGCAGCAGCCGACGCTCGCGCTGTCGCTGCTCGACTCGGGCTATCTCGGCGACGATCCGCGTTCGCTGCGTCGCCTGGTCGAGCATTTCGGCGCGATCTCGGCGGCGTTCGCCGACGAGATCACGCGCGGCAGCGAGCTGCATCGGCGCCTCGAGACCGTCGTGCGCGCGGTCGAGATCGTCACCAGCGCACTGCAGTCGCGCTCGGCGGTGATGGCGCAGCAGGTGCAGAAGGAGTACTCGCGCGCGTCGCGCAGCGTCGGCCAGTTGATCGATCACGTCGTGCGCGAACGGCGTTCGCTCGAGGAGACGCCGGGCCGGCGCAACCGTCGCGACTATGCGCGCAGGCCCAGCCGCGAGCGCGAGGAGGAGGTCACCGGTCACCTGCACGCGATGCTCGCCGAACGGCTGCAGCGTCACGCGGCACCGGAGTCGGTGCGCGATTTCCTGATGAACGTCTGGCTGCGGCACCTGCGCACCGCGGCGCTGCGCGACGGCGAGCACAGCGCCGAGTTCCAGGTGTCGATGCGCGTGGTCGACGACCTGCTGTGGAGTCTCGACGAAAGCGGCGAGCGCCAGAGCCGGCGCGAGCTCGCGCAACGCATCCCGCCGTTGATCCGGCTGATGACGCAGGGCGTACGCGAGATCGGCGCGAAGGACGAGGAGTCGAAGGCATTCTTCGACGAGCTGTTCCTGATCCATCTGCGGCGCATGCAGCGGCGCGACCGCGAGCGCGGCGCGACCCGCACGCGCACGCCCGACGAGGACGCGACAACGGGCTCGGCGCACGAAGCGCGCGAGGACGGATCGCCAGTGGCGAAACCGAAGGAAGATGCGGTCGCGACCGCGTCGCACACGGGCGCCGAGACACGCGAGCGCGCCGACAGCTTCCAGGCGCAGGCGCGGGCCGACAGCGTGCGGACCCGGGCCGGCATCGACAACGCCGAGCAGCACGCCGGAATCGAAACCATCCCCGCGCCGACGGCGATCGCCGCCGAAGCCGGCGCTGCCGACGCCGAGGGCCCCGGGCGCAAGCTGCTCGAGATCCTCGAATCGCTCGACCTCGACGATCTGCCGCGCAGTCCGCGCAGGTTGCCGCTTTCTCCCGAGCAGGCGATCGATCGGATCGCGCGCGGCGACTGGGTCGAACTCGTCGCCCGCGATGGCGTGAGCGGACACTCGAAAGTGGCCTGGATCAACCGTCGGCGCACGGTGGCGCTGCTCGTTCGCCGCGCCGATCGGCGCGCCATGTCGCTGCGCACCGACGAGCTGCGCGAGCGCTTCGCGCGCGGCCGCGCGTTCCTGCTCGAAGAATGAGTGCGTCGGCGCCGGTTGCGCCGACGCCGTGCATAGCTGCACTATAATGCTTGACAGCGGCGCGGGCTGGAAGTACTTTGCGTGCGCTTCGCATCGCCGCCACCGCGCGCTTCGCGTTCGCCGTGCTCGGGTAAGCCATCAGTCGCGCGGCATCCCATCCGGTTCGATAATGCCGGTGTCCGAAAAACCCCTGGAGGAGATTCGATGAAGGGTTCCTACGCAACGAAGCTGGCGGTCGCCGCCGGGCTCGCGTCGATCGCGCTCGGCGCATCGGCGGCCGACACGTTCAAGGTCGGCTTCATGCTGCCGTATTCCGGCACCTACACCGCGCTCGGCAACGCGATCGAGAACGGGTTCAAGCAGTACGTGGACGAGCAGGGCGGCAAGCTGGGCGGCCTGACCATCGAATACGTGCGCGTGGACGACGAGAGCGCGCCGGCCAAGGCCACCGACAACATCAACAAGCTGATCAACCGCGACAACGTCGACGTCGTCGTCGGCACCGTGCACTCCGGCGTCGCGATGGCGATGGCCAAGGTCGCCAAGGACACCGGCACGCTGATGATCGACCCGAATGCCGGCGCCGATGCGGTCACCGGTCCGATGTGCGCGCCGAACATCTTCCGCAGTTCCTTCTCGAACTGGCAACCGGCCTACGCGATGGGCGTCGTCGCCGCGAAGAAGGGCTACAAGCGCGCGGTCACCATCACCTGGGATTACGCGGCCGGCAAGGAGAGCGTCAACGGCTTCAAGGAAGCGTTCAGCAAGGCGGGCGGCAAGATCGAGAAGGATCTCACGCTGCCGTTCCCGCGCGAGGAGTTCCAGGCGTTGCTCACCGAGATCGCGTCGATCAAGCCCGACGTCGTCTACACGTTCTTCGCCGGCGCCGGCGCGGTGAAGTTCGTCAAGGACTATGCGGCCGCCGGACTGAAAGACTCCGTTCCGCTGGTCGGCGCCGGCTTCCTCACCGACGGTACGCTCGAGGCGCAGGGCGACGCCGCACAGGGCCTGCTCACCACGCTGCACTACGCCGACGGGCTGAACACGCCGAGGGACAACGCGTTCCGCCTCAATTACGCGAAGACGTACAAGATGCAGCCCGACGTCTATGCGATGCAGGGCTACGACGCCGCGCAGATGCTCGGCATCGGTCTGGCGGCGAACAAGGGCGACAAGAAGAACCGTGCTGCGCTGGTGAAGGCGATCGAGAAGGCGAAGATCGACAGCCCGCGCGGCATGTTCACGCTATCGCCGTCGCACAATCCGGTGCAGGATATCTACCTGCGCAAGGTCGAGGGCAACGTCAACCAGGTGCAGGGCGTGGCGGTGAAGGCGCTGGCCGATCCGGGACGCGGCTGCCGGATGTAAAACGCCCGATTGCATCGGGCGGCCGCCGGGTCTGCGGGAGGACCCGGCGGCCGGTTTTTTTTCCGCGCGTTGCGATCGATCGCGGCGTGTCCTTCCCGGTTTCACCCGACGCACGCATGGATCCGGTCGTCTTTCTCGTCCAGTGCCTGAACGCGATCCAGTACGGACTGCTGCTGTTCCTGGTCGCCAGCGGCCTGACGCTGATCTTCGGGATCATGGGCGTCATCAACCTGGCGCACGGCAGCTT
>JAJPES010000078.1 GCA_021166725.1 Burkholderiaceae bacterium | reverse complement strand
GCCGTAGCTCTTCGCGATGTTGTTGATCAGCTCCATCATGTTGACGGTCTTGCCGACGCCGGCGCCGCCGAACAGGCCGATCTTGCCGCCCTTGGCGAACGGGCAGATCAGGTCGATGACCTTGATGCCGGTGGGCAGCAGTTCGACCGAGGGCTTGAGCTCCTCGAAGGTGGGCGCCGGCTGGTGGATCGAGCGGCGCTCATCGGTGGCGATCGGGCCGGCGTCGTCGATCGGACGGCCGAGCACGTCCATGATGCGTCCGAGCGTGGCCGAACCCACCGGCACCGAGATCGGCGCGCCGGTATTGGCGACCTTCATGCCGCGGCGCAGGCCGTCGGACGAGCCGAGCGCGATCGTGCGCACGACGCCGTCACCGAGCTGCTGCTGCACTTCGAAGGTGAGCCCCTTCTCGGCCAGGCTCGTTCCCGTGTCCTGCAGCACCAGCGCGTCGTAGATGTGGGGCATCGCTTCGCGCGGAAACTGGATGTCGACGACGGCGCCGATGCACTGGACGATCTCGCCGGTCGCGTCTTTCGTCTGTTGCGCCTGCTCGCGCGTCGCTACTGCGGTTTCTGCCATTTCGGTTCCTTCCTGGATTCGTTTCGTCGGCTGATCGGTGTGTGCCTTCGCGCTCGCTCAGACCGCCGCGGCGCCGCCGACGATCTCGGACAGTTCCTTCGTGATCGCCGCCTGGCGCGCCTTGTTGTACGACAGCTGCAGTTCGTCGATGACCTTCTTCGCGTTGTCGGACGCGGATTTCATCGCGACCATGCGCGCGCTCTGTTCGCTCGCCATGTTCTCGGTAACCGCCTGGTAGACCAGCGACTCCACGTAGCGCAGCAGCAGTTCGTCGAGTACGGTCTGCGCATCTGGCTCGTAGAGGTAGTCCCACGAGTAGTCGCGGGAATCTTCCTGCAGGCGATCGGAGGACAGCGGCAGCAACTGCTCGAGCACCGGCTCCTGCTTCATCGTGTTGATGAACCGCGTGTACGCGATGTAAACCGCATCGACCTCGCCGTTGGCGTACGCGTCGAGCTGGATCTTCACCGGGCCGATCATCTTCTCGAGATGCGGCGTGTCGCCCAGCTGCACGACGTGCGAGACGACGTTGGCACCGATGCGCGACAGGAAGCCGAAGCCCTTGTTGCCGATGGCCGTGGTCTGCACGGCGACGCCGCCCTGTTCGAGTTCGCGCAGCTTGTTGGTGACCGCGCGCAGCACGTTGGTGTTCAGCCCGCCGCACAGTCCCTTGTCGGTGGTGACGACGATCACCGCGACCTTGCGATGGTTCTCGCGCACGGCGAGGAACGGGTGCCGGTACTCGGGGTTCGCGTCGGCCAGGTGCGCGGCGATGTTGCGCACCTTGTCGGCGTAGGGACGCGCATGGCGCATGCGGTCCTGCGCCTTGCGCATCTTCGACGCGGCGACCATCTCCATCGCCTTCGTGATCTTGCGCGTGTTCTGCACGCTCTTGATCTTGCCGCGGATCTCTTTGCTGCCCGCCATGTGCCTTTCCGGTTAACGCTGCGCCGTCCGCTTCAATACGCGCCGGTTTTCTTGAAGTCTTTCACGGCCTCGTTCAGCTGCGCCTCGACTTCCTTCGACAGCTTCTTGTCGCGCTCGATCGTCTCGACCAGCGAGCCGTACTTGCTGCGCACGAACTCGCGCATCGCGCGCTCGGCGTCGAGCGCCTTCGCGACTTCGATGTCGTCGAAGTAGCCGTTGTTGACGGCGAACAGCGTCAGCGCCATCTCCCACACCTGCAACGGCTGGTACTGCGGCTGCTTCATCAGCTCGGTGACCATGCGGCCGCGTTCGAGCTGCTTGCGCGTGGTTTCGTCGAGGTCGGAGGCGAACTGCGCGAAGGCCGCGAGTTCGCGGTACTGTGCGAGCGCCAGCCGCACGCCGCCGCCCAGCTTCTTGATGATGTCGGTCTGCGCGGCGCCGCCCACCCGCGATACCGAGATGCCGGCGTTGATGGCCGGTCGGATGCCGGCGTTGAACAGGTCGGTCTCGAGGAAGATCTGGCCGTCGGTGATCGAGATGACGTTCGTCGGAACGAAGGCCGACACGTCGCCCGCCTGCGTCTCGATGATCGGCAGCGCGGTGAGCGAGCCCGTCTTGCCCTTGACTTCGCCCTGCGTGAAGCGCTCGACGTATTCCTCGTTCACGCGCGCGGCGCGCTCGAGCAGGCGGCTGTGCAGGTAGAAGACGTCGCCCGGGTACGCTTCGCGACCCGGTGGGCGGCGCAGCAGCAGCGAGATCTGGCGATAGGCCCACGCCTGCTTGGTCAGGTCGTCGTAGATGATCAGCGCGTCCTGGCCGCGGTCGCGGAAGTATTCGCCCATCGTGCAGCCGGAGTACGCGGACAGGTACTGCAGCGCAGCCGATTCGGAGGCGCTCGCCGCGACGACGATGGTGTATTCCATCGCGCCGGTTTCCTCGAGCTTGCGCACGACGTTGGCGATGGTGGACGCCTTCTGCCCGATCGCGACGTACACGCAGATCAGGTCCTTGCCCTTCTGGTTGATGATCGTGTCGATCGCCACCGCGGTCTTGCCGGTCTGGCGGTCGCCGATGATCAACTCGCGCTGGCCGCGGCCGATCGGCACCATCGCGTCGACCGACTTCAGGCCGGTCTGCACCGGCTGCGAAACCGACTTGCGCGCGATGACGCCCGGCGCCACCTTCTCGATGACGTCGGTGAGCTTCGCGTTGACCGGGCCCTTGCCGTCGATCGGCTCGCCCAGCGCGTCGACCACGCGGCCGATCAGCTCGGGGCCCACCGGCACTTCGAGAATGCGGCCGGTGGACTTCACCGTGGCGCCTTCCGAGATATGCTCGTAGGGGCCCATCACGACCGCGCCAACCGAGTCGCGCTCGAGGTTCAGCGCCAGCCCGTAGGTGGCCGACTGTCCAGGCGCCGCCGGAAACTCGATCATCTCGCCCTGCATCACTTCGGACAGGCCGTGGATGCGGCAGATGCCGTCGGTGACCGAGACGACCGAACCCTGGTTGCGCGTATCGGCGCCGATGTTCAGGTTCTGGATGCGCGACTTCAGCAACTCGCTGATTTCGGCCGGATTCAGTTGCATGGGATACCCCTTGGCTTAAAGCTTCATCGCGCTGGCCATCTGGGCCAGCTTGCCGCGCACGGAAGCGTCGATCACCTCGTCGCCGATCTTCACCGCCACGCCGCCGATGAGG
>JAJPES010000077.1 GCA_021166725.1 Burkholderiaceae bacterium | reverse complement strand
CGACGGCGCATCCAGGGCGGGCGCTTCGAGATCCGCCGTGTGCTCTACATGGCCGCACTGACCGCCAGCCGCCGTAACCCCGCTATCAAGACCTTCTACGAACGGCTGCTCGCCGCCGGCAAGCTGCCCAAGGTCGCGCTGCTCGCCTGCATGCGCAAGCTGCTGACCACGCTCAACGCCATGGTCCGAACCAACCAACCCTGGAACAACTCGCTTCACGGCGTTTGACTTCGAAGACGGTTACTCAGAAGCGTTCCAGTGCTGCAGATCTCCAACGTTGAGCGTAGCTGCGAGTTCTATTGCGGAAAACTAGGGTTCAAGAAGAACTGGCAGCATCAGTTTGAGCCAGGGCTCCCCCGGTTTGTTTCCATCAGCCGCGGAGCCGTCACGCTCTTCCTCACGGAGCATCCGGAAAGCGCCTCTGGGGCGCTCGTCTATCTTTATGTCGAGGATGTGGATGCGCTCGCGCGCGAGCTTCAGTCGCACGGCGCGATCATCGATCAGGGGCCGACAAGCCAGCCTTGGGGTATGCGGGAGATTCAGCTTCACGACCCCGATGGAAATCGCTTAAGGCTCGGACAAGATATCGAAGAGAAGAAGAGCTAACATGGTGCTGGAGCCGACGGCTTCGCCGCAGCTCAGGTTGCCGTCAGCCCTCTCAAGTCATGTCACTTGTAATCCGCCCCGAACGCAAAAGCGACGAAGACACCATTGGCGAAATTACTCGCCAGGCGTTTGCCACTCATCCCTATAGCAGTCATACCGAGCACTTCATTGTTGACGCTTTGCGCGAGGCCAATGCTCTTGCCATTTCGTTGGTGGCCGAGCAGTCCGGTCAAGTGGTCGGCCATATCGCTTTTTCGCCTGTCACTATCTCTGACGGTGCGTCTGGCTGGTTTGGTCTTGGGCCGGTTTCAGTTCTTCCGTCGGTTCAGAAACGAGGCATTGGCCGGGCTCTCATCGAGCGTGGCCTGTCACTGCTGCGCGAGTACGGTGCCGCCGGTTGCGTATTGCTCGGCGAGCCATCCTTCTACGGGCGCTTTGGCTTCGCCAACACTCCAAGGTTGGTTCTCTCCGGCGTGCCACAAGAGTTCTTCCTGGCGCTCTCGTTCGGTTCGGGTTCCCCGCAAGGTGAAGTTACCTACCATGCCGCCTTTTCCGCCGAGGGCTGACACTGCAAGCTACCGGACCTGCGCGAGAAGCCGCGCAGGCCGGTGATTTTGAACGTTGGGCAGCATGAACGTCACCATTGCGCAGCTCGCTGAGTCGCACTTTGAGCAGCTACGAGCGGTGCTCGACGCAGTGGCGAGAGAGCAGCGCTACTTGGCCCTGTTCGAGGCGCCGCCAACGCAAGAGGCATTCGCCTTCTATCGGAAGCTCCTCGCTGACGGTCAGTGCCATGTTGCGCTCCAAGATATCTCCGTCGTAGGTTGGTGCGACATCCAGCCGGCTTTCGGTCAAGCGCGTAAGCACGTTGGCATCCTTGGTATGGGCTTGCTTCCTGCGTTCCGCGGTCGGGGCATTGGTACCGAGCTTCTGTCTGCCGCGATAGCAACTGCATGGGCGCGTGGCCTGACCCGAATCGAACTAACAGTGCGGGACGACAACGCGAATGCCAAAAGGCTCTATGAGCGTCTCGGGTTCCTCAGCGAGGGCGCCCACAAGCAATCCATGCTTGTTGCCGGGCAGCACCATGACTGCTACTCCATGGCGCTCCTTCGCGCGCATGCTGCCTAACCCGTCATTGCACCCGACGGCCTATAGCGGGCTTCGCCCGCTTCCGTCCGCGGGTGAACTCCAACATTAGGGCAGCGCAAGCCACAATCAGCATCCGCACATAGCGAGGCTGTCATGAAGCCCACGTACTTCGATCTCACGGTTCCCGACGTAGCCCGGGCCAAGGCGTTCTTCGAGGCAGTCTTGGGCTGGCGCTTTCAGAGGTTCGAGATGCCTTATGAGTACTATCGAATCCAAGCCGGTCCCGCGGACGAGCCAGGGATTGATGGTGGACTAGGGGCTGTCAAAGACGCTCCCCTAAGCGAGGGTCGGGCGCTGACGCAAGTCACTGTTCCAGTCAAGAGCCTTAGTGAAACGCTCTCGCGTGTTCTCGCCAGCGGAGGCAGCATCGTCGAGCAGCGCGTAGCAATCCCTGGCATCGGCTGGTACGCAACGTGCGCCGAACCCGGTGGCCTCAAGTTCGGTCTCATCGAGGCAGACTCAACGGCCCGGTAAAGACCGCACCGCCTAACTCAAACGTAGACGGCGCATGAATCTGCTGACTGCCATGATCGTTGCGTCCACCGTTGCGTCGGCGCTCATTGGTGGCGTGTTCTTCGCGTTCTCCGTATTCGTGGTGCGCGCGTTGACGGACCTGCCGCCTGCTCAGGGCATCCTGGCGATGCAGCGTGTCAACATCACCGTCATCAATCCGCTGTTCCTTGGCGTGTTTTTCGGAACCGCTCTGCTACTTGGCGTCACAACGTACTTTGGGAGGTACTCTCCGCAGTCCTTTGCCTGGCTGATCGGCGCGTTTCTCATCTATCTCGTTGGCTCGGTCGGCGTAACCATGGCCCTCAACGTACCTCGCAACAACCGACTTGCCTCACTCGAGGCAACCTCGGCAGAAGCCGCAGCGTACTGGCCGGTTTACGTGCGGGAGTGGCTCACCTGGAACCACGTGCGTTGCATCGCCTCCCTGGCAGCCGCGGTCGTCGCCATGCTTGCAGTTGCCTCGTAGCATGCGGGGTCGATGGTGGGATGGTTTGCGGCGAAGAAGGAATCAAATATGTGCGGTGGGGGGGAAGATGCCATTATGAAAGACCGCTACGGGAATTCTGCATTTCATCTTGCCCTTATTATCCCGTTTTGCTTCCTGTACCTTTTCTTTTTCGCCTTGCTCCAGCCGGCACGGGCACAGACGAATGAAGGGACGGAATCGCGACGGCAGCGTCTCGAGCAGATTCGGGAAACGCAACGGAGAAACAGGGAAACCGTTGTCAGCGAGGAATCATCGGGCGCGGTGACGGCGAACGTTCACGATGACGCGTTCGGTGGGCGCGAAATGCTGGTCTATGTTCCCTTTTCGTTGCCGGCAGCGGGGCAGCGTTCATTACTGGTGGTATTGCATGGTGGCGGCGGCGATGCGCGCTTCATGCTGGAGCACCTGAAGATCGACGGGGTGGCGGAGAAGAACGGTTTCATCGTTGCCTATCTCAATGGCACCGCGGCAATGCGCATCGGGGGCGGTAAATCAAAGGCCTGGAATGCTGGTGGCGGCTGCTGTGGCAAGCCTTATAGCGAAAAGGTCGACGATGTCGGCTACATCATCGGCGCCGTACGTTATCTGCAGCAGAAATATGCGATTGCGCCAGAGCGCACATTTGGCGTTGGCCACTCCAACGGCGCCATGATGATGCAGACCATGTCCTGCCTGACCGACTTGTTCAGGGAGGTTGCCACGTTGGCCGGCACGCTGATGGTCGAAATGCCTTCCTGCCCGGCGGCGCGGAACCACACGATTCACAACTACCACGGCGCATTGGACGAAAACGTACCGGTTGCCGGCGGCTTCGGTACCAGGGGCGTGACCAACATCAATTTCACCTCGCAGGCGAAGGCCAAGGCGCTTTTTGAAAACTCGGGTGGTCGCTATCTGTTGGACGTGCTTCCCGGTGCCGACCACTCCGTTGAGCATCTGAGTTCGTCATCGCAGAAACAGGATGGCCTCACCATAGGAGAACGATTGGCGCGCGACCTCCGCCTGGTGTCGGCATATTGAGCGAGATACGGTCCACCGGCGAAAGTTGACGCTTCGCGACTGTCCGTTTCGCTTCAGTTCGCCACGAGGACTTCCGTACAAGGCTCGCCGTCCGCGTCCACCGTCTCCATCCGCACCGTGAACCCCCACAGCCGCTGCAGATGCGACAGCACGCGCGTGGTGTCGTCGTTCAGCGGGCGGCCGCGAAACTGCGTGTGGTGCAGCGTGAGGCTGCGGTCGCCGTCGCGCTCGTAGCGCACGACCTGGATGTCCGGCACCCTCGCGTCGCGGTCGTAGTGGGCGGCGAGCAGCTTGCGCACGCGCCGATAGCCGGCCTCGTTGTGGATGCTGTCGACCTCGAGCGTCGGCTCGCCCTGGTGATCGGCGATGGCGAACAGGCGGAATTCACGGATCAGGCGCGGCGACAGGAACTGCGCGATGAACGACTCGTCCTTGTAATTGCGCATCGCGAAGTCGAGCACCGGTCGCCAGTCGGTGCCGGCGATGTCGGGGAACCACTCGCGGTCTTCCGGCGTGGGCCGCTCGCAGATGCGGCGGATGTCGGAGAACATCGCGAAGCCCAGCGTATACGGATTGCAGCCGGAGTAGTTCGGCTCGTCGTAGCCGGGTTGCGCGATCACGTTCGTGTGCGCGCCGAGGAACTCGAACATGAAGCCGTCGTCGACCAGCCCCTTGTCGTACAGGCGGTTCAGGATCGTGTAGTGCCAGAAGGTGGCCCAGCCTTCGTTCATCACCTTCGTGAGGCCCTGCGGGTAGAAGTACTGCGCGACGCGACGCACGATGCGCACGAGTTCGCGCTGCCAGGGCTCGAGCTTCGGCGAGTTCTTCTCGATGAAGTAGAGCAGGTTCTCCTGCGGCTCCTCGGCGCGCGCCGGATCGGACGCCGGCTCCCGGTGCTCCCGCTTCGGCACCGTGCGCCAGATCTCGTCGTGGTGCTTCCAGGCATGATCGCGCCGCTCGCGCACGCGCTCGCGCTCGGCCTGCGGCGTCAGCGGTCGCGGGTGCGGGTAGCGGCTCACGCCGTGGTCCATCAGCGCGTGGCAGGCGTCGAGGATCTCCTCGACCGCCTCGGCGCCGTGGCGCTCCTCGCAGTCCATCACGTAGCGGCGCGCGAACACCATGTAGTCGACGATCGCGTCGGCCTGCGTCCACTGGCGGAACAGGTAGTTGCCCTTGAAGAACGAGTTGTGCCCGTAGCACGCGTGCGCGATGACCAGCGCCTGCAGCGGCATCGGGTTCTCTTCCATCAGGTACGCGATGCACGGATTCGAGTTGATGACGATCTCGTAGGCCAGGCCGCGCGCGCCGCGCCGGTACATGTGCTCCTGCGCGATGTACGACTTGCCGAAGCTCCAGTGCGGATAACCGATCGGCAGTCCGGTGGACGCGTAGGCGTCGAGCATCTGCGCGCTGCTGATGACCTCGATCTGGTTCGGATAGCAGTCGAGCCCGAACTCGCCGACCGCGATCGCGGCAATGGCTTCGTCGTAGCGGGCGATCAGGTCGAAGGTCCACTCGGCGCCGGAGGAAATGGGTGTGGACATCAGCGCTCCAGTGCCGCGACCGACGCCTGCTGCTTGCCGAACAGCCCGCGGAACACCGGCCAGATGTCGCGGCTCTCGTGCACCTCGCGCATCGCAAAAGTGTCGCTCGGGATGCGCCGGTAGGCCGCGGACAGCGTCGAGACGCGCGAGCCTGCCTCGCAGACCTCGATGTACGCGTAGTGGCGCACCAGCGGCAGCAGCGTGGATTCGAGAACGCGTCGGCTCTTCTCCGGATCGGCGCCGACGGCGTCGCCGTCGGAGGCCTGCGCGCCGTAGATGTTCCACGCGTCGAGCGGAAAACGCTCCTGGATGATCTCGTTCATCAGCGCCAGCGCCGACAGCACCACAGTGCCGCCGGTCTTGCGATCGTGGAAGAAACGCTGTTCGTCCACCTCCTCGGCGTCGTCGGTGTGGCGGATGAAGACGATCTCGAGCCGCTCGTACTTGCGCGACAGGAACAGGTGCAGCAGCGCGAAGAAGCGCTTGGCGAGATCCTTCTTGCGCTCGTCCATCGACGCCGAGACGTCCATCAGGCAGAACATCACCGCCTGGCTCACCGGCTTGGGCGTGAGCGTGCGATAGCGATAGCGCAGGTCGAGCTCGTCGAGGAACGGAACCGCGGCGATGCGACGCTGCAGCCGTTCGACTTCGGCCAGCAAGGTCGGGCGCTCGGGGGCCTCGGCCGGCGCCGCGTCGAGCAGCGCCTGCACGTGCGCCAGCGCGCGGCGCGGTGCACCGCGCAGCGCGATGCGCCGGCCGATCGCGTTGCGCAGCGACCGGTTCACCGAAAGGTTGGTGGGCGAGCCGTTGGTCGTGAAGCCGGCGCGCGTCAGGCACTGCTCGCGGATCTCGCCGAAAGTGGTGCGCACCATCCGCGGCAATTCGAGATCGTCGAAGAAGATCTGCATGAACTCTTCGCGCGACAGCGTGAACGCGAACGCATCGGTGGCATCGCCGCTGCCGCCGTCGCTGCCCGAGCCGTCGCCGTCTCCGTCGCCCCCTTCGGGGCGCGGCAGCTTGTCGCCCGGATGGAACCGGCGATTGCCCGGCAGCACGTGCTCGTAGTCGCCGCCGACGCCGTGGCGAAACGCCGGCTCGGAGACGTCACGAACCGGGATGGAAACCTTGCCGCCGCGCTCGAGGTCGCGGATCGAGCGACCCGCGACCATGTCGGTGACCGCGCGGCGGATCTGCGCCTTGTAGCGACGCATGAACCGCTCGCGGTTCACCGCGCTGCCGGAGCGATCGTTCGGACGGCGATCGATGACCACGGACATCGCCGCTCTCCCTGAAGACTGAGTTCCTTCCTACTGCGACTTGCGCACCCGCAGGTACCACTCGCAGAGCAGTCGCACCTGCTTCTCGGTGTATCCCTTCTCGACCATCCGCGCGACGAAGCTCTCGTGCTTGCGCCGATCCTCCGCCGAGGCTTTCGCGTTGAACGAGATCACCGGCAGCAGCTCCTCGGTGTTCGAGAACATCTTCTTCTCGATCACCTCGCGCAGCTTCTCGTAGCTGGTCCACGCCGGGTTCTCGCCGCCGTGCTGCGCCCGGGCGCGCAGCACGAAGTTGACGATCTCGTTGCGGAAGTCCTTCGGATTCGCGATGCCCGCCGGCTTCTCGATCTTCTCGAGTTCGGCGTTCAGCTGCGCGCGGTCGAAGCTTTCGTTGGTTTCCGGGTCGCGGTAGTCCTCGTCCTGGATCCAGTAGTCGGCGAAGGTTACGTAGCGGTCGAAGATGTTCTGCCCGTACTCGGAGTAAGACTCCAGGTACGCCGTCTGGATCTCCTTGCCGATGAACTCCGCGTAGCGCGGTGCGAGCCAGCTCTTCGTGAAGTCGAGCCAGCGCCGCTGCGTTTCCTCGGGCAGGCCCTCGCGCAGCAGGCGCTGCTCGAGCACGTACATCAGGTGCACCGGGTTCGCCGCGATCTCGGTCTGGTCGTGGTTGAACACCGCCGACAGGACCTTGTACGCGAAGCGGGTGGACAGCCCCGTCATGCCTTCGTCGATGCCGGCGTAGTCGCGGTACTCCTGCACCGACTTCGCATTGGGTTCGACGTCTTTCAGGTTCTCGCCGTCGTAGACGCGCAGCTTGGCGTAGATGCTCGAGTTCTCGGGTTCCTTCAGCCGCGTCAGCACGGCGAACTGCGCCATCATCTCCAGCGTGCCGGGCGCGCACGGCGCGGCCGCCAGCGAACTGCCGGACAGCAGCTTCTTGTAGATGCGCACTTCCTCGGAGAACTGAAGGCAGTACGGCACCTTGACCACGTAGATGCGATCGAGGAAGGCTTCGTTGTTGCGGTTGTTGCGGAAGGCCTGCCACTCGCTCTCGTTGGAGTGCGCGAGGATCATTCCCTGGAACGGGATCGCCGACAGCCCCTCGGTGCCCTTGAAGTTGCCCTCCTGCGTGGCGGTGAGCAGCGGGTGCAGCATCTTGATCGGCGCCTTGAACATCTCGACGAACTCGAGCAGGCCCTGGTTGGCCAGGCACAGTCCGCCGGAGTAGCTGTAGGCGTCGGGATCGTCCTGCGACAGCGATTCGAGCTTGCGGATGTCGACCTTGCCCACCAGCGACGAGATGTCCTGGTTGTTCTCGTCGCCGGGCTCGGTCTTGGAGATGGCGACCTGCTTCAACACCGAAGGCTGCACGCGCACGACGCGGAACCTGGTGATGTCGCCATCGTATTCGGCCAGCCGTTTCACCGCCCACGGGCTCATGACGCCGTTCAGGTAGCGGTGCGGCACGCCGTATTCGGCCTCGAGCATCGGTCCTTCGCGGTCGGGCCGGAACAGGCCCAGCGGCGACTCGTTGACCGGCGACCCCTTCAGCGCGTAGATCGGGTACTTCTCCATCAGCGCCTTCAGGCGCTCGGCGATCGACGACTTCCCGCCGCCGACCGGACCGAGCAGATACAGCACCTGCTTGCGCTCCTCGAGCCCCTGCGCGGCGTGACGGAAGAACGAAACGATCTGGCTGATCGCGTCGTCCATCCCGTAGAACTCGGCGAAGGCCGGGTAGCGACGGATGATCCGGTTCGAGAACAGCCGCGAGAGCCGCGGGTCGTTGCGGGTATCGATGACCTCGGGGTCGCCGATCGCCGCGAGCATCCGCTCGGCTGCACTGGCGTATGCGAGAGGATCGTCGCGACAGAGCTCGAGATACTCGAGGAGCGACATCTCCTCGTCACGCGCCTTCGCGTACGTCTCTCGATACGCATCGAACAGGTTCATGGTCCCTCCTTATGAACTTCTGCTCTTTCGACTTCACGCGATGCGACTTGCGAAGTCGGTGCAGGCGATGCTTGACAGCAATCGTAATGCCTACGCTCTCCTCTGTAACGATGCTGCGTTGCTTCGGGAGGACACAGCGACGACGGGAATGCGGGTATCCACCGACGAACGGCGACGCGACGCGCAGGCGAGTGCCCGCGATGCGCATTCATCGTGCGCACGCGACGACCTGTTGCACAAAGTTTTGGCCTGTACTGCAGCACGCGCGGGCTGCGTCAGCGCGGGCGCACGACGAGGAACCAGGGACGCGCCAGCGTGCGGATCAGGCGACCGTCGGCAGTGAGCGGCAGTCGCGTCATTGCGACGCTGTCGAACACGTTGCCGCCGACGACGCGGGCGACTCCCCGACGTCGATCGATGCCGACGACGACATCGCAGTGCGCGGAGGTCAGGTGTTCGAGGTCGTCGATCTCTTCCATGCGAAGCAGCGTGATCCGGTCGCGCAGGCGGGAGATGTTCCTCGGTCCGCACAGCAGGTCGCCGGGCCTTGGCGGGACTTCGCCGGCGAGCAGCAGCGCGAATTGCGCTTCGTCGCCTGCGTCGCGTTCGCGCGCGAGCAGCGCGCGCAGATAGCGGGCATGCGCCGCGTTGCCGACGAAGGACGGTGCGACGACGCCGATCTGCTGCATCAGGAACGATACGAAGGCGGCCGACCACGGTGCATTCGGGCGCGGTGCTGCACCGCTTTCGCCCGCGCGGCCGGTGCCGAGTGCCCAGTAGCGGTGCACGCGGGCGTGGGCGTCGAAGGGTTCGGTGTCCCGTTCGCTCGCCCCTTCGTGGACGAGTCGAGCCGTGCCGTCGCGGGCGTCCACCGAGGTTTCGCCCCAATCGCGCCATTCGCGCATCGCCACCGAAACCAGGTGCGCGGCGACCTGGTCGCCGGGCAGGCGTCGGGCGAGCGCCACGTCGGGCAGCATCGCCGCGACGACCAGCACCAGCAGCACCAGCAGCAGTTCTGCGCAGGCGGCTGCCGGCGCCCGGGGGGATGTTTCGGGCAAGCGATTCCTCCGATCGGAGCTTTGCGCATATCCTCGCGCGAATCCGAGCGCAGACCCGGGCAGCCCGTTCGGGTACGCCGGATTCATTCGCCGCCTCCGATGCCCGCTCCGACGAGGGAATCGATCTACCGTGTGCGCGGACTCGTTCGCACCTATCGAATGGGCGAAGTCGAGATCAAGGCGCTGCGTGGCGTCGACCTGGACCTGTATGCCGGCGAATTCGTCGTGCTGCTCGGCGCCTCGGGCAGCGGGAAGTCGACGCTGTTGAACATCCTCGGCGGCCTGGACCGGGCGAGCGCGGGCGAGGTGCTCTATCGCGGCCGCGATCTCGGGCACGCGGATGCGGCCGAGCGAACGCGCTTCCGGCGCCGGGAAGCGGGCTTCGTGTTCCAGTTCTACAACCTGATCGCCAGCCTCACCGCGCTCGAGAACGTGGCGATCGTCACCGAGATCGCCGAGAACCCGATGGACCCGGCCGAGGCGCTGCGGCTGGTCGGACTCGCGGACCGCGCCGATCATTTCCCGGCGCAGCTCTCCGGGGGCGAGCAGCAACGCGTGGCGATCGCGCGCGCGATCGCGAAGAATCCGTCGGTGCTGCTGTGCGACGAGCCGACCGGCGCGCTCGATTCGCGCACCGGCGTGCGCGTGCTCGCCGTTCTGGCCGATGTCAACGCGCGGCTCGGCACGACGACGGTCGTGATCACGCACAACGCGGTGATTGCCGACATGGCCGACCGCGTGATCCGGCTCAGCGACGGCAGCGTCGCCGAAGTGCACATCAACGATCGCAAGGTCGCCGCCGAGGCGCTGCACTGGTAGATGCGGGCGCTGAACCGAAAGCTGCTGCGCAACCTGCGGGCGTCGAGAGGCCAGGGGCTGGCGATCGCGCTCGTCGTCGCCGGCGGTGTGGCGATGTTCGTCATGTCGTTCGCCGCGGTCGATTCGTTGCGACGCACGCAGCGCGACTTCTATGCCGAGCAGCGCTTCGCCGACGTCTTCGCCGAGTTGAAGCGGGCGCCCGAGTCGCTCGTCGAACGCCTGCGCGAGGTCGACGGCGTGGCCGTTCTCGAGACGCGCGTGCTCGCGCCGGCACGCCTGCAGGTCGCGGGCTACGCCGATCCGATCGCGGGCCTCGCCGTGTCGATTCCCGATGGCGCGCAGCCGTTGCTCAATCGTCTCTTCCTGCGCGACGGTACGCTTCCTGACCCGACCAGCGACGACCAGGTCGTCGTCAACGAGGCCTTCGCGCAGGCACACGCGCTGAAGCCCGGCGCCCGCATCGAGATGGTCGTGAACGGCCGGCTGCAGTCGCTGACCGTGGTCGGCACCGGACTGTCGCCGGAGCACGTCTACCAGATCCGACCGGGCGATCTCTTTCCCGACTACGCGCGCTATGCGGTGCTGTGGATGAACCGCAGCGCGCTGGCCGGCGCCTTCGGCATGGACGGCGCCTTCGACAGCGTCGTCGCCACGCTGTCGCCGGGCGCGTCGGCCGCCGACGTGTCCGATGCCTTCGACCTGCTGCTCGCGCCGTACGGCGGGCTGCGTGCGCACGATCGCGAATTGCAGACCTCGCACCGCTACCTGGAGCAGGAACTCGAGCAACTCGAAGCGATGTCGCGCTTCGTCCCGATGATCTTCCTCGGCGTCGCCGCGTTCCTGCTCAACGTGGTCGTTGCGCGCGTGATCCGCACGCAACGCGCCGAGATCGCCGTGCTCAAGGCCTTCGGCTACGGCGACGGCGCCATTGCGCTCCACTATCTGTCGCTAGCGCTGGCGGTCGTCGTCGTCGGCTCGGTCGCCGGCGTGCTCGCCGGTGCCTGGCTCGCCGATGGCCTGGCGACGATCTACCAGGAGTTCTTCCGCTTCCCTTTCCTGCGGATGCGCGTGCGCCCGCTGACCGGCGCAGGGGCGATCCTCATCGCGCTCGTCGCCGCGGCGCTCGGTGCGTGGTCGGCGGTGGCCGCCGCATTCCGGCTGGAGCCGGCCGAAGCGATGCGCCCGCCTTCGCCGGCGCGCTACCGGCGAACGCTGATCGAGCGTTCGGGCCTCGGCCGCTTCCTCAGCCAGCCCACGCGAATCGTGCTGCGCAACCTCGAGCGCCAGCCGTGGCGCTCGTCGCTGTCGGCGCTCGGCGTCGCGCTGGCCGTGGCACTGCTCGTTCTCGGCGGCCTGCAGCAGGGGGCGGTCGGCTTCATGGTCGACGCGCAGTTGCGCGTGGCACAGCGGCAGGACCTGACCGTTGCCTTCGACGAGGCGCGATCGATCCGCGCCGTGCACGAGCTGGCGGCCTTGCCGGCGGTGCGCAGCGTCGAAGGCTTTCGGGTCGCCCCTGCCGTGCTGCGCCATGGCCATCGGGAGTACCGGACGGCGTTGCAGGGATACGAAGCCGACGGCGAGCTCTTTCGCGTGCTCGACGAGCGGCTCTCGCCGATCCGGCTGGCCGACGGCGGCGTGATGCTCACCGATTACCTCGGACGACTGCTCGGAGTCTCGGCTGGCGATCGGCTGCAGGTGGAGGTGCTCGATGGCCGGCGCGGCAGCTTCGAGCTCCCGGTGGCCGGCCTCGTCACCGAGTACGTCGGCGTCGGCGCGTACCTGACGCGGTCCACGCTGAACAGGCTGCTGCAGGAAGGACCGACGGTCAGCGGCGCATTTGTCGCCGTGGCTGGCGACGCGATCGACGATACGACGAGCCGCCTGAACCGCATGCCGGGCGTGGCGAACGTTACGGTCCGGGAGCGCGCGATCGCTTCGTTCCACGAACTGATGGGCGAGACGCTGCTCGTCTACGCATTCTTCTCGATCGTACTCGCCGGATCGATCGCCTTCGCCGTCGTCTACAACAATGCCCGCATCGCATTGGCCGAACGCGGCCGCGAGCTCGCGACGCTGCGCGTGCTCGGTTTCGGCTACGGCGAAGTGGCTTGGGTGCTGCTCGGTGAACTGGCGCTGCTGGCGCTGCTGGCGATCCCGCTGGGTTTCGCCGCCGGGGTGGGCTTTGCGTGGATCGTCACGCGCGCGATGCAGACCGAGCTCTTTCGCGTACCGGTGGTGATCGAGGCGTCGGCCTTCGCCACCGCTGGCGCAGTCGTCGTCGTCGCCTCGCTGCTCTCGTCGCTGCTGGTCGGGCACAATCTGCGCCGACTCGACCTGCTCGATGCTCTCGAAGCTTCGGAGTGAACCGCCGGTGCCGGCTCCCGCGTGGATGAACAGGCGCAACCTCGTGCTCGCGACCATCGCCGCGATGCTCACGCTCGGCCTGGCCTGGGGCTTTCGCGAGCCCGCCGCGCGGGTGGACGCGAGCGAGGTTCGACGCGCGCCGTTGCGCGCGAGCTTCGAGGAGGAAGGCCGCACCCGGGTGAAGGATCGCTACGAGTTTTCGGCGCCCATCGCGGGCCAGCTCGAGCGAGTGCGGCTCGAACCGGGCGATCGCGTCGCGCGCGGCGAGCGCCTGTTCAGTGTCGCTCCGTCCTTCGCAGCGCCGCTCGATCCGCGCGAGCAGGCGCGCGCGGCAGCGATGCTCGCGCGTGCGGAGGCGTCGCTGCAATCGGCGCGCACGCAGATGCAGGCGGCACAGGCCCGTTCGGAGCTCGCCGCCAGCGAGGTCGAGCGCTTGCGCCCGCTATCGAAAAGCGGGCACGTTCCGGCCGCCACGCTCGATCGTGCCGTCGCCGACGCGCGCGCCGCCGAGGCGCTGCTGCGCTCGGCGCGCTTCTCGATCGACGTGGCCCGTCACGAGCGCGATCTGGCGCGCGCGGTGCTCGACGTGCGCGGCCCGAATCCTTCGCTCGCGCCGATCGTCGTCGACTCGCCGCTCGACGCCACGGTGCTCACCCGCTTGCGCCAGAGCGAGGGGCCGGTGCAGGCAGGCGCGCCGATCCTCACGCTGGGCGACCCGGACAGCCTCGAGGTCGTGGTCGATGTCCTGTCGCCGGATGCGGTGCGCCTGCAGCCGGGCATGGCGGTCGAGCTCGACCGATGGGGCGGCGGCGAAACGCTGGCTGCGCGCGTGCGACTCGTCGAGCCATCGGCATTCACCAAGGTCTCCGCACTCGGCGTCGAGGAGCAGCGCGTCTGGGTTGTCGTCGATTTCGCCGGCGATCCGGCCGAGCGGCGCGCGCTGGGCGACGGCTATCGGGTACTCGCCCGCTTCCTGCTGTGGCAGGACGAAGACGTCCTGCAGGCGCCCGCGGCCGCGCTGTTCCGCGATGGCCAGGGCTGGGCGGCCTTCGTCGTCGACGCGCACCGTGCGCGGCTGCGCCGCGTCGAGATCGGACGGCGCAGCGGCCTCGCGGTGGAGATCCGTGGCGGACTGCAGCCGGGTGAGCGGGTGCTGCTGCACCCGAGCCGCGAACTGCGCGACGGCGGCCGGATCAGTTTGCGTGACGAGTAGCGTAGTCGGGCCGTGCCGCCGCTCCGCGGCCCATCAGGAACGCCAGCAGCGCCACGGCGCCCGCCGCGATCCAGACCCCGCGCATCGGCATCGCCTGTACGGTGTTCCACAGCATCGCGGGCACCTTGGGCGCGGCCAGTTCCATGCGGCGCTTCGTCATGCGCGCGCCGATTTCGCCGAGCCGGTCGGCCAGTCGGTGTTCGGCGATCGGCAGCAGCACGGTTTCCTCGTCGGCTGCGTGATGCATGACCTCGCGCATCAGGTCCATGAACGTGCGCTCGTAGTCGGCGTCTTCGGGCCGCATCTCGCGCAGCTTTTCGATCAGGCGGCGCATCTCGTCGTGCTCGGGCACGCTTTGCGAAAGAACCTCGTTGTCGGGCGCCACTTCGCGCACGGCCGGATAGAAGATCTCCTCCTCGAGCTGCGCGTGCACCTCGAGCGCCAGGCAGACGGTCTGGACGATCGCCTGCTTGCGCCAGGCCGAGGTCTCGGCGTGGAACTGGTGGAAGGTGGAGATCACGTGCGTGTGGTCGGCGCGGATCATCGTCGTCGCCGATGGTGACACCTTGCCCAGCGTGGCGTTCGACGGAGTCATCCGGCGGATCATCGTGTTCGAGGTCATGGCGCACCTCCGTGCTGCAATCGGAACCCTGAGCGGGGGCAACCGGCGTACCCGAGTCCGCCGCGAAAGCGAGCACTGACCCGCGTTCTCGCGGGCGACGGCGCACGCCCGATCCGTTGATGTGCATCAAGGGAGCGCGCGCGTCGATTTCGCGCGGGCGCAGGCAATAATGGTAAAACGGTACCGGAATACCGGAGGTCGGTTCCCATGCCCAGTCCGATGCCAAGTCCGATGCACATCGTCGTCTGCGTGAAGCAGGTTCCCGACTCGAGCCAGATTCGCGTCCACCCGGTCACGAACACGATCATGCGGCAGGGCGTGCCGGCGGTCGTCAATCCGTACGACCTGGTCTCGCTCGAGGAGGCGCTACGCATCCGCGACCGTTTCGGCGCGCGCGTCACCGTGCTCAGCATGGGCCCGAAGATGGCGGTCGAAGCGCTGCGCAAGTGCGTCTCCTACGGCGCCGACGACGCGGTGCTGATCACCGACCGCGTCTTCGCCGGTTCCGACACGCTGGCGACCTCCTACGCGCTGGCCTCGGCGATCCGCACGATCGGCGCCGACAAACCGGTGGACATGGTCTTCTGCGGCAAGCAGACGATCGACGGCGATACCGCGCAGGTGGGCCCGGGGATCGCGCGGCGCCTGGGTCTGCAGCAACTCACCTACGTCGCGAAGATCGAACGCGTGGACCCGCAGGCGCGCGAGATCGTCGTGCATCGGCGCGCCGAGGGCGGCGTGCAGGTGATGCACACGAAGCTGCCCTGCCTGGTCACGATGATGGAAGGCGCCAACACCATCCGCTTCGCCGGCATGGACGACATGTTTCGCGCCGCGCGTTGTGCGATCGCCGAATGGGACCACAAGGCCGCCGGCATCGCCGAACTCGCGCGCTGCGGCCTGAAGGGATCGCCCACCGTGGTCAAGAAGGTGTTCGCGCCGTCGGCCAAGGCGGTGAAGGCGCAGTGTTTCGACGGCGCCGGCAAGACCCCGCGCGAGCTGGTCGACGCGCTCCTTGCGCGGATGTTCGAGCAGCACCCGTCGATCGAAGAGGAGATCGCGTCGTGAGCGCCGACGAATCCACTGCGGGCGAGGTTGCTTCCGCCGCGTCCGCGCCGCGCCGCGCCGGCGGCGTCGACCTTGGCGCCTGGAAGGGTGTCTGGGTCAACATCGAGCTCGAACGCGGGCGCGTGCAGCCGGTTTCTTGGGAGCTGCTCGGCGAAGGCCGCAAACTGGCCGATCACCTCGGCGTACCGCTGTCGGGCGTCGTGCTCGGCCCCGATGATGACGCCACCGATGCTGCCGCCGCCGACGCGATCCGCTACGGCGCCGACCAGGTGCACGTCGTGCGCGACCCGGTGCTCGCGCACTACCGCACCGACCCGTACACGAAGGCGCTCACCGAACTGGTCGAGCGCCGTCGTCCGGAGATCCTGCTGCTGGGCGCCACCACGCTGGGGCGCGACCTCGCCGGCGCGGTTGCCACCACGCTCGGCACCGGTCTCACCGCCGACTGCACGGAGCTGCGCATCGACGACGAGACGCGCAGCCTGGCCGCCACGCGTCCGACCTTCGGCGGCACGCTGCTGTGCACGATCCACACGCTCGAGTACCGGCCGCAGATGGCCACGGTGCGACCGCGCGTGATGGCGATGCCGCGCCGGGACGACGCACGCACCGGCACCGTGATCGCCGAGCGTGTCGCGTTGAGCGAAGACGACGTCGTCACCAAGATCCTCTCGTACATCCCCGATGCCGACGCCGACAAGGCGCAACTGGCCTACGCCGAAGTGGTCGTTGCCGGCGGCCGCGGGCTGGGCAAGCCGGAAAACTTCCGGCTGGTCGAGGAGCTTGCGCAGGTGCTCGGCGGCGAATACGGCGGCTCGCGGCCGGTCGCGCAGGCCGGCTGGATCGCCGCCGAGCGGCAGATCGGGCAGACCGGCAAGACGATCCGTCCGAAGCTCTACATCGCCGCCGGCATCTCCGGTGCGATCCAGCATCGGGTCGGCGTGGAAGGCGCCGACGTCATCGTCGCGATCAACACCGACGCGAAGGCGCCGATCATGGATTTCGCCACCTACGCGATCGTCGGCGATGCGCTGCAGATCCTGCCGGCGCTCACCGAGGCGCTGCGCGAGCGCAAGGCGCAGAGGAGCTGACATGGCCGAGAAATTCGACGCGATCGTGGTGGGCGCGGGCCCTTCCGGCAACACCGCCGCCTACCTGATGGCCAGGGCCGGAATGAAGGTGCTGCAGCTCGAGCGCGGCGAGTACCCGGGATCGAAGAACGTGCAGGGCGCGATCCTCTACGTCGACGCGCTCGAGGCGGTGATCCCGAACTGCCGCAAGCAGGCGCCGCTCGAGCGCGCGGTGATCGAGCAGCGCATGTGGCTGATGGACGACCGGTCGCACGTCGGCTCTCATTTCCGCGGCGCCACCGACCCCGAAGAGCAGCCGACGCGCTACACGGTGATCCGCGCGAACCTCGACAAGTGGTTCTCGAAGAAGGTGCAGGAGGCCGGCGCGCTGCTCATCTGCGAAACCACCGTCGTCGAGCTGCTGAAGGAAGGCGAGCGCGTCGTCGGCGTGCGCACCGACCGCGCCAACGGCGAGATCCGAGCCGACGTCGTCGTGCTCGCCGACGGCGTGAATTCGCTGGTGGCGACGAAGGCCGGCCTTCGTCCGCCGATCGAGGCGAAGGACGTCGCGCTGGCCGTGAAGGAAATGCACTTCCTGCCGAAGTCGACAATCGAGGAGCGCTTCAACGTCTCGGGCGACAACGGCGTCGTCATCGAGATGCTCGGCAAGATCACCAAGGGGATGGTCGGCACCGGGTTCCTCTACACGAACAAGGAGTCGATCTCGATCGGCGTGGGCTGCATGGTCGACGACTTCCGCAAGGCGCGCATCACGCCGTACCAGTTGCTCGAGGAGATGAAGCAGCACCCGTCGGTGAAGCCGCTGATCGCGGGTTCCGAGGTGAAGGAGTACTCGGCGCACCTGATCCCCGAAGGCGGCTACAACGCGATCCCGCTGGTGCACGGCGAGGGCTGGGTGATCTGCGGCGACTCGGGCGGCTTCGTCAACGCGGTGCATCGCGAAGGCTCGAACCTGGCGATGACCACCGGGCGCCTGGCGGCCGAGACGATCGTGAAGCTGCGCGAAGAGGGCAAGCCGTTCACCGCGGCCCACCTGAAGCGCTACCGCAAGGCGCTCGAGGCCAGCTTCGTGATGAAGGACCTGAAGAAATACCGCGACGTGCCGGAGATCCTGCACGGCAACCGGCAGTTCCTGACGACGTACCCCGAGCTGATGTCGCGCGCCGCGCACACGCTGTTGAAGGTGGACGGCGTCGACAAGCTCACCAAGGAAAAGCAGATCAAGCGCGACTTCGTCGAGAAACGCTCGCGCTTCGGATTGTTCGGCGATGCCATCAAGCTGATGAGGGCCCTGCGATGATCAAGGTCGAGGAAAAGCTGTTCGAGAACCGCTACCGCGTCGACGAAGGCAACTCGCACGTCCGGATCAAGGATCCCGAGGTCTGCCGGGAATGCGAAACGCCGGCCTGCACCTGGGCCTGTCCGGCCGCCTGCTATACCGTCGCCGAGGAAGGCGGCGTCGCGCTGTCCACCGACGGCTGCCTCGAGTGCGGCACCTGCCGGCTCGTGTGCAACGAGCACTTCAACATCGACTGGGCGTATCCGCGCGGCGGCTACGGCGTGCTCTACAAGTTCGGTTAGCACGCAGGGGCAGCGCGGGCTCGGCAACAGCCGCGGAGGGCCGTGTTGCACGGCCCGGTGCTACCCCGGGCGCGGCGCTACTTCTGCTGCAGCCGGTTCAGGTACTCGACGAGCGCCAGGATGCGCGTACGGACGTACACCTCCGGGTCGTACGGCACGTCCATGTAGTACTCGCCCGCGCGGATCTTGTAGTCCTGGCCCCAGATCGGCATCTCGCGCGACCCGTGGGCGACCCCGGCGCCGTCGATCGCTTCGTAGACCCGCGAGAGCGGGAACACTCCTCCATTGCGTGCTGCGAGCCGCGTCAGGTCGGGTGCGCTGCGCTGCAAGAGTTCGTTGTAGGGACCGTTGCCCCTGCCGTCGGCGCCGTGGCAGTTCGCGCAGTTGGACAGATATTCGTTCCGGCCGGCGTCTCCCGCCTTGTCGGGGGCCCTGGGCTGTGCCTGTGCCGCGCCGCAGACGACCAGCGCAGCAGCGAGCAGGACGTGATTGCGAATGATCGGTCTCATCGAGGATCCCCGTGGCGGGCGAATGGAATGGTATTCATCATGTGCACCCGGCGGTTCTCGCCGGTTGACCTTCGTCAAGCGCACGTCGCGCGCTCGAGCAAGCGCCAGAATCCTCGCGGGACATCCGGGGCTCGACTCGCCGGCCCGAGGTTGTTAGGTTCGGGTTCGACGATTTCGCGTCGTCCGAACAGCAGCCTCAGGAAGGAGCCACAGATCCGATGACCGTCCCCTCGAAAAAATCCCTTGCCGCCGCTTCGCTATCTCTCGCCGTGTTGCTCGCCGGCGCCTTCGGGCCGGCCGATGCGCAGTCGCGCCAGATGGTCAGCGTCGATCGCCCGGAGATCAACATGCGCACCGGTCCGGGCACGGGCCACGACAGCGTCTGGCTGCTCAGTCGCGGCTATCCGCTGCAGGTGCTCGGACGCAAGGGCAAGTGGCTGCAGGTGAAGGATTTCGAGAACGACAGGGGTTGGGTCTATCGGCCGCTCACCGACCGCACGCCGCACTTCGTCGTCAAGACGAAAGTGGCCAACATTCGCAAGGGACCGAGCACCCGGACTCGCATCGTCGGCAAGGCCGAGTACGGCGACGTGCTGCGTACGCTGGCGCACAAGGGCGACTGGGCGAAGATCCGCGACGCGGACGGGCTGGTCGGGTGGGTGGCGCGGCGGCTGTTGTGGGGGTGGTAGTTGCCTCGGCGCCGCATCGATTCCGATGCCGCCAGCACAGTCATCCGGCAGCGAGTTGCGCCCGAGTCGCATGATCGGGAGACCCTCAACTGCAAAGGATCCGGTGCCGTGGACTCGATGTACCCCGCCTCGAATGCCGATATTTCCCGCAAGCGCCGCGAGTTGGCGCCCGACCCGCTCGCGGCCTTCCGCAAGTTCAGCGAAGCCGTGTTCGCCGATGGCGCGTTGCCGGGCAGGACGAAGCAGCTGATTGCCGTGGCGGTCGCGCATACGACGCAGTGCCCGTACTGCATCCGCGGCCACACGGAGGCGGCGCTGCGCCACGGCGCCACCGAACAGGAGATCATGGAAGCGATCTGGGTCGCCGCCGAAATGCGCGCGGGCGGCGCCTATGCGCATTCGGCGCTGGCGATCGACGTGATGCAGAAGCACGCCGGGGCGACGCGGGAGGTGTGAAGGTTGCTCGCGCGGCCCCGACGACGCGCGAGCGACTCCGAACCGGCTTCAGGCCGCTGCCGCGTCCAGCGTCCGGGTCGGGAACGCGACCGAACGTTGCAGTGATTCGATCCGGCGCCTGGCGATCGCGCCGACGACGAACAGGCCCGCCAGAAGCATCGCCCATTGCGACGGCTCGGGAATCGGGGCAAGCGGCGCCATTGCCACCCAGTTCGACGTGTTCCCGGTGAATCCGTCGACCGAGACGATTCCTGCGATGGGCTGGGGTTTGTTCGGCGAATTTGCGTCCGCATACGGCTCCGCGAAGTTTGCGGTCGTGACGCCGGAAATCGTGAACGTCGTCGTATCGTCTTTCAGGAATCGATCGCCGTTCTTGTCCGTCGGAAACGCGACCTGGATGCGCAGTGGCGAATACCCGTCTTCGGTGGTTCCGTTGGGCAACGAGAAACTGGAGATCCCCGTTCCCGCGGTCCAGGTGAAACTGCCGACCGCCGTATTCATCGCGGTGACAGTCCCGCCGGTGAGTGTCGGGCCAGGGTTGTAGATGAAGAAAACCTGGTCGAGGAAAGAACTCGTCGTGAAGCCCGCGTTGCTCTCGTTCGGATCGAGGACGAAGCGCACGCCGCCGGCGATGTCGGTGAGCGTCATCGTGGCCACGACCTCTCCCGCGGTTGCGTTGGCGATGCCCGGCGTGTCGAACTGCCAGAGCACCTGCGCCGCGAAGGCGGGCGAGCAAGCGCCGAGCAGCAGTCCGAGCACCGCCGCGGAAAAGCGGTTTCCCGTGTTCATCATGTTCCTCCCCAGGATCTCGTCGAGAGAAGCAAGATCGGAGCCGGCTGTTGCAAGCCTTTGTATTTGCACGCGATCGGTGATCTCTCGCCGCGACGCGGATTCTCGCGTGTAAGGAGCGCCGACACGCCCCGCCCATGCACCAGAAACCGTCGTCGCGCATCGCGTAGGCTTCGGGGATGAGCGCGCCCGATCGCCCCTACGCCGACCTGACTCCCGACCGAATGCTCGACGCGCTCGAAGCGATCGGATTGCGCGGCGATGGCCGCTTCCTCGCGCTGAACAGCTACGAGAACCGCGTCTACCAGGTGACGCTCGAGGACGGCCGGAACGTGGTCGCGAAGTTCTACCGCCCGGGACGCTGGACCGACGCGCAGATCGGCGAGGAACACAACTTCGTAGCCGAGCTCGCCGAGCGTGAGATCCCGGTGGTCGCCCCGATGGGAATCAAGGCCGCCGGCGAAGTCGAAGGCGAGGCAGCCGTCCTCGTGTCGCCGACCCTCGCGCGCTACGCCGGCCACCGTTTCGCCGTGTACCCGCGCCGCGGCGGCCGCGCCCCCGAGCTCGACGACGCCGACACGCTCGAGCGCGTCGGCCGCTTCATCGGCCGCATTCACGCAGCCGCCGGCAACGTCCCCTTCGTCGAGCGCCCGGCGCTCGACGTCGAGACCTTCGGCCAGGAACCGCGCGACTGGCTGCTCGCGCACGACTTCATCCCCACCGAGCTGCGCCCGGCCTGGACCGGCATCGTCGATCTCGCTCTCGAAGCGGTGCGTGCCGCCTTCCAGCGCGCGGGCGACGTGCGCATCCGCCGCCTGCACGGCGACTGCCACGCCGGGAACATCCTGTGGACCGACGACGGACCGCACTTCGTCGACTTCGACGACGCGCGCAACGGCCCGGCTGTACAGGATCTGTGGATGCTGCTCTCGGGCGACCGCGCGTCGATGACGCGCCAGCTTTCGGACGTGCTCGCCGGCTACGAGGATTTCGCCGAACTGGACCGGCGAGAACTGCAGCTCGTCGAGCCGCTGCGCACGCTGCGGCTCGTGCACTACTCGGCGTGGATCGCGCGGCGCTGGGAGGATCCCGCGTTTCCGGCGGCGTTTCCGTGGTTCGGCATGCAGCGGTACTGGCAGGACCGCGTGCTCGAACTGCGCGAGCAGGTGGCGGCGATGGGGGAGCCGGGGCTCGCGTAGTTCCGATCTAGCGGCGGGATCGCGATGTTGGTCGAATCCTGTGCGGATTGCACAGTGCGATTGTTCAATAATCAACAAAACATCCCGCCATTCTTCGAAAACAAGCGGCGCAACCCCTAGTGTTGTCAGAGTTTTTTACGCCGCAAGGCAGCGGGCGCGACGTCGCTTTCCGAGGGGTTTTTTGCCCTTGCGAGCAGGGGAGCTGCGCGGCGCATATCGGGTTTTCGCCGAATAGACCGAAAGGTCTATGTCAAAAGGACATTCTGGCGGTTATATTCGCGAGGCCTTTCCTCCATCGATCGCTTTCACAGCACCATTGGAGTCGCGAATCACCCCGATGTCGGTTCGCCCTTTTATCGAATCGTCGAACGCGAATTCTCCGCGTCGCTTTACGGACCTGCTGCCGCCGGATCTCTTCGAAGAGGTCGCATCGATCGGCAGGATCCGACGAATTCCCGCCAAGAGCCACGTTTGTCACGAGGGCGAACCGGTTGATTCCTTCTGCGTGATCCGCAAAGGACTCTTCCAGGTGCTGCTCAGCGCATCCGACGGGCGCAGCGTCGTGCTGGGTTATATCAGCAGCGGCGAGTACTTCGGCGAAGCGATGATCGATGGCGGTAACCGGATGGCGTCCGTCGTGAGTTGCGGCCGCGGTGAGCTCGTATGCCTGACGCGGGCACAGTTCCTTAGCCTGATGGCCGAGAGGCCCGACTTCGCCAAGCACATCCTCATAAAGATGGCGCGCATGCTGCGTGCGACGATGCGGTTCGCCAAGCGGCTTGCGCTTCTCGAGGTCGAGGACCGGGTGAAACTGCTCCTGATCGAAATCGCCGAGGAGCGCGAGGGGCAACTGGTGGTTCGACCGCGCCCGAGCCAGCAGGCAATCGCCGATCGGGTCGGAGCATCGAGAAGCATGATTCACCGCGTAATGAAGCAGCTCGAAGCGCACGAGTTTATTGTTGCCCAAGGGAATGGCTTGCTGCTACGTAATCCGCCGCAGGACGGTTGATCGGGACGATGGTGATCGCAAAGGTCCAAGGTCAATATTGACTTGTTAAGACCAGCACAGCGGTTCCAAGTAGCGTTCGTGGCCTGCGTCACGAAAGCAGGGCGCTCGCCGGCATATAGTTGTCGCCTTCGGCTACCCGAATCCGACGCCTATCCATCGAACCGACGCAGAACCGGTGTCTTCCGCTCAATCATTGCCTGCAACTTGCATTCGCGTGGCGCCGGGTATCCGGCGCGGGTCTCGTGTTGTCGGCACCTTCATCGATGCCCTCGAATGGCACGAAGTGCTCGATCGCATTGAACACTGGTCGCGATCACACGAGTCGCGGACCGTGTGCCTGTGCAACTCGCACTCTGTCGTCGAAGCACAGCGCAACCAGGCATTCGCTCGCGCGTTGGCTTCCGCCAGCCTTGCGCTGCCCGACGGAGCGCCGGTCGCCTGGATGCTACGCAGACTGGGCCATGCTCGCCAGCCGAGAATCAACGGCCCCGACCTGATGTGGGAGCTTTGCGCGCGTTTCGAGCAAGCGGGCATATCTGTCTTTCTTTATGGCAGCACCGAAGAGACGCTCGAGCGTCTTCGCCGGAACCTCTTTGCACGATTTCCCGCGCTTCGCATCGTCGGAGCGATTTCTCCGCCTTTCGGCGACGCCGACGCGGAAACGAATGCGAGCCATCTCGATGCCATTCGTCGGTCGGGCGCAGGCGCGGTTTTCATCGGTCTCGGCTGCCCCAAGCAGGAAAAGTGGCTTGCCTCGCACGGCGCCGACCTGGGCGCAGTCCTGCTGGGAGTGGGAGCTGCCTTCGATTTTCACGCCGGAACACTGAAGCGCGCTCCGCTATGGATGCGCCGGGCGGGGCTCGAATGGTTGCACCGACTCGCAGTGGAGCCGCGCCGGCTCTGGAAACGCTATCTCGTAACGAACACGCAGTTCGTCCTGGCCGCATCGAGGCAACTACTTGAGCGCCGGGCCTGAACGAACTGCAACGGAAGCTTCGTGAGCAAGACCGCACTCATCACGGGAATCACCGGCCAGGACGGTGCGTACCTTGCCGAGTTCCTGCTCGGCAAGGGATACCTCGTCCACGGCATCAAGCGTCGGGCGTCGCTGTTCAACACCGACCGCATCGACCACCTGTACGAGGATCCGCACGAAGAGCGGCGCCGGCTCGTCCTGCACTACGGTGACCTCACCGACAGCACGAACCTGATCCGCATCGTGCAGCAGGTGCAGCCCGACGAGATCTACAACCTCGCCGCACAGAGCCACGTGGCGGTCTCGTTCGAAACGCCCGAATACACCGCGAACTCCGACGCGCTCGGCACGCTGCGCCTGCTAGAAGCGATCCGCATCCTCGGGCTCGAAAAGAAGACGCGCTTCTACCAGGCGTCCACCAGCGAGCTGTACGGCAAGGTGCAGGAGATTCCGCAGACCGAGCGCACGCCGTTCTATCCGCGCAGCCCGTACGCGGCAGCGAAGCTCTACGCGTACTGGATCACGGTGAACTACCGCGAGGCCTACGGCCTGTTCGCGTGCAACGGCATTCTCTTCAACCACGAGAGTCCGCTGCGCGGCGAAACCTTCGTCACCCGCAAGATCACGCGCGGGCTCGCGCGCATCAAGCTCGGCTTGCAGGATTGCCTGTTCCTCGGCAACCTGAACGCGCGGCGCGACTGGGGCCACGCCCGCGACTACGTCGACGCGCAATGGCGCATCCTGCAGCAGCGCGAGGCCGACGATTTCGTCATCGCCACCGGCGTGCAGCACAGCGTGCGCGAGTTCGTCGAGGCAGCGGCGGCGCGGCTCGAGATGAAGGTCCGCTGGCGCGGCGAAGCCGAGGACGAGACGGGTACCGACGAGAAGGGACGCGTCATCGTGCGCGTCGATCCGCGCTACTACCGGCCCACCGAAGTCGAAACGCTGCTCGGCGACGCGTCGAAGGCACGAAGCAAACTCGACTGGCAACCCAAGGTGAGCTTCGAGCAGCTCGTCGACGAGATGGTGCACGAGGACTTCGAAAGCGCACGGCGCTACGCGCTGGTCAAGGACGCCGGTTTTCGCGTGTTCGATCGCAAGGAATGACCGGGGTCTTGCGATGAGCACGGCGATGCAGCGCGATTCGAAAATCTGGGTTGCCGGACACCGGGGCCTGGTCGGCTCGGCGCTCGTGCGGGTGCTGCAGGCGCAGGGGTTCGACAACCTCGTCACGCGAACGCACGCCGAGCTCGACCTGACCGACGCCGCGGCCACCGAAGCCTTCTTCGATGCGCAGCGACCGGAGTACGTTTTTCTCGCTGCAGCGCGCGTCGGAGGAATCCTAGCGAACGACCGGTTCCCCGCCGAGTTCATCCGCGAGAACCTGGCGATCCAGACGAACGTCATCCACCAGGCCTTCCGCCACGGCGTGAAGCGACTGCTGTTCCTCGGCTCCTCGTGCATCTACCCGAGGAATGCGCCGCAGCCGATGAAGGAAGAGCACCTGCTCACCGGGCCGCTGGAAGCGACGAATCGCGCCTATGCGATCGCCAAGATCGCCGGCGTGGAAATGTGCTGGAGCTACAACCGGCAGCACGGCACGAAATACCTCGCTGTCATGCCGACGAACCTCTACGGGCCCGGAGACAACTACGACCTCGAGACGAGCCACGTGATCCCGGCGCTGATCCGGAAGTTTCACGAGGCGAAGGTGACGGGAGCGCGGGAAGTCGTCGTCTGGGGCTCGGGAAATCCGCGGCGCGAGTTCCTGTACAGCGACGACATGGCCGATGCCTGCGTCTTCCTAATGAGGCTGGACGACGAGCGATTCGTGCGGTTGCTAGGCAGCGACGAAAGCCGTACCGGTCGTTTCGAGCCACCACTGGTGAACGTCGGGGTAGGCGAGGACGTCACGATACGAGATCTAGCGCGGACGGTTGGAGAGGTAGTCGGTTTTGCAGGCGACGTGCGTTACGACTCCGGCAAACCCGACGGCACCGCGCGCAAGCTGCTCGACGTGTCGCGACTTGCAGAGGCAGGATGGACGGCGCGCACGACGCTTCGCGACGGGTTGCGGCTCGCGTACGAAGCGTATGGCGCAACCCAGTGAGCGGACTCAAGCGATGAATGGGCGCCCTGAGCGCCTTTCGGCGAGCATGTTCTCGGCGCCGCTTCCGATCTTCGCGGGGCTTGCGATCCTTTACGTCCCGACGATTCTCACGCTCGCCCGAACGATCTGGGCTACCGATGAACAGGGGCATGGGCCGATCGTCCTGGCAGTGGCCACATGGCTCACGTGGCAGCGGCGCAAATCGCTTGCGGCACTTCCCCGCGCACCAGTTACGTCGCTGGGCGCGGCGCTCTTCGTGCTCGGGTTGCTCGTGTATGTGCTCGGGCGCTCGCAGAGCATCGACACGTTGGAAGTCGGCTCGTTCCTGCTCATCGCTCCGGGGCTGCTGCTGCTCGTCAAGGGCTGGCGAGGCGTTCGCCTCATGGCCTTTCCCCTGTTCTTCGTGCTCTTCATGATTCCGCTGCCCGGCCTGCTCGTGCAGACGATGACGACACCGTTGAAAGCCGGGGCTTCGTACGCGGCTGAGCACATTCTCTACGCGCTCGGTTATCCGGTGGCGCGCAGCGGGGTAATGCTGTTTGTCGCGCATTACCGGTTGCTGGTGGCCGATGCGTGCGCCGGCCTGAACTCGATGTTCACGCTCGAGGCGCTGGGCCTGCTGTACCTGAACGTGATGCGTTACACGTCACCCGCGCGCAACGTTGCGCTCGCGCTGCTGACGATCCCGGTCGCGTTCTCCGCGAACGTGATCCGCGTGATCATCCTGATCCTGGTCACGTTCTATCTCGGTGACGCGGCCGGACAGGGCTTCCTCCACGGTTTCGCCGGTCTGGTGCTGTTCGTGTCGGCGCTGCTGCTGATCCTGCTTGTCGACAACGTGCTCGGGCTCTTTCCGGGCCTGCGCAACCGGCCCGGCGAGAGCCCCGCCCGATGAAGCGCGCGCTCTGGCTGATGACGCTGATGTTGAGCGCGTCAGTCGCTGCGCTGGCGCTCACGCCCCGGCGGCATCTGGCCGACGTGAAGCCGAAGATCGACCTCGAGGAGCAGGTTCCCGTCGCGTTCGGCGATTGGCGCATCGACCGCACGATCGTGCCGATCCTGCCCAGTCCCGATGTTCAGCAGCGGCTCGACGCGCTCTACAGCCAGGTGCTCGCGCGCACCTACGTGAATTCGCGCGGAGATCGTGTGATGCTGTCGATTGCCTACGGCAGCGACCAGGCCTCCGAGGCGACGCAGGTGCACCGGCCGGAGTTCTGTTATGCGGCACAAGGGTTCGCGGTGTCGGTGCAGGGCGAGGGGCAACTCGAACTGGAAGGGCTGCGTGTGCCGGTGCGGCGCATCGTGGGAACGCAGCAATCTCGCGTCGAGCCGATCACCTACTGGGTGACGCTCGACGAGCAGGCCACGCTGCCTGGGCTGCGGCGCAAGCTGATCCAGATCCGCGAGGGTCTGCTCGGGCGCATACCCGATGGCATGCTGGTGCGGGTGTCGTCGATTGACACGAACCCGCAGGCGGCATACGCGCTGCAGGAGCGCTTCGTGGCGGAGATGCGCGACAGTGTGCCGCAGCAGGTGCGGTCCCGGTTTTTCGGACGCGGGCCGGGCTGAAGCCGGTCGGCGCGCATCGTGCGGATTCTCCTCGTGCACAACCGCTACCGCCAGCGCGGCGGCGAAGACGTCGTCTTCGAGCGCGAAGCGCAACTGCTGCGCACTGCCGGGCACGAAGTGCAGACGTACGAGCGGCACAACGACGACATCGATGGCATCGGCGCGGCGAGCCTGGCCGCGCAGACGATCTGGTCGAAGCGCTCCGTCGACGACCTGAGCGCGCTGGCGGCGAGCTTTCGCCCGGATGTAGCCCATGTGCACAACACCTTCCCGCTGATCTCACCGTCGGTCTATCCGACACTGAAGCGAGCGGGCGTGCCGATCGTTCAGACGCTGCACAACTACCGACTCGCGTGCCTGAACGCGATGCTGCTGCGCGAGGGCGGTCCCTGCGAGGATTGCGTGGGCCATCTGCCGTGGCGCGGAGTGTTGCACCGGTGCTATCGGGACTCGGCCAGCCAGAGCGCCGTGCTTGCGGCAACGCTTGCCCTGCATCGGACGCGAACGATCTACCGACACGTCGATCGATTCATCGTGCTGACGGGCTTCGCGCGCGAGGTCTTCGTGCGAGCGGGCTTGCCGCCTGAGAAGATTGTCGTCAAGCCGAATTTCGTGCCCGACCGGGGCGCACCGCCGGAAGGTCCGCGCGAAGGAGTTCTCTACGTCGGGCGGCTCTCGGAGGAGAAGGGGATTGGTGTGCTCGCGCAGGCGGCGCGACTAGCACCGGAGGTACGGATCGACGTGATCGGCGACGGGCCGTGTGCTTCGATGCTGAAGGGAATCGCGAACGTGCGAATGCTCGGGAGGCGAAACGCCGAGGAGGTGCGCAGGGCGATGACCCAGGCTCTGTACCTCGTGGTGCCAAGCCTCTGCTATGAGGGGTTTCCGATGACGATCGTGGAGGCGTACGAGGCGGGGCTCCCAGTGATCGCGAGTGAGATCGGTTCGCTTGCGGAAATTGTGAGAAGCGGTGAAACGGGAAGTTGTGTACCCGCGAGAAATGCCGAAGCGTTGTCGCAGCGTCTTTTGCGGACTTCTTTGCGTGAGGCGGAAGCCAGGGAGATGAGTGCGTCGGCCCGGGCGGCGTATGAACGGAACTATTGCCCATCGGTCTTGCTCGGCGCGTTGGAGGCGATCTACCGGGATGCGAGGGTCCATTGATCAAACACCTTATCGCAGACGGTCCCGCACGAGAGGAAGTCGTTTCCTTATAAGATTGAACAAACTCCTAATTCCTTTCATGTGCCTGTCTTTCGGCGTGATCCTGGCCGCTGATGGATTATCGTGCGACTTGGCCACAGACAGATCTGGAGAGCCAGCGAACGACAGAGCCAGGCATGCCGTACAACAACCCGGTTCGTCTGCGGGCCACGACACCTTCGATGCGGAGATATTAGTTCGAATCGGAGAGGCGCCGCGGCAGGCTTTACTCGGGATCGGCGCCAGTCAGCCGTGGCGCGGGAACAACGTCATGGGCCTCGACGAGATGCGTCGTTCGCGAATGCTGGACCTGGTCTTCCGCGATCTCGGAATGACAATCGCGAGGCTTTGGGTTCCATCCGCCGAGTCCGAGACTCTCTCCGGAATGAAATCAAAGTTCTATTCTGGATATGTTGACAACGGATTTCTAGGCGAATTGCGGATCCGCGGAGTTACGACATTTCTGCTGGCGCCTGCGCGCGGTGAGTCCGCCCCAACCGAGTCAATGATGGACTATGTCGCGCGAATAGCGCAATTCATACAGGATGTAAAAGAGGAACGAGGCGTCGCGATCCAAGTAACTGGAATCGCAAACGAGCCCGCCGGATTTTCGCCAGCGCAATTGGCGGAGGCAGTCAGAGAACTACGCCGCGAACTGGATCAGCGAGGGCTTTCAAATGTGGGAATCATTGCGCCCGAATGCGCAAGTACGGATGCCTGTATGTCTCGTGCAGTCGACGCGATGAAACAGGACAGTGAAACGTGGAATTCGATTCAGGGCATTGCCAGCCATACGTACAACATGGGCGCAAACCGCGCAATGGTGGATCGGGTTATCGGAACGGGCAAAGAGTACTGGATCACTGAGGTGGGCAGGGGGACGCCCAGTAACGGGCGAGACGAGCAGCCGGGGAACGCACCGGAAGCATCAGTGTTGGCGGCCCGTTTCCTCAATGACATGAATCATATGGTCACCCATTGGGTTTGGTTTATAGGAGTCGGCGCCTGGGATCCTCACTTCCACAAGGACTCGGGCCAAGTGCTGGTTCGACCCGACAATACCAGCGGCGGATTGAAGATCCACACTAAATACTACTATTTTAAGCAATTGCTTTCTACTTTCGATCAAGGCTCCGTGTTCAGGTCATCCAGCAGCTCGCTCTTCGGCACTATGGAATGGGGATATGGTCAAAAACCGGGGCTTGTCGCCGCAGCTGCAAAAAATCCCGACGGATCATGGGGGGTCGCTGTCACAAACATCACTGGGGTGGAGAATTCCAGGGTCGCCTGGTACCACCCTGCGGCGACTTACAAAGTGACAATTGAGTTGCCGATTGCGGAAAGACTTCGCTTTGGCGTGGTTCGCAGCAATGCAACCGAATTGCTCGTGCCGGGGACGGATTTATGGACCAACGATGGGGCTATCACAGTAGTCTTACGGCCGAACGAACTCATAACGGCGCGTTCGCGCTCGATGCAGCCAGTCAGCAGTGTTCATGACCAGACTCCCTGACCTGGGTCGTACTCCGCTTATTTATTCGCTCTCTTTTTGTAGCGTGTTATGCGTTTGGCTGAACCGTTCACGCCATAACAGTGCAGACACAGGACGTCTTTGGAGGATTGCGCTGAACGCGACTTCGAGAAGCGTGTCGACTCATAACTACGCCACAGCGAGAAGGTCACGCCGGCGAGAAAGAAATACGGAACTGCGAAGTGCGGATTCTCGAAATTCGGCTGCCCGATCGCGTTGAGATAGTTGCAGACGAAGTACACGGCTGTTCCGAGTGCCATTGCAGCCAGCGGCCTGTCGCCGTACCTGCAGGCCTTCCGATACAGGCGTAGTGCCGTTCCAAAAGCCATGCCGTGCAACAGCAACATGAAGACGATGCCGGTGACTCCCAGGCGAGTAAGAATTGTGACGTAGCTGTTGTGAGGTTCCCGGACAATGATCGATCCGCCTTCGGTGCCGCCGACAGTGAAGTTGGTCAGTGGTTGTCCATAGCCGATCCCGAATACCGTGGTCTCGAGATCGGTGCGCCACAACCGCAGCGACTGTTCGCGCCACATTCGCCTTTGTACGATGCCGCCGGCAGCGCCTTGAAAGTCGCTCGAGGAATCTGCCCGTCCGCTTAGCGTCGTCAGGTGGTCAATTGCCGATTCGAGCGTCACGTTTCCGACCCGGCCCCGGAGTTCGAGGCCCAGTGTGCTGACACCGAATAGCAAAACGACGCCGAAAACTCCTGCCAATGCGAGCCTTCCCGCAGTTCGGGCCTGATCTCCGATCAAAAGCAGCAGAACCAGAAGAGCGATCGCAGTGACGTAGCCGCCGCGCGACTGTACGAACAGAAAGGAGATTCCGAATGCCGTGATGAGGACCGCGCGAAGCGCTTTGAAAAGCAACGAGTCTTGCTCGGGGCGCGCCCAGCCCCACAGCAGCACACCGCAGATTCCGGTGAGGGCGACCTGCGGCCAGGATGCGAAATAGCCCACCAACGGAACCGCCTGTTGCATTCCGGTGACGCGGGGTGAATAGCCGAGGAGTGTCTTCTGAAGGGGATACGCGAGCCCGTAGACGGCTATGCACACTCCGACAATCAGGACGAATCGTCGAGTCCAGCGAGCTCCATCGGCGTGGCGCATCGCCATGTGGGCGATTACGAATCCCGGCAGCAGGTAGAGCATTTGCACGGTCGGCAACGCATCGCGCAGCGCCACGATGCCATACCGGGCAAAACCTCTTGGAACATGCATCCCCAGCACGAAGGTCAACCAGGCGAGGAACAACCACATGGTCGCTGGCACGCATTGAGCGCCGGCTCGCAACAGATAGACACCCGAACCGACAAGCGCGATTACCAGCACCAGTTCGCTCAATGGCGCGCGCACGGGTCCTATAGCCAGCACGGCATTCGCGAAACCGTAGTTGAGCAGCAGATGGCCGAGAAGAACGACGAGCGTCATCCGGGCCCAGAGCGGAGCCGACGGCGCGACGGCGACCAGAAGCGCACCGATCGCAACCAGCGCGAATGTAACAATCAGCGCGGGCACGACCAACCACCAGGCGATGGCAACTGCGATACCGGTTGCGATCGCGAACGCGATCCCTAGGCCTAGGGTTGCGACCCAAGCGGCTGACCAAGCGAACCCGCGCCCGGATGCGCGGTAAATGCGGAGTGGCACCCCGTGCGATTGTGTGCTCATGGCCTCATCGGGATTCGCCGCGGACGGCTGTCGCCGTGATCGCGGTGCATTCTTCCGATGGAACAGTCTGCCCAGAGGTCACTTTGACGATGGTTCGTTCTTCGAACTTGTACCGATCCTTAATCAGCAATCCGAGGATCTCGAGGCGCGTCCGCTGAAGAAGCGGGTTTGTAGCGCGCCCGTCGATGACACTCCGGGCGATCGCCCTCAGCAGATAGAGCGAGATAAACTGGTCGATGTCGAGCGTCTGACGGCCGCTTGTCACCGCCTGCTCATACGAGCGCGCGTTCTCCGAACGCATTGTCGCCCGCATCTCGGCCAGCACCGCCGTTGCTGACCGGCGCCTTGCCAGAACGGCGGTCTGGAAGCAGAAATGAAGTGCGTCGCACCACGGCAGCCCTTCGGGCTGCGCGTGCTCCCAGTCGATCACGAAGATCTGTCCATCTACGCGCTGCCGGATGTTCCAAGGAGCAAAATCGCCATGCTCGATGCAGAGCGCCAGCCGTGAGTCTCGGTACAACGTTAGGTTCGCCAGCGCCTTCGTCACCGTGATGCTCGCAAGATTCTTCGCGGACAGGAAGGGCGCTAGATCACGTTCTAGTTTCTTCGTAACGTCATTTAACAATACGCTTGCATTCGTCGTGAGCGCAGCGAGAAATCGGAAATGTGTGTCTCTAAGGATTGCACTCGCGCTCCGATCGGGCCCCGCTGACTCGAGCAAATACCGCATGCCGTCGGGCTGCAGCAGCCCGTCTGCCAGTACCGTGGGAACCTTGTTCGCGACCTCAGTCGCGACCAGGCTCCGCAATACCTCGACTTCCGCAGCCAAGCGCGTCAGGACCATGGGATGCGAGCCGAGTCTTGCGTACGCAAGCGCTGCCCCTTGTGGATCCATGATCCGCAGCGTCAGCTTCCGTGCTCCGGGCAGTTCCTCCGATATCAGCCCGCCGACGAAATCAGCACGGGCGTTCGGTGCCGAAGCCAAGATCGGCGAGAGATCCGGAATGCCGGCTTGCGCAGCGGACATGCAACGGACCCATCCGATCGTCATCGCGATTGGCAGCAGCGTACGCAAGGTAAAGCGATAAATTCGGCCCGACCAACGTGACGGCGCATACAACTGAAGCGTCGCGCGCATGTGTCTCGCGGTGGCGGTGGGCAGCACCAGCCATGGCCGGCCTCGCCGGTCTCTCAATACGATAAAGGTCGGCTCCGAATGTCTCTGCACGTGCGGCGACTGCGGCCGACGATTACGCGTCAAGGCGAGGTGTAAGACGGCGACCATCTGCCCCGAAATCATCGCTGCCAGGATTCCAAGCGCGTCAAGCTTGCCGCTCAAAGCCAGAACCAGCGACGAGAGAACGCTGACGGCAGCCCAAAGGGCGCTCGCCCTGGCGAGCGGTGCCGTGTGTCCGAGTACGCGTACCTGATACGCGTCGATTCGGTACGCATAGCCGAGCAGAAAGTAGAGCGCGAACGCATTCGCTAGCGTTGCGAACGGACGATACGGCTCTCCGTAGATCATGGCCATCAACGTACCGCTGAACGTCGCGAGCAGTACGGCAGCGAGTGCGAGCCCGACCAATCCCAGATTGCGAAGGCGGCTCGCATGCAATCGGAGCGCGTCGGCACCCGCATCTTTCAAGTGTCTAGCGAAATGCACCGGCAAGACGTTGTCCAGCCATTGAAACAGGACAACCACCGGACCGAGCAGGTTCTGCGCTGCGCGGAGGGCGCCCGCAGCCTGCTGGCCCGCGATGGCGGTGCCGAAGAGAATCACGCCCTGCGAGGCCAGCCACTGCAGTTGCCAGCTCAATAGATAATCGCGGCTGCTGCGCCATTGGGCTCGAATGACGCGCGCCGAGCGGCGGAGGTCCGGCCAATACCTGTCCAATGCGAGACCTGCGAGGGCCGTGGCCCCGAAAGAGAAAGCCATTGCCCAGAATGCCGCGGCAGCATCAAGACGATGATGTGTGGCTAACAGCAGTAGCGCGCTGAGGTAGCCGCCGTAGGCAAGGGCGTCCGAAAAGAAAGCTCGGCGGTGCGCGCTTTGCGTGTAGTGGACCCGCCGCAGCCAGTCCTGCGTCGGAAAGGCGATCATCAGGATCGCCAGGGGAAGCACTAACCCGCGGACCGAGAGCGCGCCCGACCAGCGCCCCAAAATTTCGGCGAGAAGTTGCACGGTAACGACGGTCGCGAGGCCTACGATCGTCGAGTAGCCGAGATAGCCGTTCAGAAGCCTACGTCGATCGCCGCCCGTCCCGCCATGCGCCGGAACCTCGATCATCATCGGAGAGACGACTAAAGCTCCCTGAAAGGTATTGGCGTAGAAGAGATACATCTGCGCTACGGCGTACGCACCGAAGGCTTCCAGTCCCAACGTGCGCGCGAGGATGACGCTGCTCAGGAAGTTGACGGCGCTGACCAATGCCTGGTCGGCGAGGCTCCAAACCGGGGTGCGCGCAGCGACGGTTCCGGCCATCGAAGAGAATCGAGCTACTGCCCGCGTTGTAGGGCCGGCCGCCGGCCGCTCGGCCGGCATGTCGCCACGTTGCCGGCCGCATGGCAGTCGCCCGCGGTTTCAGCGGGAATATGGTCGTAGGTACGCTGGACAGTACGATCCCAGTTCATTGCCACGGCGCGGGCGTACGCTCCGCGCTTCAGCTGGTCGAGTGCGACCGTGTCGGCAAAGAGCGAGGAAAGAACGGAAGCGAGTTCATCGATGACCTCGCTTGCGCGCCGGCCTCGGCTCGCGACGGCGGTGCCGCAACTTGCGTCGACGATCGCGCCGGGGCCGCCGAGGCCCAGGCATACCACGGGAAGTCCCTGCGCCATTGCCTCCAGCACTACGCTGCCGCCAGAGTCATGCAGGCTCGGGAACAGCAACAGGTCATGACGTCGATACGCATCGAAGAGGTCTCCCTGAGCGAGCCAATCGACGAAGCGGATCGTGTCGTCTGCGGTGAGTTCAACGGCGCGCTCTTCGAGTGCATTGCGCAGCGCCCCCCGACCCACGATTGTCAGTGTGACTTTTGCGCCGTTCTGCCGAGCCTTCCTGACCGCGTCGATTGCTAGATGCACGCCTTTCCAGCCGAGAAGACGTCCCGCATAGATGCATCGAAGGGGGCCATTGCATGTTTCGTTCGCAGGGACGATCCCATCTGTGTCGATGCCGATGTCGGGTGCGACGGTGCAATCAATACCGAATCGTCGAAGCCGCTGTGCGGTCTCCGGGGTACGCGCGACGACGAGCGCTGCTTTACGTGCACAGGCACGCAGTTGGGGGTTCAGGAGCGCGACCCGGTTGAGAAAGACTCTCGCGATCTCCAGAAATCTGTCATTTAGCGGCAGTGTACGAACCAGAGCCCACGGAGCCTCCTCGCCACCGCCGACCGGCCCGAAGATGAACGGAACGCCCAGCTTGTGGAGGTGGCTTGTTTGGCGCCATACACCGAAAGTCAGGTGATGCACAACATCGAATCGATGTCGTCTGTGCTCGTGTATTGCGAGCGAATAGATCTGTCTTTGCCAGAGGGTGTAATAGAGGTGAACGCCGGCGCCACCTCTCTTCCACCAGCGGGCCCAACGGGGCAGGTCGTAATACACGAAGTGCAGGCGACTACCCAACGGCAACTCGCGTTCTTCGCACGCTTTTTCGATCCGATGGCGATTGTTCGCCCGCGTGATAACCCATACGTGATAGCCGCGGCGCAGAAGGGCCAGCATCCAGTTCCAGCCGACCCCCGGTTCCGATCCGCGGTCGGGCTCGCAGGCGTATGCCGACAGAAGCACCTTCAATGGACGCCTTGTCTGGCTCATCGCGCTACTCCGATGCGTACGAACACCCGCCTTTCCAATTCGGTTCGCACGGTCGTGACTGCGCGTTCGAGGGAAGACTCCAGCGCGCCGTCGGTGGAGATTTCGAACGCGCCCGCCAGCTCCGCAGTGAGGTTGCTATAACGCTCGACGAGATCCTCTGCTGCCATCGGATCGAGTTCCTGCTTGCGAGCGATCAAGGCCGTCGGCGAGGTGCGAAGAACGAGCCACATGTCCGGCTTCGGTATCGACGGCGCGAACGAACGTGCCAGGCCGAATCGTGGCGGAAGCCGATAGCGAACCGGATCCACGAGCATGTCCTGGTAGTAGCGGTCGAAGATCAATAGGGTCGAGCGCACGCGCGCCGCCAGTACGATTCCAAGCCATCCGGTCCAGTAGTCACTCGCAAAGAGCAGCACTTTCAGCGCACTAGCCGCCCAGCTGCGCGGCGGTTGTCCGTGCGGCTTCGCACAGGTTGTGGTGCCCGGAGCAGTACCGAATCGTGGTCGCAAGTGAAACCGCCGCGCGCGCCGAAATACCGGTGCGAGTTCGTGCTCCAGGTGCTCGATCACGGTTGTCTTGCCGCTGCCATCGGGCCCTAATACCGCAATTACGAACCCGGTTGGCTGCATAACTCGCAGCCACTTGCGCCGCAGTTCGCCGACGCGGGCAATCGATCGACGTGCAAGCCCCTCCTTGGACATCGAGCGCAGGATCGCCTGCCTCAACTCTCTTGTGTGATTCGCGAACCATCGCGCATCGCGTCGCGCGATGGCGTGTGCAGTCGAATCCGCCAGCGGGGGTGGCAATATATTGGCGAGTACCGCCTTGCAGGCCGGGGCTTCTTCGACGAACCTCGCTGCCAGCACTTTGAGTTGCGGCAGTTCGAGACGACCCTTGTCCAACCGCTTCACCAGGTAATACTCGAACTCCACGGCGGGGGCGGGAATCCAGAATCCGCCGGGACTCCTGCGACGACTCGACAGGACGGTCTCGCTGCGCATCCACAACCGTCCCCTGCGTCGATAGCTGGCGGATGCATCGGCATGCAGGAAGGCGAGTCGCGAACCGATTTGCTGCGTAAAGACGAAGCAGCAGGCAGTTGTTTCATGCTGAGAGGTGTGGATGAGGCGCGCGCCCGGGATGAACCCCTCCGAGGCGAACAAGCGTGGCAGACGCTCGAAGTCCGCCTCCGACACCATGAAGTCGACATCCGAATCGATGCGATCCGGATAGAAATCGTGTCCGGCGAGAATCACATACCGGATCCCGCGCGATTCCAGTGCTGCACAGAAGTCGACGAACATTCTCGCGCGCACCTCGTCCACCGAGCTGCGCGTTCGCCGTTCGTCAGTGCCTGCAGTAGATCGAACCGATGATTGATACACCGAGTTCCTCGAGATCCTGCCCGAGCGTAGCCAGCGCGTCCAAGCGTGTGTACCCCTGCCGGGCCACCACGACGCAACCACGTGCGCGAGTCGCGATCACCGATGCTTCCGGGCTCGACGAAGCTGCCGGTGTATCCACGACGATCGCGTCGTACCCGGTCGACAGGGTGGCGAGCAGTTCGGCGAACGAGTCGCGCGACAGCAGATCCTGCGGGTTTGGCGGCAGGCCGCCGACCGGGATCACGGTGAGGTCGTGCAGCCCCTCGATACGGTGCTGCGCGTCGCGCACATTCCGGTCGGCGAGCATCGCCGACAGTCCCGCTCGGTCGTCCAGCCCGAAGAGTTGGTGCATGCGCGGGCGGCGCAAATCGGCGTCGACGAGCAGCGTGCGCTGGCCCATTTGCGAGAAGGTCACTGCGAGATTCGCCGCCACGAAGCTGCGCCCGTCTCCGCTGTCGGGGCTGGCTATGGCGATCACGCGGTTGCACTGGCCTTCGGCCGTCAGCCATCGCAGAAGCAACTGGTTGCGCAGCGACCGGATGTCGTCGAGTACGGGATGTGCGGAATCGTAGGCGGCGAGCACTTCACGGCTGATCCGGCTGCTGCCAGGAGCGAGCACCGGATAGTCGAACTGATAGGCGAGCGCGGCGCGCAGATCGGCCGTGTTCACCAGCCCGAGCGACACCGCGGCGTCACCGAAGCGCAGTTTGTTCTCGCGCTGCCGCGCCACGATGCGCTCGACGTCGGCGAGTTCGATGAGTCCGGCGTCGAGCAGGATCGCACCGATCGGGCGATCGCGAAGCGTCGGCGAGTGCGCGGAAGCTACGCGAACCCCGGGCGTGCGCTTCGACCCTTCGTCGACGGATCGTCCTGAGACGGAAGCGTAGTGGACGATCTCCGGGGTATTCACGACGCCACCTTTGACCAGGCCTGGCGGCGTTGCATTCGCGTCGGTACGGCGCCGATCTCCGCGAGGAGCGGCGCTCGGATCACCTCGAGCAGATCTTCGGGTCGACGTACGCGCCGGTTGGCGAGTTCGAGCGCAACCGCTGCTGCGACACCGAGCAGCAAGCCGAGAAATGCCGAAATCGCCACGTTCAGCACGATCCTCGGGCTCGACGGCTCGATCGATGGCTCAGCCCGGTTCAGCAGCAGGATGTTCGCCTGCACCGCCTGGCTCTCGAGGTTCGTTTGCGTGAGGCGCTGCGTCACGGCGTCGTACGCGCGTTGCGCGTTTTCGACGTCGCGCTGAAGCACCGTGAGTTCTTCGCGCGCCTGCTTGATCTGCAGCACCCGCGCACGCTGTCGCTCGAGCGCCGCGCGCGCCTCGGCCTCGCGCTGGGTGTTCACCATGGCCGTCTTGTCGAGGCTGTTGGCCACCGTCTCGATCTCGCGCGCGAGCCTCGCGCGGTTGCTCTCGAGCTCCTGTCGCAGCTTGAGGATCTCGGGGTGGTTGGCTCCGAGAATTGCGCCCTGTTCCTTGAGCTTGCCTTCCATGCGAGCCTGGTCGGCCTTGAGTTGCGCGACCAGAGGGTTCGCGACGACGTCGGGCAGTTCAGCCGCACCACCGAGCGCCAGCGCCTGTTTCGCCAGCGATCGACGCTTGGCGCTTTCCACGGCTACTGCGGCAAGTTGTGTCGCCTGGCTGCTCAGTTCCTGCAGCTTGAGGGTCTCGACGTCGAGCCGTTCTTCGGCGCTGACAATGCCCTTGCTGCGCTGGTAGTCGCTGAGTCGGCCTTGCGCGCGGTCGAGGCTCTCCCGCAATTGACGCGTCTGTTCGTCGAACCACGACGCGCTCTGCCGAGCGGGTTCCACGCGCAGTTCGATGTTCGTGTCGATGTACGCCTGGGCGAATTCGTTGGCTACCGTGGCCGCGAAGTTCGGATCGCCGCTCGAGTACCCGATGCTCACCACCGTAGATTCGCGCGACGGCTTCACCTCGAGGTACTTCAGCAGCAAATCCGCGTAATAGTGCCGGATCGAACCCTGGCCGCCGTCGGTGGACGAGCGCCACTGCTCGACCGCGGTCGTGTTCTCCGCGAGGCGTAGGCGGTCGACAACTCGCAACGCCACTTTTCGGCTGTTGATGATGTCGATTTGCGTCGCCATGTAACTGCTGCCCGCCTGTGCCGCGAGCACGCCTCCGCCGATCGGGTCCTTGATGTCGACGATCACCTGGGCGACGGAGGTGTAGCGCTTGGGCAGTTGCACGCTGACCACCAGCGTCGTGAGCACGGTCGTCGCCAACACGAGCACCGCAACCCACCAGCGCACGCGTAGGGTGACGAGAAGTTGGGCCAGGGTCATCGATGAGCAACCTCAGAAAAAGCTCTCGCGAACGAACAGCAGGTCGTCCGGATGCTGGAAGGTTTTGCGCGCGCCGGAAGGGCTCGTTCGGATGCGTACTGCGCTACTTCAGGCTCTTCACTCCCTTGTCGATCTCGCTTTCGGTGTCGGCTCCGGGGGCCGAAGGCTCGGGTCGGGCGGCGTGCATGGGCGCGCGAGACGGATCACCGACGTCGAATTCCCCGAGATACTTGATTTGGGCGCTGTCCCGCAGCCGTTTCGTCTCGGCCTGCACCGCGTCGCTGCGCTTCTTGTTCAGCAGGAACTGCTCGATAATCGGTCCGGCGCGCTTCTGGTCGACGGGCTCTGTGCGCACCGCCCGCACCTGCGCGATGACGACGCCGCTGTTCAGCGGGTAGAGGACGACGTCGCCCGGCGTCAGTTGCTCGAACTTCGCGAGGAGCGCCAGTGGAAGCTGCTCGCTAGGGCGGGTGACGTTCGTGGCGATCGCCGGGTCGATGCGGTGCTGGCGCAGAACGGTCGCCGCCTCCTCCAGGGTCTTCGCGAGCTGCAGCTGCTTCTCGAGCTCCGACCAGTTCGCCGGGCGCGTGGCGAGGCCGACCTCGTCGAATTTGTAGACCCGGCGCTTCGTGAAGAGCTGCGGCTGCGCGGCGAAGAACTCGGCGATCTCCTTTTCGTCGGGCTTGGGCACCGCGGCGGCGATGCGCTCGAGGTGCGCGCGCGCAAGGATCTCGCGCTTGGACGCTTCGAGTCGTTGCAGCACTTCCGGATCGCGATCCAGCCGGCTCGCGTCGGCCGCCTGCACCAGGACTTCTTGCTCGATCAGTCGTTCGAGAATCGCGTGTTTCGCTTCGGCGGCGCGGTCGGCGGTGAGCCCGGGGGTGCGCTGCAGGACGAAGTTGATCTGGTGTACCGAGATCTCCTCTCCGTTGACCTGCGCGGCGACTTGCGTCGCTGTCCTGCCGTTGCTGCCGCAACTCGTGAGCGCGAAGGCGACCAGGGCCGCTGCGGCGAGTGAAGCGACGGGGCCGCGCGACGTCGAGCGGTATACGCTTCGGCGGGAGGCAGGCATTTCGTCCCTCGAGAAAATGCGCCGAGGAATCCTATCGCCCGCTGAGCGCCCTCGGGGACGACTGCGTCACGATTGCTTCTTTCGACGTCAATAATGAACGAAGCCGCGATGCGGCTTCGTTCGGACGGTGTTTATGCGCGACGGCGACGGCGTGCCGCGACGGCGCCGACGAGACCCAGGCCGGCGAGCATCATTGCCCATTCGCTGGGTTCGGGGATCGCGGCGACTGAGAGGCCGACCATGTAACCGCCGCCTCCGGAGGCAGCGTCTCCCGTGAACCGGAAACTGTAGGAACCTGCTCCAAGGTTACTGAAGGTGTACGTCGCGTTGTCGCCCTGCATCGTGTGGAGTTGATTGCCAACGCCGTTCAGCGCATCGAACAGATATCCCGTCAGACCTGTTACGCCGAACGAGACACCCGGAAACGTCAGATTCAGTGGCACAGCGCTCGCACCGAGATCCGAGAGCGACGGAATCTGGAAATTGACGTAATCGTTGAAGGTTCCAGCCGGGTTGATGAACGTGTGAACACTAGCTGCTGAAGTGAGAGTCCCAGCGTTCCAAGTATCTGCATTCGCCTGACCGGCGAAAGCGAAAAGCGCGCCGCATACGGCGATTGCTGTCAGCGATTTCTTCATTTTCGACTCCCCTGTCTTCCCGTGCCTGCTGTTGTCGAGCGCCCGATTACCGAAGCAGGAAACGTGCCATTCGTTCCTTAATGGCGATCGTTGTTTCACATGCAACAAACGCGTCGTTCGCATCCCTGAAACCGTTTCACGGGCGCTGCGGCCATCGGTTCCGATACAGCAAGAACAGCAAAAAGCGTTCAAAACTGAACAATCTGTCGGCTCCGTTTACGGCATATCTGTTGCATCTTCAACTTCGCTGCGCACTGGGAGCGCTGCGCAAGCCATTGAATGGACGGCGCTTTTTCCTGCGATGAAGCGAGGTTTCGAACGCGTTCAGCGTCGCCATAGTTGACGTTCTGTATCGGATATAGCCCGTGCCTCCAGGTGTTTTCGTGCTTGGAGGGCGGAACGCTGCTCTTGTCCTTGTATGGCAGGGTTCTTGCGTAGATCCCGGCGCCGGGCAGGGGAGAAAACAATATGGACGCCGCGCCGGTCGCCGGCCGCACCGTGCTGCAGGGCGGCCGCAGCCTGATCGGGTTCTTCAAGTCGATCGTCGATCCGATGGTCGTCATCGCCGTGCTGTGTGCGAGCACCTGGGCGTACGACGAGCGTTTGCGCGCGGGCGAGGTGCTGCTCGCGGCGCTCGCGTTCTCGCTGACCTATCCGGGATCGATTCCGTTCCGTCGCCGTCCGCGCGGGCTGGTGCGCGAGATCGTCGTCGGCTGGGGCGTGGTGGTCGGATTGTTGTTCGCCTTCGGCTACGTCACGGGTTACCACATCGCCTTCGACGAGCGCGTGCTCGCCGCCTGGGTGCTCGGCACGCCGATGGCGCTGTACGCGGTGCACTTCGCGTCGCCGTGGCTCGTGCCGCGCGTGATCGCGCTGCAGGGCGTTCAGAACTGTGTCGTCATCGGCGCGAACGATCTCGGCAAGCGGCTCGCGCAGGTGATCAACACCGAGGACGTGGGCCATTCGCGCGTGGTCGCGTTCTTCGACGATCGTTCGTCCGCGCGGCTGGGCGCGCTCGGCGCGGTGCCGCTCGCCGGAGGGCTCCCGCAGGTGGCCGCGTGGGTCAAGGCCAACCGCGTGCAGACGATCTACATCGCGCTGCCGATGGCTTCGCAGCCGCGCATCCTCGCGCTGCTCGACGAGCTGCGCGACACGACTGCGTCGATCTACTTCGCGCCCGACATCTTCGTCTACGACCTGATCCAGGCGCGCGTCGAGACGGTGGGCGGGGTGCCGCTCGTCGCCGTCTGCGAGAGTCCCTTCCAGGGCGCAACCGGCATGATCAAGCGCTTCAGCGATGTCGCGCTCGCGTCGATGGCGCTCGTCGTTTCCGCTCCGGTGATGCTCGCCATCGCGATCGGCGTGAAGCTGTCGTCACCGGGCCCGGTGCTCTTTCGGCAAACCCGCTACGGGCTGGACGGACGCGAGATTCGCGTGTGGAAGTTCCGCAGCATGCGCGTGATGGAGAACGGCAGCACGATCCGCCAGGCGACGAAGGACGACGACCGCGTCACGCCCTTCGGGCGCTTCCTGCGGCGCACCTCGCTCGACGAGCTGCCGCAGTTCTTCAACGTGCTGCAGGGGCGCATGAGCGTCGTCGGTCCGCGCCCGCACGCCGTGGCGCACAACGAGCAGTACCGCCGGCTCATCAAGGGCTACATGGTGCGGCATAAGGTGAAGCCGGGCATCACCGGCCTGGCACAGGTGAGCGGCGCGCGCGGGGAAACCGAGTCGGTCGAGCAGATGCGCAGGCGGATCGAGTACGACCTCGCGTATCTGCGCGACTGGTCGTTGACGCTGGATTTGAGGATTCTCTGGCGGACGGTGGTGGTGACGGTGCGGGGGGATCCGCGGGCGTATTGAAGGAAGGGAGTAGTGGGGACCGTCGCCATCGAATTGGCGGCCGAACAGCTAAAGCAACCATGACCAGCGGGAGAGAAATGATGGATATCTTGCGAGCGAGTGCGGCGGCTGCGTTCTTCTTCGCTCTTTTAGCGGACATCGGATCGGCGCACTCTGCGACGACATATCAATTCACTGGAACTGGAACGGTATCCAATTCGGCGGCTACCAATTTCTGGGGAACGGTGACGTTCGATGTCGTCGGATCGCCAGAATATCAGGACGGTGTTGTAGCCAGTGCGAACCGCGGCTGGATAACTCCGAGTTTCGTCATTCATTGGGCCGACGGAAGCTTTGTTACCGAAAGAGTTCCAAACGAGGAATACTTCGACTCTTCTACTGTCGTTCAAAACAAGACATTTCCCGATCAGCTTTTCACGCGCACATACAGCATCAGTTCCTTCGATCCGAACAATGTGAGCCAGTATCGGTACAGTTATGCAGAGCTCAACCGTTCGACCAACGATGTCGACTGGTTGTCGAGTACCAATTTCGACTTGACCAAGGAAATGGCGCCCGGACAGAACGCGAGCAACGGCATTTGGTTCTGGGGAGGAGGCTACTACTCTCCCTCCCAGACAAGCGGTTGGATCACTCTCGACTCGCTCACTGCTCCCGTTCCCGAACCGCACGAGTGGGTCCTGATGCTCGCGGGTCTCGGAGTCGTCGGCGTGGCCGCTCAGAAGCGCCGTCTTCGAACGTCGTTCGCGTAAGCTTTCTTTTAGTCGGAGACGGAAATGAGCGAAACCCGGTTTCGTGCGACATCGAAGTTTTTCGCGGCTGGCCTGCTGGCGTTCGCCGCTGTCGCCCAGGCCGCCGTTACATACGATTTCACCGGAACAGGTGGACTCGATAACTTCGTAGGCGAGGGCGATATCCCGTTTTGGGGAACCGTGACGGTCGATGTCGTTGGCGCTCCGCAGGATCAATCTCCGGTTTCGGCATCCGGATACAGCTGGGTTGTGCCGCATTTCGAGATCCAGTGGGGAGGAGGTTCGTTCTCGACAGCGCGAGTCCCCAACGAAGCGAATTTCGAAACCTACATGGACATTCACAACGAGGCCGGTGCCGATCGGATCTTCATGAGTGTCTCGAGCGAATCTGCGTCGAATCAGAACTGGACGTGGTTTGGCCGTTATACGTCCCTGGATTGGCTGTCGAGCACCGCCTTCGACCCGGCGAAGCTGCTTGCGCCGTCGGGAACGAACTACATCAGCTTCGGATCGACCCTTGATCGCGTCGAGGGCTCTTTTTTGCTGACTTCGCTTCAGGTTGCCGCGGTGGCCGAACCGCATGAATGGGTAATGCTGCTCGCGGGTTTGGGCGTAGTGGGCGCGCGGGCCGGCAAGCAGCGCGCGAAGCGTTCGTAGCGCTCGCCGGGCCCGGAACTCTAGAACAGACTCTCCCGCACGAACAGCAGATCGTCCGGCACGACCAGGTCGTCCAGCCTCGGCTCGATCGTCTGCACGACGCCCTGTGCATCGCGCCGCTGCAGGCGCAGCCCCTTCTCCGTTCCGCGCAGCGTGAGGCCTCCGCCCTTCGCCAGCGCCTGCGCCACCGTCATGCCCCGTTCGAGCTGGTAGTTGCCCGGGCGTTGCACCTGGCCGTAGACATAGAACTGCGGCGCACGGTGCACGTAGATCGTGTCGCCCGCTTGTAGCACGATGTCGTTGGCCGGCTGGTTGGCGAGGAACATCTCGGCGACGTCGATTTCCATGCGGATCGGCCGGCCCTCGCGCTGCGTCATCACGATCGCGGTGTCGGCGCCACCCGTGGCGATGCCGCCGGCGAGTGCGAGCACCTCCGACAGGCGCATGCCCGTCGTCTCGAGCGGATAGCGGCCCGGGCGGTTCACGCTGCCGAGCACGCTCACCTGCTGGCTGCGGAACTGCACGACGTTCAGCGTGACCTGCGGATTCTGCAGGAAGCCGCCGTCGCGCAGTCGGGTGGCGATGAGTCGTTCGGCCTGCATCGGCGACAGCCCGCCGACGCGTACCGCGCCGAGCAGCGGGAACGAGATGACCCCGCCTTCGGAGACGCGTGCCTCGACGGTGAGATCGGGGCTCTGGAACACCTGGATGCGGATGACGTCTCCGGCACCGAGCGGGTAGTCACCGTGCTGGTTATCGGCCTGCAGCGCGAGCTGCTGTGCGGACCTGGTCGGCAGCGGCTGCGTTGCGGGCGCCGCGGCGGCTGCCCCCCGCGCCTGCGCGACCGCAGGCGCCGGCGAGGCGAGCAGCACGAGCGTCGCGAGCGCGGACGCGGTGAGCGCGCGCGCGGCCGGCGCGCGCGGTGTGCACGAAGCTGCGGCGATCGCCGTCGCGCCGACGGAGACGATGCGAAAGCGGTACATGGCGAGTCCTTCAGTAGCGGATCTCGGCGTTCACGCCGAAGGTGCGGGCGTTGAAGTCGAACTGCGCGTAGTTCGAGTTGCGGTTCTCGAAGCGCAGCAGCGCCGACAGGAAGATCTTCCGACTGAGTTCATAGGTGAGCGAGCCGCTCAGCACGCCGAGTCGGTCTTCGCGCTGGTCGAAGCGCAGCAGCAGGTAGCCGGGGTCGCCGGCGTAATCCTCGCGTCGATGCTCGGCCTGCAGCTGTACCGAGGTCTTGCCCGTGACCCAGAAGTTCGAGCCGACCCCGATGACGCGCGAGTCGACGTAGCTGGAAATCAGCGTCTCGGAGCTGCCGAGGTCGCGTCGTGCGTAGCCGGTGACGCGTGCGAGTTCGTTGGCGCGCCATGTGTATTGGGCGCCGAAGGTGATGCCGCCGAAGTCGCGTTCCGAGAGGTGGTCGTAGCGTCGGCGCGTGTAGCCGAGGTCGCCCTGCAGGCGCGTCTTGTCGCTTGGCTCGATGCCGAGTGTCGTGTAGAGGCGGTCCTCGGCGTATTCGTTGTCGACCGAGACCGGCAGCCGGTTGCCCAGCGCGTCGAACACCTGGCGGTTCGGGTAGCGGCCTGCGGCGTGGCGCCACAGGAACCGCCAGTCGGCTCCGCTCAGCGGTTCCCAGCGCGCGCCGAACTCGGTGCCGACGACGTGCGAGTCCAGGCCGTCGAAGGATCGCGCGGAATAGTCGCGCGAGCGCAGGTCGAGTGCGCCGATCGCCGACCACGAAGTCGTGAAGCGGTAGCCGGCCTGCAGCCGCAGGAACTCGTCGGCGACGACGTTGCGCTGGCTGCTGCGCGTGTCGTTGAAGGATGCGAGCGAGCGCTTCACGCGGACAAGACCCTGGCCGTACCACTGGCGGCCGTAGATGGCGTCCCAGGTCGCGCCGGCGTCGTAGCCGACGTTGTCGTAGATGTCGTTGTGGCGGAAGCGCTCGGCCTGCACCGAGGCGTCGGCGCGCAGGCGCTGGAGGCTGAAGTCGCCGTCGAATGCAACGCCCGCGCGCGTGGTGGAAACGAGGTCGGAGCGACTCTTCGCGGCGCCGCCCGTCACCGCCGACGGCGAAAGGTTCGAGGGCAGGCGCAGCAGGTTCGATTCGTGGCGAAAGCCCTGCGACGCGGAGAAGACGACCGCTTCGCCGTCCGCGTGCGGGGCCTGCGCGTGCGCGCCTGCGAGCGTGAATAGTGCACAAATCGCGCTCGGGACGGCCTTCGCGCGCGAAAAGCGGTGCGCACGCGACGAGGCAGCCCAGGACATGGGCGCGATGATAGCAACCGCTCGCGCGGGGTTGTTGCGTGGATGAGACTGAACGCCTGCTTCAGTGGCCCTCACACCACCCGGTTGAACCACACCAGCGACAGCAGCGCCGAAACCACCGCCAGCGCCGCCGCCACCGCGGCGAACAGCGACGTGATCTCGGTATCGCGCGTCTCGAACACGAGCTTGCTGTTCAGCGAGTCGTAGACCTTCTTCAGGTCGTCGGCGGTGGCCGCGTAGAAGTATTCGGCGTCGGTGGTCTTGGCGATCGCCTTCAGCGCTTCCTCGTCCAGTCGCACGCGCATCGACCATCCGTCGCCGATCAGGATCTCGCCGTTGGGCGTGCCGATTCCCACCGTGTAGATGCGCACGCCGTGGTCGGCGGCCAGCTTCGCTGCCTCGAGCGGGTCGGGACCGGTGGTCGTCTGGCCGTCCGACAGCAGGATCACCACCGCCGAAGTGTAGGAACCCGGAGCGACGCGCTTCGCCGGCCCGGCGGCCGGGCGCTGCGGCGCGTCGAGCGAGGTTGCGGTCGCCGCGCGCCGCGCGTCGAACGACGGCAGTTCGATTTCCTCGTCGGGGAAGATCGTCTTCAGCGACATCAGGATTCCGCTGCCCACCGCGGTGCCGCGCTGCAACTCGAAGCGGTCGATCGCGTTCAGCAGGTCGTCGCGGCTCTGCGTGGGCGGCTGCACCAGCGCAGCGCCGCCGCCGAAGGTGACGATGCCCACGCGCGTGCTGCGCGGCTGCTGTTCGACGAACGAGCGCGCCGCGAGCTGGGCGGCGCCCAGTCGGGTGGGGGCGACGTCGCTCGCGCGCATGCTGCCCGAGACGTCCATCGTGAGGATCACCGTCTCGTGTTTCGACGGCAGCGTGACGACGGCGGTGGGGCGCGCGACGGCGAGCAGCAGCGTCGTGATGGCCAGCAGCAGCAGCAGCGGCGGAACGTGTCGTCGCCAGCGTTGGGCGCCGGCGGCTTCGCGTACCAGTTCGAGTCCGGCATAGCGCACGGCGACCTTCCTGCGGCGCGACAGCACCCAGAAATACAGCGCGACGAGCAGCGGGACGACCGCCAGTGACCAGAGCAGATCGGGCCAGAGGAAACTCATGGCGTGGCCCCCCGGGTTGCAACGAGTGCCGACGCCTCGCCGAAGCGGCCGCGCCGCTTGCGCAGGTCGGCGAAACGCAGCAGTGCGTCGACGAGGTCGTCGTCGGTGGACAGTTCGAGCACGTCGACGCCGGCGGCGGCGAAGGCTTCGCGCAGCGCTTTCTCGCGGCGCTCGGCAGCCTGCGCGAAGCGGCGCCGGAATGCGAGATCGTGCGTGTCGACGAACATCTGCTCGCCGGTTTCGGCGTCCTGCATGGTGACGAGCCCGAGGTCGGGCAGCCGGTGCTCGAGCGGGTCGTACAGCCGCACTGCGATCACTTCGTGGCGATGCACGAGCTGGGCGAGCGGTGCGGCCCAGCCCGGCGTCGAGAAGAAGTCGGACACGACGAACACGAGTGATCGCTTGCGGATCGTCTGCGCGGCGGTGCGCAGCAGCTCGCGCAGGTCGGTGCCCCGGGTGGGCCGGTGCGCGGGGCGGTTCGACATGCGGTGCAACAGTTGCAGCACCTGCATGCGCCCGCTGCGCGCAGGCAGCATCGACTCGACGCCGTCGCCGTAATACAGCGCGCCGACGCGGTTGCCGTGACGCGTGAGCAGGCGCGCGAGCACGGCGACGAAATCGTGCGCGACGTCGTGCTTGCTGGTGCGACCGGAGCCGAAGTCGATCGATGCGCTCAGGTCGAGCAGCATCCACGCGGCGATCTCGCGCGACTCGGTGTACTCGCGTACGTAGGGAGTTTGCAGCCGTGCGGTGACGTTCCAGTCGATATAGCGTACGTCGTCGTGGTGCTGGTATTCGCGCAGGTCGGCGAGGTCGAGGCCGACGCCGCGAAACAGCGTGCGGTAATCGCCCTGCAGCAGGCCGTCGAGCCGGCGCAATACGGTCCACTCGAGCCGGCGCAGCACCTGCTCGGCGGCGGCCGGGCGCGCTCCGTTCGCGGTGGGCGCGCTGCCCGGAGCGAAGCCGCGTTCACCCGGCGAGGTTTGCTTCGACATGCGCTTCGAGCGGCGCTTCGGGCGCCGGCACGGCAGAGAGGATGCGACGCACGAGCTGGTCGGGCGACATCGCTTCGGCAAGCGCCTCGTACGACAGCACGAGGCGGTGGCGCAGGACATCGGGGACGAGATCGGTGACGTCCTCGGGCAGCGCGTACGAGCGTCCGCGCAGGCAGGCGAGCGCGCGCGCGCCTTCGATCAGGTGGATCGTCGCACGCGGACTGGCCCCGAAGGCGAGCAGCCGCCCGAGGTCTTCGAGTCCGAAGCGGGCCGGCTCGCGCGTGGCGAACACGATCCGCACGGCGTACTGCACGAGCGATGGGTCGACGTAGACGCGCCGGCACGCGCGCTGCAGTTCCGCCAGCCGCTCGGTGCTGGTGACCGCGCCCACCGCGGTTTCCACGCCGGTGACGCGCTCGACGATGACGAACTCCTCTTCCTCGCTCGGGTAGCCGACGAGCACTTTCATCATGAAGCGATCGACCTGCGCTTCGGGCAGCGGGTAGGTTCCCTCGGTCTCGATCGGGTTCTGCGTGGCCATGACGAGGAAGGGCTCGGGCACCTTGTGCGTCTGGCCGGCGATGGTGACCTGCCGCTCCTCCATCACCTCGAGCAGCGCGCTCTGCACCTTGGCCGGCGCGCGGTTGATCTCGTCGGCGAGCAACAGGTTCGCGAACACCGGGCCGAGCACCGTCGTGAATTCGCTCGTCTTCTGGTTGTAGACGCGCGTGCCGACGAGGTCGGCGGGGACGAGGTCGGGAGTGAACTGGATGCGTCGGAAGCTGCCGCGAATCGTGCGTGCGAGCGTCTTGATCGTGAGTGTCTTCGCCAGGCCCGGCACTCCTTCCACCAGCAGGTGTCCCTGCGCGAGCATCGCGACCAGCACGCGCTCGAGAAAACGGTCCTGCCCGACGACGATGCGCTTGACCTCGTAGAGGACGCGCTGCATTTCCTCGGCGACGCCGGGGTCGATCGGCGCGCCTTGCACCTCGGGCTTCGGGCGGGGCATTGCAGTGCGTTCGAGTTCGGGATTCATCGCGGTGGGCGCTCCACTCAGAAAGGCGACATGCCGGCCGATGCGGCGGCGGTCTCGATCGGAACGGCGAAGCCGATGCCGATGAATACGCGCTGCTCGGTGGGATTCATGATCGCCGTGACGATGCCGACGACTTCGCCGTCGGCGGTAACCAGGGGGCCGCCCGAGTTGCCCGGATTGGCGGCGGCGTCGAACTGGATCAGGTTCGTGAGCAGCCGCTTGCCCTCGGGCGAGCGGAATTCGCGGCGAACGCCGGATACGATGCCCGCCGTTGCCGTCGGCCCTATGCCGAAGGGGAAGCCGACGGCGACCACCGTGTCGCCCACCGACAGGTCACTGGTGCTGCGCATCGTCGCGGCCTTCAGGTCGTCGGGAATCGTCTTCGCTTGCAGCACCGCCAGATCCTGGTCCGGCTCGAGTCCGGCGACGGTTGCTTCCGACACCGATCCGTCGGCGAATTCGACTTCCAGGCGAGGTGCGCCCACGACGACGTGCAGGTTCGTGAGGATCGTGCCGGTGTCGACGATGACCACGCCGGTGCCGACGTTTCGCTCCGACTCGCTGCCGTCGTCCTGTGGCGGGTCGAGCGCTCGAACCCGTACGACCGACGGCCGGATCGCCGCCCAGGCTCGCGTAGCGGGCGACGGCAGCGCGTTCGTCTGCAGCGCGTGCAGCACCGCCTGGTCGATGTCGCGCTGCGTGATCACGCGCGCCGGCGGCGCGCCGAACGACGTGATGCCGACGACTGTCGCGATCAGCAGCGCGGCGAACGCGCCGGCGAGGCTGCGCGGGTGCGCTTTCGTCCAGTCGCGCAGGCGCGAGGCGAGTTTCGTCGGATGTTCGACGCGCGCTGCATCGGGGCCGGCACGCTCCGCTTCACCTGCGGACGCGTTGCGAATGCTTGCGCTGCTCCGCGCTGCGGGTTCGTGGCCGCTGCGATCTCCCGTAGCGGGCGCGCGGGCGTCGCCGGCGGGTGGGGCGGTCCGGCTCGAGCGACTGTAGAGCGGCACGCGTCGCATGCGGTCCTCCGTGCGTTCATCCGGACGTCGGCGGAACGAGCGTCGGGGAGGCATGCCAGCTCGCCCGGCCCGGCAGCAGCGCCGTGACGACGAGCAGGCGAAGGCGGAACACCGGTTTGACGCCGGTCAGGATCAGCACGACGTACGAGACCGTCCGGTCGCAGGCGGCAGCGGCATTCGCCGCCAGCGCCCGCGCGTCGGCGAATCCGGCGAGGATCGTGTCGCTGCCGCGATCGGCTTCGGCCACGCGTCGTCTCCTGGTCTGCATGCGCGGCGCTCTCGTCGAGTCGCCGACGCCTTGCCTCTGGTGGGCTTCCGCTATCGTACGTCGGCTTCGAGGTCGGGGCAGCTAGATGCGGCCCATCAACGCGAGAACGATCACGACGACGAGAATGACGCCAAGAACGCCGCTCGGTCCGTAGCCCCAACCGCTGCTGTAGGGCCAACTGGGAATTGCGCCGATCAGGAGTATGACGAGTACGATCAGAAGGATGGTGGACAGTGCCATGCAAACCTCTGCGAGGAAGTGCGCCGCGCGCACGGTCGGTGCCGGCCGTGCAATCCGCATGCCCTCGCCGCGTCGTGCCGCGCGCACCGGGTACGGGCATTGCGTCCGCGCAGGACGGCGAGAAGGAGGCGTTACGCGATGACTACACCGAAGAAGTCCTTCGACCGGAAGATTCCGCGCATGCCGTACGAGCGCGATCAGTCGAGCGATAGCCAGCAGGGCGAGCCCGACGAGATCATCGAGCAGGCCTATCGCGACGTCGAGGAAGGACAGCAGGACACCGACCGCCGCGGCATCCGCGGCTACGAGAAGCCGGAGAACCGCATCCTGCGCGAGCGGGAGCGGAAGCGAACGCAGCAGCGCGATCGCTGATGCCGGCGTGGCTCGGGCGCCTGCGGCATTCGGGCTTCGTCCACTCGCTCTCCGCGGCAGTCAGCAGCTTCGGCCGCGACCGCTGCCCGACGATGGCCGCGGCGCTCGCGTTCTACGCGGCGTTTTCGCTGGCGCCGATGCTCGTGATCGTCATCGCCGTCGCCGGCTACTTTCTCGGTGCGGACGCGGTGCAGGGCCGGCTCATCGACGAGATCGGCGGACTCGTCGGCGAGGACGGTGCGCGCGTGGTGCAGGCGATGCTCGCGAGCGCGTGGAAGTCGGGCCAGGGCGGACCGAGTACCTGGATCTCCGCTGCCGGTGTCGCGGTGGGCGCATCGGCAACTTTCGCGCAGCTGAACCAGTCATTGAACGTGATCTGGAACCAGGCGCCGCCGAGCAAGACGTGGCTCGCGATGCTTCGCGTGCGACTCACTTCGTTCGGGCTCGTCGTCGGCATCGGCGTTCTCGTCGTCGTGCTCCTCATGCTCGACGCTGCCGTTTCCTTCGTCGTGAACGAACTGCTGGGCGACGCCGGGATGCGGCGGTGGATCGCGCTGGTGCAGCGCGTCACGATGCTGCTCGCGTTGACGGCGGCCTTCGCGGCCCTGCTGAAGTTCCTGCCGGCGCCGCGGCTGCGCTGGAGCAACGTTGCGATCGGCGCGTTCGCCGCCGCGCTGCTGTTCAGCGTCGGCAAGAATCTGTTCGGCCTGTACCTGTCGCGCGCCGGGACGGCGAGCGCGTTCGGTGCCGCCGGCGCGCTCGCCGTGCTGCTGATGTGGCTGTATTTCTCGTCGGCGGTGTTCCTGTTCGGCGCGGAACTCACGGCTCACCTGCGGCGCGAACTGCAAGGCGAAGCCGTGCATCCGGAAGACGACGACCCCGGGCGGCCGCTCGGCTGACGCAGGGCCGCCCGGTGGGTCAGGTGCGTGTCTACGGTGCGTGTCTCAGGTGTGCGGTTCCAGCAGGTGCACCGCGAAGCGTCCGCGTTCCTCCACCCAGCCGGCGAGCCGGCGCATCTTCGCGCGCGCGGCCATCGACTCGATTGCCTCGCGATCGTATTTGTACGAGTTTTCCGTGTGGATCGTTTCGCCCTGCGCGAACGCGAACGGCCGACGCAGCACTTCGGCCGTCTGCTCGCGAACGCTCACCAGGTGCATCTCGATGCGGCGCTTGTCGCTGTCGTAGCGAGCCTCGTGGCGGAAGGCGCCCACGTCGAAGCTGCCGCCGAGTTCGCGGTTGATCCGCTCGAGCAGGTTCAGGTTGAAGGCGGCGGTGACGCCGGCAGCGTCGTTGTAGGCCGGCAGCAGCGTCTCCTCGTTGTGATTCTGGTCCACGCCGAGGACGATGAGCCCGTTCGGCCCGCACAGGTCGCCGAGTCGTTCGAGGCATTGCACCGCTTCCTCGGGCGTGAGATTGCCGATGGTGGAGCCGGGGAAGAAGACAATGCGCCGGCCGCGGGCGGGCGCGAAGCGCAGCGCGTGCGGCAACTGCACCGGCCGCTTGAAGTCGCCGACCACCGGCATGATGCGTACGTCGGGGAAGCGCCCGCGCAGCAGCGCGGCGGAGTGCATCAGGAATGCGCCGGAGATGTCGACCGGAACGTAGGCGTACGGACGCTGCATCGCGCCGAGCAGCAGCGGCGTCTTGCGGCTCGAGCCGCTGCCGATCTCGATCATCGTCGCATCGGGTCCGATCTCCTCGGCGATCTCGGCGGCGCAGTTGCGAAGCAGCGCGATTTCGCTGCGCGTGGCGTAGTACTCCGGCAGTTCGGTGATCGCTTCGAACAGCTGCGAGCCGCGCTGGTCGTACAGCCACGTGGAGGGAATCGACTTGCGCGGCTGCGAAAGGCCGGAGAGCACATCGGCCGCCAGGCGCGGGTCGTAGCTCGTCCAGCCGGTGATTTCCGCCCGCAGCTCGCGCGACCGCCGGGAGTCGGCATGATCGACCGGCACGCGGCCGGGGCGATCGACTTCCGCCGGCGGACGCAGCAGCGGCCGCGGGGTGCGGGGCTCGGCGCCGGGGGAAAAGTTGCGGAGATGCTGCGTGGTCATGGACGATCCTCGGCGAGACGCACGCCGGAGAACTGCCAGCGCGCAGGGGGTGGAAAGAAGTTGCGGTAGGTGGCGCGGACGTGGCCGCGCGGCGTGGCGCAAGAACCGCCGCGCAGCACGTACTGCCCGCACATGAACTTGCCGTTGTATTCGCCGGCGGCGCCGGGCGCGGCGCGGAAGCCCGGGTAGGGCGCGAACGAACTCGACGTCCATTCCCAGACGTCGCCGAACATCTGCTGCAGCGTGGACGGACTGCGTGTCGCCGTCGGAACGAAGCAACCGGCGTCGGCAAAATGCCCGTCGAGGACGGGCGCCTGCTCGACGCGCGCGTCGTCGTCGCCGGCGGGGGCGACGTCGTCGTGCAGCGAGGCGCGGGCAGCGGTCTCCCATTCGAACTCGGTCGGCAGGCGCTTGCCTGCCCAGCGCGCGAACGCATCGGCTTCGTAGTAGCTGACGTGCGACACCGGGGCGTGCAGGTCGAGGTCACGCTCGCCGTGCAGGGTCATCGTCTTCCAGCCTTCGCTGCCGCGCCGCCAGTACAGCGGAGCTTCCCAGCGCTCTTCGCGCACGCGGTCCCAGCCGTCGGACAGCCAGAGCAACGGGTCGCGGTAGCCGCCGTCGTCGATGAAATCGAGCCATTCGCCGTTCGAGACCGGGCGCCTGCCGATCGCGAACGGTTGCAGCAGGACTTCGTGCGCCGGACCTTCGCAGTCGTAGGCGAAGTTTTCGCCCCCGTGGCCGATCGGCACGCGACCGCCCTCAAACGCGACGAAACGCATCGGCTCGCCGTCCGGGCAGTGGTGCACCCCGGCAGGGTCTTCCCGATACACGGGTGCGAGCGGATTCAGCGAGAACAGATGCAGAAGGTCGGTGAGCAGCAGTTCCTGATGCTGCTGCTCGTGCTGCACGCCGAGTTCGACGAGGTTGCGAACCGCCTGTGCGGCCGGGGGCGCAAGTTCGTGCAGGCGCCCGAGCAGCGACAGGACGGCTTCCTCGACGTGCGATCGATAGCGCAGCACGCGCGCGAGCTCCGGGCGGGTGAGCATGCCGCGCTGCGGGCGCGGGTGTCGTGCCCCCAGCGTCTCGTAATACGAATTGAAAAGGTATGCGAAGCGCTCGTCGAAAGGTCGGTACTTTTCGTCGTGAGCCGCCAGCACGAAAGCTTCGAAGTACCAGGTGGTGTGCGCCAGATGCCACTTTGCGGGGCTGGCGTCGCGCATCGACTGCACCGTGGCGTCGGCGTCGGACAGTCCTTCGGCAAGTTGTGCCGTTGCGCCCCGCGCGTCGAGAAAACGCAGGTGCAGTGCCGCGTCGCTGCCGGCCTGGGGCCGGCGGCCGATTTCGCCGAATGCGCGCGAACCCATCGATCAGGGCCGCTGCGCGGCCGCGCGGGAAAAGGACATCCAGGCTCCTCCGGGGGGATCGGGCGCGAAAGGGTCGTTCTTGCGCTGCGCCCGAAGCAACGACCGAGCAAACCCGGTGCCCGTGTGCGCGGCGTCTCGCAGAGGCAGGGTGGGCCGGTTTTGCTGGCCTCCTGCAACCGCCCGTCCGAAAGGCACGCCGCTTGCGTCGCGCCCCGTTGCCGCGAAGCAGCAAGACCGGAGGTGGCAAGATGCAAGACCCGAGACCCGACGATCCGCGTCCCGCGCGCAGGACGAGTCCGAATCGCGAAGCGCACGAATTCGAGCGCGACCGCGGCGTGCGCGAGTTCGACCAGCGTAGTCGCGAGTTCGATGCACCGATGCACGATCCCCGCACCGGGGAGGCTATCCCGCGTCGTTACCTGCAGGAAGACAACCGTCCCTGGCGCGACGACAACCGCACCGACCGGGACGATCGCTATCCAACCGGCACCATGCAGCGCGCCGATACGCCCGACGACGCGACGCCGCGGCAACGCGAGCTCGACACGCGTTTCACCGGCCGCGGATACCATTACCCGGGCGGCGCGCGCTATGCCGATCCGTCGGGACGGCGCGACGCCCGGTTGCGCACGCGTTTCGAAGAGCACCGATCATTCGACCCGGAGGATCGCGACGACCTGTGGCGGCGCGGCGAGTACGGCAGCCGCCTGTACGGGAACGTCGTCGGCGCGGCAACGCCGAGCGGAACCGCGGGAATCGCGCGCTACGACCGCGGTGGAGCCGAGCGCAGGGGGCCGAAGGGCTACGTCCGGTCCGACGAGCGACTGCGCGACGACATCTGCGAGCGCCTGAGCGACGAGCCGTGGATCGACCTGAGCGGGGTCGACGTGCACGTTGACGAGGGGCGCGTGCGGCTCGAGGGCGAGGTGCCCGACCGCTTCAGCAAGTTCGCCATCGAGGACATCGCCGACGGCGCGTGGGGCGTGAAGGACGTCGACAACCGCCTGAAGGTCCGTGTCCAATGACCACGGCTCCCCGGCCCGATCCCCAGACGCCGGACGGGCCGCTCGGCCCGATCGGCGATCCGGTGCCGCAACCGGTCGGCGATCCTGCGCCGGTCACCGACCCGCAGCCTGCGCCGCCGCCCGATCCGGCGCCCGCACCGGATCCGCAGACCCCACCGCCGCAGCCTCCGCCGCGTTGAGGCCGACGGAGGTGGAATCGGTAGTGGCCCCGGCGGCGCGTCCGGTGACGGCCCCGCTGCAGTTACGCGTGTTGACGGTGAACACGCACAAGGGCTTCACCGCATTCAACCGCCGTTTCGTGCTGCACGAGCTGCGCGACGCGGTGCGTGCGGTGTCGGCCGACATCGTCTTCCTGCAGGAGGTTCTCGGCGAGGCGACGGTGCCGACGAATCATCGCGGCGCTCACTGGCCGGCTTCGCAGTACGAGTTCCTCGCCGATTCGATCTGGCCGCAGTACGCCTACGGCAAGAATGCCGTGCACCGCGGCGGCCACCATGGCAACGCGGTGCTGTCGAAGTTTCCGATCGTCCGCTTCGAGAACCGCGACATCTCGGTGAACGGTCGCGAAAGGCGAGGATTGCTCCACTGTGTTCTCGAGGTACCCGGCAGGTCGGTGCCGGTGCACGCGATCTGCGTGCATCTCGGCCTGAACGAAGCACAGCGGCGCTGGCAGCTCGAGCGGCTGTGCCAGCAGATCGACGAGAAGACGCCGGCCGACGCGCCGCTGGTCGTCGCCGGCGACTTCAACGACTGGCGCCTGCGCGCGCACGCCCGCCTGCGTCGTTGCGCCGGATTGGCCGAGGTCTTCGTCCAGGCGACCGGGTCGGCTGCGCGCACGTTTCCGGCCCGCTGGCCGGTGCTGAAGCTGGACCGGATCTACGTGCGCAACGCGCGCGCTGCGCGTCCGGTGTTGCTGCGGCCGCGGCCCTGGTCGAAACTGTCCGACCACGCCCCGCTGGCCGCGGAGCTCGTGCTGTGAAGGCGCGCTGGATCGGTGGCAACCGGGCGCGGCTGCTCGAGAACGGCGAGGCCTACTACCCCAGAGTGTTCGAGGCGATCGCCGCCGCCCGGCGCCAGGTGCTGATCGAGACCTTCATCCTCTTCGAGGACAAGGTCGGCAACGAGCTTCATCGGGTGCTCGTAGACGCGGCGCGGCGCGGCGTGCAGATCGACCTCACCGCGGACGGCTACGGTTCCTCGGACCTGACGCCCGGGTTCCTCGCGGCGCTCGGCGAGGCCGGCGTTCGCGTGCACCTGTTCGACCCGAAGCCGAAGATCCTCGGCTTTCGGCGCAACCTGTTTCGCCGCATGCACCGCAAGATCGTCGTCATCGACGCGGAGCTCGCTTTCGTCGGCGGCATCAATTTCTCGGCCGATCATCTCGCCGACTTCGGTCCGATGGCCAAGCAGGACTATGCCGTCGAGGTGCGCGGTCCGATCGTCGCGGTGATCCATCGCTTCGTGCTGGGGATGCTTCCGCGCGAGCGTCGTCGAACGCTGCGCCAGTTGCTCGGCGAATGGCTCGAACGCCGTCGTCGGGAAGCAGCGGAGCACAGGCTCGGCGCGCGTCCCGAAGACGGCGTTCTCGCCGCTTTCGTCGTGCGCGACAACGGCGTGCACCGCAACGACATCGAACGCCAGTACCGCATCGCGTTTCGCGCGGCGCAGTCGTACGTCTGCCTGGCCAACGCGTATTTCTTCCCCGGCTATCGACTGCTGCGCGACATGCGACGCGCCGCGCGGCGCGGCGTTCGCGTCGAACTGATCCTGCAGGGCGAGCCCGACATGCCGATCGTGCGGATCGCCGCCCGCATGCTGTACGAACACCTGCTGCGCGCCGGCGTGCGCATCCACGAATATTGCGAACGGCCGCTGCACGGCAAGGTCGCCGTGGTCGACGACGAATGGGCGACGGTGGGCTCGAGCAACCTCGATCCGTTGAGCCTGTCGCTGAATCTCGAAGCGAACCTGATGCTGCGCGATCGCGACTTCGCGGTGGACCTTCGCCGGCGTCTCGAGCGCCTGATCGAAGAGCACTGCAAGGTCATGGAGCCCGGAGGGGCGCGCAACTCGGGCCTGTGGCGGTTGGTGCCCAGCTTCGCCGTCTTCCATGTGCTGCGGCGTTTCCCCAAGTGGGCGACCTGGCTGCCGACGCACGAGCCGCGGCTGAAGACGGTCGGCCTGCGCCCCGACGAAGGCGAGCGTTCGCCGGGCGCCCGCGCCGCGCAGGACGAGGCCGGGCCGCCTGCGGGCGAAGGCGAACGGCGCGAGCAGCACGCATTGCACTGATCGCAGCGGCTTCGAGTCGCGACGAACTCGATGAGGGCAGCGAGCATGCCGCAGCCGCCGCGGGCATGCACCGTGCAGCGGGTGACGATGTGTCGCGGCTGCGGCGCAGTACCCTTACAGGAAGCCCGTCATGGCGGAACAGCAATCGTCGAAGACGCTGCCGGCGCAGCACCAGGATCGGCAACCCGGTCGGCAGGGCCGGATGACGCCGCAGCCGCGGAGCCACAAGCCGGGCTACGCCGGCAGCGGCAAGCTCGCCGGCCGGGTCGCGATCATCACCGGGGGCGACAGCGGGATCGGCCGCGCCGTCGCACTCGCCTTCGCCCTGGAGGGCGCCGACTCGGTGATCGGCTATCTCGAGGAGCACGAAGATGCGCAGGAGACCGTGCGGATGGTCGAGGGTGCCGGCCGCCGATGCGTCGCGGTGATCGGCGATGTCGGCGATCCGGCGACTGCGCAGCGGCTCGTCGAGCAGGCCATCGAGAGCTTCGGTCGGCTCGACGTCGTCGTCAACAACGCCGGCGAGCAGCACGTGCGACGCTCGATCGAGGAGATCCCGGTCGAGCAGCTCGAACGAACGTTTCGCACCAACGTCTTCTCGATGTTCCATCTGGTCAAGGCGGCGCTGAAGCACCTCGAGCCGGGCGCCGCGATCGTGAATACGGCCTCGGTCACCGCCTACGCGGGCAGCCCCGGCCTGGTCGACTACTCGTCGTCGAAGGGCGCGATCGTCTCGTTCACGCGCTCGTTGTCGCTGCAACTCGTCGAACGTGGCATCCGGGTCAATGCGGTGGCGCCCGGTCCGATCTGGACGCCGCTGATTCCCGCCAGTTTCGAGGCCGAACACGTATCGAAATTCGGCAGCGACGTCCCGATGAAGAGGCCCGGCCAGCCCGCCGACGTGGCGCCCTGCTACGTGTTCCTCGCCAGCGACGACGCGAGCTACATGAGCGGACAGGTGCTGCACCCCAACGGCGGGGAGATCGTCGACAGCTGATGCGAGCGAACCGATCCGCAGTGGCGCATGCGCTGCGCCGTGCACGGCCGACGCCCGATCCGGCGGTGCGATGAGCCATGCCGAACGCAGCCCGTTGCGTCGCTGGATCGGGCGAGTGTTGCTGCTCGCCTTCTTCTGCCTCGCCGGCTGGCTCGCCTGGCGGCAGGCGAGAACGGTCGACTGGTCGGAGGTGCTCGCGACGCTGCGCGACTACCGCGCGACGACGCTGGCGCTCGCCTTTGCGCTGGCGGCCGCGAGTTACCTGCTGTACGGCTGCTTCGACCTGCTGAGCCGCAGTTATGTCGGCGCGCGCGTCTCCCGCGGGCGCGCGCTGCTGATCGGCGCGGTCAGCTACGCGTTCAACCTGAACATCGGATCGATCGTCGGCGGCGCGGGTTTTCGCCTTCGCCTGTACTCGCGCCTCGGCGTCGAGCAGGGGCAGATCGCCGCGATGATCGCGTTCAGCATCGTCACCAACTGGATCGGCTACCTGCTCGTCGCCGGCACGGTGTTCGCGATCGGCGGGGTCGCGTTTCCCGAAGGATGGAAGGCGGGCGACGGCGCGATGCGCGTGATCGGCGCCGTCATGGTCGCAGCGTCGCTCGGCTACGCGGCGCTGTGTCGCTTCTCGCCCAGGCGCGAGTTTTCGTTTCGCGGACGCACCTTCCGGCTGCCGTCGTGCGGCATGGCGCTGCGACAGGTGCTGCTCGGCGCATCGAACTGGCTGGTGCTCTCGGCCGTCGTCTTCGTGCTGCTCGGGCAACAGGTCACCTATGCGACGGCGCTGGCGGTCGTCTGCGTGGCGAGCATCGCGGGCGCGCTGGCGCACATCCCCGGCGGGCTCGGGGTCATCGAGGGGGTGTTCGTCGCGATGCTCGGCTGGTCGATCGGCACCGGCACGATCCTCGCCGCAGTGCTCGCCTATCGGGCGGTGTACTACCTGGTGCCGCTGATGGTGGCGGGCGTGCTCTTCCTCGTGCTCGAACTGCTGGCGCGACGCAGCACGGCGAGCGCGCCGGCGACGGCTGCACGGCCGGCGCCGGATACGGGGCGCTGATCGCCGCGCGACGACCGTCGCGCACGACCGGGCACGTTGATTGCGCAGCCGGCGCGACGCGGCCTTCATCGGCGCCGCGCAGCGGAGCCCTTCCCGATGAATCCATCCATGCGCGCCGAGCGGCAGCACGACACGCGCGCCGCCCGAGGCCGGCGGCGCGCCTACGGAATCTTCGAGCGCTTCGCGGCGCTCGCGACTCGTGCGTCGGGCAGCAGCACCGGATTCGTCCTGGCCGGGCTCGCCGTTGTCGTGTGGGCGTTCAGCGGTCCGCTGTTCGGCTTTTCGCAGACCTGGCAGCTCGTGATCAACACGGGAACGACGATCGTCACGTTCCTGATGGTGTTCCTGATCCAGCACTCGCAGAACAAGGACAGCCGGGCCGTGCACCTGAAGCTGAACGAGCTGCTCGCCTCGCACGAGTACGCGAGCAACCGCCTCGTCGCGATCGAGGATCTCGACGAGGAGTCGCTGCGCAAGCTGCACGAGTTCTATTGTCGGCTGGCCGACCTCGCCGAGCAGGAAGGCGGACTGAAAGTGAGCCACTCGGTCGACGAGGCGACCCAAGTGCACAGCCGCAAGAAGCGCGCGCGCGAAGAGCGCGCAGACCGCCGGCAGCGGCGTGGAGCCGCGCGTTCCGCCGGCGATTCCGGCGAGGCGATGCGTGCGGCGGCCGGCGCTGCCGGCGATACGAGCGAAGCGGCGCGCAAGGCGAGCGAGGCCGCGCGCGAAAGCGGCGAGGCCGCGCGCGAAATCGGCGACGAGGCACGAGAGGCGGCGGCGGTCGCGGTCGAGGCCGCCGATACAACGCGGCGCGAGAACGGCTCGCAGCGACGCGACGGCAGCGGTGCGCGCGGCGAGAATGACTGAATGGCGTCGGGCGACGAATCGGCGCGCGAAGCCGTGGACTTCGACGACCTTCGGCACGCCGAGCGGCGCATCGCCGGGCAGGTCGAGCAGACGCCGTTCCTGCATTCGCGAACGTTGTCGGAGATCGCCGGCGCGCAGCTGTACCTGAAGTTCGAGAACCTGCAGTTCACGGCTTCGTTCAAGGAGCGTGGCGCGCTGAACCGACTGCTGCAACTCACGCCGGCGCAGCTTGCTCGCGGCGTGCTCGCGGTATCGGCCGGCAACCACGCACAGGGCGTCGCCTGGCACGCGAAGCGTCTGGGGGCGCCGGCGACCATCGTGATGCCGTCCGGAACCGCCTCGGTGAAGATCGCGCGCACGCGTGCGCTCGGCGCGTCGATCGTGCTGCACGGCGATCGCTTCGACGAGACGCACGCGCGCGGGGCGCAGATCGCCGCCGAGCGGGGGCTGACGACGATCGATCCCTTCGACGATGCGGCGGTGATCGCCGGCCAGGGCACGGTCGGGCTGGAAATCGCGCGCTCGGCGCACGAACTCGACGACGTCGTCGTGCCGATCGGCGGCGGCGGCCTGGCGGCCGGCATCGCGATGGCGCTGCACCGGCTGCGCCCGTCGGTGCGCGTCGTCGGCGTGCAGAGCGAGCGCTTCGCGCTCGTGCACGATGCGCTGTGCGGCGCGAAGCATCCGCTGGGCGCATCGACGATCGCCGACGGCATCGCGGTGAACCGGCTCGGCTCGATCACGCTGCCGCTGCTGCGTCGTCATCTCGACGGCGTGCTGCTCGTAGACGACGCTCAGATCGAGCAGGCGATCCTGCTGCTGCTCGAGATCGAGAAGACCGTCGTCGAAGGCGCCGGCGCCGCCGGACTCGCCGCCGTGCTGGCGCACCCGCAGCGGTTCCGTGGGCGGCGCGTCGGGCTCGTGCTGACCGGCGGAAACATCGATCCGTTGCTGCTCGCGGCGATCGTCGAGCGCGGGCTCGCCCGCTCCGGGCGCCTTGCGCGGCTGATCGTCGACGTGCGCGATGCGCCGGGCGCGCTGGCGCGCGTTACCGCGCTGCTGGCCGAGGAGCGCGCGAACATCGAGCAGATCCACCACGAGCGCGCTTTCGGCACGAAGGGCGCGCAGCGGGTCGCGGTGGAGATCGTCGTGCAGAGCGAGTCGCGGGAGCACGTCGAGCGCGTGCTGCAGCGCTTGCGCGAGGCGGGCTTCGACGCGCGCAGCGACTAGGAGTCCGACAGCCTCCTAGCGTCGCGAAGCGCCGGTCGTGCTACCCGACGCGCCGGGCGCGCGCACTACAATTCGCGCTTCACCCAGGCGAACAGGACTCGAAGCAATGGCAATCGACACCGTCGGCATTATCGGCGCCGGCACGATGGGCAGCGGGATCGCGCAGGCGTGTGCGCAGGCGGGAATCGGCGTCACGATGCAGGACATCGACGACGCCGCCACGGCGCGCGGCGTGAAGGCGATCACCGGTTCGCTCGATCGTCTCGTCAGGAAGGGAACGATCGACGAGGCGAAGAAGGCCGAAATGATCGCTCGGGTGCGGACCACCACGCGGACCGACGATCTCGGTGCGTGCGACCTGATCGTCGAGGCGGCCACCGAGAACGAGACGCTGAAGGAAAGGATCCTGCGCAACGTCGACGCGATTGCGCGTCCCGGCACGATCATCGCGACGAACACTTCGTCGATCTCGATCACGAAGCTGGCGGCAGCGCTGAAGGATCCGCAGCGCTTCGTCGGCATGCACTTCTTCAATCCGGTGCCGGTGATGGCGCTGGTCGAGATCATCCGCGGGCTTCGCACGTCCGACGAGACGGTGAACGCCGTGACCGCGCTTGCGCAGCGACTCGGCAAGACGCCGATCGGCGTGAAGAACAGTGCCGGCTTCGTCGTCAACCGCATCCTGTGCCCGATGATCAACGAGGCGATCTTCGCGCTGCAGGAAGGGCTGGCGAGCGCCGAGGAGATCGACGCCGGCATGAAGCTGGGCTGCAACCACCCGATCGGCCCGCTCGCGTTGTGCGACCTGATCGGGCTGGACGTCGAGCTCGCGGTGATGCAGGTCCTCTACGGCACGTTCAACGATCCGAAATACCGCCCCGCGCCGCTGCTGCAGGAGATGGTCGACGCCGGCATGCTCGGGCGCAAGACCGGCCGCGGCTTCTATTCGTACGAGAAGTGAGCCGCGATCCTGCGCCGCCGGCGGCGGGTTCGGGTCGTGCGGATGCCACCGCAACTGCACCGGCGTCACCCGCCGGACCGACCGCCGATTTCTGGCAGCAGCGATTCGCCTCCGGGCGCACGCCGTGGGATCGCGGCGAGGTCAATCCGGCGCTCGAGCCGCTGATCGCGCGGGGCGCGTTCCCGGCCGGCGCTCTCGTGCTCGTTCCGGGCTGCGGTGCGGGGCACGAGGTGGCGCGGCTGGCAGCGGCAGGATGCCGCGTGCTCGCCGTGGACTACGCGCCGGGCGCCGTCGCGCTCACCCGCGAGCGCCTGGTGCACGAGGGGCTTCGTGCGCAGGTGATCGAGGCCGACCTCCTCGAGTGGACGCCGCCGGCACCGCTCGATGCGATCTGGGACCAGGCCTGCCTGTGCGCGCTGCATCCCGATCGGTGGATCGCCTACGCCACACGGCTCGCCCACTGGACGTCGCCGGGCGGCCTGCTGGTGCTGCTCGCCGTCCAGGCGGAGCGCGAAGGACGGCGCCAGGGATTCATCGAAGGCCCGCCGTACCACTGCGACGCGAACGCGATGCGCGCGCTCTTTCCCTCGACTGCGTGGAAGTGGCCGAAGCCGCCCTACGAAAGTCGCGCGCATCGCTCGGGGTTTGCCGAGTTGCAGCTCCTGTTGACCCGGGCCGGATGAGATTCGGCACGCCCTCTGGCGTGCGCAATGCCGCCGGACGCGAGCAGGCCGAGCAGGGCGGCTCCGAACAGCCACAGGATGTCCGGTTCCGGCACCGCGGCGAACGCACCGGCGAACTGTGCAGATTCCTCTTCGTACCCGCCGCCGTCAGTGCGCGTGTAGACGTTCAGTCCGAACGTCAGGCCGCCTGGCCAGTCGGGTCCGAACGCTCCTTTGGTCGTGACCCCGTCGCTCCACAGGTGCACGAGATCGCCGTTCTCCAGCGTGAACAGCACGCCGAAGATGTCGAGGAATCCGCCGTGGAAAGTGTACGGAGGGTCGCCAAGAGGCGGACACACCAGCGGCGAGCCATCCGCATAGAAGAGGTTGTCGTAGGATTTCTGGCCTGTGCCCACGGACAACCAGCTGAAGCTCTTCGGGAGATTCTCCCAACTGCCGGGGGTAATCTCGGGCGGAGCACCGGGGGTGGTATCCATGATCCCGGTGATGGCGACGCCGTCGAAACTGCCGACGGCGCCCGTGATGTGCTGTGCGCCCTCCGGATCCCATGGCGACAACGCGCCCGTCGTGTTGAAGTCCGGTTTGTAATTCGCGCTCGCGTCGGGATCCGGTGCGAGCATCAACTCGGCGTAGCCGTTGCCCGCGGCACCGCCGAAGTCGATCCGCACGGTGGTGGCGCTGGCGTAGGGCGCAGCCATCGACAACGCCAGTGCAATACCGGCCGTCAGGAGTTGCGCCCTGCCGGAAAGGCCCGTCTGCTCGGTCATGGGTTCGGATCTCCGAAGAATCATTGCGAGAACCGCGTGAACCACATGCATGGAACATGCCATTCGTGCATGTTCCTGTTTTGTCGATGGCGCGCCGTTTGCTCCGCCGCTGAGCGGAATGATTCTTGTAAACAAATGCGACAGGCGGGAACCCGCCGTACTTTCAGCAGCGCAGCGGCGGCGCTTGTCTCGCGCGCCTTACGCGTCGAAGTGGCGTAGCGCGTCCAGCGACACCACCGTCAGCGCGCCGTACTCCAGCTTCACGAATCCGTCGCGCTCGAGCCGTTGCAGCGCGCGGTTCACCGTCTGCCTGGATAGCCCGGTGAGAAAGCCGATCTCGCCCTGCGAGATCTCCAGCCGCGTTCCGACGCTCGGGTAGAGCAGCGGATTGAACAGGTGCGCCAGGCAGCGCGCCACGCGCGCGTCGGGCGGCAGCAGACGATCGATCTCCACGGTGCCGATGAATTGCCCGAGCCGCTCGTTGAGCAGTTCGAGCAGGTAGCGATTGAACGAGATGCTCGCGTCGAGCAGCCAATGGAAGGTGGCGCGCGGCAGGTACGCGATGCGGCTGTCGCGCAGCGCGACCACGTCGTACTTGCGCGCTTCGTCCTTCAACAGCGAACCTTCGCCGAACCAGCCGCCGGCGGCGATGCCGGTGAGCGTCACCGACTTGCCGGACGACGAGACGTTGCTGACCTTCACGATGCCGCGCACGACGCCGATCCAGTGCTCGACCGCGTCGCCTTTGCGGCAGACGAAGGCGCCTGCGCGCAGCTCGCGTTCGACGAGGTCGAGGCGCACGCGCTCTTGTTGCGCTGCATCAAGCCGGTGCAGCCAGGGCGACAGCGCCGCGCGCGCGTGGTCGTGCTCGGTCACGGCCCCGGGTATCCCTGAGTTTGTCGGTCAGGCGACAACTATACCGGCGCGCGTACCATAGACTTCGGGGACAAAAGGAGAGGGGGACTGCAGGTTGGGCATCGATCCGGCGCCGATTCTCGGAGTGCGCGACGTCTCGCTGCAATTCGGCGGCGTGAAGGCGCTGATGGACGTGAACTTCGAGGTGCGAGCGGGCGAGCTCTTCTCGATCATCGGTCCGAACGGCGCCGGCAAGACGTCGATGCTGAATTGCATCTCGGGGCGCTACTCGCCCACGGCGGGTTCCATCCATTTCAAGGGCCGCGACATCACGCGGCTCACGCCGAACCACCGCGCCGCGCTCGGCCTGGGTCGCACCTTCCAGAACCTGGCGCTGTTCAGCCACATGACGGTGCTCGACAACATCATGGTCGGACGCCACCACCTGATGAAGAACAGCTTCCTCGGCGGCTCGCTGTACTGGTTCGGCGGTGCGCAGAAGGAAGAGCTGGCGCATCGCCGCCACGTGGAAGACATCATCGACTTCCTCGAGATCAGCCACATCCGCAAGGCGGTGGCCGGCACGCTGTCGTACGGACTGCGCAAGCGCGTCGAACTCGCGCGCGCGGTGGCCGTGCATCCCGACCTCATCCTGCTCGACGAGCCGATGGCCGGCATGAACCTCGAAGAGAAGGAGGACATGGCGCGCTACATCGTCGATCTCAACGAGGAATGGGGGATGACGGTCATCATGATCGAGCACGACATGGGCGTGGTGATGGACATCTCCCAGCGCGTGATGGTGCTCGACTTCGGCCGCGTGATCGCTTCGGGCCTGCCGCACGAGATCATGGACAACGAGCAGGTGAAGACGGCCTATCTCGGGGTCGATGACGAGCACCCTGCCGAGCCGGCCCCCGCCTGACGCGATGGCAACCGCGATGGCCACTGAATACGCCGACGTCGCTCGGCACGACACCTTCCCGAAGCTGCTGCTGCACAACGCCGAGCGCTGGCCCGGCGAAGTGGCGATGCGCGAGAAGGAGTTCGGCATCTGGAACGAGTTCACCTGGGCCGACTATCGCGACCGCGTGCGCGAGATCGCGCTCGGCCTGCTGTCGGTGGGCGTGAGCCGCGGCGACATCGTGTCGATCATCGGCAAGAACCGGCCCGAGATGGTCTGGGGCGAGCTGGCCGCGCACGCGCTCGGCTGCATGTCGCTGGGCATCTATTCCGATGCACTGAACGAGGAGGTCGCCTACCTCATCGACTACGCGCAGGTGCGCGTCGTGCTCGCCGAGGACGAGGAGCAGGTCGACAAGCTGCTCGAGATCGCCGAGCGGCTGCCGTGCATCGAGCGCATCGTCTATTTCGATCCGCGCGGCATGCGCAAGTACGACGACGCGCGGCTGATGAGCTGGGAAGACCTGAAGGCCGCGGCCGCGCGCGTGCACGCCGACGATCCGAAGCGCTTCGAGAACGAGGTAGCGCTCGGCAAGGGCAGCGACGTCGCCGTGCTGTGCACCACCTCGGGCACGGTGTCGAACCCGAAAATCGCGATGCTGCAGTCGGGCCCGTTCCTCGCGCACTGCCTGTCGTACCTGCGCGCCGACCCGAAGCTGCCCACCGACAACTACGTCTCGATGCTGCCGCTGCCGTGGATCATGGAACAGATCTACGCGGTGGGGCAGGCGCTGATCTCCCGCATCACCGTCAATTTCGTCGAGGAGCCCGAGACGCAGATGGCCGACCTGCGCGAGATCGGCCCCACCTTCGTGCTGCTCGCCCCGCGCGTCTGGGAGCAGATCGCCGCCGACGTGCGCGCGCGCATCATGGACGCGACGAAGTTCAAGCAGAAGATGTTCGCGCTCGGCATGAAGCTCGGACTGGCGGCGCTCGGGAAGCGGCGCCGCTCGCGGCTGGCCGACTGGATCCTGTTCCGTGCGCTGCGCGACCGGCTCGGCTTCACCTACCTGAAGTCGGCGGCCACCGGAGGCGCGGCGCTGGGGCCCGAAACCTTCCGCTTCTTCCAGGCGATGGGCGTTCCGCTGCGCCAGATCTACGGACAGACCGAGCTGGCCGGCGCCTACACGATCCACCGGCCCGACGACGTCGACTTCGACACCGTCGGCGTGCCCTTCGACACCTCCGAAGTGCGCATCGACCGGCCCGACGCCAACGGCGTGGGCGAGATCGTCGCGAAGAGCGAGGGCCTGTTCCTCGGCTTCTACAAGAACGACGAAGCCACGCGCGCCGACCTGCGCGACGGCTGGATGCACACGGGCGACGCCGGGTACATCAAGAAGGAGAACGGCCACCTGGTCGTCATCGACCGCATCAAGGACCTCGCCGTCACTTCCACCGGCACGCGCTTTTCGCCGATGTTCATCGAGAACAAGCTGAAGTTCTCGCCGTTCATCGCCGAGGCGGTGATCCTCGGCCACGACAAGCCGTTCCTGTCGACGATCATCTGCATCCGCTACTCGATCGTCTCGAAGTGGGCCGAGCAGCGCGGTATCGCGTTCACCAACTACACGAATCTTTCCGCGCAGCCGCAGGTGTACGCGCTGCTGCGCGACGAGGTCGAGAAGGTCAACGCCACGCTGCCCGAGCCGCAGCGCATCGGCAAGTTCGTGCTGCTGTACAAGGAACTCGACGCCGACGACGGCGAGCTCACGCGCACGCGCAAGGTGCGTCGCGGAGTGATCAACGAGAAATACGCCGACATCATCGACGCGATCTACACCGGGGAGCCCAAGGTGCACGTCGACACGATGATCACCTTCCAGGACGGCACGAAGGCGCGCATCCGCACCGACCTGGTCGTCCAGACTCTGAAAGACCACCGGCCGCCGATGCGCCGCAACGACGAGGAGGAGGCGGTCACCGCCTGACTTGCAGCATGAACATCACGCTTCTCGTCCAGCTGCTCGTCAACGGGCTCATCATCGGCACGCTCTACGGCGTGGTGGCGATGTGCTTCGTGCTGATCTACAAGTCGACGCAGATCGTCAACTTCGCGCAGGGCGAGTTCCTGCTGATCGGCGCCTGGGTCTGCTGGTGGATGCTCACCTACTGGCAGTTGCCGTTCTGGATCGGCTTTCCGGTCACGCTCGCCTTCATGATGGTGTTCGGCATATTGCTGCAGGTGATCGTGCTGCGCCCGATGATCGGCGAGCCGATCATCTCGGTGATCATGGTCACCATCGGCCTGTCGATCTTCTTCCAGGCGATGATGAAGTGGATCTTCGGCGTCTGGGCCAAGCCCTACCCGGAAGTGTTCGGAACGAAGTCGGTCGACATCCTCGGGCTGAACGTGCAGACGCCCTATGTGATGTCGATGGTCATCTCGCTGGTGATCATGATGGGCTTCGCGTGGTTCTTCAAGTTCTCGCGGCTGGGCCTGGCGATGCGTGCCACCGCGTTCAACCAGCAGGTCGCGCAGAGCCTGGGCATCTCGGTGAAGTCGGTGTTCGCGATGGCGTGGGCGATCTCGGCAATGGTGTCGGCGCTCGCCGGCGTGGTCGTCGGCATGGTCAACGGCGTCTCGTCGGCGCTGTCGTTCTTCGGCATCAAGGTGTTCCCGGTGGTGATCCTGGGCGGCCTCGACTCCATCGTCGGCGCGATCCTCGGCGGGCTGATCATCGGCGTGCTCGAGAACGTCGCCGAGTTCGTCGACAGCCAGTACCTGAACTGGGGCAACCTCTACACGATCGCGCCGTTCTACGCGCTGATCATCATCCTGATGATCAAGCCCTACGGGCTGTTCGGCACCAAACAGATCGAGCGGGTCTGAAGCGGGACACCGAATGGCCAGCACTCCTTCCGCCCTGATTCCCTGCGGGCAGTTCAAGACCACCTACCGCAGGGACACCACGATCTTCCCGACGCCGGTCTCGCGCTGGCTCGTCGTTGCCGCGGTGGCGCTGCTCGCGCTGGCGCCGCTGGCCGGTTGGCTCAGCAAGTACCAGTTGAACCTGCTGATCCAGATCGGCTACTACGGGATCGCCGCGCTCGGCCTGAACATCCTCGTCGGCTTCACCGGGCAGATCTCGCTCGGGCACGCGGCGTTCTTCGGCTTCGGCGCTTTCTCGTCGGCGTGGCTGAGCAACAGCTTCGGCATTCCGGTGTTCTGGTCGATTCCGCTCGCCGGCGTCATGACCACCGTGGTGGGCCTGCTGTTCGGCATTCCCGCCGCGCGAATCAAGGGCCTGTACCTGGCGATCGCCACGTTCGCGGCGCAATTCATCCTCGAAGACTTCTTCGCGCGCGCCAACTGGTTCACCGGCGGCTCGGCGGGCACGCTCGCGCAGCCCTTCGGCATCTTCGGCTGGTCGATCGACGGCGACCACGGCTACTTCTACGTCGTGCTCGTCTACGTCGTGCTCATGTACCTGCTCGGCACGAACCTGCTGCGCTCGCGCGACGGGCGCGCCTTCATTGCCGTGCGCGACCACTATCTGTCGGCCGAGGTGATGGGCGTGCGCCTCACCTGGTACCGCGTCCTGTCGTTCGGCATCTCGTCGTTCTACGCCGGCATCGGCGGCGCGCTGTTCGGCCACTATCTCGGCTACGTGTCGTCCGAGGCGTTCACCATCCTGTTGTCGATCCAGTTCCTCGGCATGATCATCATCGGGGGCCTGGGCAGCGTGATGGGCACGCTGCTCGGCACCGGGTTCATGGTGCTGCTGCCGGAGACGATCGGCTGGATGGCCTCCGGCCTGGGCGACTTCTTTCCGTCGCTGACCGAAGGACTCGCTTTCCTGAAGGAGGGGGCGATCGGGCTGGTGATCGTGCTGTTCCTGATCTTCGAGCCCGAGGGGCTGGCTCATCGCTGGCAACTGATCAAGGCGTACTGGAAGCTGTATCCGTTCTCGTACTAGTTCTCCGTTCCCGCAACATCAACTCGAGAGGAGCATCGCAATGAAGGGAACCGTCTTCACCGCCGCAGCCGCGGCAGCCGTCCTGCTCGGCGCCGGCCCGGTCGCCGCGCAGGGCATTTTCGTCGGGCACATCGCCGACTACACCGGAGCAACGTCGGACGTGGGCCGCCCGTATGGCCAGGGCGTCGCCGACGCGCTCGCCTACGTGAACGCGCACGGCGGCATCAACGGCAAGAAGATCGACTTCGAAACCGTCGACTACAGCTACGAGATCCCGCGCGCGATCGCCACCTACAAGAAGTGGACGGGCGAGCACAAGGTGGCCGCGATCCAGGGCTGGGGCACCGGCGACACCGAGGCGCTCGTGACCTTCGTCGCGAAGGACGAGATCCCGTACTTCTCGGCGTCGTACTCCGGTCACCTGACCGACCCCACCGGCAAGGGAACGCACGGCTCGAAGGCCGCGCCCTACAACTTCTTCTACGGTCCGTCGTACACCGACGGTTGCCGCGCGCTCGTGCAGTGGGCGGCGTCGGACGCGAAGAAGAAGAACATCGCGTCGCCGAAGTTCGTGCACATGGGTGACAACCACCCGTACCCGAACGCGCCGAAGGCAGCGTGCGGCGACTACGCCAAGGAGATGGGCTTCACGATCGTTCCGGCCATCCAGTACTCGCTGAAGCCGGGCGACTTCAAGGCGCAGTGCCTGAGCCTGAAGGAGTCCGGCGCCAACTATGCGTTCCTCGCGAACACCGGCGGCTCGACGATCTCGTTGCTGAAGTCCTGCGAGACGGTCGGCGTCGACGTGCAGTTCATGGGCAACGTCTGGGCGATGGACGAGAACGCGCTGAAGGCGGCGGGCGACGCGGCCAACGGCACGGTGTTCGTCGTCGGCGCAGCCGACTGGAAATCCGATGCGCCGGGCATGAAGACGGTGCGCGAGATCTCCAAGGTGTCCGACGCTTCCGGCAACCAGTATCGTCCGGTGCACTACATGCGCGGCATCTGCTCGGTCTACTACATGCGTGACGCGATGAACGCGGCCGACAAGGCAGGGGGCGTCAACGGCCCGAACATCAAGAAGGCGATGGAGCAGATGAAGGACCACGTCCCGGCCGAACTGCAGGGCGTGTGCATTCCTTCCACCTGGACGCCCACCGACCATCGCGGCACGACCAAGGTGTTCATCTACCAGGCGCACTCGAAGGGCGGCGAGCAGTCGATCTCCAGGATCGGCGATGCCGAGATCGAGCGCAAGCCGGAGTGGCTCGGCTGGTAAGACCGTCGCGGCCCCTTCTCCGCAGGGGAAGGGGCCGACGCGGCCCGACGGATCGAGGGCATGAGCGAAACGCTGGAGCAGGAAGCGAAAGCGGCGGTGGCGTCGAAGCCGCCGCTGCTCGCCGTCAACAACATCGAGGTCGTCTACGACGAGGTGATCCTCGTGCTGCGCGGCGTGAGCCTCGAGGTGCCCGAGGGCGAGATCGTCGCGCTGCTCGGGCCCAACGGCGCAGGCAAGTCGACGACGCTGAAGGCGGTCTCGGGCCTGCTGCAGACCGAGGACGGCGAAGTCACGCGCGGCAACGTCACGTTCATGGGCGAGGAAATCGCCAACCTCGCCCCCGAGGAGATCGTGCGTCGCGGCATCTTCCAGGTGATGGAGGGCCGGCGCATCGTCGAGGACATGACGGTGATCGAGAACCTGCGCCTGGGCGCGTACACGCGCAAGGATTCGGGCGTGAAGCGCGACATCGACATGGTCTTCGACTATTTCCCGCGCCTGCGCGAACGCACCGGACTGGCCGGATACCTGTCGGGCGGCGAGCAGCAGATGCTCGCGATCAGCCGGGCGCTGATGGCGCGTCCGAAGATGATCCTGCTCGACGAGCCGTCGATGGGGTTGTCGCCGCTGCTGGTGAAGGAAGTCTTCTCGATCATCCGCGAGCTGAACCGCGAACTGAAGATCACGATGCTGCTGGTCGAGCAGAACGCGCGCATGGCGCTGCAGGCGGCGAGCTTCGGCTACATCATGGAGTCGGGCAAGATCGTCCTCGACGGCACGCGCGACGAACTCGTGAACAACGAGGACGTCAAGGAGTTCTACCTGGGCGGCGGTGGCGACGAGCGTCGCTCGTTCAAGAACCTGAAGTCGTACAAGCGCCGCAAGCGGTGGCTGTGAGGGCGACGGCGAATTCGGCCCGCGCGAGTGCGGAGGTGGCCGAGCGCGTGCGCGAGTGCAAAAGATGACCGATCATTTCGACTCCCTCGAAACGCGACCGGCGGAGGCGCGCGAGGGCGCGCTGATGGCGCGCCTGCCGTGGCTCGTCGAACATGCACAGAAGAACGCGCCGGGCTGGGCGAAGCGGCTCGCCGGCGTCGATGCGCGCGAGATCGCCTCTCGCAAGGCGCTGGCGCAGTTGCCCGTGCTGCGCAAGAGCGACCTGAAAGGATTGCAGCAGGCCGATCCGCCCTTCGGCGGCTTCGTCACCGTCGCGCCGGGCAGGCTTTCGCGCCTGTTCCTGTCGCCCGGGCCGATCTTCGACGCCGAAGGCACGGGCGACGACCCCTGGCGCGCCGCGCGCGCCCTGCATGCAGCCGGCATCCGCGCCGGCCATGTAGTGCAGAACTGCTTCGGCTATCACCTGACGCCGGGCGCGTGGATGATCGACGGCGCAGCGCGCAGGATCGGCTGCGCGGTCATTCCGGCCGGCGTCGGGCAGATCGAGCAGCAGATCGAGATCATTCGCGCGCTGGCGCCCGACGCCTACGCGGGAACGCCGTCGTTCCTGCGCATGATCGTCGAGAAGGCACGCGAGGCGTCGCTCGACATCTCCAACCTGAAGCGCGCGCTGCTTGCTGCCGAAGCGCTGCCGCCGAGCCTGCGCGACTGGTTCCGCGAGCAGGGCATCGACACCGTGCTGCAGTGGTATGGCACTGCCGACGTCGGCCTGATCGCCTACGAGTCGACGGCGATGGAAGGCATGATCCTCGACGAGGAACTGATCCTCGAGATCGTGCGCCCCGGCACCGGCGAACCGGTGTCCGACGGAGAAGTCGGCGAGATCGTCGTCACCAGTTTCAACCCCGTGTATCCGCTGATCCGCTTCGGCACCGGCGATCTGTCCGCGGTGCTGCCGGGCATTTCGCCGTGCGGGCGCACCAACGTGCGCATCCGCGGCTGGCTCGGTCGCGCCGACCAGACGACGAAGGTTCGCGGCATGTTCGTGCACCCCGAGCAGGTCGCCGAGGTGGCGAAGCGTTTCCCGCAGCTGCGGCGCGCGCGGCTGGTCGTCGAAGGCGAGCGCGCCGACGACCGGATGACGCTGAAGTGCGAGCTCGACGGCGACGCGCCGGCGGCGGAGGCGCGCGTTGCGCTTGCGGCGCAACTGGCGGACGCGTTGCGCGAGGTCACCAAGCTGCGCGGCGAGATCGAACTCGTCGCCCCGGGCGCGCTGCCCAACGACGGCAAGGTCATCGAGGACGCGCGCAAGTACGACTGACGCGGCGACGATCGTCGTGTGAACAGGCCCCAGTCGGGGATGTCGTCCGGAGGATACGATGGTCCGCTTCCAGGCACTGCAGTACGCCCGCGATGCTTCCAACCCGCGCATCGCGCGCATCGTGCTGGACCGTCCCGATCGGCTGAACGCGATCGACGAGCGGATGCCGGGCGAAATCCGCCGCGCCGTCGAGCTCGCCAACGACGACGACGAAGTGCACGTCATCGTGCTGTCCGGCGCCGGGCGTGCGTTCTGCTCCGGCTACGACCTGCAGGCCTTCGGCGAAGGCGTGGTCGACCACCCGTGCCAGCAGGAGCGCACGCCGTGGGATCCGATGCTCGACTACCGGACGATGAAGCGCTTCACCGAAGACTTCATGAGCCTGTGGCACAGCCACAAGCCGACCATCGCGCAGGTGCACGGCCACGCGGTGGCCGGCGGCAGCGACATCGCGCTGTGCTGCGACCTGCTGGTGATGGCCGAAGATGCGCGCATCGGCTACATGCCCACGCGCGTCTGGGGTTGCCCGACGACGGCGATGTGGACGTATCGGCTCGGCCCGATGCGCGCCAAGCAACTGCTCTTCACCGGCGACACGATCGACGGCGCCACGGCGAAGGCGTGGGGCCTGGCGGCGGACGCGGTGCCGGCGGCCGCGCTCGAGGGCACCGTGCGCTCGCTCGCCGAGCGGATCGCCGGCGTGCCGCGCGGGCAGCTGATGATGCAGAAGCTCGTCGTCAACCAGGTGCTCGCTTCGATGGGGCTGGAGCAGACGCAGATGCTGGCGACGCTGTTCGACGGCATCACGCGGCACAATCCGGAAGGGATGTGGTTTCGTCGCAGGGCGCAGCTGCACGGCTACAAGGATGCGGTCGCGTGGCGCGACTCCGGCAAGCCGATTCCCGAGGGTGCCGAGGCGCAATCGCTGGTCGAGCAGATGCAGCGCGAGCTCGATGCGAAGAGGAGGTGACGCTCATGTTCCGTTCCGACCTGCTGCGCGGCAAGCGCATCCTGATCACCGGCGGCGGCACCGGCCTGGGCCGTGCGATGGGCGAGCGCTATCTCGCGCTCGGCGCCGAGCTCGCGATCTGCGGGCGGCGCAAGGGCGTGCTCGACGCGGCGGCCGAGGAGATGACGAAGGCGCACGGCGGCCGCGTCGATACCTACGGGGTCGACATCCGCGACGCGCAGGCGGTCGATGCGATCTTCGCCGGCGGCCCGCTCACCGGGCTCGTCAACAACGCCGCCGGCAACTTCATCAGCCCGACCGAGATGCTGTCGCCGCGCGCCTTCGACGCGATCGCGAACATCGTCTTCCACGGCACCTTCTACGTGACGAACGCGGTCGGCCGGCGCTGGATCGATCAGGCGCGCGTGGCCGGGGGCTGGTCGAGCCCGCAGCCGATGAAGTCGGTGATCTCGATCATCGTCACCTGGGTGGAGAACGGCGGGCCGTTCACCGTGCCGTCGGCGATGAGCAAGGCGGGCGTTGCCGTGATGACGAAATCGCTCGCCGTCGAATGGGCGAAATACGGCATCCGGCTGAACGCGATCGGCCCGGGCGAGATCCCCACCGAGGGGATGAGCCAGCGGCTCAATCCCGGCGAGGCGCCCGGCGAGCGGTCGAAGGAGACCAACCCGCAGCATCGGGTCGGAGAGATGGGCGAGTTGCAGAACCTCGCGACCTTCCTGATGGCCGATGGCTGCGACTGGCTCAGCGGGCAGACGCTGTTCATGGACGGCGCTCATTCGCTCGCCAACGGCGGCAACTTCTATCCGTTGCGCGCGTGGAGCGACGAGCAGTGGCGCCAGGCGCGCGCGCGAATCGAGGCGCAGAACGCGAAGGATCGCGGCCAGCGCGGCGGGTGACGGGGCGGAAGTCGGGCCGCGACGCGTCGGCGCCGATGCCGGCGCACCTGCAGTGCCTCAGACGACGGGCTCGGCGAGCGTCTCCCCGTAGCGCACCACCCGGTTGCGTCCTTCGGTCTTCGCGCGGTACACGCAGTGGTCGGCGTGCACGAGCACGCGTTCGAGCGATTCGGCATCGACGATCGGAACCGCGCCGACGCTCGCGGTGAGCGCGATCGTCGCCTGTCCGACGCGCAGCGGGCTGTTCTGCAGCGACTCGCGCAGCGCGTCGATGGCGAGACGAGCTTCGTCGTGGTCGCGGCTCGAGATCAGTGCGCAGAATTCCTCGCCGCCGTAACGCGAAAGCAGGCCGCGGCCGCGCACCGACGCGCGCAGCACGCGCGCCGCGTGGCACAGCGCGCGATCGCCGACGCCGTGACCGAAACGGTCGTTGACCGACTTGAAGTGATCGAGGTCGATCATCAACAGGTGGTGCACGGCGCGGTCGGCAGGCGGGCGCAGCAGGCGCCGCCGGGCCAGCTCGAAGAAGTGCCGGCGTGTGTGCAGCCCGGTCAGCTCGTCGGTGGTCGCGCGCAGTCGCAGCTCGCCGGTGACCCTCGCGTGCAGCATCGTCTGGACGACGAGCGCGAGCACCATCGGCATCAGTGCGAAGAGCAGGATGAAGAGAACCTGTGCGGCGCCTTGGGCGGTGGCGCCGCTGGCCGGCGAACCGCCCAGTAGTGCCAGCGTTCCGCGCGCGAGGTGGGCGCCCGCATACACGCCGAAGACGCCGCCGAGCGTGCGCACGTAGGGCTGGCGGCCCCAGGCGGTGGTCGGCAGCAAAGCGGCGACGACCGCCAGGCCGTAGGCGGCGTGGATGCCGGAGAAGGCGAGCACGCGCAGCAGGCTGCGCCCCTCGTCGGCGAGTGGGAGCCAGAGCGCGCCGAGCGCGACCAGCTGCAGTGCGAGCGCCCAGGGAGGCTGGCGCCGATCGAAGGCGCGCAACGTGGCGTCCACGCATAGCGCGATGCCGACGCTGGCGAGCAGGTTCGGCGCCATATGCTCGAGCGGTATGTTGATCGCGTCGCGCAGCGCGTACAGCAGCAGCGCAATGCTCATCACTCCCATTGCCGTCGCGTAGCGGCGCAGCGGGCTGGCGGCCCAGGCGTGCATCGGCAGCAGTGCGACGAAGGTCGCGCAGCCGAGCGCCGTCGTGCATGCGGCAACGAGGAAGATCGTCCGGGGGTCGAAGTCGGGCGCCATCGAAGGCAGTATCGCCGCACAGCCGGTGGCGGCGACGCTCCGATTCCGACGGGCGGGGCTGGTGATCGGAGGAGCGCCCGGGCTTCGGCCGGAGCGTGTCGCAGGGGCGACGCAGAGGCGGGTGTTAGCATCGAAGCCGCTCGCCCCTCACCGTCTTCCATCGATGCAAACGACCGTTTACGCCTTCGAAGGCGTCGTCCCGGTGATCGACCCGCGTGCCTACGTGCACCCGAGCGCCGTGCTGATCGGCGACGTCATCGTAGGCCCCGGCTGCTACGTGGGCCCCGGCGCAGTGCTGCGCGGCGATTTCGGCCGGATCGTGATGCAGCCCAATGCGAACCTGCAGGACAACTGCGTCGTGCATTCGGCGCCCGACTTCGACTGCGTGATGGAGGAGGAGTGCCACATCGGGCACGGCGCCGTCATCCACTGCGCCCGCGTCGGGCGTGATGCGCTGGTCGGCATCCACGCCGTGATCATGGACACGGCGGTCGTGGGCGAGCAGGCGATCGTCGCCGCGAAGGCCTTCGTCAAGGTCGCCGACGTCGTGCCGCCGCGGGTGCTCGTCGCCGGAGTTCCGGCGCGCGTGCGACGCACCTTGAGCGACGACGACATCGCGTGGAAGCGCCGCGGCACGGCGCTGTATGTCGAACTCGCGCAACGCGCGCTAAACGGAGGGATGGTCGCTGCGAAGCCGCTCGAGCGCGTCGAGGAAGGGCGCGGGCGCATGCGCTGGGATTTCGTCAGCGTGCGCGAGCGCGGGTAAGGGGCGCGGGCGCGCGTCGTCACAGCACTTTCCACCACGGAGCGGCGAGCACGTCCGGCGCGAGCCATTCGAGGATTTTCCCGGTGTGCAGCAGCAGGCCGGCTCGCGCCTTTTCCCCGTACTCGGCACGGAACGTGCGCAGATGTGCACAGTCGGCGAGCCGAGGGCGCGCGCTGGCCTTCACTTCGATCGGCAGCAGCCGATTCCCCGACTCGACGACGAAATCGACTTCCTCGCCCACGCTGGTGCGCCAGTAGGCAAGCTCGGCTCGTTCGACTCGGGCGTCACGCCAGGCCAGGAGATCCTGCAGCACCAGGTTTTCGAGGTGCGCGCCGCCCGGCTCCTCGCCTCCGAGGTGAAGCGCAACGCCGGTGTCTGCCCAGTAGATCTTCGGCGCCTTGATGAGGCGCTTGGTTCGATTGACCGCGTAAGCAGGAAGCCGCACGAGCAGATACGAGGTCTCGAGCAGGTTGAGCCAGCGGTGCACCGTCGGTTGCGATAGTGCCGTGTCGCGACCGAGTTCGGTCTGGTTGACGAGCCGACCGAGGCGCAGGCAGGAGGCGCGCATCAGGCGGCGGAAATCCGGCAACGCGCTGATCGAGGCGAGATCCTGCAGATCGCGCTCCAGGTAGGTGCGAACATATCCGTCGAACCAGATCGCGCGTTCCGCCGCGTCGGCCAACTCCACTGCCGGGGTCGGGAACCCGCCTCTCAGCGCAAGCGAGCGCCAGTCCTCGGAGGCGTCGTCTCCGGCGGCGAGCAGTTCGCGCCACGCCGACTCGTCTGCGCCGAGCAGATCGTCCCATCGTCCTGCGCAGCCGAGACCGCGTTGTTCACGACGCGTCATCGGCCAGAGGGTGAGATAGCTGGCGCGGCCGGCAAGCGATTCCGAGACGCGACGCATGAGCAGCAGGTTCGCAGAGCCGGTCAGCAGGAAGCGCCCGGGCCTGCGGTCGCGGTCGATCGCCCGCTTCACCGCGGAGAGCACGCTCGGTTCGCGTTGCACTTCGTCGAGCGTCACCGGATCCGTGCCGCCGACGATCGCTTGCGAATCGCGGCGCGCGGCGTCGAGCACGTCGAAGTCGTCGAGGGAAAGGTACCGCCTGCTACCCGGTACCAGATGCTCTGCCAGCGTGCTTTTGCCGGTCTGGCGCGCGCCGGTGACGACGACGGCAGGCATCACGCGCAGCCGTTCGGCGAGCGCGGCGCCGACGAGTCGGGGAAGCGTACCCATGCCGTGCATGATATCCATTCATTGCGTGGATGAATATCAGGATATATGCCGGGAGTCCGCGCGTCCCCAGCGCGACAAACGAACGAAACTATGCGGGCTGATCGCGACGGTCGCTTCGCGATGCTCGTTCTACCCGGCGCGACGATCGCATCACACGTCGACCAACTCGCTCCCGTCGCGCCGCAGCAGCCCCTGCTCGACCAGCGAGTCCGCCGCCCACTTCAGCGCCTGCGCGTAGTCCAGGCCGATCTGCGCTGCAGCGTGGCGCATGACGACCGCATCCTGCGCCCGCTCGTGCAGCGCGCGTTCCTCGATGCGCTCGACGTCGAGCAGCAGGAACTTCACCAGCACCTTCAGTGCGTGCCGGGCATGGCGCGCGGGGTCGCTGCGCATCGCGTCGAGCTTCGCGTGCGCGCGCGCCAGCGCCGCGTCGATGTCGCCGAACATGCGGCCGTGACCGGGGAGCACGCGCTGTACGCGCAGGCGTGCGATGAGTTCGAGCACCGCCTGCTGCTCGGCGAAACCCGATTCGCCTTCGATCTCGGGAAAGACGATGCCGAAGCCGTTCTCCCACAGCGCATCGGCCGATATCAGCAGCCCTTCGCGCTCGCTGTGGAAGATCACGCTCTTCGGGTCGTGACCGGGCGCGGCGTGCACGTCCCAGTCGAGGCCGCCCAGGCGCAGCGTGTCGCCGGGGCGAAGCGTGGCGTCGTGCACGAAGCGCGGGCAATGCTGGCCGGTGGCGGCGAAGCTCAGGCTCGATTCGTCCCATGCGGCGACTTCGTCGGCGCTCGCGTGCGGAATGGTGATCGTGCAGCCGAAGGCGTCGACCAGCGCGCGGTTGCCGCCGCAGTGATCCGAGTGCAGGTGCGTGTTGACGATACGCACGAGCCGCGCGCGATCGGCATCGAGCACCTGCTTCACCAGTGCGACCGTCTGCTGCGCGTGCTTGGCGTAGCCGGAATCGACGACGGTGGCTTCGTCGCCTTCGATGCCGACGATCTGGTTCGACGACAGCCAGTCGCGCTGGATGAAGCGCAGCGACGCGGGCAGCGGGTTCATCGACGAAGTTCGCCGGACGATGCCGGCGCATCCGCGCGGGCGCTGCGCCGCTCGCGGCGCTCGTCGATCGCCACCCATACCGAACGGCGCGCGTCGTCGTTCATGGCTCCCCAGCATGCGATCTCGTCGAGCGTGCGCAAGCATCCCTCGCACAGTCCATTCGACGGATCGATGCGGCACACCGAAATGCATGGCGACGGCACGACCCCGGCGCGGCTGGCTCGACTCACGCCGCCGCCTCCGCCTTCGCGCGCTTGCGCGCCGCGATCGCGTTGCCGGCGCGCGAGGCGCTCGCGCGGCCGAGCTGCATCGAGATCCACTGGCCGGTGTCGACCAGCGCGTCGAGATCGAGCCCGGTTTCGATGCCCAGTCCGTGCAGCAGGTAGACGACGTCCTCGGTGGCGACGTTGCCGGTGGCGCCCTTCGCATAAGGGCAGCCGCCCAGGCCGGCGATCGACGAGTCGAAGCGGTAGATGCCGCATTGCAGGCTCGCGAGCACGTTGGCCACCGCCTGGCCGTAGGTGTCGTGGAAATGCGCGGAAACCTGGTCGAGCTCGATCTCGCGCAGCACTGAGTCGAACACGTGCTGCACGTGCGACGCGGTGCCGACACCGATCGTGTCGGCGATGCCGATCTCGTCGCAGCCCAGGTCGCGCATGCGCTTCGCGACATCGACGACGTCGGCGATCGGCACCTCGCCCTGGTACGGACAGCCGAAGGCGACCGACACCGCCGCCCGCAGGCGGATGCCGTTCTCGCGCGCAGCGGCGGCCACCGGGGCGAAGCGCTCGATGCTTTCGGCGATCGAGCAGTTGATGTTGCGCATCGAGAAGGCCTCGCTCGCCGCGCCGAAGATGACGACTTCGTCGGCGCCCGAGGCGAGGGCGGCATCGAAGCCCTTGCGGTTCGGCGTCAGCACCGAGATACGCACCTTCGGGCGGCGGCCGACGGCGGCCATCACGTCGGCGGCGTCGGCCATCTGCGGCACCCATTTCGGCGAGACGAAGGACGTCGCCTCGAGCTGGCGTACGCCAGCGGCGAGCAGGCGCTCGCACAGCTCGATCTTGGTCGCCGTGGGCACCGGTTGCGCTTCGTTCTGCAGCCCGTCGCGCGGGCCGACTTCGGTGAGGTAGGCGCGTTGCGGCAGTTTCATCTGGATCTCCGGTTACGGTTCGCGCGGTCGTGCCCGGTCCGACAGCCTTCTAGTACGCCGACCCACAGGTATCGCAACAAGATGAAAGCGATGGATTCGGTCCCAGGGCAAGGCGCAAACCGCAGCCATAGCAATAGCTATGGCGAGGATTTGCAACGCCGTCCTGGGGCCGAAGACGCGCTTTCATGTTGCGATACCTGTGGGTCGGCGTACTAGTGCAGTGTTTCGCGCTGATCACCGCTTAGCACGAAACACTGCACTAGCGATTCAGCGACCAGTTGCCGATGTCCGCGGCGATGCCTTCGCCCCCGGGCCTGCCGTCGGCGCCCAGGCTGAAGACGTCGATCTCGCCGCGCACGCCAGGGTTCAGGTACTGGTACGGTTTGCCCCACGGATCGACCGGCGCCTGCTTCAGGTACGGCTTCCAGTTGGCGGGCACCGGATCGACGGTGGGCCGCTCGGCAAGCGCCATCAGGCCCTGCTCGGTGCTCGGATAGCGGTAGTTGTCGAGGCGGTAGAGGTCGAGCGCCTGCAGGATCTGCGCGACCTCGGTCTGCGCCGCCTTCACGCGTGCCTCGTCCGGCTTGCTCATGATGCGCGGCACGGCGATCGCAGCGAGCACGCCGAGGATCACGATGACGACCATGATTTCGATGAGCGTGAAGCCACGCACGCGCCGGCGTTGCCAGCGGTCATCCGATGAACGGAGCATCCCCTCCCCCGGGGCTTCTGGCGGAAGACTCGGGCTATGATAGCAGCGCACCTCACGCTCGCGGACCCCTGCACACGATGAAACGCACGCTCCGGTCGCGCCGCTGGGCACCGTCGATCGCGGCGATCGCAGCCTTCGGCGCCCTCGGCGCCACCTGCGCGTACTGGACGCTGCAACTGCTCGCACCGCCGGTCGCGATCGCTCCCGCCGGCTCGCTGGTCGACACCCAGACCGTACCCGACCTGAGGTCCGCGCAGGCCTTGTTCGGCAGCAACGCCTCCGAATCCCCGTCGGCGATTCCCCCGCCGGTCGATGTGCGCGTCGTCGGCGTCGCGGCCAGTCCGGTACGCGGCAGTGCCGTGCTCGTCGTCGATTCCGCTGCAGCGAAGGCCTTCCTCGTCGGCGACGAAATCGGCGACGAGATGCGGCTGATCGAAGTGCGCTCCGATATGGCCGTGCTCGAGCGCAGGGGGGTGCGCATCGAATTGCCGGCGCCGCAGCGCCCGTCGGTGGCGCTGCTGTCGAGCGGACCCCAGGCTGCCGATGCATCAGCGGGCACGGCAGCGCTCGAGCCAGGCATGCCGAGGCCGGCGGCAGCGGCAGCGGCACCGGTCGCCTCGCCGCCCCCGCCGCGCGACGCAGCTCCATCGGATGCCGCCGGTCGGCATGCCGCAAGCGCAGGCGAAGCGGCCGTGCCCGACGACCCCGCGATCGAGGCGGCAACGCTCGCGCCGGGCGGCGTGCCGCCTGCCGGCGCGCCACGTTTCTCCGGCATCCGGGCGAGCAGCGGGCGCAGCCTCGCCACGCCGGCGAATGCCGACGCACCGGCCGAAGGCGCATCGAACTAGGAAGTCGATGTCGCATCCGGAGCAGCAGTACCTGGATCTCCTGTCGCGCGTGCTGACCGACGGCGACCGCCGCATCGACCGCACCGGCGTCGGCACGCTGTCGGTGTTCGGTGCGATGGCGCGCTTCGATCTCTCGCGCGGCGAAGCGCCGATCCTGACGACCAAGCGCGTCTACTGGAAGACGGCGATCAAGGAAATGCTCTGGTTTCTCACCGGGGAAACCAACCTGCGCCCGTTGCTCGAGCAGAACGTGCGCATCTGGACCGACTGGCCGCTCGCGCGCTACCGCCGCGCAACCGGCGACGAGATCGACCAGCAGGAGTTCGAGCGGCGCATCGTCGCCGACGAAGCCTTCGCGCGCGCCTGGGGCGAACTCGGACCCGTCTACGGCAAGCAGTGGCGCCGTTGGCTCGGCCCCGATGGACGCGAATACGACCAGATCGCAGCGCTGCTCAACACGCTGAAGACGAACCCGTCGAGTCGCCGCATGCTGTTCCATGCGTGGAACGTCGCCGAACTCGACGAGATGGCGCTGCCGCCGTGCCACATGGTGTACCAGTTCCACTGCACGAGCGACGGCAGGCTGAACTGCCTGATGTTCCAGCGCAGCTGCGACCTGCTGCTCGGCGCCCCGTTCAACTGGATCGGAACGGTCGCGCTGCAGGCGATGCTCGCGCAGCAGGCGGGCCTGCGCCCCGGCGAATTCGTCTGGATGGCAGGCGACGTGCACCTGTACCTGAACCATCTCGCGCAGGCGCGCGAGCAACTTGCGCGGGTCCCGCGCGCGGCGCCGCGGCTACGCCTGCTGCGCCATCCGGCGAGCATCGACGAATACTCGATCGACGATTTCGCCGTCGAAGGCTACGAGCCGCATCCGCCGATCCGCGCCGACGTCGCGGTGTGAAGCGGACGGCGGGGCTCAGCACACGTTGCTCAGCCCGCCTCGCTCATCGCCTCGCCCGACGGACCGCGCGCCGCCGATCGCGCAGGGGGTTTGCGCGCGTCTCGCGCCTGCCGGTTGCGCTCGATCCATTGCAGCATCGTCGCCAGCGTGATCGAACTCAACGTCGCCTGGGCGATCTCGTCGATTTCGAGCATCACCGACGCCAGCGCCTGCCCCACCGGCGTGCTCTCGCCGAGTTCGCGCCGATCGGCCGCGGTCGGAGCGATGTCCTCGAACAGCAGGATGATGTCCATCAACGTGACGCGGCGCGCATTGGCCGCGAAGCGATAGCCGCCGCCGACGCCGCGCACCGACTCGACGTAGCCCGAGCGCGCCAGTTCCGACAGCACCTTCGCCAGGTGATGCGGCGAGACGTCGTATTTCTGCGCGATCTCCGACGCCGAGACGTGTCTCGTCGGGTCGAAGGCGAACTCCAGCACGCTGTAGAGCGCGAGCAGCGTGTTCTTCTGCAGCCTCATGGCACGCGATCCGAAGCGATCGGAAAGAAGTTGCAACCCCGCAGGTCGATCTCGAGCGGTATGAACGGTCCCGTGGTCATGCCCAGGCTGCGGAAGAACGACAGGATCAGCGTGTTGTCGCGCGCGAGTATCGTGCGCATCGTGTCGACACCCTCGGCGCGGAACCAGTCGGCCATCGCGCTCACCAGCCGGGTACCGAGACCGGCGAGACGAAACTGCGGATGCACGTCGATCGCGAATACCCAGCCGCACGGCGGCGAACCGAATTCCCAATCGCGCACCTCGCCGATCACGAAGCCGGCCACTCGGCCGTCGGCTTCGGCCACGAGGAAGCGCCGGCCGGCACGTTCGGCGTCGCCGTAGCGGCGATGGATCGCGCGCCAGTAGTCGGCCTTCTCCAGCCCGGTGACGATCGAGTCGATCGCGATCACCTGGGCGAGATCGGCCGGGCGCACGGAGCGGATCGAAACCGGCGTGGCAGGCGATGCGCTCGCCGGGCCTGTCGCTTCGATGGAGGCGGGCACGCGCGCAGGAAGCGCTGCGCTTGCGCGCGGTTGCGAAGCACGCGAGCCCGCCTGCTGCTTCTTCGCGGCTCTGGGCAGCGACGGCGTGGACGTTTTCGCACGCTTGGCCGCGGCCGGTTTCGCAGGCCGCCTCGCGCTGGCCGCCCTCGCCGTCTTTCTTCGTCCGCTGGCGCTCGCCGGGCTTCTTGCCATGCGCTCCCCAAAAAGTGACGCAGATCAATTCAATACCTGCATCGGAGTACCAGAATAACCCGAAAGTCGGGAGGGCTTGCTCGTCGGGCGCCCTCGAACGAGCGAATCCGGAACGTTGTCACGAACCGGCAATCCGGCGGGGTCTTCCCGGCGGACGCCACTCCGCGGTACGGTCGAGGGTTTCGACGCGGCGCCGCACCTCCAGACGGTTCTCGAACGCGTCAACAACAGGGAGACGAGGATGAAGTCGATCGGCAAGACCCGTGCAGCTGCGCGGATCGCGGCTACGGTGTTCGCGGCATCGGTAGCGGCCGCCGGAACCGCCTACGCGCAGCAGGAACCCATCAAGATCGGAGCCTTCCTGGCCGTCACCGGTCCGGCGTCGTTCCTCGGCGACCCCGAGCAGAAGACGCTCGACATGTACGTCGAGCGCATCAACTCGCAGGGCGGCGTGCTCGGACGCAAGCTCGAGCTGGTTTCCTACGACTCCAGCGGCAGCGCCGAGAAAGCGCGCACCTTCGCCAAGCGCCTGATCGAACAGGACAAGGTCGACGTCATCATCGGCGGAACGAGCACCGGCGAAACGATGGCCGCGGTGCCGCTCGTCGAGGAAGCCAAGATCCCGTTCGTCTCGCTGGCGGGCGCGGTCGTCATCATCGAGCCGGTGAAGAAGTGGGTGTTCAAGACGCCGCACACCGACCGGATGGCCTGCGAGAAGATCTTCACCGACATGAACGAGCGCAAGCTCAGCAAGCTCGCGCTGATCTCCGGGGCGGGCGGCTTCGACAAATCTCTGCGCGCCGAATGCATCAAGGTGGCGCCGAAGTACGGCATCGAGATCGTCGCCGACGAGAGCTACGGCGCGGCCGACACCGACATGACGGCGCAGCTCACGAAGATCAAGGGCACGCCCGGCGTCCAGGCGGTCATGAACTGCGGCTTCGGCCAGGGTCCGGCGATCGTCACGAAGAACTACAAGCAGGTCGGACTGTCGCTGCCGTTCTACCAGTCGCACGGCGTGGCTTCGAAGGAGTACGTCAAGCTCTCCGGCGACGCGGCCGAAGGCGTGCGCCTGCCCGCCGCCGCGCTGCTGGTGGCCGACATCCTGCCCGACAAGGACCCGCAGAAGCCGGTCGTCACCGCGTACAAGCACGACTACGAGGCGAAGTACAAGTCCGACGTCTCCACGTTCGGCGGCCACGCGTATGACGGCCTGATGATCGTCGTCGAGGCGATCAAGCGGGCCGGCAGCACCGACAAGGAGAAGGTGCGCGACGAGATCGAGAAGACCAAGGGCCTGATGGGCACCGGGGGGCTGTTCAACATGTCGCCCACCGACCACATGGGTCTCGACCTGAGCGCCTTCCGCATGCTGGAAGTGCGCAACGGCAACTGGACGCTGGTCGACAACAACCGCTGATCGAAACACCGGGCGGAATGCGCAGATGGGCGGCCAGGCAGTACAGTTCCTCGCCAGCGGGCTGACCGCCGGTTCGATCTACGCGCTCGTCGCGCTCGGTTTTTCGATCATCTTCAACGCCAGCCGCGTCATCAACTTCGCGCAAGGCGAATTCGTGATGATCGGCGGCATGAGCGCCGTCTCCCTGGTCGCCACCGGCATGCCGATGCCGGTGGCGATCCTCGGCGCGGTCGCAATCGCCGCGATCGTCGGCCTGGCGCTCGAGCGCCTGGCCGTCGGGCGCGCGAAGAACGCCGACATCGTCACGCTGATCATCATCACGATCGGCGCGTCGATCTTCCTGCGCGGGGTCGCGCAACTCGTCTGGGACAAGAACATCCACGCGCTCGCTCCGCTGTCGGGCGACACGCCGATCTCGTTCCTCGGCGCCACCATCGTCCCGCAAAGCCTCTGGGTGCTCGGCGCGACGGTGGCGGTCGTCATCGCGCTTTCGTGGTTCTTCCGCCGTACGGTGCTCGGCAAGGCGATGCTCGCCACGTCGTACAACCCGCTGGCGGCGCAACTGGTGGGCATCGACATCAAGAAGGTGCTGTTCGCCAGTTTCGGCCTGGCCGCAGGTCTCGGCGCGCTCGCCGGCGTGCTCATCGCGCCGATCACCTTCACCTCGTACGAGGTCGGCATCATGCTCGGCCTGAAGGGCTTCGCCGCGGCGATCCTCGGCGGACTCGGCAGCTTTCCCGGCGCGATCGTCGGCGGATTGCTGCTCGGCTTGCTCGAAAGCCTGGGCGCCGGCTACATCTCGTCGGCGTACAAGGACGTTCTCGCGTTCGTGCTCATCCTCGTCGTCCTCTTCTTCCGCCCCGATGGAATACTTGGCGCAGTCAAGAGCGAGCGGGTCTGAGCCCGCTGCGCGGCCCGCCGGCAGCCGCTTCGCGCCCCGCCTGCGCGGGCTGATGGTACTCGCGCTGGTCATCGCGCTGCTGCCCTTCGCGTTGGCCAACGACTATTTCTACGACATCGCGATTCTCGTCGGACTGAACGCGATCGTCTGCGTGGGCCTGAACCTGCTGATCGGCTATGCCGGCCAGATCAGCCTCGGGCACGCCGGCTTCTTCGGACTGGGCGCCTACGGCTCGGCGCTGCTCGCCGCGAACTGGGGTGTGCCGCCGTTCGCCGCACTCGTGCTCGCCACCGCCGCCGTGTCGCTGCTGGCTTTCGTGGTCGGCCGTCCGATCCTGCGCCTGAAGGGCAATTACCTGGCAATGGCCACGCTCGGGCTGGGCATCATCATCGCAATCGTGCTCGCCAACGAAGACGGAATCACCGGCGGTCCCGACGGCATGCCGGTGCCGTCGTTCTCGGTCTTCGGCTTCGCCGTGAAGGGCGAGCGCATGTGGTACTGGGTGGTCGGCGCCTGCCTCGTCGTCACCGTTTGGCTCGCGCTGAACCTGATCGACTCGCCGCGCGGGCGTGCGCTGCGCGCGTTGCACGGCTCGGAAGTCGCCGCCGAGGTGGTCGGCATCGACAGCGCTGGCCAGAAAGTCATGGTCTTCGTGCTGTCGGCCGCGTTCGCCGCCGCCGCCGGCGGACTCACCGCCTTCTACAGCGGCTTCATCTCGCCGGCGAAGGCATCATTCATGCACTCGGTCGAACTCGTCACGATGGTCGTCTTCGGCGGCATGGCATCCACCTTCGGCGCCGTGGTCGGCGCCGCGGTGCTCACCGTCCTGCCGCAGGCGCTCACCGTGGTCAAGGAGTACGAAATGGTCGTGCTCGGCGCGATCATGATGGGCACGATGATCTTCTTCCCGCGCGGAGCGGTGCCGACGCTGGCCGCGCGCTTCGGACGCCACCCCCGATGACGACGCTGCGCGTCGAAAACCTGTCGAAGGAATTCGGCGGCGTGCACGCCGTGCAGAAGCTTTCCTTCGAACTCGCCGCGGGCAGCGTTCATTCGATCATCGGTCCGAACGGCGCGGGCAAGACCACGCTGCTGAACCTGCTCACCGGCGTATACCGGCCGAGCGCCGGACGCATCTTCTTCGACGGGCGCGACCTCACCGGCGCCCCCGCGCACGGCTTCGCCGCTGCAGGCATCGGCCGCACGTTCCAGAACCTGCAGATCTTCGCGAACATGACGGCGCTCGAGAACGTGATGACCGGGCGCCACCTGCTCGAGCGCTGCTCGCTGTGGTCGACGATGCTGCGCACGCCGTCGCTGGCGCGCGCCGAGCGCGACTCCCGCGCGCAGGCGCTGCAACTGCTGCGCTTCGTCGGCCTGGCCGACTACGCCGACGCGGGCGCCGACTCGATGCCCTACGGCGCACTCAAGCGGCTCGAGATCGCCCGGGCGATCGCCGGCGCGCCCCGTTTCCTGCTGCTCGACGAGCCGGCCGCCGGCCTGAATCCGACGGAGTCGATGGAGATCGGCGCGCTCATTCGACAACTCGCGCGTGACGGCACCACCGTCGTGCTGGTCGAGCACAACATGAAGCTGGTGATGGGCGTGTCCGATCGCATCGTCGTGCTCGACTACGGAAGCAAGCTGTGCGAAGGCACGGCAGAGGAAGTGCGCTGCGACCCGCGCGTAATCGAGGCCTATCTCGGTGCAGCCGCCGAAGAGGTCGCGCATGCTTGAGGTGCGCGCGCTTTCCAGCCGCTACGGCCGCATCACCGCCCTGCACGACGTCAGCCTGCAGGTCGGCGGCGGCGAACTGGTCGCGCTGGTCGGCGCCAACGGCGCCGGCAAGACCACGCTGCTGCGCGCGCTCTCCGGAGTGCAGCCGGTCGCCGCGGGCAGCGTGCACTTCCAGGGCGAGGACGTCACGCGCACCGTGCCGCGCAAGCGCGTGAGCATGGGCATCGTCCAGGTTCCCGAAGGCCGGCAAGTGTTCGGCCCGCTGTCGGTGGACGACAATCTCCGACTGGGCGCCTTCGTTCGTCCGTCCAGGGAGATCGCCGACGGTCTCGAGCGCGTGTACGCGCTCTTTCCGATCCTCGCGCAGAAGCGCCGCGACGCGGCCGGCACGCTGTCGGGCGGACAACAGCAGATGCTCGCGATGGGCCGCGCACTGATGACGCGGCCGAAACTGCTGCTGCTCGACGAGCCCAGCATGGGTCTCGCGCCGCGCCTGGTCGCCGAGATCTTCGCCACCGTGCGCCAATTGAAGGATGCGGCAACGACCATCCTGCTCGTCGACCAGAACGCGCGCGCCGCGCTGTCCATTGCCGATCGCGCCTATGTGCTCGAAGTCGGCCGCATCTCGCTCTCCGGCAGCGGCGCCGAACTGCTCGGCAATCCGCGCGTGCAGCAGGCATATCTCGGCCTGTGACCCGGAGCGGCGGCAGAAAGCAATGAAGGCTTCGCGGGCCAGGGGCGTTTCCGCGACGAGGCGCACGTGCCGAGGCAGGCACGACCGCTTCGTCGTCGGCGTCGAGACCACGATCGCGAGGCTGGACGCCAAGGCGCCGAAGGCCGGCCTCGCCTGGATGTGAACCGATTCGGAACAGGAGATTCCCGATGGCCGTGACGACGATCGCGAACGCAGCCCGCAATGCCCCGAGTGCCGGCACGTACCTGCACGGAGAATCCGAGACGATGCCGCGCGAGCGGCTGGTCGAGTTGCAGCTCGCCCGCCTGCGCGAGACGCTGCGCAACGCCTACGACAACGTACCGCTGCATCGCGCGCGTCTCGACGCCGCCGGCATCGACCCCGCCGGCCTCGCCTCGCTGGACGACGTCCGGCACCTGCCGTTCACCGTGAAGACCGACCTGCGCGACCAGTACCCGTTCGGCATGCTGGCGCGTCCGCTGTCCGAGATCACCCGCGTGCACGCGTCGTCGGGCACCACCGGCAAGCCGACAGTGGTCGCGTACACGACGAGCGATCTGTCGAACTGGTCCGATCTCGTCGCACGCTCCTTCGCTGCCGCCGGTGCGCGCAAGGGCGACGTCGTGCACAACGCCTACGGCTACGGCCTGTTCACCGGCGGCCTGGGCGCGCATTACGGCGCCGAGCGCCTGGGTTGCGCGGTGGTGCCGGTGTCCGGCGGATCCACCGAGCGGCAGGTGCAACTGATCGTCGACCTGAAGGCGCGCGTGTTGTGCGCGACGCCGTCGTACGCGCTGGCCATCGCGGAAGTGGCCGAGAAGATGGGCGTGGATCTTTCCAAGGGGCCGCTGCAGATCGGCATCTTCGGCGCCGAGCCGTGGAGCGATGCCATGCGCCATGAAGTCGAGGCGCGCCTGGGGCTGAAGGCGATGGACATCTACGGCCTGTCGGAGATCATGGGCCCGGGCGTGGCCTGCGAGTGCGAGCAGCGCAGCGGCCTGCACGGCTGGGAGGACCACTTCCTGTTCGAGGTCATCGATCCCGACAGCGGCCAGCCGCTGCCCGAGGGTGAAGCCGGCGAGCTCGTCATCACGACGCTCACCAAGCAGGCGTTGCCGATGATCCGCTATCGCACGCGCGACATCACCAGATTGACGAAGGCGCCCTGCGAGTGCGGACGTACGCACGTGCGCATCCTGCGCGTCACCGGGCGCAACGACGACATGCTGATCATCCGCGGCGTGAACGTCTATCCATCGCAGGTCGAGGCCGTGCTCGTCGGCCTGCCCGACGTGGCACCGCACTACCAGCTGGTCGTCGAGCGGCACGGGTCGCTGGACAACGTCTCGGTCGAGGCCGAGGCGCAACCGGGCGTGCCGGAGAGCGAGTACGCGCGCATCGGCAAGCAGATCGGCCATCACATCAAGTCGATGATCGGCATCTCCACCGCGGTCTCGGTGAAGAAGCCCGGCGAAATCCCGCGTTCGCAAGGCAAGGCGGTTCGCGTTCGCGACCTGCGCCCGAAAGGCTAGGAGGCTGTCGGACTATGGACAGGGGTCGCGTTCGAGCCAGAAAGCCGCGAGGCAAGGCGCCGGTTCCGGTCGATAGCGGTAGCTATCGACCGGGTTCGGCAACGCCGCATCGCGGCTTTCTGGCTCGAACCCGCAGGGCAGAGGAC
>JAJPES010000042.1 GCA_021166725.1 Burkholderiaceae bacterium | reverse complement strand
CGTCGCGATGCCCATCGGCGGGCGACCCGTCTTTCCCTTCGGGTAGTGCGGCTCGATCAGCGCGATCAGTTCGGCCCACGGCACCACGCGTTGCATCTCGTCGAGGAACTCGCGCTTGCGCGTTCGCTTGGTCGAGAGCTTAAGGCCGAGATCGGATTGCTCCATCGCTTCGTGCACTTCAAATCGGTGTCCGAATCATCGCATCGATGCGGTGCGGTTCGGCCGAGTTATGCAGACCTTCCTTAAATGTGCAGCGCACAGGAGAGAGAAAGACAGTCTTGCCTTCTCCCCGCATCGCCTTCGCAAGGATCTTGGCACTGCTCTCAAGCCACGGCTCAAGCGCTTGATGTTGTCGAAGGTTCGGAAGTCGAGCATTGGCGTGCACGTAAGAATGCGAAATTGCGTCGGTCTAACGTCGGAGCTGACCGGCGACCGGCGGGGAGGGCCATGGCGAAGCGAAGGCCCGCCGCCGGGCGTCCGCGTCGAACGACCTGTTCGGCCGCACTGGAAAGGGCGTCACATCAGCCTCCAGACGCAGGGCGGGCTTGCTGCGTCTCGACAACCTCATCGACACTCACAATGGTGAGAGCATCTGCGAGTGCCGCTACTCCACTTCTCGCCGCCTCATCGCCAGCAACCGCCTCTGATCGCCTCCTAACGCCTTCTTTGATTGTCGCTACCAGACCCGAGACCTGGGTCACACTCTCTTCAGCGCTAGTCTTGTGCAACCGGCCGACCACCAATTGGGCGAACTCCTTGGCCGTGATTGCCATTCCCACCACCGGGTCGCTGCACCAGATCGGATCCGCCTGCTGTTGGTCGAAGTAGATGTAGTGCTTGCTGTTGTCCGAGAACTCAGATGGGCAGGAGGAGAAATCGATGAGGCGAAGAGGATCCAAATTCACTTCGATCTCGTACAACGCTGCCTTGTGGAAGAGCATGGGGCATGCGTAGTACACCATGGCTCCCTTGTTCTTGTTCAGGTTGTACAGAAGTTCGTGCTGCGAGAATCCTGTGTTGTCGTTCTTCGTCGTATCGAGCGCCGCACGGAAATACGGCTTACTCTTAATCTGGGGCGGGTTCTTCTTTTGGTACTTCCGAAGCTCGTTGACGACCTTAAATTGAAGGAAGTACGCGACGAACGTTCTCTTTAGTTTGTACCCGTCTTTCATGGCGCTGGCTTTTAGATGCGCGAAGAATTCAGCGTCGGAAAGTTCGGTCATTGCATAAGCTTGATCGAAGCCGAGAAACACTTCTTTCTGCGGCGTGTATTTGTAGAAGTTGAACTTCCCATTCGGCCCCAATCCGTACGTGTCCCGGATCAACTTCATCAATGGCTGGTGGTAGTGCATCTCCAGGACGGTTTCGGAAATAGTCATCTGTCTTTTCTTTGGTTCTTTCGGGCTGACTGGAAGGCGGGTTGGTGCCGCCTAACGCTAGAGGTGAGCGGCGTGCCAAGGCACGTCCGCTCGACTGGCGGGTTAGGTCGATGGCTAGCCAGGGGATTACCACAAATGTTGAACCTGTACCACTGGACAACATTTTCTGTCGTCCCAAGAACATAGCTCATAATTAGCGCGCCCATACCACGAGACGAATCGGTCGCGCGATTGCCCGCGCGGCGGGTGATGCGCGAATCGGCAAGCGCGTGACGGCGCATACGCTGCGGCATTCATTTGCCACGCACCTGCTCCGAATCTGGCGTCGATATACGACGCGTGCAAGAACTGCCGGGTCATAGCGACGTCAGCACGAGGATAATCTACACGCACGTTCTACACGCACGTGCTGAAGTCGAGCGCCGCTGGGACGCCGAGCCCGTTGGACGGCCTGATGATCGGAGCACCGACACGAAGGAACTGGGCCCCTGATGCATCGGCCTCAGGGATTCAAGCGACCAGCGCCGTCCCGCCGCCCCGCTGCTTCTCGATCGCTTTCACCCACGGCTCCGCCGGCAGCCGATCCCTCTTCTCCAGCCTCGTCGCCCGCTCCCGCAGCGCGCTCCACTCCACCCGCAACTCCGGCCCCGAAAACGCCAGCAACGCCACGTTCCCCGCCGCCACCGGCGGCAACGCAATCACCCGATCGTCGAACGCCATCCGCACGTTCCTCAGACTGTTCGCATACGATCGCCCGTCCCCGAACACGTTGACGACGAGAATTCCCGCTGGCGCGAGCGCTGCGCGGCAATCGCGATAGAACGGCACGTCGTCGAGCACCGGCCCGCGCGCCTTCGTGTCGTAGAGGTCGGCGAGGATCACGCCGAAGCGCCCGCGCGAAGAGCGCCGCGACACGTACTCGCCGGCGTCGGCGCGCACCACCTGCAGCCGCTCGTCCTCGGGCAGCGCGAAGGCGCTGCGGCAGACGTCGATCACCGCGCGGCTTGCCTCGACAACGGTGATGCGCGTCTTGGGGAGCTTCTTCCAGCAGTGACGGGCAAGGCCCGCGGCGCCCAGCCCCATCTGCAGCATCTCGTCGGGCGCGGCGAGGAAGAGCCGCCACGCCATCATGTCGTGCGCGTAGTCCAGCTCCAGGTCATACGGCCGCGCGAGGCGCATCGCGCCCTGGATCCACGGCGAGTCGAAGTGCAGGTAGCGAACGCCTGCGGCCTCGGAGAGCACGATCACGGGCTCTTCCGAGCGCCCGCCCGGATGACGAGCGGCGCGGCGGGAAGACTTTCGGGCGGTGGTCAAGGCGTTCTTCTCGTTGTTTGCGGAGTCACCGCAGGGTTTCGATCGCTTCGCGCCACAGCGCGAGCTTGCGCTCGCGCGGCATCGACGCGTAGGCGGGGCTGGTGGAAGGCATCACGCGCGTGCGATAGCCGGCTTCTCGGAAGCGCGGCTCGAAACGCCCTGCGGCCTTTCCGTTGAAGAGCACGGCGCCCAGTTGGGGCGCGATGCGGTGCAGATCGGCGAAGTCGTTCGCCGCCGCGTCGCGGATCTCGCTGTCCAAGCTCCCCTCGCGGCGGCACGCGCCGTAGACGTCCCAGATCGCGAGACCCGCGGCGAGCACCGCTTCGTAGCGGCGCTCGAACAGCCACTCGTGCAGCGGCTCGCCGAGCACTTCGCCGAGGATCGGCCAGAAGAGATTGCGCGGATGCGCATAGTAGTGCCCGGCCGCAAGCGAAGCCTCGCCCGGGAAGCTGCCGAGCACGAGCAGCCGCGAGTGCGGCGCGGCGACTGGGGCGAGGCCGCGCAGCGGCGCGGGCTCAGTCACCCGCTCAGTCACCTTTCTTCGACGTGTCGCCCGCTTCGCCGCCCTGGTCGTTCGCTGCGGGCGTGCCCGCACCGGTCGACTCCCCGCCCAGCAGCATCGCATTCATCCGACGCACGAAACCCGCCGGATCCTGCAACTGCCCGCCCTCGGCGAGCGTCGCCTGCTCGAACAGCAGCCGCGACCAGTCGTCGATGTGCGCGTCGTCGTCGCGCACGCGCGCGAGCAGCGGATGCTCGGGGTTGATCTCGAGGATCGGCTTTCGCGCCGGCGCGTTCTGCCCGGCCTGCTTGAGCATCCGCTCCAGGTGCGCGCTGATCTCGTGCTCGCCCGACACCAGGCACGATGCCGAGTCGGTGAGCCGGTTCGTCACGCGCACTTCGCTCACGTCGTCGCCGAGCGCGGCCTTCATCCGCTCGACGAGCGGCTTCAGTTCCTCGGCGACCTGCTCGGTCGCCTTCTTCTCGGCCTCGTCCTCGAGCTTGCCCAGTTCCAGCCCGCCGCGTGCGACCGACGCAAGTTGCTTGCCTTCGAACTCGGTGAGGAACGACAGCAGCCACTCGTCGACGCGGTCGGTGAGCAGCAGCACCTCGACGCCCTTCTTGCGGAACACCTCGAGATGCGGGCTGTTGCGCGCGGCAGCCGTCGTGTCGGCGGTGATGTAGTAGATCTTCTCCTGCCCTTCCTTCATCCGAGCGACATAATCGGCGAGCGACACGGTCTGCGTGTCGTCGCTCGATGCGGTGGTCGCGAAGCGCAGCAGCTTCACGATGCGGTCGCGGTTGGCGAAGTCCTCGCCGACGCCTTCCTTGACCACCGCGCCGAACTCGCGCCAGAAGGTCGCGTAGTCGTCGGGCTTGTTCTCGGCGAGGTCCTCGAGCAGCGACACGATGCGCTTGGTCGACCCTTCGCGGATCATCCGCACGTCGCGACTTTCCTGCAGGATCTCGCGCGAGACGTTCAGCGGCAGGTCGTTCGAGTCGATGACGCCGCGCACGAAGCGCAGCCACGCGGGCAGCAGCTGCTCGGCGTCCTCCATGATGAAGACGCGCCGCACGTACAGGCGCACGCCGCTGCGACGGCTGCGATCCCACAGGTCGAAGGGCGCGCGCGACGGGATGTAGAGCAGCGTCGTGTACTCGGTGCGGCCCTCGACTCGCGCGTGCGTCCACGCGAGCGGGTTCTCGTCGCCGTGCGCGAGGTGCTTGTAGAAGTTGCGGTACTGCTCGTCGTCGATCTCGCTCTTCGAGCGCGCCCACAACGCGCTCGCCTGGTTCACCGTCTCCCATTCGTCGGTGGGGCGCATCTCCTTCGCTTCGGCGTCCCACTCCTCCTTGCGCATGCGGATCGGCAGCGAGATATGGTCCGAGTAGCGACGCACGATCGACTTCAGCTTCCACGGCGAGAGCAGGTCCTGGAAGCTCGTCTCGTCGAGCTCGGTCTCCGCGGCGACTTCGCCCGGCGACGCGTTGCGCAGGTGCAGCGTGATGTCGGTGCCGCGCGCGGCCTTCTCCACCGTCTCCACCGAGAACTCGCCGGTGCCTTCGGATTCCCAGCGCACCGCCTGGTCCGCCGGCAGCCCGGCGCGGCGCGAGACGACGGTGACGCGGTCGGCGACGATGAACGCCGAATAGAAGCCGACGCCGAACTGGCCGATCAGCTGCGCGTCGCGCGCCTGGTCGCCGGAGAGCTTGCCGAAGAATTCGCGCGTGCCCGAGCGCGCGATCGTGCCCAGGTGCTCGACCGCTTCGTCGCGCGACAGGCCGATGCCGTTGTCGGAGATCGTGATCGTTCGCGCCTTCGGGTCGACATCGATGCGGATCTGCAGTTCGTCGCCGCCCTCGAGCAGGTCGGGGTTGTTCAGTGCCTCGAAGCGCAGCCGGTCGCAGGCGTCGGAGGCGTTGGAGATCAGCTCGCGCAGGAAGATCTCGCGGTTCGAATACAGCGAATGGATCATGAGGTTCAGCAGCTGGCTGACCTCGGTCTGGAATCCCAGTGTCTGCTTGGCTTCGGTCATCGGAATCGGCACCAGTCGGATACGGGTGGAACGGTCGGCACGGCTCACTGTCGCCGCAGGTGCAGCGGCAGCGCCTTCAGAGCCCGCGCCGCAGATCGGGGCGCGGGCGGTCGTTTTCAAGTGCCCTGGGGCGGCGGCTTCGGCAGCGACATCGTCGCTTCGGCGACGCGCGGCTCCAGGTAGCGCCCCTTGCGCGCGCGCGTGCCGCGCCAGGCTTCGAGCACGGCGCCCGACAATACGCGGTCCACGGCCTTGCTGCCGCGGCCCGTACCCTGCACGCGCACGCCCTCGCGCCCGAAGACGATCGCCTGCTGCATCGGGTCGGACGCATCGACCTTGAGCATCGTCACGCCGCGTCCACCGTTGCGCAGCGCCTTCACCTCGGCCAGGTCGAAGACGAGCGCGTGGCCCGCGCGAGAGACGCACAGCACGCGGTCCATCCCCGGCACGAAGAGCGCGGGCCGCGCCGGCGCGTCGCCCTGCTCGATGGCGACGAAGCTCTTGCCTTGCCGCGTGCGTCCGACGAGATCGCTCGCCTGGCAGATCAGCCCGTAGCCGCCGCGCGTCGACAGCAGCACGCCGGTGTCGGCGGGCGCGGCGAACACGTACTCGATGCGCGCGCCCGGCTCCAGCTCGACGAAGCTCGTCACCGGGACGCCGTCGCCGCGCGCCGACGGCAACTGCGACACGCCGATCGTGAAGACGCGGCCGGTCGTGTCGATCGCGTACAGGTTATCGGTGGTCATCACCTCGAAGGCGCCGTAGAACGCGTCGCCCGTCTTGAACCCGGCCTGCGCCGGGTCGTAGTCGGGGTCGTGTCCCTGGCGCGCGCGCACCCAGCCCTTCTGCGAGACGATGACGGTGACCGGCTCCTCGGGCACGCGAACTTCGATGGTCGTACGCTGGGCGGCCTCGATCAACGTGCGGCGGTCATCGCCGTACTGCTTCGCGTCGGCCTCGATCTCCTGGATCACCTGCCGGCGCATCTTCGCGGGACTCTGCAGCAGCGCGTCGAGCTTCGTCTTCTCGTCGCGCAGCGAAGCGAGCTCCTTCTCGATGCGGATCGCCTCGAGCCGCGCCAGTTGCCGCAGCCGGATCTCGAGAATGTCCTCGGCCTGGCGATCGCTGAGGCCGAAGGCGTCGATCAGCGCAGGCTTCGGCTCGTCGGATTCGCGGATGAGGCGGATCACCTCGTCGATGCGCAGCAGCACCAGCTGGCGGCCTTCGAGGATGTGGATGCGGTCGTCGACCTGCCCGAGCCGGTGCCGGCTGCGCCGCGTCACGGTGTCGACGCGGAACTCGCACCACTCCCGGAGAATCGTCGCGAGGTTCTTCTGGCGCGGACGACCGTCCACGCCGATCGTGACGAGGTTCACCGCGACACCCGTCTCGAGGCTCGTGTGTGCGCGCAGCACCCGCAGCAGCTCGTCGGAGTCGATCTTCGAGGTCTTCGGCTCGAAGACAAGGCGCACCGGTGCCTCCTTGCCCGACTCGTCGCATACCGTGTCGAGCACGGCGAGCACGTTCGACTTCAGCTGCAGCTGCTCCGGCGTGAGCGACTTCTTGCCGGCTCGCACCTTCGGGTTCGTGAGCTCCTCGATCTCCTCGAGCACGCGCTGCGCCGATACCCCCTGCGGCAGCTCGGTGACGACGAGCTGCCACTGCCCGCGCGCCAACTCCTCGATCACGTGCCGGCCGCGCATCTTGATCGAGCCGCGTCCGCTCTCGTAGATCTCGCGAATGTCCTCGGCCGGGGAGATGATCTGCCCGCCGCCGGGGAAGTCGGGCCCGGGCACGATTTGCGCAAGCGCGGCCGAATCGATCTTCGGATCCTTCAGCACCGCCACCGCGGCCGCCGCGATCTCGCGCAGGTTGTGCGGCGGGATCTCGGTGGCCATGCCCACCGCGATGCCCGAGGCGCCATTCAGCAGCAGCATCGGCAGCCGCGCGGGCAACAGCCGCGGCTCCTTCGTCGAGCCGTCGTAGTTGGCGATGAACTCGACCGTTCCCTGGTCGATCTCGTCGAGCAGCAGCCGCGCGTACGCCGTCAGGCGCGCCTCGGTGTAGCGCATCGCCGCCGCCGAGTCGCCGTCGCGCGAGCCGAAGTTGCCGTGGCCGTCGATCAGCGGATAGCGCAGCGTGAACGACTGCGCCATGCGCACCAGCGCATCGTATGCAGCGGTGTCTCCGTGCGGATGGAACTTGCCGAGCACGTCGCCGACGACGCGCGCCGACTTCACGGGCTTGGCGCCGGGGCCGAGCCCCATCTCGTTCATCGCATAGAGGATCCGGCGCTGCACCGGCTTCTGGCCGTCGCAGACGTCGGGCAGCGCGCGGCCCTTGACGACGGACACCGCGTAATCGAGATACGCACGCTCGGCGTAGCGCGCGAGCGTCAACGCCTCGTCGTCGTCCTCGATCGGAATTTCGATCTGGTCGTTCATTCGTCGTTACGGCCGGAAGCTCAGATGTCCACCTCGGCCTCGTTGCCGCGCTCCTCCAGCCACGCACGACGCGCCGACGCCTCGCCCTTGCCCATCAGCATCGTGAAGCGTTCCTCGGTGTGCGCGACGTCGAGATCGCCCAGCCGCACCTCGAGCATGCGGCGCGTGTCGGGATTCATCGTCGTCTCCCACAGCTGCTCGGCGTTCATCTCGCCCAGCCCCTTGAAGCGCGAGATCGACCAGCTGCCTTCGCGCACGCCTTCCTTGCGCAGCTTGTCCTCGGCACGGCGCAATTCTTCCTCGTCGAGGCAGTAGAGCTTGCGCAACGGACGCTTGCCCTGCGCCGGCACGTCGACGCGAAACAGCGGCGGGCGCGCGACGTGGACGTGGCCGCGCTCGATCAATTTCGGGAAGTGCCGGAAGAAGAGCGTCAGCAGCAGCACCTGGATGTGCGCGCCGTCGACGTCGGCATCGGACAGGATGCAGACCTTCCCGTAGCGCAGCCCTGAGAGATCAGGCTCGTCGCGCTGCGCATGCGGATCGACGCCGAGCGCCACCGCGATGTCGTGGATCTCGTTGTTCGCGAACAGCCGGTCGCGCTCGGTCTCCCAGGTGTTCAGCACCTTGCCGCGCAGCGGCAGGATCGCCTGGAACTCCTTGTCACGACCCATCTTCGCCGAGCCTCCGGCCGAATCGCCCTCGACGAGGAAGATCTCGTTGCGCGCGATGTCGTCGGACTCGCAGTCGGTGAGCTTGCCGGGCAGCACGGCGACGCCCGAACCCTTCTTCTTGCCGACCTTCTGCGCGGCGCGGCTGCGCGCCTGCGCCTGCCGGATCACCAGCTCGGCCAGCTTGCGGCCGTGCTCGACATGCTGGTGCAGCCACAGCTCGAGCTGCGGCTTGACCAGCGACGAGACGAGGCGCACCGCGTCGCGCGAGTTCAGTCGCTCCTTTATCTGGCCCTGGAACTGCGGATCGAGCACCTTCGTCGACAGCACCCAGCTCGCACGCGCCGCGACATCCTCGGCGAGCAGTTTCACGCCCTTCGGCTGCAGGCCGTGCAGCTCGACGAAGCCCTTCACCGCGGCGAACAGCCCCTCGCGCAGTCCGGACTCGTGCGTACCACCGGCCGTCGTCGGAATCAGGTTCACGTACGACTCGCGCAGCAATGAACCCTCTTCGGTCCATGCGACGACCCACTGCGCGCCCTCGCCTTCGGCGAAACTGTCGTGTCCGGGCGGCACCGACTGGTCGCCCTCGAACAGCGGAATGATCGGCGGCGAATCGGACAGCTGCGCGAGACTCTCCGCTAGGTAGCCGCGCAGCCCTTCCTCGTAGCGCCAGCTCTGGCGCTTGCCGCTCTTTTCCTCGACGAGCGTGACTTTCACGCCGGGCAGCAGCACTGCCTTCGAACGCAGCAGGTGCACCAGCTCGCCCTGCGGGATCGCCAGCGAGTCGAAGTATTTCGCATGGGGCCACATGCGCACCGCGGTTCCGCTGCGTCGCTCGTTGCGGCCGGCCGCCTTCGAATACAGCTTCTCGGCCACCTCGCCGCCCTCGAAGGCGATCCGGTGCACCTTGCCGTCGCGCCAGACGGTGACCTCGAAGCGCTTCGACAGCGCATTCGACACCGACACGCCGACGCCGTGCAGGCCACCCGAGAAGCTGTAGGCGCCGCCGTCGGCCTTGTCGAACTTGCCGCCCGCATGCAGGCGCGTGAACACGATCTCGACGACCGGCACACCCTCTTCCGGATGCTTGCCCACCGGAATGCCCCGACCGTTGTCGTCGACCTCGACGCTGCCGTCGGAATGGATCGTGACGACGATCTCGTCGCAGAAGCCGGCGAGCGCCTCGTCGGCGGCGTTGTCGAGCGCCTCCTGCACGATGTGCAGCGGGCTCTCCGTGCGCGTGTACATGCCGGGGCGCTGGCGCACCGGCTCGAGGCCCTTCAGGACACGGATCGATGCTTCGCTGTATTCGGTGCGGCGGGCGGCCATGCTGCGGGGAGTGGAAGAGAGACGAATGCCGGCGCGTCAGCGTCCCACCGGGATGCCGCAGGCCTGCAGCAGCGACGCGAAGCTCACCACCAGGTTCGGATCGCGGTAGGCGAGGAAAGACCACGCGAGCACGAAGCCCAGCACCGACACTCCCAGAAAGGCGAGCGCGAAGCGGAGGAGGCGCACCGTGCGATGATCTTGCATCGCGTCATTCTACTGGGTGCCCGAGGGCGCCCGCGCCCGATGCCCGAAGACCGCAGCAAGTCCGCAGTGCACTCGTCGCCGGAGCTGCCGGCAAACCACGACAACGAAGGCGGCGGCAGCAGCCGCGAAGCGGATCACAGCGGCTTCGAGAGCGCCGACACGGTCGTCGTCCACGGTGACCGCGAAGCGGGCGTCTTCGACCCCGAACTGGCGCCACCGGTACACATGTCGGTGACGTGGTCCGCGCGCGATGCGGGCGAGTTCGCCGGGATGGCCACCGGCGTACGGCCGCAGCGCTTCTACACGCGCTACGGCAACCCCACGCACGAGCGTACGGCGCGGCTGATCGCACGGCTCGAGGGCGGCGAGAGCGCGCTGATGACGGCCAGCGGCATGGGGGCCGTCTCCTCGGTGTTGCTGGGCCTGCTCGGCGCCGGCAATCGCGTCGTCGCGCAGACCAGCCACTACATGGGCAGCACGCAATGGTTCACCGAGTTGCTGCCGCGCTTCGGCGTGCAGGTCGAACGCGTGGACCAGGCCGACACCGCAGCGCTCGTCGCGGCGATCGGCCGCGGCGCGAAGCTCGCGATGCTCGAGACGCCGTCGAACCCGACGATGGCGATCACCGACCTGCGCGCCGTTGCCGAAGCGGCGCGCGCGAGCGGCACGATCACGGTGGCCGACAACACCTTCGCCACGCCACTGAACCAGCAGCCGCTCGCGCTGGGCATCGACGTCGTCGTGCACAGCGCGACCAAGTATCTCGGCGGCCACCACGATCTGATCGCCGGCGTCGTCGTCTCGCGCGCCGAGATCCTCGAACGCATCTGGCGCGGCACGATCGCCCTGGGCGCGACGCTGGGCGCCTTCGACGCGTGGCTGCTGCTGCGCGGACTGCGCACGCTCGCGCTGCGCGTGGAACGCGCCAACGACAACGCGATGCGCGTCGCGCGCTTCCTCGATGCGCATCCCGGCGTCGAGGCGGTGCATTACCCCGGCCTCGAAAGCCATCCGCAGCATGCGCTCGCGCGCACGCAGATGCGCGGCTACGGTGGCGTGCTGTCGGTGCGCATCGTCGGCAACTACGCGGACACCGCGCGCTTCGTCTCGCGTCTGCGCCGCTTCACGCATGCGGTGAGCCTGGGCGGCGTCGAATCGCTCGCCGTGCACGCCGCCGCGATGGTCGCCGGCACGCTGGACGACGAGCAGATGCGCGCCGCCGGCATCGCGCCCAACCTGGTGCGGCTCGCATGCGGGATCGAGTCGGGCGAGGACCTGGTCGCTGATCTCGATCAGGCGCTGCGCGCCTGATCGAGAGGGAAGGGGGTAGGGGGAAGGGGGAAAGCCTCGGCTTGTCCCGCGCGGGGCAGTTCCCCTTCCCCCTTCCCCCTTCCCTTCCTCAAATGGCTACCTGCGCCCCCAACTCCACCACGCGGTCCGGCGGCAGGCCGAAGTAGTTCGCCACGCTGGTGCTGTTGCGCAGCAACCAGCCGAACAGCGAACGGCGCCAGCCGAAGACGCCGCGCCGGCTCACCGAGACGAGCGTCGGCTTGCTGGTGAAAAACGACGTTTCGTGCAACGTGCAGACGACGCCCTTGCGCGCGATCAGCCGCAGCACGCCGTCCACGCGCGGGTTCTCGCGGAAGCCGAAATGCGCGATGACGCGCACGATGCCGTCGGGGCTGCGCATCACCTCCACGCGTTCGTCGTCGAGCACGCGAGGCGCTTCGTCGAACACGACGGTGAGGAAGATCGTCTGCTCGTGCATCACCTTGTTGTGTTTCAGGTTGTGCAGGAACGAACTCGGCCAACCCTGCGGCGTGGACGAGAAGAAGAGCGCCGCGCCGGGTACGCGCGGGATCTGCGACAGGTCGATCTGGTAGCCGTCGGGGCTGGCCTTCGGTCGCATGTCCTTGCGCAGCCGCAGGATCTCCATGCCGCGGCGCCACGTGGTCAGCACGGTGAACATCACCGCTGCGAGCAGCAGCGGGAACCAGCCGCCCGACGGAATCTTCGTTGCGTTGGCCGCGAAGAAGCTCGCCTCGAGCGCGACGAAGATCGCGAACGGCGGCCACAGCGCCCGCACCCGCCGATCGGCGAAGGCCGGCAGCGCGATCAGCATCATCACGCTGGTGAGGGTCAGGTCGCCGGCGACGGCGATTCCGTATGCCGACGCGAGCGCGTCCGAGCTGCGAAAGCCGATGACCAGCGCCAGCACCAGCACGAGCAGCAGCCAGTTGACCAGCGGGATGTACACCTGCCCCTGCTCGGCGTCGGAGGTGTGCAGCACGCGCAGCCTGGGCAGGAAGTTCAGTCGCGACGCCTGCTGCGACGCCGAGAAGGCGCCGGCGATCGTTGCCTGCGACGCGATGACGGTGGCCGCGGTAGCCAGCACCACGGCCGGCAGCAGCAGGTTCTCCGGCGCGAGCAGGTAGAACGGATTGCGGATCGCCTGCGGATCGAGCAGCACCAGCGCGCCCTGGCCGAAGTAGTTCAGCATCAGCGACGGCAGCACGAGCACGAACCAGCCCATGCGGATCGGACGCGGCCCGAAGTGGCCCATGTCCGCGTACAGCGCTTCGGCGCCGGTCATGCACAGGAACACCGCACCGGCCGCCACGAACGCCAGCCCCGGCTGCTCGACGATGAGCGTCCACGCGAAGCGCGGATCGAGCGCAAGCAGCACCCGCGGATTGCGCACGATGCTGTTCACGCCGGCGGCGGCGATCGCAACGAACCACAGGGCCATGATCGGGCCGAAGCGCGCGCCGACGTGACCGGTGCCCCGGCGCTGGATCGCGAACAGCGCGACGATGATCGTGACCGCGATCGGCAGCACGACCACGTCCAGTTCGGGTTCGACGACGGCCAGTCCTTCGACCGCCGACAGCACCGAGATCGCCGGTGTGATCACCGCGTCTCCGTAGAACAGCGAGACGGCGAAGGCGCCGAGGACGGTGACCAGCCACGACAGGCGCGGCCGATCGCGCAACGCATGCACGCAGTGCGACAGCAGCGCCAGCACACCGCCCTCGCCGCGGTTGTCGAAGCGCAGCATGATCGTCACGTACTTCAGCGAGACGATGATCATCACCGACCAGAAGATCATCGACAGCAGCGCGAAGACGTTGGCCGGCGTGAGCGCGAGTCCGTGATCGGGATCGAAGGCGACCTTGAACGCATAGAGCGGACTGGTGCCGATGTCGCCGAACACGACGCCGAGCGCTCCGACGACGGCGGCGGGCAGACGCGTGCGGGTGGCGGCCGGGCGCATGGAGCGCGAAGTGTATCAGCGGACCCGCGCCGAACGTGCCGGCCAGCCGGCGCGACGGCTCAGGCGTGGTAGCCGATGTCGCTGCGCACCTTGCCGCGGAACACCCAGTACGACCAGGCGACGTACAGCAGCAGCACCGGCAGCAGCAGCAGCGTGCCGACCATCAGGAAGGCAAGCGCCTTCGGCGCGGCGGCGGCATCCCACAAGGTGATCGATGGCGGCGCGATGTACGGCCACAGGCTGATCACCAGGCCGGTGAACGCGAGGAAGAACAGCGCGAACGAGCACAGGAAGGGCAGCAACTCGGCGCCTCGCCGCAGCGCGCGCAGCAGCATCAGCGCCACCGCGATCGTCAGCAGCGGCACCGGCGAGAAATACAGCAGGTGCGGCCAGCTGAACCAGCGCTCGGCGATGCGCGGCTCGGTGATCGGCGTCCAGATGCTGATCAGCGCGATGAAGGCGAGCACGCCCCACAACGTGCGGCGCGCCACCTTGCGCGACCACTGCTGCAGATCTCCCTCGGTCTTCAGCACGAGCCAGCACGCGCCCTGCAGCAGATAGCCGAAGACGAGCCCCAGCCCGGTGAGCAGCGGAAACGGCGAGACCCAGTCCCAGCTCGTGCCGACGAAGTGTCGTCCCTCGACTTCGAATCCCTGGATGAAGTTGCCGAGGATGACGCCCTGCGCATAGGTGGCCGCGAACGATCCGAGGACGAATCCGGAGTCCCACAACCAGCGGCGCGCACCGTGCACCTCGCGGAACTCGAAGGCGACGCCGCGAAACACCAGTCCGAGCAGCATCACGAGAATCGGGAAGTACATCGCAGGAATCACGATCGCGAAGGCGAGCGGAAAGACGGCGAGCATCGCGCCGCCGCCAAGCACCAGCCAGGTTTCGTTGAAGTCCCACACCGGCGCAACCGAACCGATCATCCGCTCGCGATCTTCCGCATCGCGTCGAAACGGAAAGAGCATTCCGACGCCGAGATCGAAGCCGTCGAGCAGCACGTACATGAAGACCGACAGCGCGAGAATCGCGGCCCACAACGGCACGAGGTCAAGCACCACGATCGTGCTCCTGTTGCGGTCCGCGCATCGCGCCCGCGGGGCGAGGCACGTTGTGGTGCGGCTCCTCGGTGACGGCCGACAGCGGACGCGCCGCGCGCTTGCGCGCCTCGTCGGCGTCCTCGGCCTCCTCTTCCGTCGCCCGCTCGGGTCCGAGCAGCACGATCCGGCGCAACAGCACGAAGCCGCCGCCGAACATCAGCAGATAGCCGGCGATGTACGCGGCGAACGACAGCGCGACGTCGCTCGCCACCAGCGACGGCGACACGCCGTCGGCCGTGCGCATAAGGCCGTAGACGACCCACGGCTGGCGGCCGACTTCGGTGACGGTCCATCCGGCGAGCACCGCGACGAATCCCATCGGAATTCCGAGACGCGCGAAGCGCAGGAAGGCGCGCGACTCGTACAGCCTTCCCCGCCGGTAGGCGACCCAGCCCGAGACGACGATCGCCAGCATCAGGATGCCGAGCCCGACCATGATGCGGAACGCGAAATACGGAATCGCCACCGGCGGACGATCCTCGCGCGGGAAGGCCTTCAGCCCCTTCACTTCGGTGGAGAAGCCGTGCGTCAGGTACAGGCTTCCCACCGCCGGGATGGCGATCTCGTAGCGATTGCGCTCGGCCTGCTCGTCGGGCACCCCGAACAGCGACAACGGCACGTGCGTCGTGCTCTCCCACAGGCCTTCCATCGCGGCAAGCTTGGCCGGCTGATGGTGCAGCGTGTTCAGACCGTGCAGGTCGCCCACGATGATCTGGAACGGCACCATCACGGTGAGAAACACGAGCGACATCCGCAGCATGATCCGCGACTCGTCGACGTGCCGGCGGTGCAGCAGGAAGTGCGCGCCGACGCCGAGGATCACGAGCGCCGTGGTGACGACGAACGCCGTGACGGTATGCACCAGCCGGTACGGAAACGACGGATTGAAGATGAGCTGCACGAGATCGACCGGGACGAAGCGGCCGTCGACCATCTCGTGCCCGGCGGGCGTCTGCATCCAGCTGTTCGACGCGAGAATCCAGAACGACGACAGCAACGTGCCGAGCGCAACCAGGTAGGCCGACAGCACGTGCGCCCATTGCGGCACGAGTTTTCGGCCGAACAGCAGCACGCCGAGAAAGGCGGCCTCGAGGAAGAACGCGGTGATGACCTCGTAGCCGAGCAGCGGACCGATCACGCTGCCGGTGGCATCGATGAAGCGGCTCCAGTTGGTGCCGAACTGGAACGGCATGACGACGCCGGAGACCACGCCCATGCCGAAGGAGATCGCGAAGATCTTGATCCAGAACGCGGAGAGTCGGCGATAGACGTCGTCCTTGCGGATCCACCACAGCGTCTCGAGCGTGGCGATGTAGCAGGACAGGCCCACAGTGAACGCCGGCAGCAGGATATGGAAGGCGATCACCCAAGCGAACTGCAGGCGCGACAGCAGCAGTGCGTCCAAGACCTCTCCTCCCCGGCGCGAGCCGGAGAGGGGCGGTGCAATTCGGATGCCTGCGGTTTCGACAGGTATTGCCGGCGCGCCGCTCGTCTATCGCACCGGTGCATTCGCAGTCTTCGAACTCGATACCCGCGCGACCAGCGAGTCCGCGTCCGCCGGTGCGCGAACTTTCGCATCGTTGTCGAAGTAGACGAATACGTCGCGGCCCGGCCGTGCGGGAGCTGCCGACGGCGGCGCGAGCGCCGGCAGCACGCGCTCGGCGTCCTCGGGTTCGCCTCCGTTCGCCCATGCGAGAACGCGCAGCGCCCATGCGTCGAGCGACGCGTCGTCGTAGCCGCTGACGTACAGCTCTTCGGAACCGTGCAGCCGGCAATAGACGAAGTCGGCGGTGAGGTCCATCAGGCGCGGCCAGCTGACGGTGTCGGCGCAGACCAGCGCGACATCGTAGCGGCGCAGCATCTCGATGAACGTCGGGTCGCGAAAGCTTTCGTGGCGTATTTCGATCGCGTGGCGCAACGGACGCGAGAACCCGTCCGGGATGCCGTCGTCGCCCGCGACGCGCTCGTCGTGCGCGCGAGCAAGCCTGGCCGCCTGCCCGGTGTCGTGCGGCAGCATCGCGAAGAAGGCTTCGAAGCGCGACGCGTCGTAGCGCAGGAACGGCGGAAACTGCCATAGCAGCGGGCCGAGCTTCTCGCCGAGCAGCAGCGGCCCCGAGGCGAGGAAATTCGCCAGCGGCGTCTCGATCTCGCGCAGCCGTCGCACGTGCGTGATGTAGCGCGGCGCCTTGACCGAGAAGACGAAATCTCCGGGGGTCTGGTCGTACCAGCGCACGAAACTCGATGGCTGCTGCAGCCGGTAGAAGGTGCCGTTGACCTCGATCGAATCGAACAGGCTCGCCGCGTACGACAGCTCCTCGTCCTGCGGCAGCTTCTCCGGATAGAAGACGCCGCGCCAGGGTGCGTAGGTCCACCCCGAAAGGCCGATGCGAATTCGTCCCGGCGTCGCGGCGGGACCGAGCGGAGTTTCCATGCGCGGCCCGCAGCCAGCGGCGCGCCCGGTTCAGAACCAGCCGGTCAGCGCGATCCCCGCGTAGCGACGCCAGTAACCCGATCCGCCGCCCGACAGCCCCATTCCGCTGCCGGAGCCGCCCAGTTGCGCGCGCAGTTGCAGCGTCGGCGAGAGGTCGCGCACGACGGCCAGCTCCCACAGGTTCGGCGTGCCGCTCGTGCGCGTGTCCCAGCCGTCGACCTCGCGCGCAGTGCCGAGACCGACGCGCGCGTACAGCTGCCATTCGCGCCAGTCGTGCGACATCGAGACGAAGGCGCGCGCTTCGCGGTACTCCTTCGGATTCCAGTAGCCGCGCCACGCCACGGCGGGGCCGATCGGATCGTAGCTGCGAAATGCCAGTGCTTCGACGCCGGCGCGCACGCGCGGCGCGGCGAGGATCGTGCGTTCGATGCGCCCGTAGACGCGATCGCGTCCGTTGCCGTCGTCGAAACGGAAGTGCGCGAGCGAGCCGGCGAGCGTCCAGGCGATCGCCGGGCGCAGGTCCACGCCGATCGACGCGACGTCCACGTGCACCCGCTCGCCGATCGCCTTCGGCGTCTCGATCGTCTCGCGCCCCAGTTCCGCATCGACGCGCAGGTTGTCGCGCGGCAACCAGCGCACGCGCGCGGCGCCGGTCAGCGGCTGCCAGCCGTCGTAGTCGTTCAACGCGAGCGCGACGCTCGGCCACGCAACGCCCCAGCGCGAATCCAACTCGCCCAGGCGCGTGCTCGCCTGCGTCTGCCAGCGAACGCCATCGACGCGGCCGTTCGGGTCGTCGAGGCGAACGCGGCGCAGCGAGGTCTCGAGCGCGCGCCCGCCGTCGAAATGCCATCCGGCGGTGGCGCGCAGCGAGCGCGTATCGAGATTGTCACGGTCGGTCGATGCGTCGAACTCGAGCGCCCACCATCGGGCGCGCTCGCGCGACGTGCGAAAGCGCCGCAGCCATTGCGCATCGGGCCGGTCGATCGTCGCCAGCTCATCGTCGGCGAGATCGTCGAAGCCGCTCCAGCGCAGCGCGCGCGCGAAGTCGAAGCGCGAATCGTCGTCCAGCGAGGAGGCCTGCGCCCGACGATATTCGTGCACCGCGTCGCGATGGCGGCCCGCGTCGTTGAGCGCGCGCGCCAGACCGAGCCGGCTGCGCCGGTCGCCGGGGTCGCGCGCAAGCAGCGCCTCGAAGGCGGCGATCCCTTCGTCGGTGCGCCCCAGCCAGACGAGCAGTTGCGCGGCGCGGCGGGCGTTCGTCGCGTCGTCGGGAGCGATGCGCAGCGCCTGCTCGTATGCGTCGAGCGCGCCGCGCAGGTCTTCGCGCTGCTGGCGCGACTCGGCAACACCGCGCCACGCATCGGCGGCGTTCGCATCGAGCGCAGCCGATTCGAGAAACCAGCCTTCGGCGCAGGCGGGCTCGCCCGACCACAGTGTCTGCCAGGCCAGCGAGCGCCGCACGTCCGCGCGGCGTTGCGGCGCCACGTCCAGCACGCGCCGGTACAGCGCAGCCGATTCGGCGTTGCGATCGGCGAAGCCGAGCACGCGCGCGACCTCGATCAACAGGTCGTCGTCGTCGGGCCGCTGCGCGAGCAGCGACTCGTAGCCCGCGAGCGCCTGCGCGTAGTCGTGCTGCTCGACCAGCTGGCGGGCGCGGGCGAGCGCGGTTGCGTAGGGGGTGTCCTGCTCGGCGCTCTGCGGGTTCTGCTGCGCGGCTTCCCGCGCGGCTTCGTGCGCGAGCTTTTGCGTGGCGGGCACAACCGTCGGGGCACACTCCCGCGCAGTCGGCGCCGCTGCCGCGCTGCCGCCCAGGCACAGGCTCGTTCCAGCAATTGTCGCCGCGATGCGGCGCATCGACCCCCGCGTCAAGCCCCGGCTCCGACGCGGCGCGTGTCCCAGCGTACCGAGCGGCGCTGCGGCCGGCGCAGCAGCCACGGCAGCGAAACGACCGCCGCGAGCGCCAGCAGCATCCAGTAGACGATCGGATACCAGATCGCGTACGGCGCCATGCGCACGATCGACCGATCGTAGCGCCGGTCGATCCACGCGCCCACCGCCAGCTGCAGCACGCACATCGTGCCGATCGTCATGCCCCACAGGTTCGGGATCGGCGAGGCGCCCACCGGCGGAATTCCCAGCGCATACGAGGCGATCCAGATCGAAGTGAGCGCGACGAAGCACAGCGCCCACAGCGTCGACATCGACGACTCGAGAAACACCGGCCACATGCGACGAAACTTCCAGTGCATCATCACGTCGCGATGCCGGCGCAACACCTGCATCAGTCCGCGCGCCCAACGCAGGCGCTGCTTCCACAGCCCGCGGAAGCTGGCCGGCACCGTCATCCAGCACACGGCGCGCGGCTCGTAGCGCACGTCGTAGAAGCGCTTCTGCAGCTTCCACGTGAGGTCGATGTCCTCGGTCGGCATGTCGGGGCTGAATCCGCCGACGTCGAGCATCGCGCTTCGGCGAAAGGCGGCGACGACGCCCGACACGGTGACCACGCGCCCCCAGATGCGCTGCGAACGACGCAGCAGGCTGACGATCGACGAGAACTCGATCGACTGCAGCCGCGCGAGGAAGTTATCGGTGTTGCGCACGCGCGGATTACCGGTGACCGCCGCCACGCGCGCCGATGCGAAGTGCGGAACCATCGTTCGCAGCAGCTCGGGCTGCGGTTCGGCGTCGGCGTCCAGGATCAGGACGATCTCGCCGCGCGCCAGCGGCAGCGCGTCGTTCAGCGCGAGCGCCTTGCCTTCGTTGGACGACTTGCGCACCACGCGCAGCCGCGAGTCCGGAATCGCCTGCAGCACCTCGCAGGTGCCGTCGGTCGAACCGTCGTCGATCGCGATCACCTCGAAGTCCGGGTAGTCGAGCGCGAGTACGCTGCCGACGGCCCTGCCGATCACCGCTGCTTCATTGCGCGCCGGTATCAGCACGCTGACGAAGGGCAGCGGGCCTTCGTCCCGCGGCGGCGCCCGGCGCTGCTCCCAGCGCAGGCGGAACATGATCGACGTCGTCACCCACAGGATGCTGGTGGCGATCGGATAAGCGGCGAAATAGACGAGCGCCCAGTCGTAGCCGACCGTGCCCTGCAGCCATTGCATGAACTGCTCGAGCGAGGCGATCACGATGCGGCCTGCGGGCCGAGCGAAGCCGAAGACAACGGTCCTCGCGATGCGTAGTGGGTGGAATCACGGGAAACCGGCGTCGCATCGTCCGCGGGCGGCAACGGCACGGTGAGGAAACTGCGATACCGCTTGGCGCCGTCCTCCACGTCGATCCAGATCCGGTCGGCGCTCGCCAGCGTGCTCCAGTCGGCTTCGACCGCGCGCCCGGACCAGTCGACGTCGTAGCGACACTCGACGAGCGCCGTACCACGCCGTCGATGCCGGCCGCGATAGAGCGCGACGTTGTGCACGATCCAGAACGCCGTCGACGTCGGCAGCACGATCGCCGACGCGACGATCAGTACCCAGAGTTCGTGCGCGTCCCAGGGGCGCGCCGCGACGCGCATCCAGCCGTAGACGAACAGCGCCCATCCCAGTGCGATACCGACGGCATGCGCCGCCCTCCGCCCGATCGATGCGAGCGGCGTGGGTCGTGATCCCTGCATGACGGACTACCGCAGGCTGCGTTTGCGCGAGGCGACGAAGCCGACGCCGCCGAGCGCGATCATCGCGAGCGTGCCGGGAAGCGGGATGCGCGTGGGGTCGGTGACGAGATTCCCGGTGGGGACTGTCTCCCACGCGCCCTCGCCGCGTTGCCAGGCTAGTTGAACGACGCCCGCCTGCAGCCGGTTGTACGCGCCCAATTCGAAGCGATACAGGCCTTCGGAAAGCAGAAGGTCCTCGTCGAAGCCGAGCCGCTCGCGCGCGGTGAGGATGAAGTCCGACGAGATCTCGACGAGCTGGTCGTCCGCGCCGTGGATGCGCAGGAAGAACCCGTCGTCGTACAGGACGCCGAAGTTGTACCGGTCGGCGTCCGTGATGCGCAGGTAGCCCGTGTAGTACGCGGTCCAGTTCTCCGCGGGAACGTCATCGGGCATCGGCGAGACGTCGCCCCAGTCGGAGCTGCCCCACGCGTCGCGGTATTGCTGGTTCGCCTGCTCGATGCGCGCGACCGTGCCGCTCCAGCTCGCGATGGCGGCGACGTCGCCCGACTGCACCCGCGCCCAGTCGTTCAGTCCCCAGATGCCGGTGCCCCAGTCGAACGAACCGACCGGGCTGTAGCCCGCGCCCGGCGTCGGCGAGTAGCTGAGTGTCGCCTCGTTCCAGTGCACCGTCGAGCCGCGCCAGCCGGAATCGATCGCCCTGAACTCCGCCTGTGCCCCGCTGCCCGCGGCCCAGCTGCCGGCGACTACGGGAGCCAACGCGATGGGGGCCGAATCGACGACCGCGGAGGACAGCGCGAGAAAGACGGCGATGGAAATCGACGGTAGGCGAAAGAACATTATCGGGACCTGCGTGCTTCCTGCTGCGAAACTGCGCGCGCAGTGTAGCCGCTACCCTTTCGCTCAAAGCGGATTTTTTGTCGCAAATGTTGTGCGACACACACGCGCAGCGTTCCACTCGGCGCCTGCACGCTGCCGTGCATCTACCACTGCTTCACGAACGAACGTCGGATTTCGTCAGCACCGACAGCACGCGATCGCGAAGCGATCGGTGCGCGCGAGCGGCTCATTGCGCGAGCGGTCGCATCACGTCATGGAGCGCCGCCTTCGCCTCGAAGCCGACGCCGGGGACGTCGGGCAGTCCGACGTACCCGCTCTCGACGCGGATGCCGTCGGCGAATCCACCGAAGGGCTGGAACACATCGGGATACGACTCGTTGCCGCCCAGGTGCAGGCCGGCGGCGATGTTCAGCGACATCTGGTGCCCGCCGTGCGGAACGACGCGGCGCGACGACCAGCCCAGCTCCTTCATCGCATCGAGCGTGCGCAGGTATTCGACGAGCCCGTACGACAGCGCGCAGTCGAACTGCAGCCAGTCGCGTTCGGGCCGCATGCCGCCGTAGCGCAGCAGATTGCGCGCGTCCTGATGGCTGAACAGGTTCTCGCCGGTGGCCAGCGGCGCCGGGTACGCCTGCGCGAGTTCCGCCTGCAGCGCGTAATCGAGCGGGTCGCCCGCTTCCTCGTACCAGAACAGTCCGTAGGATTCGAGCGCCTTTCCGTAGGCCAGCGCGGTGGGAAGATCGAAACGCCCGTTGGCGTCGACGGCAAGGTTGCGCCCTTCACCGACCACCTGCAGCACCGCATCGATGCGCCGCAGGTCTTCGTCGAGACTCGCGCCGCCGATCTTCATCTTCACGACACGGTAGCCGCGATCGAGATAGCCGCGCATCTCGTCCTGCAGCTTCGCGTGATCCTTGCCCGGGTAGTAGTAGCCGCCGGCCGCGTAGACCCAGACCTTGTCGTCGAACACGCCATCGCGATATCGATCGGCGAGCAGTCGGTACAACGGCTTGCCCTCGATCTTCGCCACCGCGTCCCACACCGCCATGTCGATCGTGCCGACCGCCACCGAACGCTCGCCGTGGCCGCCGGGCTTCTCGTTGGTCATCAGCGCCTTCCAGATCGCGAACGGATCGAGGTTCGAGCGCTCGTGATCGACCAGCGTCTGCGGCGCGGCGGACAGCACGCGATCGATGAAACGATCGCGCATCAGCGCGCCCTGCCCGTACCGGCCGTTGGAGTTGAAACCGAATCCGACGACCGGCTTGCCGTCGCGCACGACGTCGGTGACGACGGCGACGACCGAGCAGGTCATCTTCGAGAAATCGATGTATGCGTTCGCGATGCGCGACGCGATCGAGACGGTCTTCTCGCGAATGTCCGTGATGCGCATGACTGGTTCTCCGCCTGTCCTGTCAGCGTGCTACGAAACGACCTTCAGGCCGACGATGCCGGCGAGGATCAACGCCACGCAGACGAGCCTTGCCGGCGACGTCGGGTCGCCGAACAGTGCGATGCCGAGCAACACCGTTCCGACCGCACCTATTCCGGTCCACACCGCATAGGCAGTGCCCACCGGCAGGCTCTTCATCGCCACGCCCAGCAGCGCGACGCTGATCAGCATCGCCGCGATCGTTCCGGCGGTCGGCCAGAACCGGGTGAAGCCTTCGCTGTACTTCAATCCGATCGCCCAGGCGACCTCGAACAGCCCGGCGACGAACAGGACGAGCCACGACATTGGCGGAATCGGTCCATCGGGGAAGGTGCCGGTCGCGCATCGGCGCATGCGCAGGCAACTGGCGGAGAGAGGGGGATTCGAACCCCCGAGGGGCTTTGGACCCCTACACGCTTTCCAGGCGTGCGACTTCGACCGCTCATCCATCTCTCCGGGGGCCGCAGTATACCCCGCGACCCCCGGGAGGAAGGTCTCAGGAGGTCTCTTTCAGCTGGTCGAGGATGGCCGGGTTCTCGAGGGTGGAGACGTCCTGCGTGATCGCCTCGCCACGCGCGAGCGAGCGCAGCAGTCGCCGCATGATCTTGCCCGAGCGCGTCTTCGGCAGGTTCTCGCCGAAGCGGATTTCCTTCGGCTTGGCGATCGGTCCGATCTCCTTGCCGACCCAGTCGCGCAGGTCCTTGGCGACCTTCTGCGCCTCGCTGCCGGTGGGCCGCGACTGCTTGAGCACGACGAAAGCGGAGATCGCCTCGCCGGTGAGGTCGTCCGGACGCCCGACGACGGCGGCTTCCGCGACCAGCGGGTGCGCGACCAGCGCGGATTCGATCTCCATCGTGCCCAGGCGGTGACCCGACACGTTGAGCACGTCGTCGATGCGGCCCATCACCCGGAAGTAGCCGTCCTCGTCGATCGTCGCGCCGTCGCCGGCGACGTAGTAGCGACCGCCGTGGATCTCGGCCGGGAAATACGTTTTCTTGAAACGCTCGGGATCGCCCCAGATCGTGCGGATCATCGACGGCCACGGCTTCGTGATCGCGAGGAAACCGCCCTTGCCCGCAGGCACCTTCTCGCCGGCCTCGTCGATGATCGCCGCCGAAATGCCCGGCAACGGCATCGTGCAGGAACCGGGCTTCAGCGCATGCACGCCGGGCAGCGGCGAGATCATCGTCGCGCCGGTTTCGGTCTGCCACCAGGTGTCGACGATCGGGCAGCGTCCGCGTCCGACGTTCTCGTAGTACCACATCCATGCTTCGGGATTGATCGGCTCGCCGACCGATCCGAGCAGGCGCAGCGACGACAGGTCGTACTTCTGCGGGTGATGCTCGGGAGACGTCTGTCCGGCGCGAACCAGCGCGCGAATGGCAGTGGGCGCCGTGTAGAACACGCTGACCTTGTGGCGGTCGATCATCTCCCAGAAGCGGCCCGGGTTCGGGAACGTGGGAACTCCCTCGAAGACGACCTGCGTGGCACCGCAGGCGGTGGGGCCGTAGACGATGTAGGTGTGCCCGGTGACCCAGCCGATGTCGGCGGTGCACCAGTAGACGTCGTCGGGCTTGATGTCGAAGACCCACTTGACGGTGATCGCCGCGCCGAGCAGGAAGCCCGCCGACGAATGCTGCACGCCCTTCGGCTTGCCGGTGGACCCCGACGTGTAGAGCACGAACAGCGGGTGGTCGGCCTCGACCCACTCGGGTGGGCACTCGTCGGACTGGCCGTCGATCGCCTCGCTCCAGGTGAGGTCGCGACCGGGTTTCATGGCGACGTCGGCGCCGGTGCGCTGGTAGACGATGACCTTGCGCACGGCTTCGCAACCGCCCATCGCGAAGGCTTCGTCCACCGGGGCCTTCAGCGGCACCTTCTTGCCGCCGCGGACCTGCTCGTCGGCGGTGATGACGAGCGTGGCGCCGATGTCGACGATGCGCTCGTGCAGGCTCTTGGCGGAAAAGCCGCCGAACACCACCGAATGGATGACGCCCAGGCGCGCGCAGGCCTGCATCGCGACGACGCCTTCGATCGACATCGGCAGGTAGATGATCGCGCGATCGCCCTTGCGATAGCCGAGCGCCTTGATCGCGTTGGCCATGCGACAGACGCGCTGGTACAGCTCGCGGTAGGTGACCTTGGTGACCTTGCCGTCGTCGGCTTCGAAGAGGATCGCGGCCTTGTTCTCGACCGGCGTGCCCAGATGACGATCGAGGCAGTTGTACGAGACGTTCAGCTTGCCGTCGGCAAACCAGCGGTAGAACGGCACCTTCGATTCGTCGAGCGCCTGCGTGAAGGGCTGCTGCCAGCGCAGGTGCTCGCGAGCGAGCCTCGCCCAGAAGCCCGCGTGGTCTCGCTCGGCTTCGGCGCACAGCGCCTGGTACTGCTCCATCCCCGAGATCGTCGCCTGCCGCACGAAAGACTCCGGCGGCGGAAACAGACGCTGCTCCTGCAGTATCGAATCGATCTGTGCCGACATGGGGCGTGTCCTCCTCTTTTTCCGGTCCCGCCGTAATGATGCCACTGTCCCGAGCTTATTCCGCGGGCGCCGCGCGCGGCCGCATATCCACGATCCGCTAGAATTCCGGGCGCGCGCGTCTGGTGCAGTGTTTCGTGCTGAGCGCCGCTTATGAGCCGGCGGATTCGTCTTCGTGACAAGGCGCAAACCGCAGCGATGCCGGTTGGCATCGCGAGGATCTGCAACGCGGCCACGGGGGCGAAGGCGCGGCTCATAAGCGGTGATCAGCGCGAAACACTGCACTAGCAGCGCGAGCGAAATCGAGATCCCAGCGAGGTCCTTTCCCGATGCGCGTAATCTGCCAGGACGATCTGATCGAATCGATCGCCGCCGCGCTGCAGTTCATCAGCTACTACCACCCGCGCGACTTCATCGAGCATCTCGCGCGCGCCTGGAAGACCGAACAAAGCCCGGCTGCGCGCGACGCGATCGAGCAGATCCTGACGAACTCGCGGATGTGCGCCGAAGGCCATCGGCCGATCTGCCAGGACACCGGCATCGTCAACGTGTTCCTGAAGGTCGGCATGGACGCCCGCTTCGAGGGCTTCACCGGGTCGATCGCCGACGCGGTGAACGAAGGCGTGCGTCGCGGCTACCTCGATCCGTCGAACACGCTGCGCGCGTCGGTGGTCGCCGATCCGCAGTTCGAGCGTCTCAACACGCGCGACAACACGCCGGCGGTGATCCACTTCGACCTCGTCCCCGGCGACACCGTCGACGTCACCGTCGCCGCCAAGGGCGGCGGCTCCGAGAACAAGTCGAAGTTCGTCATGCTCAACCCGTCGGACTCGATCGTCGACTGGGTGCTGAAGACCGTCCCCACGATGGGCGCCGGCTGGTGTCCGCCGGGCATGCTCGGCATCGGCATCGGCGGCACCGCCGAGAAGGCGATGCTGATGGCGAAGGAATCGCTGATGGAGCCGATCGACATGTACGAGCTGCTCGCGCGCGGTCCGTCGAACCGGCTCGAGGAGATCCGCATCGAGCTCTACGAGAAGGTCAACGCGCTGGGCATCGGCGCGCAGGGCCTGGGCGGGCTCACCACAGTGCTCGACGTGAAGATCCGCACCTTCCCGACGCACGCCGCATCCAAGCCGGTGGCGATGATTCCGAATTGCGCCGCCACGCGCCATGCGCATTTCGTGCTCGACGGCTCGGGCCCCGCGTTCTGCGAGCCGCCACCGCTGTCGGCGTGGCCCGACGTGAACTGGACGCCGAACCTGGAGAAGTCGCGTCGGGTGAACCTCGATGCGCTCACCCGCGAGGAAGTCGCGTCGTGGAAGCCGGGGCAGATGCTGCTGCTGTCGGGCCGGATGCTCACCGGACGCGACGCCGCGCACAAGCGCATCGCCGAGATGCTCGAACGCGGCGAGAAGCTGCCGGTCGACTTCATGAATCGCGCGATCTATTACGTCGGGCCCGTGAATCCGGTGCGCGACGAGGCCGTGGGCCCCGCCGGCCCGACCACGTCCACTCGGATGGACAAGTTCACCGAGACGATGCTCGCCCGCACCGGCCTGATCGCGATGATCGGCAAGGCCGAGCGCGGTCCGGTGGCGATCGACGCAATCCGCCGACACCAGGCGGCCTATCTGATGGCGGTCGGCGGCGCCGCCTACCTCGTATCGAAGTCGATCCGCAAGGCGCGCGTGCTCGCATTCGAGGACCTCGGCATGGAGGCGATCTACGAGTTCGAGGTACAGGACATGCCGGTCACCGTGGCGGTCGACGCGAGCGGCACCTCGGTGCACGAGACCGGTCCGCGCGAATGGCAGGCGCGAATCGGCAAGATCCCGGTTCGCAGCCTCTGACCCGGCGACGGCCCGCCGGGCCCGACCGTGCCGCGCAACGCGCGACCCTCCTCATGGCCTACCTGCTCATCGATATCGGCAACACGTTCCTGAAGTGGGGAACGTATTCGCGTGCCACGCCCGGCGCCCGCTCGCTCGCGCACGAGCGCACGATCGCCTCGGGACGCGTGCTGCTCGAGGAGATCTCGATGGTCACGAAGGAGTGGCGCCGACAGCCGCTGCCCGACGCCGTCGTGATCTCCAACGTCGCCGGCACCGCGGTGGTCAACCCGGTGTTGCGCGCGCTCGAGGTGTGGCCCGATGCGCCGGAAGCGCACTGGATCGTCTCGCGCCCCGAGCAATGCGGCGTGAAGAACGGCTATCTGAATCCGGCGGCCCTCGGCTGCGACCGATGGGCGGCGCTGATCGGCGCGCGCGCGCTGCTCGGCGAGCGCGCGGCGCTCGTCGTCGTCTGCGGCACGGCGACGACGATGGATCTGCTCACCGCCGACGGGAATTTCCTCGGCGGCGGAATCATGCCGGGGCTCGGGCTGATGGTGCGCGCGCTGCACCAGAACACGGCAACGCTGCCCGACGCGCAGGGCGACTACATCGACTATCCGCGGCAGACGGTCGACGCGATCGCATCGGGGTGCATGCACGCGCAGGCCGGCGCCGTCGAACGGCTGTTCTTCCTGCACAAGCGACATCACCCCGACCTGCGCTGCATCCTCTCGGGCGGCGCAGCGCGCACCCTGGGGCCGCGACTGACGATCGACTTCGTATACCACGAGCATCTGGTGCTCGAGGGGCTCTACCAGATCGCCGCGTCGCTCGCGCCGCCGGCCGCGCCGCAGCCCGAGACGCGCGGCGAGACGAACGTCCGCGACGAGCCAAACTAGCGGGAATCGAGCGCGTCGATGCCGGCGCGCGCGATGCGCACGTCGTCGCTCGACTTCACGCCCGAGACGCCCACCGCGCCCACGCACTGCCCGTCGACGACGATCGGCACGCCGCCCTCGAGCATGCCCTCGAGCGGCACCGACAGGAACGCGAAGCGTCCACCGTTGATGCTTTCTTCGTAGAGCCGCGATTCGCGCCGGCCGAGTGCGGCGGTGCGCGCCTTGTGCTGGCAGATCTGCGCCGAGATCGGCGCGGCGCCGTCCAACCGCTGCAACCACAACAGGTGCCCGCCGTCGTCGACGACGGCGATCGAAACCGCCCAGCCATTTCGTGCGGCTTCGGCCTGCGCGGCCTCGCCGATCGCCTTCGCCTCGACCGCTTCGAGCATTGGTTTCGTCTTCATGGCAGCCATTCCCTCCCCTTGTCGATGACGTCGGTCAGCACCGGCGCCGACGCATTCCATTCGGCCCGCCATCGGTACCACAGTCCGCCGATGCCTTCGTGCGCGGCAAGCCAGTTCGTTTCGACGCCCGACGCGCTCGGCAGCCAGCCCAGCAGGCTGTCGGGGCTCGGCGTGCCGAGAAAGCCGTGCGGCGCCGGAACGGGCTTCAGGCCCGCGCGCTCGAACGCGCGTAGCGCACGCGGCATGTGATAGGCGTGAGTGACGAGCAGGATCCGCCGATGCGCAGGCAGCAGCAGTTTCGCCGACTCGTGCGCGTTGCCTTCGGTATCGCGCGATCGATCTTCGACCCAGCGCACCGGCGTCGCGAGCCGCTGCTCGAGCAGGCGCTTCATCAGCACCGCCTCGGCACTGCGCTCCGGATACGGCTTGCCACCGCTCACGAGCACCGGAAGGCGCGTGATCCGCGCCACCCACGCGCCGTACAACACGCGCTCGGTGGTGCGCGCATTCGGCCGCTCGGCATCGGGTCGCTCGCGCGCATCGAAACGCGTGCCGCCGGCGAGAATGACGATCGCGGTCGGCGGATCGGGTCGGCCGAGCAGCGCGCGCAGCTCGCGCTCGCCCAGCGCCTCGCCCGCACCTCGCTCGATCGTGCCGATCAGCCACTGGCCGACGACCTGCGACGACAGCAGCAGCGCCAGCGCGAGCCCGACCGTGGCGACGATGCGCCCTGCGCGCGGCCGGCGCACCGACACCGCGAGCCCGATCGCCACCAGCAGCAGCGGCGTCGCCGGAGGCAGCAGCAGGAACTCGACGCTGCGCCGGGCGGCGAGCGCTAGCTCGGCATACGGCATGCGGGCGCAGTGCGATCAGCCAGCGCCCACGGCGTGTCGCACCTGGTCGAGCGCGCCCGGATCCTCGATGGTGGTCAGGTCGCCCGGGTCGCGGCGTTCGCACAGCGCCTGGATCGAGCGGCGCAACACCTTGCCCGAGCGAGTCTTGGGCAGCATCGTCACGAAGTGCACGCGGTTCGGTCGAGCGATGGCACCGAGTCGCTTGTCGACGGTGGCCATCATTTCCCCTTCGAGTGCCAGCGATGCGTTCGCGTCGGCTGCCTTCGTCGGATCCTTCAGCACGACGAACGCGGTGGCGACCTGCCCTTTCAGCGAGTCGGCAACCCCGACCACCGCGCACTCGGCCACCGCGGGGTGGCTCGACAGCGTCTCCTCGATCTCGCGCGTGCCCAGGCGATGGCCGGCAACGTTGATGACGTCGTCGGTTCGCCCGAGGATGAAGTAGTAGCCGTCGTCGTCGCGGATGCCCCAATCGAAGGTCGAATAGGCGAGCCGGCCGGGCACGGTCGAGAAATAGGTCTGGACGAAGCGATCGTCGTTGCGCCAGACGGTCTGCATGCAGCCGGGCGGCAGCGGCGGAATCACCGCGACGACGCCCTTCTCGTTGTTGCCGACCTCTTCGCCGGTGCGCTCGTCGAGCAGGCGCAGGTCGTAGCCGTACATCGCCATCCCCGGCGAACCCAGGCGCGGCTCGGTCTTCTCGATCCCGTGCGCGACGGTGAGAATGGGCCAGCCGGTCTCGGTCTGCCAGTAGTTGTCGATGATCGGCTTGCCGATCGCCTCGGCGATCCAGCGCGCGGTGGGTTCGTCCAGCGGCTCGCCGGCGAGGAACAGCGCGCGCAGCGACGACAGGTCGTATTTCGTGAGCCAGGACGGATCCTGCTTCTTCAGCACGCGGATCGCGGTGGGCGCCGAGAACATCACGCTGACGCGGTGCTTCTCTACCAGGCCCCACAGGATGCCCGGGTCGGGACGCAGCGGCGTTCCCTCGTAGAGGATGGTTGCCATGCCGGCGATCAGCGGGCCATAGACGATGTACGAGTGTCCGACCACCCAGCCGATGTCGCTGGTGGAGAAGTAGGTCTCGCCGGCGTTGCCGCAGAAGATGTATTTCATCGACGCGGCCAGTGCCACCGCATGACCGCCGACGTCGCGCTGCACTCCCTTCGGCGTTCCGGTGGTGCCCGAGGTGTACAGCGTGTAGCTCACCTCGTTCGACTCGAGCCACTCGATCGGCACGTCGTCGTCGAGATGCCGATCGCGCAACGTCGCATAGTCTTCGTCGCGCCCCGCCACGCGCTCGAAAGGCGCGAGTTTGCGGTCGACGATCAGCACCTTGTCGGGCGCGCGGCTGGCAAGCTTCAACGCCGCATCGAGCAACGGCTTGTACTCGATGACCTTGCCTGCACGCGAACCCGCATCGGCGCTGACGACGAGCGCCGGCTCGGCGTCGTCGATGCGGCTGGCGAGGCTGTGCGAAGCGAAGCCGCCGAAGACCACCGAGTGGATCGCGCCGATGCGCGCGCAGGCGAGCATGGCGAACACCGCCTCGGGAATCATCGGCATGTAGAGGATCACCCGATCGCCGCGGCCCACCCCCAGCGAACGCATCACCGCCGCCATGCGCACGACCTCGCGCTGCAGTTCGGCGAAGGTGTAGACGCGAGAGACGTCGACCTCGGTGGATTCGTAGATCAGCGCAGGCTGGTCGGCGCGCGTGGGTAGATGGCGATCGACTGCGTTGTGACAAAGGTTCGTGCGGCCGCCGACGAACCAGCGCGTGAAGGGCGGACGCGAGTAGTCGAGCACCTGCCCGAAGGGTTCCTTCCAGTCGATGAGCTGCGCCTGCTCGGCCCAGAAGGACTCGCGATCGCGGATCGACCGTTCGTGAACCTCCTTCAACGACGGCGTTGCCCCTTGTGCAGCCATGAGATCCTCCTCCGAACCGGTGTCCGGGCCATTCTACTTCGGCCCATCCGATCGTCGGCTTTGACAGCGCCGTGGCTGTTCTCTACCCTGCCGCGCATGCCGAGGAGCCGCCCTGTCGCCGTCGCCTGCTTTGTCGCCGTGCTCTTCGCGGCAGGCCTCGGCACCGGCTCCCCCGCGCGGGCGACGCAACTCGCGGACAAGCAGGCTGCCGAACCCGCGGGCGCCGGCCGGCAACTGGTGCTGCATTCGCTGTCGCTGATCGGGGTGCGCTATCGCTTCGGCGGCACTTCACCCGACACCGGGCTCGACTGCAGCGGACTCGTCCAGCACGTCTTCGACCAGGCGCTCGGCTTCGCGCTGCCGCGCCGCGCCGAGGAGATGAGCCGCACCGGAACGGCGGTAGCGCGCGACGCACTCCAACCCGGCGACCTCGTCTTCTTCAACACGCTACGCCGCGCGTTCTCGCACGTGGGCATCTACATCGGCGAGAACCGCTTCGTGCACGCCCCGTCGGCGGGCGGCCGCGTACGCGTCGAGTCGATCGGCTCGCGCTATTGGGCCCGGCGCTTCAACGGCGCGCGACGGGTAGCCACCCCCGATCCGGCGGCAGAGCCGGCGGCCGAACCGACGGCCCCTGCGCCGACGCTGCTCGAAACGCGGTACACGCCCTGAGAACGTGTAAAGCAATCGTCCATGCCCGTCCTGCACGCCGGAACGCGCCCGCTCTTCGTTGCAAATGCTCGCCGTATCGTCCGATACGGCTGCGCTTTGCGCCTCGATCGGACGCGTTCCGACGTGCCTTCCGGGCACGGCCGATTGCTTCACACGTTCTGAGCCGTATCCGCGTCATTGCGAATTCGTCTCGTTTAGATTAGTGTCGCCTTCCGCCCGCCTCCCCCGGCTGCGCGGTACACACAACTCATCCGGAAAGCCTCGAATGAATCGAATTCGCCTCTCCGCGCTCACCGCCTGCGCGCTGCTGGCCGTCGCCGCTTCGGCGTCCGCCCAGGAAAAGGTGCTGAACCTGTACTCCGCCCGCCATTACGCGAGCGACCAGCAGTTGTACGACGCATTCACGAAGCAGACGGGCGTGCGCATCCAGCGCATCGAGGCCGGCGACGAAGCGCTGCTCGAACGCTTGCGCAACGAAGGCGCGAACAGTCCGGCCGATGTCGTGCTGCTGGCCGATGCCGCGCGGCTGTGGAAGGCGCAGGTCGAGGGATTGTTCCAGCCGGTGAAATCGACCACGCTCGAGAAGCGCATTCCGGAAAACCTGCGTGGCAGGGACGAGGGCGCCGGCAGCGAATGGTTCGGTTTCTCGATGCGCGCGCGGATGATCGTCTACAACAAGGAAAACGTGAATCCGGCACTCGTGCAGAACTACGAAGACCTCGCGCGGCCCGAGTTGAAAGGCAAGGTCTGCACGCGTTCGGGCGCGCATCCGTACATGCTGTCGCTGATCGGCGCCGTGTCCGAGCACGACGGCAAGCAGAAGGCCGAGGAATGGGCTGCAGGGGTCGTCGCGAACTTCGCGCGCAAACCGCGCGGCGGCGACACCGACCAGATCCGCGCGGTGGCTTCCGGCGAATGCGGCGTGGCGCTCACCAACAGCTACTACCTGGCGCGGCTGATGCGCTCGGACAAGCCCGAGGATCGCGCAGCGGTGACGAAGATCGGCGCCGTGTGGCCGAACCAGGCGGGCTACGGCACGCACGTGAACGTCTCGGGCGCCGGCGTGGCGAAGCATGCACCGCACCGCGCAGACGCGGTGCGCTTCCTCGAGTACCTGGCCAGCGACGAAGCGCAGCGTCACTTCGTCGATGCGAACAACGAATGGGCGGTGGTGCCTTCGGTGAAGGAATCGAACCCGGCGCTCGAGGCGCTCGGCGAGTTCAAGGCCGACCCGCTGCCGGTCGCGTCGATCGGCCGCGCGCAGGTGACCGCGACGCGGATCATCGACCGCGTCGGCTGGCGCTAGTGCACGAAAGCCTGCACTAACCGGCTCGGGCCAGCGCCGCGACGACCTGGATCTCGACGCGATACTCCGGCGCGGCGAGCCGGGCCTCGATCGTCGCGCGCGCCGGCGTGTGCCCCTGCGGCACCCAGGCATCCCACACCGCATTCATCGCGGCGAAGTCGGAGATGTCGGCGAGGTAGACGTTCGCCTGCAGGATCCTCGCCTTGTCGGTGCCCGCCTGTGCGAGCAGCCGATCGATCGCATCGAGCACCTGCCGCGTCTGTCCGGAAACATCGAGCGAGACGTCCTGCGCAACCTGCCCCGCGAGCCAGGTCAGTCCGCCGTGACAGACCGCCTGCGACATTCGCAGTCCGACCTGCAGGCGAACGATTGCACCGCTTGGCTGCGACGTCATGCGCGGCCTTCGTCGAGAAAGCCTTCGACCGCATCGACCTGTGCGGGATCGATGATCGACGGCGCGTGACCGACGCCGGCAATGACGACCTCGCGCGCGCGCGGCCCGCGCCGCGTCATCTCGGCGGCCGTGGCAGCGCTGAGCAGGTCGGAGTCGGCACCGCGCAGCAGCAGCGTGGGCACGTGGATGGCGTCGTAGACCGGCCATAGATCGGGCGGCTCGAACTGCATGTTCTTGAACGGCACGGCGATTGCCGGGTCGTAGTGAAAGCCCCAGCCGTCGCCGCGTGGCACGAGGTAATGGCGCACGAGCCGTTCGAACTGCTCGTCGGTGTGCGGACCGAAGCTGCGCATGCGCTCGCGCAGGTCGGCGACGCCGGCCTCGCGCGTGGCGTACTGCGGATCGTCGCCGACGTACTCGGCGATGCGGCTGCGCCCGGCCGCATCGAGCACCGGTCCGATGTCGTTGAGCACGAGCCGATCGATCGGATTGCCCGGCATCGCCGCCAGCATCATTCCCATCAGCCCACCCATGGAAGTGCCGACCCACGCCAGGCGCTCGACGTCGAGCCGCGCGATCAGCGTGACGCAGTCGGCGAGGTATTGCGGCAGCACGTAGAGCATCGGATCGGGCGCGCGATCGGAGCGACCGCGGCCGATCATGTCGGGACAGACCACGCGCCAGTTGCTCGAGAGGCGGTCGGCCAGCGCATCGAAGTCGCGTCCGTTGCGCGTGAGCCCGTGCACGCAGACGACCGTGGGCGCTGAGGGGCCGGCCTGCGACGGCCATTCCCAGTACGCGAGCTGGTGCAGCCCGCGCACGCTGATGCAACCGACGGTTCGCAACTGCGGTTCTTTCATGGCGCGGCGTTCCGGACGACAGGGGCGCAGCCTGAGGCACTGCCCGCATCGGCACCGCTTCGAATCGACACCGGAACAGGCCCTACACTAGCAGGCTGTCGGACTACGGTCAGGGGTCGCGCAGAGGACGGCAGGGCGCATTGCCGCGTTGCGCGAAGGCGCGTCGATACCGCCCGGTATCGACGCGTTCGCGCGCCTTGCACTGCATCCCTGCCGCCCTCTGCGCGACCCCTGCCCATAGTCCGACAGCCTCCTAGTACGCCGACCCACAGGTATCGCAACAAGATGAAAGCGATGGATTCGGCCCCAGGGCAAGGCGCAAACCGCAGCCATAGCAATAGCTATGGCGAGGATTTGCAACGCCGTCCT
>JAJPES010000048.1 GCA_021166725.1 Burkholderiaceae bacterium | reverse complement strand
GTAGTCCGCGTGCCCCGGACAGTCCACGTGCGCGTAGTGCCGCGCCTTCGTCTCGTACTCCACGTGCGACGTGTTGATCGTGATCCCACGCGCCTTCTCCTCCGGCGCGTTGTCGATCTGGTCATAACCCCGCGCCTCGCCGCCGAACTGCTTGCTCAGCACCGTCGTGATCGCCGCCGTCAGCGTCGTCTTGCCGTGATCCACGTGACCGATCGTCCCAACGTTCACGTGCGGCTTCGTACGCTCGAACTTTCCTTTCGCCATTTCGAACTCCCGGTTCTTGTTCCGATGCTGTCAGCTAGCGATCCATCGTGCTCTGCACGGCTTCGACGATGCAGGCCCCGGCGTTGCAACTCGTTGCGACTCGACGCTGCGATCCGACGATGTCGATTCGATTTAGATTCGATGTTCGATTCGATGTTGATTTGGTGCCCATGGCGCGGATCGAACGCGCGACCTCTCCCTTACCAAGGGAGTGCTCTACCACTGAGCCACATGGGCGCAACGGGAACATCCCGGCCGGTGCTGGAGCGGGTGAAGGGAATCGAACCCTCGTCGTAAGCTTGGAAGGCTTCTGCTCTACCATTGAGCTACACCCGCGAGCCGAACCGCCGATCCCGATCCCGAACACACCAACCGATCACCGTCGAAACCCTCGACGTTACCGTCGAGACAAACCAGTTACCGTCGAGACAAACTGCCGCTGGTGGAGGGGGTTGGATTCGAACCAACGTAGGCGTAAGCCAACAGATTTACAGTCTGCCCCCTTTAGCCACTCGGGCACCCCTCCGGGGAACCGCGAATTATGGCTTGCGAAAGATCGAATGTCAATTTTGCCGACCGGAGGCGCCCATGACGAACGATCGCGAGAACAAGGCCCCGGCCGGCGGCCTCGGGGTGCTGGGAATCGGCCCGCTGAACGTGGGCAACCTGCTCGATACGGTCGATTTCGTGAAGAACGCGTGGTCGGCGTTCGGCGTGCCGTCGTCGCTCGCGCCCACCGCCGACATCGACGAGCTCGATCGGCGCATTTCGGACCTGAAGGCGGTCGAACAGTGGCTCGCAATGAACCTGAACCTGCTGAAGGGCAGCGTGCAGGCACTGGAAATCCAGCGGGGAACGATCGCGACGCTGAAGGCGTACGGCTCGATGATCGGCTCGCCGACGAGTCTTCCGGGGGCTAATGCGCTGGCGCAGGCAATGGCCGGCGCGGCTTCCGGCGCAATGGCCGCGGCCAGCGGCACCAGCCAGGCCTCGGGCGCCGGATCGATGCCGGCGACCACTGCTCCGGACGCCGCGGCACCCGTTGTACAGACGCCGGCCGCAGCGATGGCGTGCGCTGCCAGCGGCGAGCCGGCGGCCGAGGTTCCGACGCCGGCCCTGCCCGGGCTCGACGCCGGCGCATGGTGGGAGATGCTGCATCGGCAGTTCAACCAGATCGCCGCTGCCGCGCTGGGCGCCCAGGGCGAGCCCGCGAAGGCCGAGCCCGCGAAGAAGAACGTCGGCGCGAGGCAGGCCGATCGGGAAGGCGCACCAGTTGCTCGGGGGAGGAAGACGCCGGCCGGTCGAAAGACGAAGTCGACCGGAGGACCGGAACCCGGCCGTCGCGGTCGTCGGCCCGCCCGGTGAGCAACAAACTCCCAGGCGCACTTCCGCGAGGGTCTCGAACCATAGATGCGAAGCGATGACCCTCTCGACCCGAACTTTCAGACACGGACACGCCGCCCAGGGCGACTGGCACGAACTGACGCAGCGCGTCATCACGCAATTGTCGGCGCGCGAGTCGCCCGGCGACAGCGCACTCGTCGCCGGGCTGGGCCTGCTCTACATCACCGAAGGACTGTCCGACCGCCTGCCGTCGATCGCCGCGAAACTCGGCGAGCGTTTCCCCGGCGTGCGCTGGGTGGGCGCGGCGGCGCACGGCGTGTGCGTCGGCGGTGCCGAGTACGCGCAGGAACCCGCGCTCGTGGCGATGATCTGCGAGTTGCCGGCCGACAGCTGGCGCTTGTTCTCCGGCTCGCAGCGACTCGCGGCAATCGACTCCGCTCGAAGCGGCGGCGCGCCGCGAACGTCGAGCGCGCTGGTGCACGCCGATTCGGCAAGCGCGGCGCTGCCGGAGTCGATTGCCGGGCTCGCGCACCGTCTGGACAGCGGTTTCCTGTTCGGCGGCCTGGTCGGCGGCGCCGAGTCGCGCGGCCCGCAACTGGCGGGAGGAGTCGTGCACGGCGGGCTGTCCGGCGTCGCCTTCGGCGCACAGGTGCGCCTGCTGTCGCGCGTGACGCAAGGCTGCGCGCCGCTTTCGCGCGAGCACATCGTCTCGACCTGCACCTCGCACTACATCGAGCGTCTGGACGAGCGACCGGCGCTGGATGTCCTGCTCGACGATCTCGAAGTCGGCGGCGCCGCGCGCGATTCGCGCGACGGCGAGGAGATACTGCGCGCGCTGCCGGCCGAACGGCTGTCGCGCGGGCTGATGATCGGCTTCGCGCCGCCCGACGTTGCGCGCGGCGTCGGCTTCGGCGACTACGTCGTGCGCAACGTGCTCGGCATCGATCCGCAGAACCGCGTGATAGCGGTATCGACGGTGCCGCGCCAGGGAGACCGCACGGTGTTCTGCACGCGCGACCAGCACGCGGCGCGCGCCGACCTCGTCCGCGTGTGCACCGAACTGCGCGACGAACTCGAATCCGGTGAACTGAACGCGCTCGGCGCGCACTACGTTTCCTGCGTCGCGCGCGGCGAGCATTTGTTCGGCGCTCCGGGCGTCGAACTGGGAATCGTTGCCCACAATCTCGGCGAGATCCCGCTCGTGGGCTTTTTCGCCAACGGCGAGATCGCGTACGACCGGATCTACGGCTACACCGGCGTACTCACGCTGTTCGTCGAGGAGCGCAACGCAACGCGCATCTGAACGACGTGCCGCGAGAGCGTCATGCTGGCAGCACGGCGCGCTGCATGAACGGCACGCCGCGCGCGGGCGGACGACCGACGAGCGGCGGGCGGCGCAGGAATCGGCGCCATGGCCCGTTGCTACAATCGATCACCGCCCCGCGGACGAAGACGTGAGCAACGCACTGGTCGGCTTCGAGCACAAGATCTGCGATCCGGCGCACGCCGCGCGCGAAACAGCGAGCCTGCCGCGGCCGATCGTCTTCACCAACGGCGTGTTCGACGTACTGCACCGCGGACACGTCACCTGCCTTGCCGAAGCGCGCGCACTCGGCGCGTCGCTCGTCGTCGCGCTGAACAGCGACGGCTCGGTCAAGCGCCTCGGCAAGGGCAGCGACCGGCCGATCAACCCGCTGGCCGACCGGCTCGCCGTCGTCGCGGCGCTCGAATCGACGACGCTCGTCACGTGGTTCGAGGCGGACACGCCGCTCGAGCTGATCGTCGCGATTCGCCCGGACGTCCTCGTCAAGGGCGGCGACTGGCCGACCGACGACATCGTCGGCGCCGGCGAGGTACGCGCAGCGGGAGGGTCGGTGCATTCGATTCCGTTCCGCTTCCAGCGCTCGACGAGCGACCTGCTCGAGCGCATCCGTCAAAGCAGCCCCGAACGAGACACCGAGCCGCTGCGCCGCTGATCGACGCGCGAGCGGGGCCTCGCGCACCCGCCCGGGATCAATCGCAGTCGCGCGCCGGGGCGTCGAACTGCGCACCGAGCATCGTCGCCATCGCGGCCGCTTCGGCCTGCGGCCAGCGCGCCTGCAATGCGATCCGCACCTGGATCGGCGGACGCGGCACGATCTGCGCGCGCGTTTCGCCGGCACGCGCGAGCTGGTCGACCATCGCGCGCGCGGCGTTCTCGAAGCGGAAGAGCCCGAGCGAGATCGCCAGCCGCATCGGGCCGTCCTGGATGACGAACGCGTCGTCGCGGCCGATGCGGCGCAGTTCGACGAGCCACCGCTGCGCCTGTGCCGGGCTCTGCGCAGGCGGCAGATAGACGAGATAGCTCGCGCCCTGCTCGGTGCGGCGCTCGTCTACCGACGCTCCCGACTGCTCCAGCGCACTGCGCAGCGCCGCTGCCCGCTCCTCGTCGAGCGGCGGGAAGGCGCGGCAGACGAGCGGGGCGACGACGTCGGCGGGCGCGGATGCGGCGGTGGGAACGTTGGAGCTCGAGGCCGTCGTGGCGGGTGAAGGGCTGGAGCGCGCGTCCGGTGGGGCGATCGGTGCGGCGTTCGACGGCGGGCTCGACGGCGTGTTCGGCGTGTTCGGCGTGTTCGGCGTGTTCGGCGTGTTCGGCGTGTTCGGCGTGTTCGGCGTGTTCGGCGTTGCGTTCGACGAGGACCTCGATTGCGCAGCCGGCGGCATGCTCGCCGGCGCAGGGGATGCGACTGCCGGCGTCGCACGCGACGTCGGTTGCGCCGCCCCGGAACGCTCGGCGCCTGCATTCGCCGGCGCCTCGAGGCGCGACAGCGGCACCGGACGCAGTCGCTCGGCGTTTTCCTCGCGCGACGAAGGATCGGCGCCGCTTTCGAACCAGCCGCGATTCCATCCGAACACCAGCACGTTCGCCAGCACGAGAGCCACGACCAGTCGCCTCATCGATCGGCGATCCTCGCAAGCGTGCGCGCATCGTCGCGTCGCAGCGAGACTTCGCCATGGCGAACGGTCCGCACCGCGCCGTCGCAGAGCAGGCGCAGCGCGCCCTGCCGGTCGATGCCGAGCGAGGCGCCCGAGGCGACGACGCGCTCGCCTTCGAGCACGACCACCGACTCGCCGCGCAGCGCGTCGTAGCGCTGCCAGGCGGCGACGAACTCGCCCGATCCATCGGCGAGAAAACGATCGAAAGCTCGCGCAACCCCGCCGGCGACGCAGCCGATCACGGTGCCGGGATCGTCCAGCGCCGGCGAACCATCGAACAAACCGCACGACGGCTGGCCGACCCGCGGGTCGCGCGGCGCCGCCAGATTGATGCCGATGCCGATCACGACACGCTCGATCGCGCGCGCCGATGCATGCGGCAACGGCAGGCTGCGTCGCGTCTCCACGAGGATTCCGCCGAGCTTGCGACCTGCGCGCTGCAGGTCGTTGGGCCATTTCAGGCGCAGGTCGGGCGCCCATGGCGCGAGCGCGCCGGCGACCGCGACGCCGACGACGATCGACAGCGCCGCCGGCGGTGACTCGGCGCCGACGCTGCGCTCGAAGGCGATCGACAACGCCAGCGAGCGCCCCGCTTCGCAGATCCAGGCACGACCGCGTCGTCCGCGCCCGGCGGTCTGGTGCAGCGTAGCCAACAGCGTGGGCGATGCCGGCGCCAGTGCGAAGGGTCGCCGCATCAGCGCGTCGTTCGTCGAGTCGATCTCGTCGACCGTCTGCACGAGCAGGGTGTCGCAGCCGGCGGCCGCGCGGATCCGATCGGCATCGAGCGAACTCATCGACCGATCATAGCGGAGCGCCGGTAAGCTACACAGCGTGCACAGCCCCTCGATCCGCCTGCCGGCAGAGCCTTCGCGCCGGCGAGCCCCGCAGAGCGCCGCCTGGCTCGCGGCCTATGCTGCGGCGCTTGTCTACGCGAGCCTGTATCCGTGGACCGGTTGGCGCGCACCCGACACGTCGATGTTCACTTTTCTCGTGGCGCCCTGGCCGCGCTGGTGGACGGCATACGACGTGGCGACGAACGTGGTCGCCTACCTCCCCCTCGGCCTGCTCGCCTGCGTGGCGATCGCGCGCCTCGCACGAACGCACGTGCTGCGCGCCGCGCCCGGGGCGCTGGCTGCCTGCGCAGCGCTGTCGTTCTCGCTCGAGTCCGTGCAGAGCCTGCTGCCCGCGCGCGTCCCGTCGCGACTCGACCTGCTGACGAACGTCGCGGGCGCTGCCTTCGGCATCGCGATCGCCGCCTGGTTCGGCCGTCGGCGCATCGAGCGCCTGCCGCGGGCGCTGCGCAACGCTTTCACCGTCGCACCCGGCGCGACGGCGGGCGCCGTGCTGCTCGTCGCGTGGCCGATCGCGCAGTGGTATCCGCAGTCGCTCGTGTTCGCGACCGGCGATCTGCTGTTCGCCTGGCCCTCGGCATCGGCGTCGGCATCCGGCTGGCGAGCGGCGCTGATCCTGCCCGCGCGCTACGAGCCTTTCGTCGAAGCGTGCGCGGTTTCGCTCGCCGTGGTGGCGATCGCCTCGCTCGTGCGCGAGATCTTCGTTGCACCGGCCGCAGTCGACGCACGCCCGGCGGCGTGGCCGATCGCACTGCCGATCGTCGCGGCCTGCGTCATCAAGTCGGTAGCCGGCGCCGTCGTGCTCGGTCCGGCGCACGCCTTCGGCTGGCTGAGCGCCGCCGCGCAGGGCGGACTCGTCGCCGGGGCGATCGCGTCGATCGCGCTCGTTCCCGCCACGCCTGGCGTACGCGCAGCGTGCGCGCTCGCATCGATCGCGCTGGGCACGATGCTGGTGAACCTCGCCCCGCCCAACGAGTACTACCTGTCGATGCTCGCGCATTGGGAAGGCCAATGGAGCAACTTTCATGGCCTGCTGCGCGCGCTCGCCACGGCATGGCCGTTCGCGATGCTCGCGTGGTGGGGCGGGCGCGTGTACGCCCGCCTATAATCGAGCGATGCCCTCCTACTACGAACGCCACATCTTCTTCTGCGTCAACCGGCGCGACGATCCCGGTCGCGAATGCTGCGCGCGGCACGGCGCCGAGGCGCTGCAGGCGTACGCGAAGGAGCGCGTCAAGGCACTCGGGCTTTCCGGGCCCGGCAAGGTGCGCGTGAACAAGTCGGGCTGCCTCGATCGCTGCGAGCTCGGACCGGTCGCCGTCGTCTATCCCGACGGCGTCTGGTACAGCTACGTCGATCGCGAGGACATCGACGAGATCGTCGAATCGCATCTGCGCGACGGGAAACCGGTCGAGCGGCTGCGGCTCGAATGAACGCAGGCACGCAACTGCTGCTGATCGACGGACCGGTCGGCTCGATCGACGTCGCGATCGATCGTCCGGCAGGAACGGCGCGCGGAATCGGCGTCGTCGCGCATCCGCATCCGCTGTACGGCGGCACCCGCGACAACAAGGTCGCGCAGACGCTGGCCCGCGCGCTGCTCGCGCTCGGGCACGTCGTCTGGCGCCCGAACTTCCGCGGCGTCGGCGCAACGGCCGGCACGCACGACGAGGGCCGCGGCGAAACCGAGGACCTGCTCGAGGTCGTGCGGCACGCGCGCGCGCAGGCTGCCGCCGAAGCGCCGGCGGCGGCCGATCCGCTGCCGCTCGTGCTCGCCGGCTTCTCTTTCGGCACCGACGTGCAGATCCGCGTCGCCGCGCGGCTGCGTGAAGCGAAAGCGCCGGCGCAACGCCTCGTACTGGTCGGCACCGCGGCCACCGACCGCTACACGCTGGGCGACGTTCCGGCCGACACGCTGGTCGTGCACGGCGAGCACGACGAGGTCGTTCCGCTGCAGGGCGTGCTCGACTGGGCGCGCCCCCAATCGCTGCCGGTCGTTGTCGTTCCCGGCGCCGAGCACTTCTTCCATCGGCGCCTGACGCTGCTCAAGCGCATCGTCGTCGATGCGCTCGCGCCCCGGGCCGAAATCGAAGCCGGGTGAAGTCGCAACCACCCGACCTGCGGCTGATCTACGCGCGCACGCCCGCCGGAGATGCCGAAACGAGGGCGCGCGCGCTCGAACTCTCGCCGACGGCGCGACGCATCCTCGCGCTGGTCGACGCACGGCGCAGCGTCGGCGACCTGTCGCAACTAGCGCGGCCCGGCGAGCTCGCGCCGGTGCTCGCCGCGCTCGAGCGACTCGCCCTCGTGGAAGCGGTCGCGCTCGCCGCCGAGCCCACCGAAGCGCAACGCCGCGAGCGCGAGCGCGCCGCGCAGGCGCGACTGCAGGCCATCAAGGAGGCGCTGCGCGATGCGTTCGCCGACGAACTCGGCATCGCAGGGCGCATATGGGACGCGCGAATCGCCGACAGCGTGAATCTCGACGTGCTGCGGCGCGCGCTGCGCGAAGCGGTGGATGCAGTCGAACTACGACGCGGCGAAGCGGCCGCGAAACGCGTGCTCGCGATCGTGCGGCCGCTGTTCGCTTCGGATTCGTAGCGCCCCTTCTGATCGATCCATGATCGCCCTATAATTCCCCGCTTTCGTCGTTACCCTCTCCTGCGGCGCCGCCGCGGCGTCGCGCGGCGATGCGAAGCGCATTGCCGTCCTGCACTTCCGGATGTATCGATGCCCGCACGCCTGTTCGCCCTGCTGTCGTTCCTGTTCCTCGCCTTCGTGCAGCCCGCGCTCGCGCAGGTCGCTGCGCCGACCATCGCCGCCCGCGCCTGGATTCTGCTCGACGAGACCACCGGCCAGGTGCTCGCGTCGCACGAGCCCGACATGAAGATCGAGCCGGCGTCGCTCACCAAGATCATGACGGCATATCTCGCCTTCGACGCCCTGCGCGAGAAGCGCATCACGCTGGACCAGCGTCCCGCCGTCTCGCAGGCGGCCTACAAGGCGATCGGTTCGCGCATGTTCGTCGAGCCGGCAAAGCCGGCGACGGTGGAGGAGTTGCTCAACGGCGTGATCGTGCAATCGGGCAACGACGCGTCGATCGTGCTGGCCGAAGCGATGGCCGGCACCGAGGAAAGCTTCGCCGAGCAGATGAACCGGGCGGCGCAACGCATGGGGCTGCGCAACACCAATTTCCGCAACGCCACCGGCCTGCCCGACCCGCAGCACTACACCACCGCGCGCGACCTCGCCACGCTGGCACAACGGTTGATCGAGGACTTCCCCGATCAATACTCGCTGTACTCGAAGCGCGAATACACGTTCAACAACATCCGCCAGCCGAACCGCAACCGCCTGCTGGCGATCGACCCGAGCGTGGACGGGATGAAGACCGGGCATACCGAGGCCGCCGGCTACTGCCTGATCGCCTCCGCCAAGCGCGATCTCCCCGGCATCGGCGGAACACGCCGGCTGATCAGCGTGGTGCTCGGCGCGGCGTCCGAATCGGCGCGGGCGATCGAGTCGCAGAAGCTGTTGAACTACGGCTACCAGAACTTCGAAGTCGTGCGCATCCAGGCGAAGGACAAGCCGGCCGGCACCTATGACGTCTGGAAGGGCAGCAAGGACACCGTCGACGGCGGTTTCGCGCGCGACGTTCTCGTCTCCGTTCCGCGCGGACAGACCGAGCAGGTCAAGGCCGAGATCGAGCGCGTGCAGCCGCTGATCGCGCCGATCGCGCAGGGCCAGCAGATCGGTACGCTGCGCGTGCGCCTCGGCGACCAGTTGATCACCGAGCGTCCGCTGCTGGCGCTGTCGGCGGTCGAACCCGCCGGCTGGTTCGGCCGCACCTGGGATTCGCTGCGCCTGATGCTCGCGCGCTAGGAGGCCGTCGCGCGGCGCGTTCTGGCGCATACTCGGGCACACTCCTGGACGACCACGAACGAACCGGAATGACGCAGAGCGCCTGGCTGAACGGCGAGTGGATGCCGCTGGAAGACGCGCGGATTTCCGTGCTGGACCGCGGTTTCGTTTTCGGAGACGGCGTCTACGAGGTCGTTCCGGTCTACGGCGGGCGCAAGTTTCGCTGGGCGCAGCACCTTGCGCGACTGCAACGCAGCCTCGCCGCGGTGTCGATCCGCAACCCGCACGACGAGCCCGGCTGGACGCGCCTGGTCGATGAACTCGTCGCGCGCCACCCGTGGAACGACCAGTTCGTCTACCTGCAGGTCACGCGCGGCGTTGCCCGGCGCGATCATGCGTTTCCGCCGTCCGACGTCGTGCCTACTGTCTTCGCGATGGCGAGCGAACTGGTCGCTCCGCCCGCCGCGCAACGCGAGCAGGGGGTTGCCGCGGTGACGCTCGCCGACGAGCGCTGGCTGCACTGCGACATCAAGACCACGTCGCTGCTGGGCAACGTGCTCGCGCGCCAGGCGGCGGTCTCGACAGGCGCGGTCGAGTGCGTGATGTTCCGCGACGGCTTCCTCACCGAAGGCGCGGCGAGCAACATCTGGGTGGTCCGCAACGGCACGCTGTTCGGCCCGCCGAAGGACAACCTCGTGCTCGAGGGCATCCGCTACGGCCTGATGGCGGAACTCGCTCCGCAGGCCGGCGTAGCGCTCGAGATCCGGCGCATCCTGCGCGAAGAGGTGCAGGCCGCGGACGAACTGCTGATGAGTTCGGCAACCAAGGAATTGCTGCCGATCACGCGTCTCGACGGACGCCCGGTCGGCTCCGGCAACCCGGGCCCGGTATATGCGGCACTGTACGCGGCCTATCAGCGTGCGAAGGCCGCAGCGTAGGAGCCGATGCACCGATGACCGAAGACCGCGACCTGAGCGAAGCTTTCGACCGACTCGAGCGGCTGCTCGAGTTTCCCGTCGACTTCCCGCTGAAGATCATGGGCCGGCGCGTCGACGACTTCGCGCAGACGATGTCCGATCTCGTCGTCGAGCACGTTCCGCAGTTCGACCCGTCCACGATCGAACTGCGGGTCTCGAGCAAGGGCTCCTACCTGAGCGTCACCGTGGTCGTGCGCATGGAGTCGCGCGAGCAGCTCGAGCGCCTGTATCGCGCGCTCGCCACGCATCCGATGGTCAGCGTCGTCCTTTGACTGCGCGGACGCCGGTTGTCCGCCGGCTCGGGCGCATCGGATACGAACGCGCCGAGCCGCTGATGCGCTCGTTCACCGCGTCGCGCGGGGCGAACACTGCCGACGAGATCTGGGTCGTCGAGCACCCGCCGGTGTTCACGCTCGGGCGGGCTGCCAGCCTCGATCACGTGCGGGCGCCGGGCGGGATCGCCGTCGTGCGCACCGAACGCGGCGGCCAGGTGACCTACCACGGACCCGGACAGGTCGTCTGCTACGTGCTGCTCGACCTGCGCCGCGCCGGCATCCGCGTGCGCGACTTCGTCGATCGCATCGAGGCCGCGACGATCTCGCTGCTCGGGGAATACGGCATCGACGCGGTGCGCCGCGCCGGCGCGCCGGGCGTTTACGTGCGCCGAAACGGCTCCGTGGCGCGCGAACCGGCCGGCGCCGCCGGGGAAACGGCCGCCGTCAGCCGCGAAACGGCGCCCGCCGCCGGCGAGGTCGCCGTTGCCGGCGCGAAGATCGCGTCGATCGGCGTACGCATCACCGACGGGTGCAGCTGGCACGGCGTCGCGTTGAACGTGGCAATGGACCTCGAGCCGTTCACGCGCATCGATCCTTGCGGCTACCCGGGGCTCGCCGTCACCGACATGCGAAGCTGCCTGTCGTCGCCGCCCGACTTCGACATGGTCGCCGGCCGCTTCGCGACCCGGCTCGCCTCGGTCTTCGTGTGCGACGCAGCGCCGCTGGGCGCCGTCCGATGAGCCGTCCGGCGCCTGCGCGCGCCGACCCCTGCGCTTGCGCCGGGCTTCGGCGACCGATTAAAGTGCCGTGCACATCGGCGACGCGCGTGCCTCGCCCCCGACCGCTTGGGGGCAAGCCCTTATGGAAACGCGGGGCGGCAATCGCCACCATTCACCCTCCCATCGAAAGGAGTGCAGAACAATGAGGCTTGCAGCAGCCATCGCGGCCGGAGCAGTCGCGCTGTCGTTCTCGGTCGGGGCGTATGCCCAGGGACCGATCGTGATCAAGTTCAGCCACGTGGTGGCCGAGGCCACGCCGAAAGGCCAGGGCGCACTGAAGTTCAAGGAGATCGCCGAGAAGCTCCTGCCCGGCAAGGTGCAGGTGCAGGTGTTCCCGAGCTCGCAGCTGTTCGGCGACGCCAAGGAGGTCGAGGCGCTGCTGCTGGGCGACGTGCAGTTCATCGCGCCGTCGCTGTCGAAGTTCGATCGCTACACGAAGAAGATCCAGCTGTACGACCTGCCGTTCCTGTTCGACGACATCCAGGCCGTCGACCGCTTCCAGCAGAGCAAGGACGGCCAGGACCTGCTCAACGCGATGAAGAACCGCAATCTGCAGGGTCTGGCCTACTGGCACAACGGGATGAAGCAGCTGTCGTCGAACCGCGACAAGCTCGAGCGTCCCGAGGACGTGAAGGGGCTGAAGTTCCGCATCCAGGCGTCGGACGTGCTCGAGGCGCAGTTCCGCGCCCTCGGCGCCAATCCGCAGAAGATGGCCTTCAGCGAGGTCTACCAGGCGCTGCAGACCGGCGTCGTCGACGGCCAGGAGAACACCTGGTCGAACATGTACTCGCAGAAGTTCTACGAGGTGCAGAAGACGATCGCCAACACCAACCACGGCGTCATCGACTACATGGTCGTCACCAACGCCAAGTGGTGGGACGGCCTGCCGGAGGACGTGCGCAAGGGCCTGAAGCAGGCGATGGACGAGGCCACCGCCTACGCCAACAAGATGGCCAACGACTTCAACGAGCGCGACCGCAAGCTGATCGCCGACGCCGGCAAGGCGCGCATCCAGACGCTGACGAAGGACGATGTCGCCGCCTGGCGCAAGGCGATGGAGCCGGTCTGGCAGAAGTTCGAAGGCGAGATCGGCAAGGACCTGATCCAGGCCGCGCTGAAGTCGAACCAGTGATCGCAAGGGGTCGGGTCATGGCGAACTGGGCAAGGAACGGGGCGCCATGAAGGCCGGCCTTCTTTCCCGGCTGGAGGAGGCGCTCGTCGCCTTCCTCCTCGCCGTGATGACGCTGATCACCTTCATGCAGGTGGTCGCGCGCTACGTCTTCAACTACAGCTTCGTCTGGGCGCTCGAGCTCACGACATTCCTGTTCGCGGGCCTGATCTTCATCGGCATCTCGTACGGCGTGCGCGTGGGCGCGCACATCGGCATCGACGTGCTCACGAAGAAGCTGCCGCCGCGCGCGGCCCGCGTAGTGGCAGTCATCGCGACGCTGTTGTGTCTGCTCTACGCGGCGATCGTGTTCGTCGGCGCCTGGACCTACGTCGACAAGATGTACGAGATCGGCATCTACGCCCAGGATGTTCCGGTTCCGGCGTGGATACCACGGCTGGTGCTGCCGATCGGATACGCGCTGCTGTTCTTCCGGATGCTGCAGGTGCTGTACGGCCTGCTCACCGGCAAGGAGGCACACCTGCTCGGCGACGAGGTCGAGGACGCTCTGAAGCTCGCGCAGGCCGAGGCGGGCGAAGTCGATCATCCGCACCCGCATCACGGATCGCACGGAGAGAAGCGATGACGACCACCGCGTTGTTCGTGATGCTCTTCGTGTTCATGTTCCTCGGCATGCCGATCGCCATCGCGCTCGGCCTGTCGTCGCTGCTCACGATCCTGTTCTTCGCGCAGGACTCGCTCGCCTCGCTCGCGCTGAAGCTCTACGAGAGCTCCGAGCACTTCACGCTGCTGGCGATTCCCTATTTCATCCTCGGCGGCGCGTTCATGACCACCGGCGGCGTCGCCAAGCGGATGATCCGCTTCGCGGTGGCCGCCGTCGGGCACTTCCCCGGCGGCCTGGCGATGGCCTCGGTGCTCGCCTGCATGCTGTTCGCGGCGGTGTCGGGGTCGTCGCCCGCCACGGTGGTCGCCGTCGGTTCGATCGTCATCGCCGGCATGGTGCGCGCCGGTTACCCGCAGGCCTTCGCCGCCGGCGTCGTCTGCAATGCGGGAACCCTGGGCATCCTGATCCCGCCGTCGATCGTCCTGGTGGTCTACGGTGCCGTCACCGAGACATCGGTCGGCAAGCTGTTCATGGCCGGTGTGCTGCCGGGCATCCTGCTCGGCGTGCTGCTGATGGTGGCGATCTACGTGCGCGCGCGAATGAAGAACCTGCCGCGCCAGCCGAAGGCCACGCTCGGCGAAATCGTCGTCGCCGGACGCGACTCGCTGTGGGGCTTGCTGCTGGTCGTCATCATCCTCGGCGGGATCTACGGTGGCGTCTTCACGCCCACCGAGGCAGCGGCGGTGTCGGCGGTCTACGCGTTCCTGGTGGCGGTGTTCATCTACCGCGACATCGGCCTGCGCGACGTGCCGGCGGTGCTGATCGACGCGTCGAAGGTGACGGTGATGCTGATGTTCATCATCGCCAACGCGCTGCTCTTCGCGCACGTGCTCACCACCGAGCGCATCCCGCAGATCATCGCCGAGCAGATCGTCTCGTGGGGGATGCCCGCCTGGCAGTTCCTGATCGTGGTGAACCTCCTGCTGCTGGTCGCCGGCATGTTCATGGAGCCGACAGGGATCATCCTGATCATGGCGCCGATCCTGTTCCCGATCGCGTCGCAACTGGGTATCGATCCGGTGCACCTCGGGATCATCATGGTGGTGAACCTCGAGATCGGCATGGTGACGCCGCCGGTGGGGCTGAACCTGTTCGTGACGGCGGGGATCACGAAGATGCCGATCGGCGCGGTGGTGCAGGCCGCCACGCCCTCGCTGCTGCTGCTGCTGGTGTTCCTGGTCGTCGTGACCTACGTGCCGTGGATCTCGCTGGTGCTGCCGAACCTGCTGTTCTGAGCCTGTGCACCGGCGAGGCGGGTCGCTCGAAGGCGACCGGCCGCCGGCGAACGCCCGTTGTACCCGAAGGGTGCGTCGCCGGATCTCCGGCAATGCAGGATCGTGCGATGGTCGGGCCGCCACGCAGGAGCGCTCATGGCCGATCATCCGTCTTCACGCCCGATCCCGGTGGCCCAGCAGCGGGCCGAGCGGGCCTTCCGCAACCTCCAGAACTTCCTGCATGTCGAGGCGGCAAGCGGAATCGTCCTGCTGATCGCCGCGGCGACGGCGCTCGTCTGGGCGAATTCCCCCTATGCCGATGCCTATCACGATACCTGGCACTTGCCGCTTAGCGTCGGCCTGGGGTCTGCGGTCGTCAGCCAGCCGCTGCATTTCTGGATCAACGACGGACTGATGACGGTGTTCTTCCTCGTCGTCGGGATGGAGATTCGCCGCGAGATGCACGAGGGGGCGCTCGCCACTCTGCGGCTCGCCGCACTGCCCATCGTCGCCGCCCTGGGCGGCGTGATCGTTCCGGCCCTGATCTACCTGTCGCTGAACGGCGAACCCCCGCAACGCGACGGCTGGGCGGTGCCGACGGCGACCGACATCGCGTTCGCCGTCGGCGTTCTGGCGCTGTTGGGGCGTTCGATTCCTGCGAACGTCCGCGTGCTGCTGCTGTCGCTCGCCGTCATCGACGACCTGGTGGCCGTTCTCATCATCGCCTTCTTCTTTTCCGGCGGACTGGACGCTTCGGGCTTCGCCCTCGTCGCCGCCGGCGCGCTGCTGGTGCTGGGCTTGCAGCGCATCGGCGTCGGATCGGCGTGGATGTACGTGGTTCCCGGCGCCATCGTCTGGCTGGGCCTTTTGATGACCGGTGCACACCCGACGCTTGCCGGCGTGATGCTCGGATTTCTCACGCCCGTTCGCTCCAAGCCACTTCGCGCGCCGCCGCTGCAGGCGGCGAGCCGCGCAGTGGACGAGCTGTCGGCACTGTCGCAGGCACCGGACGCGGAACCCGCGAACCTGGCGCCGCCGCTACGCGACCTGCGCACCGCGCAGCGCGAGCTTCTTCCCCCTGTGGTGCGCGTGCAGATGGCGCTGCATCCGTGGGTGGCGTTCGGCGTGATGCCGGTGTTCGCACTCGCCAATGCAGGTGTTTCGATCGGCGGGATCGACGCGATCGACGATGCCTCCGGTCGCGTGATGCTCGGCGTCGTCGTCGCGCTCGTGCTCGGCAAGCCGCTCGGCGTTCTCGGTGCCTCGTGGGCTGCGGTGCGTATTGGCGCGGTCAGCCTGCCCGAGGGTCTGAGTTGGTCCGGAATAGGACTGGTCGGCCTGCTCGCCGGCATCGGGTTCACGATGTCGATCTTCATCGCGAACCTGGCCTTCGCTTCGCCGGCCCTGCTGGAATCGGCGAAGCTGGGAATCCTGATCGCGTCGCTCCTGTCCGGCGTGCTCGGGCTGTCGTGGGGCGCGCTACGGTATAGGCGACGAACCCGGCCGGCGTGACGCAGCGGTACCGGCCTCGTGCGCGCTACGGCTGCGCGCGACGGCGGGCAACGACCTGAACCACGTGCGCATCGCCGTGGTGGTGCCTGCCTTCGTGCACGGCGCGCACTCCGTCGAAGCGATGCACGATCTCCAGGCCGGCGAGTTCGTCGACGACGTCTTCGAGCCGCACCAGCAGTTCCGGCTCGGGCGGACCGCCCGTCCTGAACTCGACCTGGCGCTTGCCGTAGGCCTCGAAGACGAATACGCCGCCCGGTGCGAGGGCGCGCACGCAGCGGCCGAGCAACGCGGCGCGGGCGCGCTGCGGCAGGTGCAGGAAGATCGAGACGATCGCGCCCCAGCGGTTCTCGCCCAGTTCGTGACGGGTGACGTCGGCGCGCAGCGTGTGCAGCGAGACGCCGACCCGTCTCGCCAGCGCCTGCGCCTTGTCGAGACCCTGCTGCGCGACGTCGATCGAGGTGACGTCGAAGCCGCGGCTGGCGAGCCAGACGCCGTTGCGACCCTCGCCGTCGGCCAGGCACAGGACCGGTAGTTCCGACGGCAGCAGCGCGACCTGCGCGACGAGGAAATCGTTCGGCTCGGTGCCGTAGGCGTAATCGTCGCCCGCGTATCGCGCGTTCCAGAAGGCGGCGAGCGCGCCGATGCGGTCTTCGCTCACCGCAGCCCCGCCTCGCGCAGGATCGCCTCGGCGCGCAGCATCACCGGCTTGTCGACCATCTTGCCGTCGACCGCCACCGCCGCGCCGCCGGCCGCGCCGGCGGCTTCGAGGACACGCTGCGCCCAGGAGATTTCGGCATCGCCCGGCGCGAACAGCGCATTGACCTGCGCAACCTGGCGCGGATGGATGCACAGCTTGCCGCCGAAGCCGAGGCGCCGGGCGCGATGCACGTCGTGCGCCAGGCGCGCGGCGTCGTCGATCGCCGTGCTCACGCCGTCGATCGGCGGCGCAATCGACGCGAGACGCGACTCGAGCACGAACTGCGTGCGAAACGGGAGCAGTTCGTCCTCGTCGGCATCGCGCATGCCGAGGTCTACCTGGAAGTCGATGGTGCCGAAGGCGAGACGCTCGACGCCGGGTGTGCCGGCGATCTCGGACAGGTGCGCGTAGCCGACTGCGGTCTCGACCAGCGGCACCAGCGCCCGCGCGCCGGCGGCCCGGACGCGGGCGAGCACGTCGCGCCCCTCGGACTTCGGCACCATCACGGCGTCGAGCGCCGCCTTGCCGACCAGCGACAGGTCGTCGTCGAACCAGGCACTGTCTGCGCCGTTGATGCGCACGAAGATTCGCGGCGCACGCGTGCCGGGAGCGCTGTCGGCGACGACCGGAAGCGGCATCGCGACCGGGTCGACGACGGCTGCGTGCGCGAGCGCGCGCGGCGTGTTCGGCGCATCGGCGTCGGAGGAGGCGCGCAGCGCGAACGATGCGAGCGGCGACGCATCGAGCCACGCCGCAACCGCCGCCCGCGCGTCGTGCTTCGCCGACGGCGGCACCGCGTCTTCGAGATCGACGACGACGGCGTCGGCGCCCGCGGCGAGCGCCTTGGCGAAACGATCGACGCGATGGCCGGGGACGAAGAGCAGCGAACGCAGCAACCGGTCCATGTTCAACGCTCCTCGTCGATCAGCAATGGCCCTACCGTACGCGCCTGCGCGAGCGAGCGGATGCGCCGGATCGCCTCGCGCATCCCGTCGGCCGACGCACCCTCGCGGTATGCGGCCAGCCGCATCGCCTTGTCGTCGACTTCCTGCGGCGACAGCGTGTTGCCGGGATCGCCCTTCGGTTCGTCGACGCGTGCTTCGAAGACGCGTCCGTCCTTCGTGCGCACTTCGACCTTGCCGATCCAGCGCTGCGGATACGCGCGATCGACCTCGTCGTCGAGCTGCATGCGCACGCGCTCGCGAAAGGCGACGACTTCGGGCGATCGCCAGTCGGCATCGAAGTCGGCCAGCGACGCGCTTGCCTTCGTCGCCACCAGTCCGAGCACGGTGCCCATCGAGAACTTCGCCTGGTGCACGGTCTGCGGGTCGAGCACCGGCCCGAGCACGTCGATCGCTCCCTGGTGCACGCGCGCGACGACCGATTCGACGTCGTCGGCGCGCAGGCCGTTCGTGCGAATCGCCTCGAGCAGCGCGTCGGCGGCCGGATGGGTGTGCCGGCACGACGCGTGGAACTTGAACGAGGTCTCGGCCAGCGTCCAGCGCTCGCCGAGCCGGTCGACCAGGCGCGCGGGGTCGGCGTCGCTCGACATCCCCGCCGCCATGCCGCGTTCGCCTTCGAGGATGCGTTGCGCGCCGGTGAAACCGTCGGCGGCGAGGTAGGCGGACGCGAGTCCGGCCGCGGCTGCGTGCGCCGTGTGCAACTGCTTGGAGTCGGCGGCATCGCGCAGGAATTCCCACAGCCCGGCCGCCTGCGTTCCCGCCGAACCGAAGGCGTTGCGCATCGCTTGCGGCGACAGCCGCAGCAGGCGGCCGACGGCCGCGGCCGCGGCCAGCGTGCCTGCGGTGCCGGTCGTATGGAACACCTTGTAGTGCGAGCGACCGAGGAACTCGCCGACGCGAATGCCGACTTCGTAGCCGACGACCACCGCGCAAAGCAGCTCGACGCCCGACCGGCCCAGCGCCTGCGCGACGGCGAGCGCCGGCGGGAAGACGACCGCGGCCGGATGGAACACCGACCCGTTGTGCACGTCGTCCTGCTCGGCGAAATGCGACGACGCCGCGTTGACGGCGGCCGCCACCAATGGGCTGCTCGTGCGCCGATGGATCAGGATCTCCGAAGGACCGGCGGCCGGACCCATCGACTCGTGGAAGCGCGCGATCGTCTCGACCGGCCGTGCGCCCTTGCCGGCGAGCGCCGAGCCCAGCCAGTCGACGAAGAGATCCTCGGCGCGGCGAACGACCGCGGCCGGGATCTGCTCGAAGCGAAGCTCGGCGGCGAAGCGCGCCAGCGTTTCGCCGGCTGCGACCGTACTCGATGCCTTCATCTTCGTTCCTCGCGATTCAGAGCGCGCGTTCACTGCGCAGCCGATCGATCTGCGGCTGCGCGTAGCCGAGTTCGGAAAGGATCGAGTCGGTGTGCGCGCCGAGCGCAGGCACCGCGTCGATGCGCGGATCGTCTGCGCGCGACATTCCCGGCGGCAGCAGCGCGGGGATCGGACCGCCCGGTGTCGCCACTTCGGTCCAGCGCTCGCGCGCCTTCAGCTGCGGATGCGCCCAGACGTCGGCCATCGTGTTCATGTTCGCATTGGCGATCCCCGCTTCGTTCAGCCGTTCGACGACCTGCCGGGCAGTGAGCGCGGCGAAAGCCTCGACGACGATCGCGCGCAGCGCGTCGCGCGCCGCGGTGCGCCGCGCGTTCGAGTCGAAGCGCGGATCGGCGGCGAGTTCCGGGCGCTGCAGCACCTTCGTGCAGAAGACCTGCCACTCGCGTTCGTTCTGCAGACCGAGCATGACGACGCGACCGTCGCCGGCCGGGAACGGGCCATACGGGTAGATCGTCGCGTGCGCCGCACCGGTGCGCGCCGGCGGCGGTTGCCCGTCGAAGGCGTAGTAGAGCGGATAGCTCATCCACTCGACCATGCTCTCGAGCATCGAAACGTCGATGCGCTTTCCGTTGCCGCTGCGGCCGCGCTCGATCAGCGCGGCGAGGATGTTCGAGTACGCATACATGCCGGCGGCGATGTCGGCGATCGAGCAGCCGGCCTTCGAAGGCTCGTCGGGCGTGCCGGTGATCGACAGGAAGCCGGACTCGCTCTGGATCAAAAGGTCGTAGGCCTTCGCATCGCGATAAGGGCCGTCGGCGCCGTAGCCGGAGATGTCGCAGACGATGAGGCGCGGAAAGCGCGGATGCAGCGCGTCGAACGAAAGCCCCAGGCGCGCGGCGGCGCCGGGCGCGAGGTTCTGCACGAGCACGTCGGCGCGTTCGAGCAGCCGCTCGAGGACGACCGGCGCCTCGGCGTGCTTCAGGTCTAGCGTGAGGCTTTCCTTCGAACGGTTGGTCCAGACGAAATGCGAGGCCAACCCGTGCACGCGCTGATCGTAGGCGCGGGCGAAGTCGCCGACGCCGGGGCGCTCGACCTTGATGACGCGCGCGCCGAGATCGGCGAGCTGGCGCGTGCAGAAGGGCGCGGCGATCGCATGCTCGAGCGTGACGACGGTGATGCCTTCGAGGGCGCGCATCAGAAGCCTCTCCTAGAACGACCTCGGCAGCCCGAGCACGTGCTCGGCGACGTACGACAGGATCAGGTTGGTGGAGATCGGCGCCACCTGGTACAGGCGCGTTTCGCGGAACTTGCGTTCGACGTCGTACTCGGCGGCGAAGCCGAAGCCGCCGTGGAACTGTATGCACGCGTTGGCCGCCTCCCACGATGCCTTCGCCGCAAGGTACTTCGCCATGTTCGCCTGCGCACCGCAGGGCTGGTGAGCGTCGTACAGGCGGCACGCCTCCCAGCGCATCAGGTTCGCTGCCTCGACCTCGATGAACGACTCGGCGATCGGGAACTGCACGCCCTGGTTCTGCCCGATCGGCCGGCCGAACACGACGCGATCCTTCGCGTACTGCGTCACGCGATCGACGAACCAGTAGCCGTCGCCGATGCATTCGGCGGCGATCAGCGTGCGCTCGGCGTTCAGGCCGTCGAGGATGTACTTGAAGCCGCGGCCTTCCTCGCCGACCAGGTTCTCCGCCGGGATCTCGAGGTTCTCGAAGAACAGCTCGTTCGTCTCGTGGTTGACCATGTTGGCGATCGGTCGCACCTCGAGGCCGTGGCCGATCGCCTGGTGCAGGTCGACGATGAAGACCGACATGCCTTCGGACTTCTTCTTCACCTCGGCCAGCGGCGTCGTGCGCGCGAGCAGGATCATCAGGTCCGAGTGCTGTACGCGCGAGATCCACACCTTCTGCCCGTTGACGACGTACTTGTCGCCGCTGCGCACGGCAGTGGTCTTCAGTTTCGTCGTGTCGGTGCCGGTGGTCGGCTCGGTGACGGCCATCGATTGCAGCCGCAGTTCGCCCGCGGCGATGCGCGGCAGGTACTTGCGCTTCTGCTCTTCGGAGCCGTGGCGCAGCAGCGTGCCCATGTTGTACATCTGGCCATGCAGCGCGCCCGAGTTGCCGCCGCAGCGGTTGATCTCCTCCATGATCACCGACGCCTCGGCGAGCCCGAGGCCCGAACCGCCGTATTCGGTGGGGATCAGCGCGGCCATCCAGCCGGCTTTCGTCAACGCGTCGACGAAGGCCTCCGGATAGGCGCGCTGCTCGTCGACCTTGCGGAAGTACTCGTCGGGGAACTGCCTGCACAGGTCGCGAACGCCGTCGCGGATGTCTTCGTAGCGGTCTTGCAGCGAGGAAGTCATGTCGGATCAGTCTCGATGGAGTTCGGCGCTCGCCTGCATCGCGAGGCGGCCTTCGTGGTCGCGCGCCCACAGGTCGAAGGAGCGCTCGCCGGCGGCGCGTCCGCAGACCTCGAAGGCATTGGTGTCGAACAGCGGGCGTACCGCCTTGAATTCGAAGCGCGCCACGCGTGCGGCAGGCCGTTCGCGGTGCAGCAGGTCGAGCAGCAGCGTGGCGATCAGCGGGCCGTGCACGACCAGGCCCGGATAGCCTTCGACGCCGGTGACGTAGCTGCGGTCGTAGTGGATGCGATGACCGTTGAAGGTGACGGCCGAGTAGCGAAAGAGCAGCACCGGGTCGGGAACGATGCGGCGCGAGAACTGCTCGTCGGTGCGCGCCGCTCCCGGCGCGGCAACGTTCGGGGAGGTTGGAGCCACGGCTGCCGTGCCTGCGTCGGCCGCCTTCTTCGACGCTCGGTCTTCGCCCTTCGCCGCATCGGCTTCGACCACCTTCGGCTCGTCGCGATAGACGATGTCGTGCTCCTCGCGGATCGCCACGCCGCGCGCATCCGAGATTTCGTGCGCGACGGTGACGAACACCAGCGCGCCGCTGCGGCCCTGCTTGCCGCTGACGTCGGCGATGCGCGAGTCGCGCGCGATGTCGTCGGCCACGCGCAGCGGATGCTCGAAGTGCAGGCGCCCACCCGCCCACATGCGGCGCGGCAGCGGCACCGGCGGCAGGAAGCCGCCGCGGCGCGGATGGCCGTCGGGGCCGAGTTGCGAGGCGGGCGCGGCCGGCGCGAAGAACATCCAGTGCCACAGCGGAGGCAGCGCTTCGCCGCCTGCGCCGCGAACGTCTTCCCGTCCCAGCGTGGCGGCCAGCTGGACGACGCGTGCGGCGTCGACGCGATCGGCGTTTCGCTCGGTGCGTCCGATCCAATCCCGCAGTCTTTCGAGTTCCATTCGGGGCCGATCCGGAAAGCCCAAGGATGCGCGAAAAGACGGCGCGGGGACAATTCGCGATCCGGGAACGGGGCCTTCGGCCCAGGCGAAGGCGCGTGCCGATGCGTCGAATCGAGCCCCGCCCAGCAGGTAGACTGCAGGCACTCATGTCCCTGCATTTCGACCTCGTCGATCTGCGCCTGCTCGTGCGCATCGCGGAAGCGGAGAGCCTAACCGGCGGCGCTGCCGCGATGCACCTGTCGCTTCCCGCAGCCAGCGCGCGCGTGAAGCACCTCGAGGAGCGCATCGGCGCGAAGCTGCTGCATCGCTCGAGCCAGGGGGTCGAGCTCACTGCACCGGGGCTCGCCTTCGTGCAGCACGCGCGCACGGTGCTCGCGCAGCTCGAGCACCTGCGCGCCGACCTGCAGGAATACGCCAAGGGCGTCAAGGGCCACCTGCGCCTGTTCGCCAACACGACCGCATCGAGCGAATTCCTGCCGCAGGTGCTGCGCACCTACCTGATCCGGCATCCGGACGTGAACGTGGACCTGCGCGAACGCTCGAGCGACGAGATCGTGCGCGCGGTGCTCGACGGCCAGACCGACCTGGGCATCGTCGCAGGAACGGTGCGCACCGGCCGCCTCGAGACGATTCCCTACCGCGAGGATCGCCTCGCGCTGGTCGTCGCCGAAGGCCATCCGCTGGCCGACGAGGCTTCGGTCGACTTCGTTCGCGTGCTGGACTTCGACCAGATCGGACTGCACGAAGCGAGCGCGATCCACACGTTCGTGAGCCGGATCTGCGACGATCTGCATCGCGTTCCGCGTTTTCGCATCCAGGTAGGCAACTTCGAATCCGCCTGCCGGATGATCGAAGCGGGCATCGGCGTCGGCATCCTGCCGGCGTCTGCCGCGACGCGTCATGCGCGGACGATGGCGATCCGGATCGTTCCGTTGCGAGACGATTGGGCGATCAGACGCCTCGTGATCTGTGCGCGCAGTCTCGCTTCACTGCCTTCGTTCGCACTCGACCTGATCGAGTTGCTCGAGGACGACGCGCGGCGCGCCGTGGCAACGAGCCCTGCAGGAGAACCCCGGAAATGATCGACCGCCTGGATCACATCGTGCTGACCACCTCGCACCCCGACGAGTGCGTGCGCTTCTATACCGAGGTGCTGGGCATGTCGACGGAGCGCTTCGGCGAGGGCCGCGTCGCCTTCCGCTTCGGTGCGCAGAAGATCAACCTGCACGTCAAGGGCCGGGAATACGAACCGAAGGCGCACCTGCCGGTTCCGGGTGCGCTCGACCTGTGCTTCATTGCGGCGATTCCGCTGGACGACGTCATCGCACGCCTGCGGGACGCCGGCGTGCCGATCGTCGAGGGCCCGGTGGCGCGTACCGGCGCGACTTTCGCGCTGCGCTCGGTCTACGTGCGCGACCCGGACCTGAACCTGATCGAGATCGCCGAGCGCGCCAATCCGGCCGGGGCCTGAGGCCCTGCCAGGCTGGTCAGCCGTCCGGCGAAACCGAAGCGAGCCGGCGCGGATCTACCCGCATCGGCATCGACAGCAGGATCTGCGCCATCCCCTTGCCGAGCGGATCGTTGCGCAGCGACGCCATGCCTCCGCCGCCCAGCGCGCGCTCGCAGACGAAGTTGAAGCCGCCGATCCCGGGCAACTCGTAGCGCACGACCGGGCCCTCGACCAGGTGCGCCAGGTACGCCGCGACGCGCTCGGCCGTGAGTTGCGCGCGCAGCACCGGCACCAGCCCGGCGCTGCGCGCGACGACGCCGATGTTCGACGTGTCGCCCTTGTCGCCGCTTCGCGCCCATGCGAGGCGGATCAGCGGGACCTCGACGCGATCGCCGGCCTGTTCGAATTCCTCGTACGGCCCGGCGCGCTCGCACTCTTCGGCGGCGCCCCTGTCGCCCGCTGCCCCGCCACCCGCCGAAGGAACCGGCACCGCGATGCGCTCACCGCGAAACACGACGGTCGGCGCAAGGCGGCTTTTCTCGACGAAGAACGCGAGCTGCCGGATCGCCGGCGATACCGAAGGACGGCCCGAGGCGCCCGTCGTGCCGGGCGACCACGACGTTCCGGCCGGCGCGATCTCGCGCGCGAACAGTTCGAGCGCCTCGCGCCGCGGATGGCGCACCGAGACGCGCAGCACGGCTTCGCGCGCCGCCTGCAGCGCGGCGTTCGCATGAGGTCCGTAGCCCGACTCGGCACCGAGCACTTCGACCAGCGACGCGCTGTAGTCGGGCCAGCCGCGTGCCGCGAACATCGCACGCGTGCGCGCGAGGATCGCCTCGCCGGTGCGCCGCGCCTTCGCGACTGCGTCCAAGCCCACGATGCTCAACGTGGCGCTCGAACGGTGACCTTCGACGTACGTGGCGCTGACCTTGTAGCGGTCGTCCGGCGCGCGCCCGCGCGCGCCCTGCACGCGGACGCGGTCGGCGCCTTCGGCGCGCAGCCGCACCTGTGTGAAGTCGCAGACGACGTCGGGCAGCCGGTAGGCCGCCGGGTCGCCGATCTCGTAGAGCAGCTGCTCGGCGACGACCGCAGGGGTCACCTTGCCGCCGGTGCCGGGCGGCTTGGCGAGGACGAACGAGCCGTCGGCCTCGCATTCGACGATCGGATAGCCGATGTTCGGCCAGTCGGGCACCGTTTCCCAGTCGGTGTGCAGGCCGCCGGTGGCCTGGCAGCCGCACTCGATCAGGTGGCCGGCAAGGCTGCCGGCGGCGAGCCGGTCGTGATCGTCGGCCGACCAGTCGAAGGCGTGCATCAGCGCGCCCAGCGTCACCGCCGAATCGACACAGCGGCCGGTGACGACCACCTGCGCGCCGGCATCGAGCGCCGCGCGGATCGGCAGCGCGCCCAGGTAGGCGTTCGCGCTGAGCAGCTTCGCGGGAACGGGCCGACCCTCGATGTCGACGAACGCCGCGCCTGCGGGCTGCGCCGACGCCTCGCGCAGCGCATCGACGACCGGCATCGCGTCGTCGCCGTCGACGACCGCCACCTCGAGCGCCACGCCCTGCTGCTGCGCGAGTTCGACGAGCGCGCGCGCGCATGCCTGCGGCGCCACCCCGCCGGCGTTGCTGACCACGCGGATGCCGCGCGCGACGATCTCGCGCAGCAGCGGCTTCATCGCGACTTCGACGAAATCGGTTGCGTACCCCGCGGTCGGATCGCGCAAGCGGGCGCCGGCGAGGATCGCCATCGTCGTCTCGGCGAGATAGTCGAAGACGAGGAAATCGACGTCGCCGTGTGCAACGAGCTGCGCCGGGCCCAGCGCGCTGTCGCCCCAGAATCCCGAAGCGCCGCCGATGCGCACGCTGCGCTTGCGCGCGCGCGGATCATTGCGCCGGCCGTCGCCTTCTCTTTCGCTCATGCTTGCCGCTTCGCATCCTGGCAGGCGATTCTGGCACACGGCGCCAGGCGCGATGACGCCGCGGTCGCGATCTTCCCGACGATCAGACGCTCAGCGCGTCGGCGTCGGCCTCGTGCAACGAAGCGCTGCCGAAAGTGCGCACCGCGGGCGCAGGCGCGCACGCGGCGCGCATCGACGGCGATGGCGACGCCGCACGCGGTGCGACGGCCGCGCTGCGCGGCGCAGGGCAATCGATCGCCGCGGCGACCGCGCGCAGGAAGGCCTCGTAGTTCGGGTCGCCCGGCTCGCGGCCCAGGGAGCGCAGCACCTTCAACAGGATCGGCTTGGACAGCGGCGGCAGCGCAAGCAGCACGTCGAGCGCCCGAGCGAGCTCGGCGGTGCCTACCTCGTCCGGCGTGGCGGCCGGCGGCGGAACGTCGAGCAGCGCCGCCGCGTCGGCGAGCGCATCGCGTGTACTGCGCGCCGAAGCCTCGCCGATCGCCGCGGCCATCGCGAACAGCGCAGCGAGCGCACGACTGTGCTCGACGCGCGACGCGGTCGCCCGGCGCGAGCGCTGCGCGGCCGGCGAAGCGGGCATCAATCGATGCCGCGCCAGCGTGTAGTAGACCCACTCGGAGGAATCGACGCGTCCGTCGGCCTCGACGGCACGCCGGCAGCGATCGAGCAACTCGCGGCGGTGCGCGCTGCTCCAGCGGCGCACGCGCGCCAGCAGCAACTCGAGCAACGGCACGCGGAGCTGCGCGCCGGCGGGCGACAGCACCCAGGCGAGCGCAGCCTGCAATTCCGTCTGCGCCGCGTCGTCGCTGCCGGATCCAGCGACCACCGCCGAAGCGTTTCCGAATGCGCCGTCCAGCCGGCCGCCCACCAAAGCCTCGAGCCAATGCGCGGCACTGTCGTGACGCAGCGAAGCGTCGCGGATTCGCTCGACCAGGCGCGCCGCCGGAGACGGCACATCCGCTGCGCGCCCCTCGGGTGCGTGCGCAGGCGCGGTTGTCACGCCGCCGGCGAACGCCTCGTGCGCGCGCCCCGGATCTGGTCGAGCGCGCGGGTCTTGCGGAATCGGATCGAGCGGCGGCATCGAGCGACCGTAGAGCCGACGAATGCGCTCGCGCAGCGGCGGATGGCTGCTCAGGCGATCGACGCCGATCGACGGCGACACCAGCAGGAAATGCGCGACGAGCGGTGCGTACGAAGCCCGCAAGGCGGCGGGCTTCTCGCCGGCGATCCGGCGCAGCGCGCAGCCCAGGCCGTCACGATCGCGCGTGAACTGCACGGCAAGCGCGTCGGCGAGGAACTCGCGTTGCCGGCTGATGCCGGCGCGCAGCAGCTGCGCCGCCGCAACGCCCAGCCAACCGACCGCGTACACCGACAGCCCGGCGACGGCGAGTACGATGCGCGCCGGGAAGAATCGCTGCATCGCGCCGTTCGCCGCGAAGGCCGACGCGAGCATCCGCGAGCCGAGCAGGTGCAGCGAGAGCAGTCCGTACAACGCACCGGCGAGTCGCGCGTTGGTCGCGCTGTCGCCGCCGACGATGTGGGCGATCTCGTGCGCGACGACGCCCTGCAGTTCCGCGCGCTCGAGCCGCTCGAGCGCGCCGCGCGTGACGACCACGGCGGCGTGCGCGGGGCTCTCGCCGGCAGCGAGCGCGTTGATCGACGGATCGTCCAGCACATACAGCGCCGGCACCGGCACGCCCGCACCGATCGACACTTCCTCGGCAACGTCGCGCAAGCGGCGATGCAGCGGCTGGTCGTCGTCGAGCGGACGAGCGCCGAGCCGATCGGCGAGCGCCGAAGCGCCGTCGCGCAAGCGCTGCGTCTCGATCCACGCCCCGCCGAGGACGATCAACAGCGTGACGAAGGTGTTGGTCTCGAGGAAGAAACGCGGCGGCGCCAGGCGCCCGGCCAGCAGCCGCCAACCGGCGAAGGCGGCGACGTCGACCGCGACGACGACCGCCGCCAGCGCGAGCACGAACAACGCAGCGAGGCGGCGCGAGCGCATTCGCGCCCGGTCCTGGTGGGCGTAGAAATCCATTGCGGGATCGGCCCGCTCAGAGTGCTACGGGAATCGGCTGGCGTTCCTGCGCCGACGCGGTCGCGCGCAGCGTGCTCGAGCGTCGGAAGCCGAACAGCGTCGCGACGAGCGACGCCGGAAACGATTCGATGGCCGTGTTGTAGGTCGTCACCTGGTCGTTGAAGGCCTGGCGCGAGAAACCGATGCGATTCTCGGTGCTGCGCAACTCTTCGGTGAGACGACGAACCGTCTCGTCGGCCTGCAGCTTCGGGTACTGCTCGACGAGCGCCATCAGCCGCGACAGCGGCGAGGCCAGTGCAACCTCCGCGGCATCGAGCGCATCGAGCGCCGGCTGGTGGCGCGGATGCGCACGCGCGGCGTCGCTCGCATCGCTTGCGCGCTGTCGTGCCGCGATCACCGCCTCGAGGGTCTGGCGTTCGTGCGCGAGATATGCGCGCGTGGCGGACACGAGATTCGGGATCAGGTCGTAGCGGCGCTTCAATTGCACGTCGATCTGCGCATACGCGTTCTGCCAGCGGTTGCGCAGTTCGACGAAGCGGTTGAAGACCGACACGCCCCAGACGAGCGCGACGACGAATACCGCCACTGCGACGATCGACAACTGGGTCATGGCATCACCGGGCGCCGGCTCCGCGAAACGATGCGCGAATTGTCCGCCGTTTCCCTCGCGCAGCCGTTGTTTCTGCGAGCCGCTCGTCGGATGCGCGAGCGCATCCGTCCGTCGCGCCCGCTTCGCGCTATCGCGACTGCGGCTTCGAGCGCGCGGCCTCTTCCTCGGTGATGTATTCGAAGACGGTGACGACGCGCTGCACGCCCGCCACGCGGCTGGCGACCTGCGCTGCGCGATCGGCTTCGCGACGCGACACCAGGCCCATCAGGTACACCGTGCCCGCTTCGGTGACCACCTTGATCGTGTTCGCCTGCAGGTCGGGGGCTTCGAGGAACGCAGCCTTCACGCGCGCGGTGATCGCAGCGTCGGCCGCGCTCGTGCTCAGCGACGGCACGCCGGACACCTGCAGTTCGTTGTGGATCGAACGCACGTTCGGCAGTTCGGCGACGATCGCCTCGGCGGTGCGCTTGTCGCGTTCGTTCGCCACCTGGCCGGTGAGCAGCACCTTGCGGTTGTAGCTGGTGACGCTCACGCCGCTGCCGATGCGGTCGCGGATCTGCGCGGCGGCCTTCAGTTCGATCGCCTGGTCCTCGGTCTGCGCGCCGACCGTGCGTCGATCCAGCGCGGCGAGCGTGCCGACCGCGGCGCCGGTGGCCATCACCGGAAGGCACCCCGAGGCGCCGAGCGACGCTGCGAGCACTGCGCCGACGAGCAGCGAACGGCGCAGACGGCCGTAGTTCGAGATCGAGTCGTTCATCCGGTTCCTCCCCGATGGCCGGTCATTCGTCGCCGAGCAGCGACGCGTCGATTCCGTCGCACAGGCAATGAAGGATCAGCAGGTGCACTTCCTGGATTCGTGACGTGCGCTCGTGCGGCACGCACAGGTTCACGTCTTCGTCGCCGAGCATCGCGCCGATGCGTCCGCCACCGCGCCCGGTGAGCGCGACGACGACGAGATCGCGTTCGCGCGCAACCTGCACTGCGGCGACCACGTTCGGCGAATTGCCGCTCGTCGAGATCGCGACGAGCACGTCGCCTTCCCGGCCGAGCGCGCGCACCTGGCGCGCGAAGACCTGCTCGAACGCGTAGTCGTTCGCTACCGCGGTGAGGATCGACGTGTCGGTGGTCAGCGCGATCGCGGCGAGCTCGGGCCGCTCGCGCTCGTAGCGCCCGACCAGTTCGGCTGCCAGGTGCTGGCTGTCGGCAGCCGAGCCGCCGTTGCCGCAGACCAGGATCTTTCGATCGGAAGCGATCGCGGCGGTGATCCGGTCGACTGCCGTGGCGATCGGCGTGGCGAGCGCCGCCGCCGCGTCGCGCTTGAGCTCGGCACTTTCTTCAAACTGCTTGCGGATGCGATCGGTGAGGCTCATTCGCGGGCCGCTTCGTGCGATGCTTCGCACGCTGCGCACAAGGCTGGAAAAGTCGCGGCGATTATACGGGGCGAACTGCGAGAGCCCGTCCGACACCGGCGCAGCGGGAACCAATGCAGGCGCATCGCGCGCCGGGCATCAGAAGGCGCCGCGGATCCATTCGAGACGTGCTCCGTCGAAGGCGCAGACGTCGAAGCGGCACGGCGGCCAGCGATCGCCGAAGCGCTGGTTCATCCAGCGCTGCGCCTCGCGCTGCAGCCGACGGCGCTTGGCGACGCCGACCGACGCGGCAGCGCCGCCGAAAGCATTGCCGGCCCGCGAACGCACCTCGACGAACACGAAAGCGGCGTCGTCGCGCATGACCAGGTCGATCTCGCCGAGTCGGCTCGCCACGTTGCGTTCGACGAGCGAGAGCCCCTGGTCGACAAGGAAGGCGAGCGCGCGCTCCTCGGCCGCATCGCCGCGCGCCTGCATGGGCGAGCGGCGGGTCACGGCGCGGTGATCGGAACCAGGACGCCGTCGCGGTATTCGGCGAGCACGCCTTCGCGCGTGATCATCGTGCCGTCCCCGGACAGCCGCAGCCGCCCGGTAACGCCGTCGAGATCGATGACCGGCGCGCGGTCGACCAGCAGGCGCGCGACGCGAAACGCGTCGATGCCCAGCGCGTAGAGCTTCTGCAGTTCGAGGTTCATGTCGGCGGGCCGCGGGTAGGCCATCACCGCCGGCGCATCGGGCTGCACGCGCCACGGAAGATCGACGAGGCGCACGCCGTCGAGCTCCGGCGAACGCAGCGGCAACGCGCCGGCCGGCTGCCCGAGCACGGCCCCGGTGTTCAGGCGCGAAGTGCCGTAGATGGCCGCCCTCGGCCCGATGGCGACGCGTACTGCCTGGGCGAGCACCGGCTGGCCGGCAACGAAGTGGACGTCTGCGCGCAGCGGCGCGAGCCTGGAACGCATCCGGCTCGAACTCGTGTTCGTCATGGTGATCGCTTCGAAGACGTCGCCGCCGCGCTCGCGCCAGCGTTCGGCGAACGCTGCGGCGCTGCGCGCGCCGAGCGGAGTGTCGTCCTGCACCAGCGCCGCACGGGGCCGAGGCGCGACGAGCGCCGACTCGTCGTAGGCGATCGACGCGGCCTGGCGCGCCTCGGCCTCGATCGACAGGCCCAGCGAGAGCATGTTCGACGGCAGCGAATGGCCTTCGCTCTGGTTCAGCGCCAGCGTGAACAGCGGCGGCGCACCCGCATCGGCGATCAAGGCGACGACGTCGCGCGTGAGCGGCCCGATCACCATCGAGAAGCCGCGCTGCTGCAATTCGTCGTACAGGCCGCGCAACGCGATCAGCTCTGCATCGACCTCGATGACCTCGACGGTGATGCCGGAGCCGTCGCGCGCCTGCGCGGCGCGCGTTCCTTCGACGAGTGCGTTCGTTGCGCGCCGATACATGCCGCCGGAAGGCGGAACGAACATCGCGATGCCGATCTGACCCGAACCGAAGCGCCGGCGTTCGGGCGACGCCACTCCGCGGCCTTCCACCTCCCCGGTGCTAGTCTCGCCCTGCGCCAGCGCGGTGAATGCAGGCGCGGCCAGCGCCGCGCCGCCGAGCAGCGCGCGCAGCGCGCATCGCCGGGTGAACCTCGGAAAGGCAGACGTGTCGGACATCAGCACGGAGACTCGATGAGCAGCTCGATCGGCGTCGAGCCGGGCTCATTATATGTAGTGGCCACTCCCATCGGACATCTGTCGGATATCGGAGGCCGTGCGGCCGATGTGCTGCGCGGGGTCGATCTGGTAGCGGCCGAAGACACGCGAACGACCCGCGTGCTGCTCGACCATCTCGGCGTGCATCCGCAGACGATGCCGGCGCATCGGCACAACGAGCGCGCGGCCGCGCAGCGCATCGTCGAGGCGCTCGCCGCCGGACGCAGCGTTGCGCTGGTCAGCGACGCGGGAACACCTGCAGTCAGCGATCCGGGCGCGCGCATCGTCGACGACGTGCGGGCCGCCGGCTACCGGATCGTTCCGGTACCCGGCCCCTCCGCGCCGCTCGCATTGATCTCGGCCAGCGGGCTGGTCGAAGGTCCGTTCCACTTCGAGGGCTTCCTGCCCGCGCGGGAACGCGCGCGCGACGAGCGGCTCGCAGAGCTCGCTCGAATGCCGCATCCGTTCGTGCTGTTCGAAGCACCGCATCGGATCGCGCCGACGCTGGCGGCGATCGCGCGGCTGGCAGGCGGCGGACGGCGCGTCGCCATCGGCCGCGAACTGACCAAGCGCTTCGAGGAGATTCATGTCTGCGACGTCGCCGACGCGCGCGGATGGCTCGACGCCGACGAAAACCGGCTGCGCGGCGAGTACGTGCTCGTCGTGGCAGCGCCTTCGAGGACCGCCGGCAGCGGCGATGCGGTCGCGTCGGACGTCGTCGAAGTGGACGTGCACGCGCTGCTGTCGGAGCTGCTCGCCGAAATGCCGCTCAGCCGGGCGGTACGGCTCGCGGGACGCGTGACGGCGTTGCCGCGCAGGAAGCTGTACGCGATGGCGCTGGCAGCCGCGCGGCGCGTGGGGGCGCAAGGGGGCGAGGAGGAGGGGGAGGAGCGCACGGCCGGAAGACGAGCCGGGCCCGCCCGATAGCGCCGAGGACGGCCGATAGCGCGCGCGGCACGCTGCGCGCTCGGCACGCTGCGCGCGCGGCACGCTGCGCGCTCGGCACGCTGCGCGCTCGGCACGCTGCGCGCTCGGCACGCTGCACGCTCGGCACGCTGCACGCTCGGAAGATTCGCTGCGGAACGCAGCGTTTCTGCCTCTGCAATCCTTTTCAGAAGAGAAAACGCCGTATTTCACAGCGGACTCGCGTAACGGCGGTGGCGGCGCCTCTAACAGCGGACTCGCGTAACGGCGGTGGCGGCGCCTTGCGCAAGCGCCGGCCGCTGAACGCTCAGCGGAAGATCGGGAACGGCTGCAAGGCAGTGGCGCCTCGTACGCGCGCCGCCGCATCCAGCGCATGTTCGCGCTGCAGCCAGGGACCCGCCTGGACCTTGTACAGGGCGCCTTCGCGACGCAGGTCGAAGCGCGCGCCGAGCCAGGCAAGCTCGCGCCGCAGTCGTTCGAGCGCCGCGCGCGCGCCGTCCGCCGAGGAGAAGGCACCGAGTTGCAGCCAGAAGCCCGGCCCGCTCGCGTGCGCAGCAGTCGGCGTGGTCGGCGTGGTCGGCGTGGTCGGCGGCGAAAGCGTTGCGGCCGATGCCCTTCCCGCGCCGAATCCTGCCGTTGCGAAACCCGTAGATGCCGGCGCGGCGGGCGCCGAGGTCGCAGCAGCCGATGCGGCAGGCGCCGATGCAGCAGGCGCCGATGCCGACGTCGCGCCCGCGGCCGCAGGGCCATGCGCCGTTGCGCGATCGGCATCCGCGAACCGGGTCTCGACCACGAGTCGGCCGGGCGCCTCGTCCCGCATCGGAGCGACGGTCGCGTCGACGCGAGACGAGGAAGTCGCCGGCACGATGGGAGGATCGCCGGCGATCGGCGACGCAGCACCGCCCGGCGCAGCACCCGAAATCGCCGCCCCCGCCCCGCCCTGCTGCGCTCCCGGCGCGTTCCCCGCGACCAGCAGCGGCGCTGCAGGCCCGTCGAACTGCGTGATCGCCTCGACCTCGACCTCGGCGCTGCCCATCTCGACGAAGCCGAGTTTGGCGGCCGCCGTGTACGAGAGATCGATCAACCGGTTCTGCAGGAACGGTCCGCGATCGTTGACCCGGACGACGACGCTGCGATCCGTTCCTGCGCGCGTCACGCGCACGTAGCTCGGAATCGGCAGCGTCGGATGCGCGGCCGTCATCGCATTCATGTCGTAGGGCTCGCCGCTCGAGGTCGGCTTGCCGTGATAGCGCCGTCCGTACCACGAGGCGATCCCGCGCTCGCGATAGGGCGCGAGCGTGCTCATCGGCGTGTAGGTTCGTCCGAACACCGTGTAGGGGCGGGAGGTGCGCAGTAGCACCGGCTCGGCACGAGGAACCGCATCCGGAATCGCGGCGACGTCGGCCGGCGAAAGCTGTCCGGGACCGTCGTCGAGGTAGTAGCCGCCACCGCGCGTCGCAGCGCCGTCGGCGCCCGAGCCGCCGCGCGCTACCTTCGACGTCGAGCACGCGCCGAGCGCGAACAGCAGCGGCACGCAGGCGATCCACAGCGCGATCCGCACGCGGGTCATCGACGCTCCTCCCCGTTCGCCCCGCCCGCGTCGAGCGCGCGATCGAGCGCGTCGCGATAGCCGAGCAGGTAGTGCAGCCCGTCGATCGCCCGCGTGCCGTACCACGATGTCATCTCGCCGTCGATCGTCGCGAACGTCGGCGTGCCGAGGCCGCTCGCGCGCTGCAGCGCCGCGCGATGCCGCTCGACGAAGCGGTACGGCTCGGACGACAGCAGCACGACGCGCGCGCCGCGCGCATCGGCCGACGGGTCGGCCACCACCGGGTAGCGCGGCTGTGGGTCCGCGACCACCGAGTGCAGCCCGACCGCGGCGAGCATGTGCGCTATGAACGTCTCGCGTCCGATGCTCATCCACGGGTCCTTCCAGATCAGGTAGAGCACGTCCACCGATGCAAAACGTCGCGTGGCCACGCGGTGCACCGCCTCGCGCTGTCGGTCGGCGTGGCGCTGCGCAGCCGCGCGCGTGCCGAAGCGATCGCCGAAGGATTCGATCAGCGCGAGGTTGTCGTCGACGGTGATCGGATGCGTGACGACGATCTCGGCGCCGAGCGCGGCGATCCGCTCGACGGTCGGCTTCTCGTTCTCGTCGACGTTGACGACGACGTGCGTGGGCGCGAGCGCGCGCACGCGCTCCACATCGACGTCCTTCGTGCCGCCGACCCTCGGCACATCGCGCAACGCATCGCGCGGATGAATGCAGAAGCCCGTGCGACCGACGAGCTGCTCGCGCAAGCCGAGCTGGCACAGCAGCTCGGTGAGACTCGGCACGAGCGACACGATGCGCATCGCGCCTTCGCCTGCTGCCTTCGGCCGCGACACCGCCTCTACTTGCCCATCTGGCGTTCCTTCTGCACCAGCCAGTCGATGACGCGCAGCGCGCCGGCGTTGGAGCCGACCATGCTCGGCGCCGTGTAGTACTTGCCGGCGACCGCCATCGCGGGAACGCCGTCTACGCCGTAGGCCTGCGTGAGCTGCGCGCCGCGCGACATCTTCGTGCGCACGGCGAACGACTTCCAGGTCTCGAGGAACTTGTCCTTGTCCACGCCGTGCTTCGACAGCACGTCGATCATCTTCTCCGGCGTGTCCATCCGGTTGCCGTCCACGTGGATCGCGCGGAAGACGACGTCGTCCACCTTGTCGGCGACGCCCATCGATTCGAGGGTGTAATACAGCTGCTGATGGCGCCGGTCGCCGAACGGCACGTGAACGCGCTTGAAATACACGTCGGGCGGCAACTTCGACAGCCACTGCTTCAGCAGCGGCTCGAGCGCATTGCAGTGCGGGCAGCCGTACCAGAAGAACTCGATGACCTCGATCTTGCCGGCCGGCGCCTCGGTGGGCTGCGGCGGCGACACCAGCCGGTAGTCGCGCCCTTCGACGGGCGCGGACTGCGCGCGCGCCGCGGGAAGCGCAGCGGCGCCGGCCACCGCAGCGCCGGCTGAGATCAGGATTCGTCTGCGAGCATCGATCATGGGGCGTTCCGAAAGATTCGCGCCCGGCGACGAAGCGCGGCGCGCGAGGGTTTCACCGCTGCCGGACTACCGAGGCCTCGATGCCGTTCTCGGCCAGCCGCGCGCGTGCGCGATTCATCGAATCGAGTTGCGCGTAGGGTCCGACGCGGACACGATACAGCGTCTGGCCGTTGACCTGCGCGTCGAGCACGCGGGCTTCGAAGCCGATCAGCGCCAGCCGCGCCTTCATGCTCTCCGCCTCCGACGACGACCGGAAGGCGCCCGCCTGCAGCAGATAGCTGGCGTCGCCCGGTGCGCTCGCGGCACCCGGCGCCGAGGCTGCCGCGCCGGCGCTGGCCGGCGCCGACGCGACGATCGGCGCCGAAAGCGCACCCGCCGGCCCCGCGGACGCCGGCGCAGCAGCGGTCGGCTCGGCGCCCGCCGCCGGCCGCGCCTTCGCATGCAACGGGGCGTTCGGGTCGGGCGCCTCGGACAGCGACTTCGGCTCCAGCACCGGTTCGGCGTTGCGCTTGTTCTTGTCGACGAAGGGCACCGGCGCACGCGTGACGATCATCGCGACGACGACGGCGATCGACAGACCGGCGATCAGTCCGACCAGGAAACCGAGCAGCGTGCCTCCGCGCATGCGGCGACCCGGGCCCGGACGAACGACGCGATCCACCATTTACATCCTCTCGGGAGCCGATACGCCGAGCAGCGCCAGGCCGTTGCGGAACACCTGCCGCACGGCAAGCAGCAGCGCCAGCCGCGCGGTCCTTGTCGCCTCGTCATCGACGAGCACCCGCTCGGCATTATAGTAAGAGTGAAGTTCGGCGGCTAAGTCTTTGAGATAGAAGGCGATCGCGTGCGGCGCCAGTTCGTCGACCGCAGCCTGCAGTGCCGGCGGGAACGCTGCGATGCGCGCGCACAGCGCGAACTCGCGCGCTCCGCCCAGGGAATCGAGCGCCACCTCGCCGGCCGCCGCCGAGCGCGCGAGCGCTTCGGCATCGCCGCCCCACTGCGCCAGCACCGAGCAGATGCGCGCGTGCGCGTACTGGATGTAGTAGACCGGGTTCTCGTCGGTGCGTGCGAGTGCCAGGTCGACGTCGAAGACGAACTCGCTGTCGGCCTTGCGCGAAATCAGGAAGAAACGCACCGCGTCGCGTCCGCGCTGCTCGTCGATGCGCACCTCGCCGTCGTCGTCGCGCACTTCGCCGGTCCACAGGATCAGGTCGCGCAGCGTCACGTAGGCGCCGGCGCGCTTGGAGATCTTCACCTCCTCGCCGCCGCGCATCACGGTGACCATCTTGTGCATCACGTAGTCGGGATAGCCCTGCGGGATCCCGATGTCGAGCGCCTGCAGGCCGGCACGCACGCGTGCGATCGTGCCGTGGTGATCGGAGCCCTGCACGTTGATCGCCCGCGCGTAACCGCGCTCCCACTTCGCGACGTGATAGGCGACGTCGGGCACGAAGTACGTGTAGGCGCCGTCGGACTTGCGCATCACGCGGTCCTTGTCGTCGCCGAAGGTCGTGGTGCGCAGCCACAATGCGCCCTCGTCCTCGTAGGTGTGGCCCGAGCGGCGCAATGCGTCGACCACCGCCTGCACGCGACCGTCGGCATACAGCGACGACTCGAGGTAATGGCGGTCGAAGCGCACGCCGAACGCGCGAAGGTCGATGTCCTGCTCGTGGCGCAGATAGGCGACGGCGAAGCGCCGGATCTCTTCGAGATCGTCGGGATCGCCGGCGCCGCGCACGGATTCCACCTGCTCGGCCGAGACGCTCTTGCCGGCCAGGTAGTCGTCCGCGATGTCGCGGATGTACTCGCCCCGATAGCCGTCGACCGGAAAGCGCGGATCGTCGGGGCCGATGCCGCGCACACGCGCCTGCACCGAGCGCGCGAGGTTGTCGATCTGCGCGCCCGCGTCGTTGTAGTAGAACTCGCGCGTCACGCGCCAGCCGTCGGCGTCGAGCAGCGCCGACAGCGCATCGCCCAGCGCGCCCTGTCGGCCGTGCCCGACGTGCAGCGGTCCGGTGGGGTTCGCCGAAACGAACTCGACGAGCACCTCGCGTCCTGCGCCGCGATTGCCCCGGCCGAACGCTTCAGCATCGGCCAGCGCACGCCGAATCGCGACCCGCTTGGCATCGTCGCGCACGCGCAGGTTCAGGAAGCCGGGGCCGGCGATCTCGATCGACTCGATCAGCGCCGCGGCGTCGCCGCCTTCGCGATCGAGCGCCTCGAGCGCCTCCTTCAGTTGCGTGGCGACCGCACGCGGGTTCGACTTCAGCGGTCGTGCCAGTTGCAGCGCGAGATTCGAGGCGAGATCGCCGTGCTCGGGCTGCCTGGGGCGGTCGAGCTCGATCGACGCAACGACGAGGTCGATGCCGGCCTGCTCGACGACGCGCTGCGCCGCCTGGCGCAGCGACTCGGCGATGCGCGATTTCTGCTCGGGTAACATGGACCGCGATTGTACTGGCCACCCCGGGCACTGCCTGCCGCATTACGCCGACGCTCGAAGCCGACATCGAACTCGATCACCTGGTCGTCGCCTGCGATACGCTCGGGCAAGGCGACGCGTGGCTGCACGCGCTCGCCGGCGTGACGGCGGCCGGCGGAGGCGCGCATCCGGGCTGGGGCACGCACAACCGCGTATTGCGGCTCGACGCGCGCACTTACCTCGAACTGATCGCCGCCGATCCTTCGCAGGCCGCGCCGACGCTGCCGCGCCCGTTCGGGCTCGACGATGCGGCGCTGCGCGCGCAGATCGCCGAACGGCCGCGACTCGTGCATTTCGTCTGCCGCGTCGCGTCTCTCGAGTCGCCTTCGGCGCAAGACCTTCGCATCGAAGCGATGACGCGCGGAGCGCTTTCGTGGCGCATCGAGATGCCGGTGGACGCACCCGCCGCGGCGCTTCGCTGGACAGGGTTGCGCAGGCTGCAGCCGACGAGGATCGAGTGGCAGGGCGGCGCAAGGCCCGTTCGACACCCGGCGGATGCGCTTGCCGCTTCGGGCGTCACGTTGTGCCGCCTGCGGATTGCCTCGCCGTGCGGGGTGGCGCTGCCGGATGCGCTGGTCGATGATCCCCGCATCGTCGTTGCGCAAGCCGCCCGGCCGGCGCTCGCCGCCGAGTTGTGGACACCGCGCGGGTGGCGGATCGTCGACTGATCCACATTGCGGTGCGTGGCGACCGGCGCGCGAGCCTCACCCGATCGCCGAAGCCGATTTCGCCTGCGCCCTCAGCACGTGCTTCTGGATCTTGCCGGTCGACGTCTTCGGCACCGGACCGAAGCGCACCTCGCGCGGCACCTTGTAGCGAGCCAGATGCTCGCGGCAGTGCGCGATCAATTCGTCGGCCAGCGCCCTGCCTTCTTCGGGCGTGCCCGGGACCCGCTCGGCGCGCAGTTCGACGAAGGCGAGCGGCGTTTCGCCCCATCGCTCGTCGGGCTTGGCAACCACCGCGCAGGCAAGGACCGCGGGGTGCTTGTACAGCGCGTCCTCGACCTCGATCGAGCTGATGTTCTCGCCGCCCGAGATGATGACGTCCTTCGCACGGTCCTTCAGCTTCACGTAGCCGTCGGGGTAGACGACGCCGAGGTCGCCCGTGTGGAACCAGCCGCCGGCGAAGGCGTCGGCAGTGGCCTTCTCGTTCTTCAGGTAGCCCTTCATCACGATGTTGCCGCGGAACACCACCTCGCCCATCGTCTCGGCATCGCGCGGCACCGGTTGCATCGAACCGGGATCGACGACAGTCAGGCCCTCCTGCACCTGGTAACGCACCCCCTGGCGTGCGTTTCGTTCGACGCGCCCGGCGAGGTCGAGTTCGTTCCACGCCTCGTGCTTCACGCAGACCGAGGCGGGTCCGTAGACCTCGGTGAGGCCGTAGACGTGCGTGACTTCCCAGCCCATGCGCTCCATGCCTTCGATCATCGCGGCCGGCGGCGCCGCGCCGGCCACCATCGCGCGCACCGGCCAGTCGATGCCCTTCTTCCATTCGGCGGGCGCGTCGATCAGCGTGCCGTGCACGATCGGTGCGCCGCAGTAATGGGTGACGCGATGCTCGCGGACGAGGTCGAGGATCGTCTTCGCCTCGACGCGTCGCAGGCAGACGTTGGTCCCGGCCGCCGCGGGAATCGTCCACGGAAAACACCAGCCGTTGCAGTGGAACATCGGCAGCGTCCATAGGTAGACCGGATGCCTCGGCAGCGCCCACGCGAGCACGTTGCCGACTGCGTTCAGGTAGGCGCCGCGGTGATGCACGACGACGCCCTTCGGGTCGCCGGTGGTGCCCGACGTGTAGTTAAGCCCGATCGCGTCCCATTCGTCGTCGGGCAGGCTTCCTTCGTGGGACGGATCGCCCGAAGCGAGCCAGGTTTCGTAATCGACTTCGCCGACGCGCTCGCCCGGTCCGCGGTAGACCGGGTCGTCCACGTCGACGACGAAGGGGCGCGGCTGCCCGGCGGCCGAGAGGATGGCGAGCGCTTCGGCGGCCAGCGGCGCGAATTCTCGATCGACGACGAACACCTTCGCGCCCGAGTGACGCAACTGGAACCCGACGGTGGCAGCATCGAGTCGCGTGTTGATCGTGTTCAACACGGCGCCGGTCATCGGCACGCCGAAATGCGCATCGAGCATCGGCGGGGTGTTGGGCAGCAGCACCGAAACCGTGTCCCCGTCGCCGATGTCGCGCGCTGCCAGCACCGACGCCAAGCGGCACGCGCGCTCGTACATCTGCGCCCACGTGTAACGCTGCTCGCCGTGGATCGCGGCGCAACGGTCCGGGAAGACATCGGCGGCCCAGCGCACCAGGCTGATCGGCGTCAACGGAACGTGGTTCGCGTCGTTGCGGTCGAGGTGTTGGCGGTACGGATTCGGGCGAGTGGGCATCGTCGCAACCTGTCGTGGAATTTGCGTCTTTCCGGGGCGTACTGTCCGCCCGGCCGATGGCGACGATTGTAGGCACGGGCCGCCGGAACGGGGACCGTACTGCCATGTCGGGTTGTCATGTTGCAATGCAACATCGTCCGGTATATTGGGCGGCAGAGTGCTCTTGCAGGAGGTACGCATGCCCGAGCCCGAAGTGCTCGGCGCCGGCGCGCCGAGCGTCGTCGTCTATCCGCTGTCCCCCGACTCGCGGCCGCAGATTCGCGAGCACCTGCTGCGGCTGTCACCCGAAGACCAGCGGCTCAGATTCGGCGTGCCGGTTTCCGCGGAGACGATCGCCGGCTACGTCGGGAAGCTCGATTTCTCGCAGGACGCGGTGTTCGGCGTGCGCGACGACGCGCGCGCGCTGATCGGCTTCACCCACGTGGCGCAGCTCGACGACGCGGTCGAGCTGGGACTGTCGGTCGACGCGCTGCATCGCGGCCGGGGAATCGCACAGGCGATGTTCCGGCGTGCGCTGCTGCATGCTCGCAACCGCGGCTTTCGCCAGCTGTTCATGCACTGCCTGGCGGAGAACGCGGCAATGATGCACATCTCGCGCGAAGCGGGAATGCACACCATCATCGACGGTTCGGAGCGCGAGGCTTCGCTGTCGCTGCCGCCGGCCACCGCGCTGTCGGTCGGCACGGAGTACTACGAAGGGCAACTCGTCCTGCTCGACTGGGCGCTTCACGCCGCCCTTCCGCGCTCGCCCGAGGCGACGCAATGACGTGCGCCGACCGTCCGCCGCCCGGCGCGATCGATGCCGTGCGTCGAAGTACACTCGACGCGGTTCGCTAACCCCACCGCCGCGCCGCCTGCGGCCTCGTGACCGGGAACCCGCATGAACACCGGAAAGGTCGTCTTCGGTTTCTTCATCCTGCTGGCGGCGACGCTGAACTTCGGCTTCGTCTACGGCGACCTCGACGTGGCCGCGCACCACGAGGTCAGCGAGCTGTTCGCCGCCGTCGTCGTGAATGTCATTGCGACGATCCTGAAGCTGGGCGACCGCACGCAGCTCGGCGCGATCCATCTCGCGTCCAGCCTGGTCGCCGTCGCGCAACTGCTGCTGGCCGCCATCGTCTGGACCTGGGGCACCTACGTGCAGGCGGGCCACGCCGAAACGGAGATCGTCGCCAGCGTCGTTTCACTCGCCGCCGGCGCGCTGCTGGCCAACATCGTATCGGTGGTGCTGCTGGTCACCGAGACGCTGACCTTCCGGCGCTGACTCCTCGGCAGCCGGGGACGCGCATGCCCGACCGCGACTCCGGCCCCGCAACGCAACCACCGCAGCCGCCTTCGGCAACGGCGGCGGCCGCAAATCCTCCGCTGCCCAGCGAAAGCGCGCTGCCGCACGCGAGCGTGCTGTACCTGCTGCTGCGCCGACTGCGCGTGCCGCTGCTGCTGGTCACCGTCGTGTTCGCCATCGCGGTGGCCGGATTCACCGTCGTCCCCGGCGTGGACGCCGACGGCCGCCCGAGCCCGCCGCTGAGCATCTTCCATGCGTTCTACTTCGTCACCTACACGGCGACGACGATCGGCTTCGGCGAAATACCGGTTGCGTTCTCCGACGCGCAGCGCATGTGGGCGATCGTCGTCATCTATCTGTCGGTAGTCACCTGGACCTACACGCTGCTCACGCTGCTGGCCGCCGCGCAGGACGGCTCGTTCCTGCGCGCGATCGCTGCGATCCGCTTCGAGCGCCGCGTGCGCCGCATCGCCGAGCCGTTCCTGCTCGTGCTCGGCTGCGGCGACACGGGGCTGCGCCTGACGCGGATCTTCGATCGTTTGGGCATGCGCTTCGTCGCCGTCGAGATCGACGCGGCGCGACTGCAGACGCTCGAGCTCGAGGACTTCCGCAACGATGTCATCGCGATGCACGACGACGCCAGCCGTCCGCAGGCCCTGGTACGCGCCGGCCTGCGACATCCCTGCTGTCGCGCGGTGCTCGCCCTGACCAACGACGATGCGGCGAACGTCGCCGCGGTGATCACCGCGTCGCTGCTGAACCCGCGCGCGACGATGATCGCCCGTTCGCACACCGCCGACACGACGGCGCTGATGCAGGCTTCGGGCAGCCCGCGCATCGTCGATCCGTTCGTCGCGTTCGCCGAGCAACTGGCGATGGCGCTGCGCGCACCGGGCTGCTATCGGCTGTTCGACTGGCTGACCGCGCTGCGCGGCACGCCGCTGCCCGACGAGCTGGCGCCGCCCCCCGGCCCGTGGATCGTCTGCGGCTACGGCCGCTTCGGCCGCGCGGTCGCGCATCGCCTGCACGAGCGCGGCTGCGAGGTGCGCGTGGTCGAACCGGGGCCGGTCGGCGACGACGAGAGCGGCATCCAGGTGATCGCCGGCGACGGAACGCGGCGCGAGACGCTCGAGCGGGCCGGCATCCGCGACGCGCACGCGATCGTCGTCGGCACGGCAAGCGATCTGCGCAACCTCGCCATCGCGCGCCTGGCGCAGAGTATCGATCGGTCGCTGTTCGTCGTGCTGCGCCAGAACGAGGCCGAGAACGCGCTGCTCTTCGAGCACTTCCGCGCCGACCTCGTCATGCGTCCGAGCGAGATCATCGCCGACGAGTGCGTCGCACTGCTCACGTCGCCGCTGCTGCTGCGCTTTCTCGGCCACGTGCGCCGGCAGGCCGACGGGTGGGCCGACCGGGTGATCCATCGACTGCGCGAGGCCAGTGGAAAGGACTCGCCGGCCACCTGGGAAGTGCACATCGACCGCGAGCACGCGCCGGCGGTCTGCGCACACGGCGGCGGCAGCGTCCCCGGCGGCGAAAGCGCTGCGACGCCTTCGGCACTTCGACTCGGCGACCTGCTGCGCGCGCCGCAAGACCGCAGCGCGCGCACCGCCGCCACCGCGCTGCTCGCACTGCGCGCCGGCCGCGAGACTTTGCTGCCTCCCGACGACTGGAGGCTCGCCGAAGGCGACGAGTTGCTGTTCGCCGGCACCGAGGCGGCGCGCCGCTACGTGGACATCGCGTTGAACGACCCCGGCGTGCTCGACTACCTCGTCACCGGCCGCGAGCCGGGACGGCAATGGCCGTGGCGGCGCAGTCGCCGAACTGCCTGAGGCTTCACGCGCGCATCGAGTGCCTCACACGCCGATGCGCCCGACCGTGATCGGGCGTGCCAGGATCCGGACGCTCGCGCGGACGCGTGTCGCAGATTCTTACACCCGCTGCCTGCGCATCAACCTTCGAGTGCGCCTCGGATCGCGTTGAAGCCCTCGTCGAGATCGCCGATCAAATCGGCGATATCCTCGAGCCCGACGTGCAGGCGCACCAGCGGCCCTCCCGCCCACGGCTTCGCCGTGCGCATCCGATCGATACGCGCCGGCATGACCAGGCTCTCGAAACCACCCCACGAATAGCCGATCGCGAAGTGCCGGCGCTTTTCGCAGAAGGCGGCAAGCGCGGCGCGTTCCCGCTGTGCCTGTTGCACCGGTTCCGACGTCGCGCGCCGAAAGAGCGTGGCATCCAGTTCGAAGGAAAGCAGCCCGCTCGCTCCTGAGAAGTCGCGCCGCCACAACTCGTGCTGCGGATGCGACGGCAAGGCGGGATACAGCACGCTCGCGACCTCGGCGCGCGCCTCGAGCCAGCGCGCGACCTCGAGCGCGTTCGACTGGTGTTGCCGCATTCGCGCGTCGATGCTGCGCAGCCCGCGCAGCACCAGCCATGCGTCATCGCCGCTCGCGCATTGCCCGAGTTGGCGTACCGCGTTCCACAGCATCGGCCACAGCGTCTCGCGAACGACGACCGCGCCCATCAGGACGTCCGAGTGCCCGCCCCAATACTTGGTGAGCGCGAGCACCGACGCGTCGACGCCCCAGTCGAAGGGCCGCGCGAACACGGGCGACGCCCACGTGTTGTCGATCATCGTGACGATGCCGCGCCTGCGCGCGAGCGCGCAGATCGCCGGCACGTCCTGCACCTCGAAGGTGTAGCTGCCCGGGCTCTCGAGCCAGATCAGCTTCGTTTCGGGCCGCAGCAGCGCCTCGATGCCGGCGCCGATCGTCGGGTCGTAGTAGGTGGTCTGCACGCCGAGACGCGCCAGCATTCCGTCGGCGAACACGCGCGTCGGTCCGTACGACGAGTCGGTGACCAGCAGGTGATCGCCGGGCTCGAGCATCGCGAGCAACGCCGTGGTGATCGCCGCCAGGCCCGACGGCATCAGGCTCGCGCGCACAGCGTGTCCCGCGCCCTCGATCTCGCACAACGCGTCCATCAGCGCCATCGTCGTCGGCGTGCCGACGGTTCCGTAGGTGGTAGCGCGCCGGCGGCCGGCCGCGACCGCGGCGCCGGCCGCTTCGGTGGCGGCGAGCGAGTCGAACAGCACGGTCGATGCACGGTGCACGCCGACGCTGGCGGCGACGAACGCGGCGTCGCCGTCGCGCCCCGCCTCGGCCACGCGCGTGGCAGCCTTTCGTTCGAAACCCGGATCTCTCGACATGGTGGCGACGGAAAACGACGTCGCCCCATTGTAGGAGCTGTCAGCGCGGTCGCTGCACGGCTACCGAAACGGGGGCAGCCGGTGGTTGTTCCGCCTGCTCGACCGCACGCCGCACGATCGGCGAGGCGGGCGCATCGAAACCCATTCCGCGAGCGAGCGCCCACTCTCTCTGTTTCGCCCGGACGAGATTGCGCATCTTCACGTGGCCGTAGCCGCGAATCGCGTCGGGCGTCGCCGCCAGCGCGCAGGCGCCGGCCAGCGTCGCCGCGTCGAGCCGGGCCAGCAATTGCTCGACCAGCGCCTCGTAATCGCCCGGCAGCGCGCGCTCGACGCGGCGCTCGAGCGTGTAGCCGAAGACGTCGAACGGCGTGCCGCGCAACCGGCGCAGCGAAGCGAGCGCGCGAAACGCCGGGAAGACCCACGGCCCGAATCGCATCTTGCGCGGCAGGCCATCGGGACCTCGTCTCGCCAGCAGCGGGGGAGCCAGTTGCACACTCAGCGAGTACTCACCTTCGAATTGCTCGTCGAGCGAACGCCGGAACGCTTCGGACGAATACAGCCGCGCCACCTCGTACTCGTCCTTGTAGGCGAGCAGCTTCGCGAAATTGCGCGCGACGAGTTCGGTGAGTTCGAGCTTCTCGCCGGCGCCGCGCAACGAACGCTCGGCCGCCTCGACCCGCACGACGAGGCGACGCAGGCGCGCGGCAAGGCGCTCGTCCTGGTAATCGCGCAGGCGCGCCTCCAGTCGCGCCGTCAGCTCGCCCAGCGATTCCTCCGCCGCCGTGTTCGGCGCCTGGTTCGCGGCGAGCAGGGCCTCGAGCGCGGCCGCATCGTGCGCCGCTGCGCGCCCCAATCGGAACGCCAACCGGTTCGCCTCGATCGCCACGCCGTTCAGTTCGATCGCGCGCTCGATCGCGGCGCTCGACACCGGAACCAGTCCGCTCTGCCACGCATAGCCGAGCAGCACGATGTTCGCGCCCATCGTGTCGCCGATTGCGCGGCGCGACAGCATCTGCGCATCGAACACCGCGACACGGTCATCGCCGGCCGCGGCCGCGAGCTTGGCGAGCAGCGCGTCCACCGGCACCGTCGCGTCGGGCCGCGTGACCTGCATCGCCATCGGCAGCACGTGCCGATTGACGACGATGCGCGTGCGGCCGTGACTCACCGACTGCAGCGCGTCGTCGCCGGCGGCGACCACCGGATCGCAGGCGAGCACCGCGTCGGCCTGCTGCGTGTCGATGCGCACCTGGTTCAACGCATCGGCCTGCGTCGCCAGGCGCACGTGCGACAGGACGCTACCGCCCTTCTGCGCGAAACCCATGAAGTCGAGCACCGAAGCGTGCCGTCCTTCGAGGTGCGCTGCCATCGCGATGACGGCGCCTACCGTGACGACGCCGGTTCCGCCCACGCCGGTGACGAGAAGATCGCACGGACCTCGCCAGTCGCGCGGCGCGGCTTCGGGCAGGCGCGCGACCAGCGCGTCGAAGCGCGCGCGATCGAGCGCCGACGAGCGTCGACGCGGCTGGCCGCCTTCCACCGAAACGAAGCTCGGACAGAAGCCGTCGGCACAGCGGTAATCCTTGTTGCAGCTGTTCTGGTCGATTCTCCGCTTGCGTCCGTCGGGCGTATCGACCGGCACCACCGACAGGCAGTTCGACTTCTCGTTGCAGTCGCCGCAACCTTCGCAGACCGCCTCATTGATGTAGAGGCGGCGCGGCGGATCGGGATATTCGTTGCGCTTGCGCCGACGCCGCTTCTCGGCGGCGCATGCCTGGTCGTAGACGAGCGCCGTCACGCCGGGGGTGTCGCGCAACTCGCGCTGCACGAGGTCGAGTTCGAGCCGATGGTGGAACGTGGTGCCGGGCGGGAAGGCGGCGGCGTTGCGTCGATGCGGCTGCGGATCGTCGGAGACGAGCGCGATGCGCTCGACGCCCTCGGCGCGCACCTGTCGCGCGATCGACGCGGCGTTCACCGTGCCGTCCGGATGCTGCCCGCCGGTCATCGCGACCGCGTCGTTGTGCAGGATCTTGTAGGTGACGTTGGCGCGCGCGGCGACCGCTTGCCGGATCGCCAGCGATCCCGAATGGAAATACGTTCCGTCGCCCAGGTTCTGGAACACGTGCGGCGTGTTCGTGAAGGCGCCGTGCGCGACCCAGTTTGCACCTTCGCCGCCCATCTGCAGCAGCCCGCTGGTGGAACGGTCCATCCACATCGCCATGCCGTGGCAGCCGATGCCCGACTGCGCGCGCGAGCCCTCGGGCACGCGCGTGGACGTGTTGTGCGGGCAGCCCGAGCAGAAGAACGGAATGCGCCGCACGGAATCGGCCGCGTTCGACGGCAGCGGCGGGCGCACGAACTCGTCGATGCGTACGCTACGGTCGAGCGACGGCGCGTGCCGCGCGAGCCAGGCAGCGAGCACCGGCAGCAAGCGCGACGGGCGCAACTCGGCGGTCTCGGAGAGCAGCGGCGCGCCGTGCGCGTCGCGCTTGCCGAGGATCAGCGGCCGCGATGGTGCGTTGTACAGCAGCGCCTGCAACTGCTGCTCGACCACCGGCCCCTTCTCCTCGACGACGAGCACCTCTTCGAGGCCTTCGGCGAAGGCGAGCGCGCGCGTGGGCTCGATCGGATACGCCAGGCCGATCTTGTAGACGCGCACCCCGGCGCGCGCCAGGTCGTCGAGCGTCAGCTCGACGCGTCGCAGGGCTTCGAGCAGGTCGCGATGCGCCTTGCCGCAGGTGACGATGCCGACGCGCGCACGCGGCGGGTCGGCGACGACGCGATCGATCGAGCGAATGCGCGCGAACGCGCGCACCGCATCGAGCCGCATCGCCATGCGCGCTTCGATCGACGGACTGGGGATGTCGTCGGGGCGCAGGTGCAGGCTGCCGAGCGACCGGTCGCCGATGAAGAAATCCTCGGGCACCGGCTCTGCGACGCCGGCGACGATGGAATCGAGGTCCACGCTCGCCGCGCTCTCGACGACCTCGGAGATCGCCTTCATGCCGACCCACGTGCCCGAAGCGCGCGACAGCGCCCAGCCGTAGAGTCCGAACTCGATGAGCTCCGCGACGCTGGCCGGGCTGAGCACCGGCATGCGCCACGACATCATCGCGAAGTCGCTCTGGTGCGAGAACGCCGACGACACGCAGCCGTGATCGTCGCCGGCGACGACGAGCACGCCGCCGTGCGGCGACGAACCGCGCGCGTTGCCGTGCTTGAGCGCATCGCCGGCGCGATCGACCCCCGGCCCCTTTCCGTACCACAGGCCGAACACGCCCTGCACGGTGCGGTCAGGATCGCTCTCGACCTCCTGCGAACCGAGCACCGCGGTGGCGGCCAGTTCCTCGTTGACCGCCGCCAGGAAGCGGATGCGCACCTCGCCGAGGCGTTCGCCGTACTTCCACAACTGCTGGTCGTAGGCGCCGAGCGGCGAGCCGCGATAACCGCTGACGAAGCCGGCGGTGTCGAGCCCGCGCTCGACGTCGAGCGCGCGCTGCATCAACGGCAGGCGAACGAGCGCCTGCGTGCCGGTGACGAAGACGCGGCCGGCGCTTGCACAGACCGCATCGGAGAGGCGATAACCGGTGAGCGCGGAGCGCACCGCGACAGGTAGATCGGGCGCGTTCATGGACGGACCGGGCCGGGTGGCCGCACGAGAGCGTAGATCCGTGCAATGCTATGCGCTTATCGACGCACGTTTCACGCGTATGGACCCGAAAAATCCCCCGTTGAACGCACGAATCGTGCATCGATGGCGGCCAGGAGCTCGAAAACGATGATCCCGCTCGATCGCGCCGACCTGCAGCTGCTCGACGCGCTGCAACGCGACGGCCGCGCGACCAATCCGGCGCTCGGCGAGCGCGTGCACCTTTCGGCTTCGCAGGTCAGCCGCCGCATCCAGCGGCTCGAGGAAGCGGGGCTGATCGACCGCTGCGTGACGCTGCTGCGCGCCGAGCGCCTCGGACTCACGGTGATCGCCTATACGCGCGTCTCGCTCGAACGGCACGGCGAGGCGCAGAACGAGGATTTCAACCGCGCGGTACAGCTGCTGCCCGAGGTGCTCGAGTGCTACTCGGTGACCGGTCCCTACGACTACCTGCTGCGCATCGTCTCGGCAGACCTGGCGGCTTTCGCGCAGTTCATGCTGCACAAGCTGATGCGCGTGCCGGGCGTGCGCGGCGTGGAGTCGAGCGTGGTGCTGCAGGAAATCAAGCGGACGACCGAGTTGCCGCTGGATTCGACGCAGCTGCCTTCGCCAGCACTTCCTGCAGTCGATCGGCGTTGACCGGCTTGGTGAGGTGCGCCTGGAATCCGGCGTCGAGCGTTCGACGGCGATCGCTCGCCTGGCCGTAGCCGGTCATCGCGGCGACATACAGCGATTCGCTCGACTGCTCGCGCAGGCGTCGCATCACCGTGAAACCATCGCCGTCGGGCATGTTCAGGTCGAGCAGCACGATGCGCGGACGAAACGACTGCGCCACGCCGAGACTGTCCTCGGCGCCGTAGGCGGCGCGCGCCTCCTGGCCGAGCAGCTGCAGCACCTGCACCATCGTGTCGGCCGAGTCGCGGTTGTCGTCGATGACCAGAACGCGGCTCGCTGCAGGCACCTGCGCCGGCGCTTCGGAAGGCCCGGCCACCGCCGGCTCTGCGGCCTCGTCGACCGGAAGCCTCATCGTGAAGACGCTGCCCAGCCCCCTGCCGCGGCTTTCCGCGATCAATGTGCCCCCATGCTGCTCGACGAGCGTGCGCGCGAGGCCCAGTCCGATGCCCAACCCCTGCGCGGCCGGCGTGCTGTCGCCGTCGACCTGCGAGAACAACTCGAAGATGCGCTCGAGCTGGTGCTGCGGAATGCCGCGTCCGCTGTCGGAAACGCGCGTGACGCTGGCGGCGCCGTCCCGCCGCACGTCCACGCGGATTTCGCCGCCGTCCGGCGTGTAGCGCACCGCGTTGTTCAGCAGGTTCTGCAGCGACTGCGCGAGTCGGGTCGCGTCGCCGATCATCGGAATCGGTTCTTCGGGCAGCGAAAGCAACAGGCGATGCCCGTGCTCCTGCGCGAGCGGAAGCGTCGCGTCGATGCTCGATCGCACGATGTCGCGATAGTCGAGGCGGCGGCGATCGAGCCGGATCTTGCCGGTGGCGATCCGACCGATGTCGAGCAGGTCGTCGACCAGCCGCGTGAGCTGGCCGAGCTGGCGATCGATCACCTCGCGCACGCTGCCGAGTTGCTCGGGGAACGCTGCATGCACGCCGAGCACGTTGACCGCGTTGCGGATCGGCGCCAACGGATTGCGCAACTCGTGCGCGAGCGTCGCGAGAAACTCGCTCATGCGCCGGTTCGTATGCTCGAGTTCGAGCAGCCGCTTCGGATCGGTGAGATCGCGCACCACCAGCGCGTAACCGCGCAATCCGCCCGTCGCGTCGAACACCGGTGTGAATACCGTGCCCGCCCAGAACATCGTGCGGTCCTTGCGCAGATGCCAGTGCTCGCGTTCGCTGCGCCCCTCGTCGAGCGCGCGCATCAGGTCGCACGCCGGCTCGCCGGCCGCGACTTCGGGTGACGGATAGAACATCGCGAAGTCGCGATCGCGCACGTCGCTCGCGTCGTAGCCGGTGAGTGCGGCGGCGCCCGCGTTCCAGGTCTGCACGCGGCCCTGCGGATCGACGAGGAAGATCGCGTAGTCCTTCACCGCGTCGATCAGCAGGCGAACCTGCTCCTCGCGCCGGCGCAGCTCCTCCTCGCGGCGCCGCCGCTCGGTGAGATCGCGCGTGACCTTCGCGAAGCCGACCAGCGCGCCGCTGCGATCGAGCAGCGCGGTGATCACCACGCTTGCCCAGAAGCGACTGCCGTCCTTGCGCAGCCGCCACCCTTCGTCCTCGAAGCGGCCGTGCACGCGGGCGGCGCGAAGCTCCTGCTGCGGCCAGTCGGCGCCGATCGCCTCCTCCGGATAGAAGACTTCGAACGAGCGCCCGATGATCTCGTGCGCCTCGTAGCCCTTGATCCGCCGCGCGCCCGCGTTCCACGTGACGACGCAGCCGTGGGCGTCTAGAAGGAAGATCGCATAATCCTGTACCGACTCGACGAGCAGGCGGAACGGATCCTCGCCGAGAAGGGCGAGCTCGGCGCGCTGGGGGGGCGCGCCAGCGTCGGCGTCGTTGCGGTCGGTCATCGGAGTGGCGCCAGCGTAGCAAGGCGCATGCCCCGTTCCGCAGAGGGCCCCGGCGCAGGAAGGGGAAATCGCCGGAGAGGGCGCAAAGCGGTGGCGCGCCCGGCTGGGATCGAACCAGCGACCCCTGGCTTCGGAGGCCAGTACTCTATCCGCTGAGCTACGGGCGCGAGCCCGCGATTGTAGCCTGCCCGCCGGCCGCACACGAGGCACGCGCCGGTTATCCTCCTCCGCACTCCGATGCGAACTTTCACGCCCCAGCAGGCGCTGCAGCTGTCGATCGCCGCGGCCGTCGTCACGATCGCCCTGAAGACGGGCGCGTGGTGGCTCACCGGTTCGGTCGGCTACCTGTCCGACGCCGCCGAGTCGATCGTCAACCTGATCGGCGCATCGTTCGCTTTGGCGATGGTGTCGTACGCGCGCATACCGGCCGACGACGATCACCAGTACGGCCACGGCAAGGCCGAGTACTTCTCGGCGGCGCTAGAGGGCGCGATGATCTTCGTGGCGGCGGCCGTGATCCTCTACTTCGCCGCCGAGCGGCTGATCCACCCGAAGGAACTCGGCCACCTGGGCACGGGCACCGCATTGTCAATCGCGGCGAGCGTGGTCAACTTCATGGTCGCGCGCGTGCTGCTGCAGGTCGGACGTGCGCACCGCTCGCTCGCGCTCGAGGCCGATTCCCGGCACCTGATGACCGACGTCTGGACCACCGCCGGCGTCGTCGTCGGCGTCGCGCTGGCCAGCGCAACCGGGCAGGGCTGGCTCGACCCGGCGATCGCCGGGGCGGTGGCGATCAACATCCTGCGCGAGGGCTGGCACCTGATGCACCGCTCGGTCGGCGGGCTGATGGACCGCGCGCAGGACGAGGACGACGTCGCGCGCATCGAGCGCGTACTGCGCGAACTCGCGCCTGCGCCGTGCCGCTTCGCTAACCTGAAAACGCGCGTCTCGGGGCCGGCGCGCTTCGCGCACGTGGACCTCTGGGTGCCCGGATCATGGAGCGTCGCGCGTGCTCACGCGCTCGCCGACGAAATCGAGGAGGCGGTACACCGGTGCAACGGCACCCGGCTGACGACGCACGTCGAGCCGATCGAGGAACAGCCGACCGGGCCTTCGGTCGACGAGCGCGCGGCCGGCGGGCGAACGACGCCGACCGCCGCGCGCGAGAGTCGCTGAATTCTTCTGCGCGCGAGCGCCGCGACTCACTCCGCCCACATCACCCGCTGCACCGACGCCGGAAACACCGACAGCCGGTTCTGCACCGCCTTCGCGTCGCCCATCACGCGCTCTGCCGCGATGCGCGCGGCCTCGAGCTGGCCTTCGGAGCGCACGGCGCCCCACAGCCAGGCGACGCGGTCGGCAACGACGACGTTGACGAACGACGTGTCCAGCCCCGCGCTGCGCATCTCTTCGTCGATGCGAGTGCGCAGCGACCGATCGCCCGCCTCGCCTTCGGCCGCCGCTGCCGCCTGCGGCGCCGCCGACGCCAGGCCCTGCAGCAGGTTCGCCCGGCTCACGATGCCGACCACGACGCCGCCGCGCATCACGGGCACGCGCTTGATGCGCTCGCGCTCGAGCAGCGCCGCGATGTCGGCGAGGTCGGCGTCCTCGCCCACCGTCTTCACCCGGCGCGTCATCACGTCGGTGACACGCCGGCCGTGCGTCTTCGCGTAGTCGCGCACGCGCTCCTCGGTATCGCCGAACAGGCGCAGCCACCACGAGGGCTCGCGCTCGGTGCCGCTCTCGATGCGGCGAACGAGGTCTCCTTCGCTGACGATGCCGAGCAGGTGCCCGTCGGCGCCGAGCACGGGAACCGCGCTGATTCCCTTGCGCAGCAGCAGGCGGGCAACATCGGCCACCGACGCGTCCTCGGTGACGGAAATCACGGGCGTGGACATCACGTCGCGGGCTTGCATGGCGCTCCTCGCTGGTTGGACGGGTTACTCGTCATCGTAGCGCCGGCGGGTGGGGTGCGCAGCGAGTATCTTCAGTGCGAGTGCCGCCCGCGTGAAGACATCGGCACCGCCACCGGAGGCTCGGCGGCGAAGCGCGCCTGCTCGGGTTTTGCGCCCGGCATCGTGATCGAGACGACGACCTTCGCGCCGCTCGTCCACGGGTATGCGCCAGCGCCCTTCATGCGGTTCGCGCCGTCAGGCGCCAACGGAACGCTCGCGCGCTCCTTGCCGGCCAGTACGTGCGCGACGCCGCGTGCACCCTGCGTGGGCATCGGTGCGCCCGCATGGTCGGTGACGTAGACGAGAAGTGCTCGCGCTGCGGTCGAAGACGCGGGATCGCCGGCGACCAGCTCGTAGTGGTACGGACCGGCCATGCGCAACTGACCACCGTTGGGCGCCTGCTGCGTCGCCAGGTACGCATCGTCGTGCGCAAGCGCCGGCGACGCGCACAGCGCGAGCAGCGCGGCGGAGGCGGCCAGGAAACGGGCGGATTTCATCTGCGGGATTCCTCGGAAACGAACGGGTCAGAAACTCTCGGTGGCGCGTTGCGCGAGCAGCCGTTGCAGCGGCTTGCCGCCCCAGCGCCAGAACATCACCGGCGTGAGCACCGTATCGAGCAGCGTCGAGCTGACCAGGCCGCCGAAGATGACGACGGCCACCGGGTGCAGTACTTCCTTGCCGGGCGCATCGGCCGACAGCAGCAGCGGCATCAACGCGAAGGCGGCGACCAGCGCGGTCATCAGCACCGGCACCAGCCGCTCGAGCGAGCCGCGCACGATCATCGGCTTGCCGAAGCGTTCGCCCTCGAACGCGCACAGGTTGATGTAGTGCGAAATCTTCAGGATGCCGTTGCGCGTGGCGATGCCGGCGAGCGTGACGAAGCCGACCAGCGCCGCCACCGACAACGGCTGCCCCGAGATCCACAGCGCGACCACGCTGCCGACCAGCGCGAGCGGGATGTTGCCCATGACGATCAATGCGAGCGCCGTCGATCGATAGCGGCTGTAGAGCACGAGGAAGATCATCGCCAGCGACGCCAGCGCGAGCAGCGCAATGAGGCGCGACGCCTGCTCCTGCGCCTGGAACTGCCCTTCGAGCACGGTGAAATACCCGTCGGGCATCGGCCGTGCAGCGAGCTCGGCGCGTATCGCCGCGATCACTTCGGCCATGTCGCGCCCGTCGGTATTCGCCGACACGACGATGCGGCGTCGCGCGTTCTCGCGGCTGATCTGGTTCGGCCCGTCGCCGTCTTCGATGACGGCGATCTTCGAAAGCGGAACGTGGCCGCCCGGCGTCTCGATCAGCAGGTCGTGCAATGCGTGCAGGTTGCGCCGGCTATCCGGCAGGCGCGCAACGAGGTCGAAACGACGACTGCCCTCGATGACCTGCGTGATCCGTTCGCCGGCGATCATCTGCTCGAGCCCGCGCAGCAGAGCACCGGGCGAGACGCCGTAACGCGCGGCCTCGTCGTAGTCGATGCGGATCTTCGCCTGCGGGATGCGCACCTGCTTCTCGATCTGCAGGTCGACAACGCCGGGAATCGCGGCGAGCCGACCGCGCAGGTCGTCGGCCAGCGCGCGCAGCGTGTCGAGCTCGTCGCCGAACACCTTCAACGCGATCTGCGCGCGCACCCCCGAAAGCAGATGGTCGAGCCGGTGCGAGATCGGCTGGCCGACGTTCGAAACGACGGGAAGCGTGGCGAGCCGCGCGCGGATGTCCTGGATCACCGCCTCCCGAGCGCGCCCGGAGCTCGCGACATCGACTTCAAGCTCGCTCGAATGGACTCCTTCGGCGTGTTCGTCGAGCTCGGCGCGGCCGGTACGCCTGCCCACGTGCGTCACCTCGGGCACGCGCGCGACCAGGCGCTCGGCAAGCGCGCCGATCCGGTTCGATTCCGTCAGCGAGGTGCCGGGCTCGAGCAGCAGGCTCACCGTGAGCGTCCCCTCGTTGAACGGCGGAAGGAACGAGCGGGGGAACCAGGGAATCGTCGCCGCGGCAGCGAAGACGACGACGAGCGCAGCGACCAGCAGGCTGCGAGCGTGCGCGAGCGACCACTGCAGCAGCTTTGCGTCCCAGCGCTTCAGGACCCGCACGAGCGCGCTGTCGCCGTGCCCCAGCTGCTTCATCGTCGGCAGCAGGTAATACGCCATCACCGGCGTGAGCGTGACCGAAACGATCATGCTGGCGAGAATCGAGACGATGTACGCCACGCCCAGCGGCGTGAACAGTCGCCCCTCGATGCCGGGCAGCACGAACAGCGGCACGAACACCAGCACGACGATGATCGTCGCGTAGACGATCGCCGAGCGCACTTCGAGCGTGGCGCCGGCGACCACTTCGGCCAACGGCCGAGGCTCGGGCAACGCCCGATTCAGCTTCAGTCGCCGCAGCACGTTCTCGACGCCAACCACCGCGTCGTCGACCAGTTCGCCGATGGCGATCGCCAGGCCGCCGAGCGTCATCGTGTTGATCGACAGGCCGAACCAGCGAAAGACGAGCGCCGTCGCCAGCAGCGAAACCGGGATCGCGGTAAGCGAGATCAGCGTCGTGCGCACGTTCAGCAGGAACGCGAAGAGCACGATCGCGACCATGATCGCGCCGTCGCGCAACGCCTCCTCGACGTTGCCGACCGAGCGCTCGATGAAGTCAGCCTGTCGGAAGAGGAACTGCGGCGCCTCGACTCCGGCGGGAAGGCTCTTCGAGAGCTCGTCGATCGCCTTCTCGACCTCGCGCGTCAGCGCGACGCTGTCGGCCCCGGGCTGCTTCTGCACCGACAGGATCACCGCCGGCTTGCCGTCGTAGCCGGCGTCGCCGCGCTTGATCGCCGCCGCGATCGAGACGTCGGCGACCTGGCGCAGCAGCACGCGCTGCCCCGCGTTCGTCGCCACGACGAGGTTGCGCAGATCGTCGACGCGGTTCGTGCGACCGATCTGCCGGATCAGGTATTCGCGGCCCTGCGCCTCCAGAAAGCCGCCGCTCGTGTTGGCGCCGAAATCCTTCAGCGCGACGTCTACGCGCTCGCGCGGCACGCCGAGTGCCTGCAGCTGCTCCGGGCGCAGCTCGACCCGGTATTGGCGCACCTCGCCGCCGATGACGATCGCCTGCGCGATTCCCGGAATGGTCAGCAGGCGCGGGCGCACGACCCAGTCGGCGAACTCGCGCACCTGCATCGGGCTCGTGCGCGCCGGATCGGCCGGCAGCGCGATCAGCAGGATCTCGCCCATGATCGACGAGATCGGCCCGAGCTGCGGCACGACGCTCGGCGGAAGCTGGTCGCGCACCAGGTTCAGCCGCTCGGCGATCTGCTGGCGGTTGCGGTAGATGTCCGAGCCCCAGTCGAACTCGACGTAGACGATCGAAAGGCCGACGCCGGATACCGAACGCACCCGCGTCACGCCCGGCATGCCGTTCATTCCGGCCTCGATCGGGAAGGTGACGAGCTGCTCGACCTCCTCGGGCGCCATGCCGCCCGCTTCGGTCATCAGCGTGACGGTCGGCTTGTTCAGGTCCGGGAAGACGTCCACCGGCATCTGCCGCAGCGTGAGCGCGCCGTAGACGACGAGCAGCAGCGCCGCGGCGAGCACGATCAGCCGCTGGCGCAGGCTCGAGCGGACCAGCGCTTCGAACACTTCAGCGCACCTGCGCGAGGAGACTCGCACCCACGACGACGACGCGATCGCGCGCTGCCAGGCCCGAAGTCACGACGACCGTGTCGGCATCCAGCGGCTCGAAGGCGACGCGGCGCGGCACGAAGCGTTCGGCGGATTCGTGCACCCAGACGATGTGCTCGCCCGAGCGGTCGCGCACCAGCGCCTGCCGGCCGACGGCGAAGCCTTGCCGCGTTTGCGCAGTGCGCGCGATCACCTGCAAGGGCTGTCCGATTGCCAGCGGCACGTTCTTCGTCCTCGCTCGGAAAAGCAGCGGCAGCGCCTGTCCGCGCAGCTGCCGTCCGGCGCCGACGAACTCGAGCTCGAGCGGTTTCGCACCGACGCTTGCACTTGCAGCGGAAACCTCTGCGGCGAGCGCAGCGTCGTAGGCGAGCGCTTCGATCGCCAGGCGCGACGGATCGACGAGCTCGATCAGGACCTCGCGCGGCTCGACGATCTGCCCGGCGACGATGGATGTCGCGCTCACTACGCCCGAGACCGGTGCGCGCAGCGACTCGCGCGCGACAAGTCCGGCGGCAATGGCTTTGCGGCGCGAAAGCAGGGACTGCACCTCGATGCGCGCGGCCTCGACGTCCTTGCGGGGAATTGCGCCGTCGAGCTGCTCGTAGCGTGCGGCCCTGCTGCGGGCGATCGCGAGCTGGGCGTCGAGCGCGGCGAGCTCCGATTGCCGGTTGGCACGCTCGAGGCTGCCGATCGACGGTTCGACGAAGGCCAGCACCTCCCCCTTCGTCACGCGCTGCCCGAGCACCGGCAGGCCTTCGGGGCCGGCTTCGATGCGACCCGTCTGCGTCGGCTGCACGCGGCCCCCGGCGTTGGGATCGGCGACCACCCTGCCGGCGAGTTCGACAGTCACCGGAATCGACGAGGCCTCGACCACCCGAGTGCGCACCTCGATCCGATACTGCGTGAGCTTCGGCAGGAAGACGCTGCCATCGGCTTCGCGCCTGGGGGACGCCACATCGATGCCCGAAGACGGTGCAGGGTCGGCTGCAGGCGTTGCAGCAGCGGCCGGCTGCGAGTGGTCCTCGCCTTCATGGGCGACCGCGGACGGAACGCCGAAGGCGACGGCGAGAGTCAATGCGAGAACGCGCGAAAGCGGCGGCAGACGCGGACGGTTCGAAGTCATCTCGTCGGGTCTCCTTCGAGCTCGACTCGGCACCCTCGCGGCGCAACGCGACCACACCCGCAGCCGTCAGCAGGACTACACCCGAAGCGCCCCAGACGAGCGGACTGCGCCATGCCCGAGATGCAGAGTCGCCGAATGAAGACGACGTCGATGAAACGCCGGCGTCCTGCGCCGGGGCTTCGACGGTGATCGACAGGAGATCGGCGTCTTCGCCGGCCTGGACGGCGATCGTCAACGCGTGCGGCCCCGACTGCCTCCACTCGCCCGCGCTCGCCTGGTACACGCCGGCCTCGAGTTCCCGGGCGATCGTCGTGGCCGCGCCCTGGTCGATTTCGATCTTCGCGCCCGAGACGGGTTCGTTCGTCGCGAAGCGATCGAGATACAGGGTGAGGTGGTCGCCCGACGCCACTGCCACGAGCTCGAACAATTCGGTGGCGGTTGCCGCACGCGGTCCGATCTCGACGGCCAAGCCCGTCGCCGCAGCGGCGGCACCGTGGTCCTCGCCTTCGTGCGCGGTCACTGGCAGCACGAACATCGCGGCAACGACGGATGGGAGAAAGCGACTCATGGCACCACTCCGAGAGCCTGGTTCAGTTGCGAGCGGGCCGCCTCGAGCGCGATACGCTGGCGCGCTTCGAACAGGTCCGCCTCGAGCGCGGAAGCACGAACGCGAAGCAGCGACGTCAGGTCGGTCTCGCCGAGCGAGAACGCACGCTCGGCAAGCTGCAGGTTGTCGGTGGTCGCTGCCTGCCGGTCGCTCGCGAGCTCGAGTAGGCGTTGCGCTGCCTCGAGCTCGGCGCGCGCGCTGTCGACGGCGGCCTGCAGGCGAAGGCGAAGCGTCGCCAGTTCGGCATCGGTGCGCAGGCGTTCCGCGCGTGCCGCAGCCGCCTGCTGCCGCATCTGCGGCTCCCAGGAAAAGGGCACGCTGACCCGGATGCCCACTGCGTTGGAGAACGGCTCCGCGATGGCGCCGCGGTCGCGCTCCATGCGCAGTGTCACGCGCGGCGCGGCGCGATCGGATTTGACCGTGGCGAGCAGCGCGGCATCGGCTGCGCGTGCTGCGGCGCTCACTGCCCGCCACTGCGGGTGCTCCTCCAACGCCGGCGACGGCAGGACTACCGTTTCGCCGGGGAGCACCGACGGCGCGTCGACGCCGGTCATCGCGCTCAGACTCGCTTCCTGCGTTCGCACCAGCGCCTGCGCCTGCACCGCTTCGGCGTCGGCCGCGAGACGCTCATTGCGCGCCAGGTTCGCATCCATTCGCGCCAGGTCGCCGGTTTCGAGGCGTCGCATCACGTTCGATTCGAGCGCACGCGCGGTCTCCGCGCGGCGCGATGCGAGATCGCGCGCTGCACGAGCCGCAGCGAGCGCCCACCAGCGCATGCGCACCTCGCCCGAGACCGTCCAACGCAACAGCGCCCTTTGCACAGGCACCTGTTCCTGCAGCAACCGCGCCTCGACCTGCCGCGCCGCCTGCTGTCCCGGAAGCCACAGCGGAACGCCGAGTTCCACTTCCCACTTCCGGGCGCCTTCGTCGCGATGGAACCGATCGTCGAGCACGCCCACCGACGCCGAGGGCGCGCCCGGGATGAAGCGATCGGCGAGCTCGAGGCGCGCGCGGGCTTCGTCCTCGCGCGCAACGAGCGGCGCGACGAGCGGAGTGCGCGACCACGCCTGCGCGATCGCGTCTGCCAGCGCCTGCGCGCGCGCTGCCGGTGAAAGCACGAGCAGCAGCAGCGCGAGCGCCGTGCAGAGATGCGCGATCGGTGGAAGTCGCATGGCTGCCATCGTGACGGCGGGCAGCCCACGCTTCGCTGACCGCCGCATTACATCTTCGTAATCGGCAGTCGCTCTCGTGCAGCGCGCTGCACAATACCTGCACCGAGAGTAAGGAAGGCAAGGCGAAGGCGCGATGAAGATCCTCATCGTCGAGGACGAACGCAAGACGGGCGAATATCACCGCGCGAGACGAGGTCGACGACCGCGTCAAGGGGCTCGAACTCGGAGCGGACGACTACCTGGTCAAGCCCTTCGCCTTCTCCGAGCTGCTCGCCCGCGTGCGCACACTGCTGCGACGCGGACTGGGCCGCGATCAGCAGCGGCTGCAGGTCGCCGATCTCGAGCTTGACTTGCTGCGACGACGGGTCGTTCGCTCGGGCCGGCGGATCGACCTTACCGCAAAGGAGTTCGCGCTGCTCGAGTTGCTGCTGCGCCGGCAGGGCGAGGTGCTGCCACGCTCGCTGATCGCCTCGCAGGTATGGGACATGAACTTCGACAGCGATACGAACGTCATCGAGGTGGCGGTGCGCCGGCTGCGCGCCAAGGTCGATGACGACTTCGAGCCGAAACTGATCCGCACGGTGCGCGGAATGGGCTACGTGATCGAGGCACCGGAGCCGATGTGATGCTCCGTCGTTCGATCACCTTCAGGCTCACGCTGTATTTTTCGATCGCATCGACCGCCGTGCTGCTGTTCGGCGGGTACTTCGTCGGCCGACTGCTCGAGGCGCACCTGGCCGAGCAGGACCGGATCGTGCTCGAAGGCAAGCTCGAGCTGGTGCGAAACGTGCTCGCGAAAGCGAGCACTACAGCCGAACTGGAGACCGTCCCTGCCACCCTGACCGAGGCGCTCGTCGGGCACCACGATCTTTTCGTCATCGTTTCCGCGCCTGACGGTCGGCCGCTGTACACCTCCGAAGGCTTCGCATTCGCCGCCGGGCGGACAATCATCGTCGACGCCGGCGCCGAAACGGACACGAGCGCGCCGCGAGTGATCGAGCACGACGGGCGGACCTTTCGCTTCCTGTCCGCCACCGCGAAGACCGGTATCGCCGGAGCGCGCCCCGCGACCATCGTCGTCGCGCTCGACATCGGTTTCCACCGCGAATTCATGAGCGAATTCCGCCACAGCCTGTGGCTCGCCGTGGGCGTCGGCATCGCGCTCTCGGCCTTGCTCGGCTGGCTATCGGCGCGCCGCGGCCTGTCACCCGCGCGAAAGGCGCTGGAGGTGATGCAGCGTACCTCTGCGGACCGACTGGGCGAACGGCTGCCGCCCGATGCGGTTCCGCAGGAACTGGCGCCGCTCGCCGTGGCCTTCAACGAAATGCTGGAGCGCCTGGAAGACTCGTTCCGGCGGCTGTCCGACTTCTCGTCGGATCTCGCTCACGAGCTGCGCACGCCGATCAGCAACCTGATGACGCAGACGCAGGTGGCTCTGGCAAAGGCGCGCAGTGCCGACGAATACCGCGAGATCCTGTACTCGAACCTCGAGGAATACGAGCGGCTGTCGCAGATGACCTCCGACATGCTGTTCCTCGCCAAGGCGGACAACGGGCTGATCGCTACGCGAACCGAACGGGTCGACCTCGCCTGCGAAGTCCACAGCCTGTTCGCTTTCTACGAGGCGCTGGCCGAGGAGCGTGGCGTGCGCCTGGTGTTCGCCGGAGGAGGTCACGCACGCGCCGATCGGGACATGCTGCGAAGAGCGATCAGCAACCTGCTGTCGAACGCCATCCGCCATACGCAGCACGGCGGCGAGGTTCGCGTGCGCATCGCCACGAGCGACTCCGGGCAGACGGAATTGAGCGTCGAGAACCCGGGATCGCCGATCGAGCCGGAGCATCTTCGGCGGCTGTTCGATCGCTTCTACCGGGTCGACGCCTCGCGCAGGAAGGAGGGCGAAGGCGCCGGGCTGGGGCTGGCGATCACGAAGTCGATCGTCGAGGCGCACGGCGGATCGATCTCCGCGTCCAGCACGGACGGGATCTTCCGCTTCGCGTTTTCCTTGCCGACCTCGTGAGCGTTCCCGGACACACGGGGCGAGATCAGCGGTTGCGCGCGTCGATCTCCGCGTGGCGCCGCTTCACGTCGTCCGGCCACGTGGAACGGATGTACGCGAGCACGGCGCGGATCTGCGCATCGGTGAGCGTTCCTTCGAAGGCCGGCATGTCGCTTTCGTAACCGGGCGGAGCGTACTTCGTCACCCCCTCCTTCACGATGCCGAACAGCACTGGCGACGGGTGATGCCAGGTATGGCCGCTCGCGTCGTGCGGCGGCGCCGGCATGCGCCCGGAAGCGAGCCGCTTCGTCCAGTCGGGCTGGCCTTCGAGATTCGCTCCGTGGCAGCTCGCGCAGTAGCGATCGTAGATCTCGCGCCCCTGCGCGAGAACCTTGTTGTCCTGCGTCGTGATCCAGTCGGTCGGCACGCTGCGCAACTGCTGCCATCCAAGCGCGGCAGCGACGACCAAGAGAAGCACGAGCAGCGTCCACGTCCATCGCGCCATCCGCGTCAGCTCCCGGAGGCGCGCAGCCGCAGCGCATTCGAGACGACCGACACCGAGCTCAGGCTCATCGCGACCGCCGCGATCATCGGCGACAGCAGCAACCCGACCACCGGGTAAAGCACGCCGGCTGCGATCGGCACGCCGAGCGCGTTGTAGACGAGGGCGAAGCCCAGGTTCTGGCGCATGTTGCGCACGGTGTCCGTCGAGATCCTGCGCGCACGTGCGATGGCGCGCAGGTCGCCCTTGACCAGCGTGACGTGCCCCGCGTCCATCGCGACGTCGGTGCCGGTGCCCATCGCAATGCCGATGTCGGCGCGCGCGAGCGCCGGCGCGGCGTTGATGCCTTCGCCGGCCATCGCGACGCGCCGCCCCTCGGCCTGCAGCCGCTCGACCAGCGCGACCTTGTCGGCAGGCTTCACTTCGCCGATCACCTCGTCGATGCCGAGCTTCCGGCCGACCGCGCGCGCCGTCGTCCATCCGTCGCCGGTCGCCATCACGAGATGCAGGCCCGTCTCGCGCAACTGCCGCACGGCCTGCATGGTCGTCGCCTTGATGGGGTCGGAGACGGCGAGAATGCCGGCCGCCTTGCCGTCGATCGCAAGGTACATGACGCTGGCGCCCTGCGCTCGCAGCTTCTCGGCATCGGCGGTCAGCGCAGCGTAGTCGACGCCCTCCTCGTCCATCAGCGCGGTGTTGCCGAGCGCGACGTGGCGCCCTTCGACGGCGCCGCGCACGCCGATGCCGCTCGCCGACTCGAAGCTTTCGGGCGCGACCAGCACGAGGCGGCGGCGCCGCGCCTCGTCGACGATCGCATGCGCGAGCGGATGCTCGGAGCCCTGGTCGAGGCTGGCGGCGATCCGCAGTACTTCGGCTTCTTCGCGGCCCGCTGTAGCGACGACCCGATCGAAGGCGGGCCTGCCTTCGGTGAGCGTGCCGGTCTTGTCGACGACGATGGTGTCGATCGTGCGAAACGACTCGATCGCAGCCGCGTCGCGAAAGAGGATTCCCTGCGTCGCCGCCTTGCCGGTGGCCACCATGACCGACATCGGCGTGGCCAGTCCCAGTGCGCACGGACACGCGATGATCAGCACCGACAACGCATTCAGTGTGCCGAAGACCCAACTCGGCTGCGGGCCGACGAAGCCCCAGACGAAGAAGGTGAGGACCGCGATCGCGATCACCACGAGCACGAACCAGCCGGCGACGACGTCGGCCAGCCGCTGCATCGGCGCGCGCGAGCGCTGCGCCTGCGCGACCATGCCCACGATCTGCGACAGCATCGTCTCCGAGCCGACGCGCTCGGCCTGCATGACGAGCGCGCCACTCGTGTTGATGGTCGCACCGACGACCTTGTCGCCCGGCTGCTTGCGCACCGGCATCGGCTCGCCGGTAAGCATCGATTCGTCGATCGAGCTCTCGCCGTCGAGCACCACGCCGTCCACCGGCACCTTCTCGCCGGGGCGCACGCGCAGCCGGTCGCCGACGTGGACGTGCGCGAGCGGGATGTCGCCCTCGGTGCCGTCGGCGTTCACCCGTCGCGCGGTCTTCGGTGCCAGGCCGAGCAGCGCTTTCAGCGCCGACGAAGTCTGCCCGCGCGCGCGAAGCTCCAGGATCTGCCCGAGCAGCGTGAGCGAGACGATGACCGCAGCGGCCTCGAAGTAAACGCCGACCCGGCCGTGCTCGATGAAGGACTGCGGGAAGCCGTGCGGCGCCACGGTCGCCGCGACGCTGTAGGCGTAGGCCGCGCCGGTGCCCAGCCCGATCAGCGTCCACATGTTCGGGCTCGCGTTGCGGATCGACTGCCAGCAACGCACGAAGAAGGGCCATCCCGCCCACAGGATGATCGGCGTGGACAGGACGAGCTCGACCCACGACTGGATGGCGGGCGACATCCAGCCGAGACGCGTGCCGAACATCGCCAGCACGAAGACGATCCCCGTGAGCGGCAGCGTCCACCAGAAGCGTCGGCGGAAATCGACGAGCTCGGGGTTCTCCTCGTCGTCGAGCCCGGGCAGCAGCGGCTCGAGCGCCATGCCGCAGATCGGGCAGTTGCCCGGCGCGTTGCGGCGGATCTGGGGATGCATCGGGCACGTGTAGATCGTGCCCCCCACGGCCGCGGCCTCGTGTCCTAGCATTGCGAGGTCCCTACGACAGGCGCCAGCCGGACGATGTCGGCGTGGTGCGCCAGGCTCGTTCCCGGCGCGAGCAGCGCCGCGGTGCCGGCCGCCACCGCGTGTCGCAGCGAGTCCTCCAGCGCGGCGCCGCCGCTCAGCCGCCAGACCAATGCGGCGAGGAAGCTGTCGCCCGCACCCACCGTGCTGGCAATCTCCACGTCGAGCGCCGGCGCGCGAACCCTCTCGCCTGCCGCGACGAGCAGCGCGCCGCGATGTCCGAGCGAAAGCGCCACGATGCGCGCCTTGCCGGCGCGCACGATCTCCTCGGCAGCGCGCGTCCACTCGTCCTCGTTGCCGAGCGCACGGCCGGTGAGCTCGCGCAATTCGCGCAGGTTCGGTTTGACCAGATCGACGCCCTCGTCGAGTGCGGCGGCGAGCGCTGCGCCCGACGCGTCGACCGCGATGCGCCCGCCCCGGCGGCGAACCAGGCGCGCCAGCCGCGCGTAGAAATCGTCCGGCACCCCTTCGGGCAGGCTGCCGCTGGCCACTACCCACGGAAACGCGTCGAGCAGCGACGCGACCCGGTCGAGGCACGCCTGCCATTCGTGCTGCGCGAGCTGCGGCCCGGGCAGCACGAAGCGGTACTCGCGCCCGCTCGAGCGCTCGAGCACGGTGAACGATTCGCGCGTCTCGCCGCCGATGCGAAGCGCCAGCGCCGGCACCGATTCCTCGTCGAGTCGCTGCTGCAGCAGCGTGCCGAGCGCGCCGCCTGCCGGAAACAGCGCGAGACAGTCGGTTCCCAGCCGCGCGAGCACACGCGCGACGTTGATGCCGCCGCCGCCCGGATCGCGGTGCAGGCCGACGCAGCGCAGCTTGTGCTCGGGCGTGATCACTTCGGCGCTGGCCGCCACGTCGATCGACGGATTCGGCGTGACGGTGAGTACCGCTTCGCTCGCGCCCGTCGCCATCATCGCGCGCGACTCGCGGCGAGCGCCGACGCGAGATCGCTGCGCAGGTCTTCGACGTCCTCGATGCCGACCGACAGCCGCACCAGCGAATCGCCGATCCCGATGCGAGCCCGCTGCTCGGGCGGAATGGTCGCGTGCGTCATGATCGCCGGATGCTCGATGAGGCTCTCCACGCCGCCCAGGCTCTCGGCGAGCGTGAAGATCGAGCACGCCTCGAGGAAGCGGCGCGTGCCGGCGAGGTCGGTGTCGAGTTCCACCGACACCATGCCGCCGAAACCGCGCATCTGCCGGCGCGCCAGTTCGTGCTGCGGGTGCGAAGCGAGGCCCGGATAGCGCACGCGACGCACGCCCGGCTGCCGCTCGAGCCAGCCCGCCAGTTCGAGCGCACTCGCGCAGTGCCGCTGCATGCGCACGTCGAGCGTCTTGACGCCGCGCAGCGCGAGGAAGCTGTCGAAGGGCCCGGCGATCGCGCCGACGGCGTTCTGCAGGAAACCGAGACGCTCGGCGCGTTCCGCATTGCGCTCGTCGCCGGCGACGATAGCGACGCCGCCGATGATGTCGGAATGTCCGTTCAGGTACTTGGTCGTCGAGTGCACGACGATGTCGAAACCGAGTTCGAGCGGACGCTGCACCCAGGGCGTCGCAAACGTGTTGTCGGCCACCGAGACGACGCCGCGCTTGCGTGCGATCGCCGCGAGCGCTTCGAGGTCGACCAGGCGCAGCAACGGATTGGTCGGCGACTCGACGAGCAGCATCCGCGTCTCGGGCCGGATCGCCGCGTCGAGCGCGGCCGGATCGGAGAGATCGACGTAGCTCACCGACAACGCCGCGCTCTTCGTCCGCACGCGTTCGAGCAGCCGGTACGTACCGCCGTACAGGTCGTCGCCGGCGACGATGTGCGCGCCGGCATCGAGCAGTTCGAGCACGGTGGCGATCGCCGCCAGCCCCGACGCGAACGCGAATGCGCTGCCGCCGCTTTCCAGGTCGGCGATGCAGCGCTCGAGCGCGAAGCGCGTCGGATTGTGCGAGCGACCGTAGTCGAGCCCCTGGTGCACGCCGGGACTGCTCTGCGCATAGGTGGAGGTGGCGTAGATCGGCGGCATCACCGCGCCGGTCGAAGGATCGGGCGCCTGGCCGGCGTGTATCACGCGGGTGCCGAAGGCACGGCGCTTCGCGTTGTCGTGGTCGTGGCTCACGAGAGGGTCCTGCGCAGGTGATTGAGGAGATCGAAACGGGTGACGAGGCCGTGGAAACGATCGTCGTCGGCGATGATCGCCACCAGGCCGCGATCGAGCACCGCGCGCAGCGCCGGCAGGCCCGCGTCGGGACGCAGCGTCTCGGGCGCCGGCGTCATCGCGGTATCGGCGGTCGCGTCGAAACGGGCCGGGTCGTCGAGCACGTGCAGCAGCACGTCGGATTCGTCGACGATGCCGACGATGCGGCCGTGGTCGAGCACCGGCAGCTGCGAGACGTCGGCCGCACGCATGCGCTGGAACACCGTGCGCAGCGTGTCGCTGCGCTGCGCCTGCACGACGCTGCCCTCGTCGTAGCGGCGCCCGATCACGTCGCGCAGGTCGCCGAAGCGCTCGCGCGCGAGCAGCCCCTGGTCGATCATCCAGTTGTCGTTGTAGACCTTGGACAGGTAGCGTGTGCCCGTGTCGCAGACGAACGAGACGACGCGCTTCGGCGTCGTCTGCTCGCGGCACCAGCGCAGTGCCGCCGCGAGCAGCGTGCCGGTGGACGAGCCGCCGGGGACGCCTTCGGCGTGCAGCAGTTCGCGCGCCGCGCCGAAACTCTCGTCGTCGGGAATCGAGTACGCGCGACGCACGAGCGAGAAATCGGCGATCGCCGGAACGAAATCCTCGCCGATGCCCTCCACCGCCCACGAGCCGGCCTCGCCGACCTTGCCGGTTCGCACGTAGTCGGCGAGCACCGAGCCCTTCGGATCGGCGAGCACGAACTCGACCTCGGGCGCCACCTCGCGAAAGAACGCCGTGAGCCCCGCGAGCGTGCCGCCCGAACCGACGCCGCAGACGATCGCGTCGATCGCGTGTCCGCTCTGCGCCCACAATTCCGGCGCGGTGGACCACCGGTGCGCGGCTGCGTTGTCGGGGTTGCCGAACTGGTCGACGAAGAACGCACCGGGCGTTTCGCGCGCGAGGCGCGCCGCGTAGTCCTGGTAATAGTCGGGATGACCCCGCAGCACGTCGGAGCGCGTCGTATGCACTTCGGCGCCGAGCGCCTTCAGGTGCAGCACCTTCTCGCTCGACATCTTGTCGGGCACGACGAGCACCACGCGGTAGCCCTTTGCCCGCGCGACGAGCGCGAGCCCCAAGCCGGTGTTGCCGGCGGTCGCCTCGACGATCGTTCCGCCCGGCTGCAACTGCCCGCGCCGCTCTGCGCCCTCGATCATCCACAAGCCGATGCGATCCTTGATCGAACCGCCGGGGTTCTGCGATTCGAGCTTCAGGAACAGACGACACGGCCCGGTGTCGAGCCGCGTGATCTCCAGCAGCGGCGTGTTCCCGATGAGGGCGAGCACGCCCGGTGGACGCGGTGAATCCATGTCTTTCCCCGTGGGTTCCGAGGCAGGTCCCAGCATGCCAGAACCGGCGCGGCGCGGACGCCGTGCCCCGGCCGTCGGCGCTAACGAATCCCGACCAGGCGCTGCTGCGAGCGCACGTACGCCACGATATGCGCGACGTCGTCGGCGCTCGGCCCCAAAACCGGCTTCATGTCGCCGAACTTCCAGTGATGCGCGCGCACCCCGTTGCGCACCGCGAGCTGGAAGGACGCATCGCCGTGGTGCGAAGGCTCGTAGATGCGATGCAGGAAGGGCGGCCCCTGGTTCGTTCCTTTCAGGTCGGCGCCGTGGCAACCGGCGCACTTCTCGTCGTACAGCGCCTTGCCGCGCGCGGCGTTCGGCATCAGCCCGGGACTCGGCTGCGGGACCTGCATCGGTTGTGCGGCGAGCAGCGCGGGGACGAACCCGAGGGAAAGCAGCGCCCTCTTCACGGCGAGAGTCACTCCGAGAGGTCCTTCTTCTTCGCGTCGAACTCGGCCTTGTCGATCTCGCCGCGCGCGTAGCGCTTCTTCAGGATGTCGAGTGCCGTGTCGGGCGTTTCGCGCGCCGCGGTCGCCCGCCACTCGCGCGAATCACGCGAATCGCGCGAATCGCGCGATACCAACCGCACCAGCAGCGCGATGCCCAGGCCCAGGAGCACGAGCCACAGCAGTCCGTGCACGATGCCCATGCCCCAGTACCAGCCGCCGTATCCGTCGTACATCATCGATGGCTCCCGCAGAGATGCCGGGGACGAGCATACGGCAATCGAGTCGACGCGAAGATGGCGCGAGGATTACGAATCGGTCATCCGGCGCGCCGGGCGCGGGGACGATCAGCGAAGTTGCTCGAGGTACGCCGCCATGTCGCGTGCGTCGCGCTCGCCGACGCCCAGGTCCGGCATCGCCGTGCCGGGCGACACCGCCTGCGGATGCCGGATCCAGGTGATCAGGTTCGCGGTCGTGTTGGGCAGTTGCCCGGCGACGAACGCGCGCGTTCCGATGCGGTTCAGTGGCGGACCGACGAACGAAGCGGCCGCGACGACACCGGGGATCACGTGGCAGCCGACGCAGCCGAACTGCCGGAGCGCGCGCCGACCGCGCTCCCGGTCGGGCGGTGCTGGCGAGTGCGCTTGCGTCGGTGCAACCGGGCCGGCGGCGCGCGCCTGCCGATAGGCGTGCGGTGACAGGTCCGGCAGCGTCTTCAGGAAGGCCACCACCGACCACAAGTCCTCGTCGCTCAGGCGAAACTGCCAGGCCGGCATCGCTGTCATCTTGATGCCGTTGCGAATCACCCAATACAACTGCGACGCCGTCCACTCGCGCGCAGCATCGGAGAGGCTGCCGGGCAGGGGCGTCAGTCCGAGCGCGAACGGGTCGGGGGCGACGCCCGGGGCACCGTGACACTGCACGCAATGCGCACGGAAGTGGTAAAGCCCGCGCGCCGCCAGTATCGGATCGTCGAGCGGCGGCGCCTCGATCTCTTCGGCGCGTTGCTCGACCGACTCTCGCAGCCCGGTCTGAAGCAGCCAGAACGTGGGCCGCAGGTGCTGGTCGGTAGCCGAGATGTCGTAGACGCCGGCGTAAAGCACGATGGCAGCGCCGATGAAGGCGGCGGCAGCAAGCGACAGCAGGATGCCGAGCGTTCTCATCGCGTGGTCAACGCAGCGTGTACAGGTAAGCGACCATGTCGCGCGCGTGTGCTTCGCCGACCTGCAGATCGGGCATCTCCGTCAGCGGATCGAAACGCTTCGGATCCTGGATCCACTGCTCCATCGTCTCGCGCCGGTTCGGCACACGGCCGGCCAGGTAGACGCGCCGCGCCACGTGCGTCAATGGCGGACCGACGTTGCCGCGCGCGTTCGCGACGCCCGGAATCGTGTGGCAGTCGCCGCAACCGAACTGCTGCAACAGGAGTCGCCCGTTCGCCTCGCTCGCGCTCAGGTGCTGCAGGGCAGGATCGCTGCAGGCGCCGAGCGCGAACGCGAACGCCAACGCCAACGCCAGCAGCGCGAACGCCCGTGGCGCCTGCGTATGCGCCGCACGCGAGCGCGGCGCGGACGAAGCGCGCAACGCGACGCGCTCGGCACGATTCATGCGCACGCCTCCAGAGTCCAGGCCGGAATCGTTTCGTAGACGACGGCGACGAGCGCGAGCAGCGCGATCGCGGCCGACAGCCAGTGCTCGAAATGCGCGCGCGACATCCAGCCGCGGGCGATGATCGACGCCAGCAGCGCAACGGCGACGACGCCGGCGCCGGCGATCACCGGCTGGATCGCCGGCACGAAGCCACGCGCGCACGCTAGGGCGGTGAAGCCGTAGATCACCAGGAAGTGCGCCGCCCATACGACGATGCCCGAGGCGAGCCATGCCGATCGCGAGACGAGGCCCATCGCTCACCCGACCAGGCGCGGAAAACCGTGCACGAGCGCCAGCCCCACGAGCGACTGCGCGACGGTGTAATGGCAGAACAGGCGCGCATTGTCGAAGGTGACGCGCCGGGTCGCGTCCAGCCGACCGGCCAACGCGCGCGCGATCGTGAAGATCGTCCCCGAGGCGGCCGCCACCACGAAGAGGCCGGCGATCGCGACCATCAGCGCGACGGCGGCGCCGTACGCGGTTGCCGCCGGATCGAGCGAGCGGTGCGCATACGACTCCGCTGCGAAGCCACCGGCCAGCAGCACGACGACCAGCGCCAGCGCCGCCGTGCACCTCCATCGCCTGCCGCGGCGGATCGACCGGTTAGCCCAGCCGAAGCAAGCGCTGGCGGCGACCAGCATCGCGGCGGCGATCGACGGCAACGAGAGCGCCGGCAGCGTGGCGCACGCCGGCCAGAGCTGCGGCGAAACGGTCCACAGGTACAGGTACGACGCGATCGCGCAGGCGTAGAACGACGCGGCGACGAACTGCAGCACGACGGTTCCCCACCATGCCTGGGACATCGATCCGTTCACGTAGGCGGGTACTTCGAATCCGCCTCCGATCGCGACCGGTCGCTGCAGCGGCGGCGGATCGAGATTCCACGCCCAGTGCACGATCGCGCCGATCGCGATGGCCGCGCAAGCGAAGGCCGCGGCGAGCAGCTTCACGGTGAGCAGCAGGAAGAACGCCGCGAGGAACACCGCGGCGACGAGCGGCGCCCATCCGGGCATCGGCATGCGCAGCAGGTACTGCGGCCTTGCGTCGAAAGCGCTCGTGATCAGCGTCTCTCGTCCCCCGGTGGGCGCACCGGGCAGGTAGTAGCGACCCTGCTCGACGTCCTGCGCCAGACCGGGCTGGTCCCACAGCGGCTCGCGACTGGTCACGAACGGAATGCTGCGATTCGAGTAATTGCCGCTCGGCAGCCATTCGAGCGTGCCCGCGTTCCACACGTTGCCGGCGCTATCTGCGAGCGTGAGCCGGAAGCGTCGCGCCAGGTCGACGAAAAGCAGCGCAATGCCGGCGGCCAGCACGAAGGCGCCGACGGTCGATACGAGATTCAACGGCCCCCATCCGAGTCCGTCGGGATAGGTGTAGACGCGCCGCGGCATGCCGGCGAGTCCGCTGATGTGCATCGGGAAGAAAGCGACGTTGAAGCCGACGAAGGTGAGCGCAAAGACCCAGCGTCCGACCCGCTCCGACAGCGCGAAACGGCTCGCGTGCGGCACCCAGTAGTAGAGCGCGCCGAGCAGCGGGAACACCATTCCGCCGATCAGCACGTAATGAAGGTGCGCGACGATGAAATAGGTGTCGTGCGCCTGCCAGTCGAAGGGGACTACCGCCACCATCACGCCGCTCAGCCCGCCGAGGACGAAAATGAAGAGAAAGCCGAGCACGAAGAGCGTCGCCGTGCGCATCTGAACCTTTCCCGACGCGAGCGTGGCGATCCAGGCGAACACCTGGATGCCGCTGGGGATCGCCACCGCGGTGCTCGCTGCCTGGAAATAGGCGAGCGACATGTGGGGAATGCCGCTGGCGAACATGTGATGCACCCACAGCCCGAAGCTGAGGAAACCGGTGCCCACCAGCGCGAGGACGACCAGCGGATAGCCGACCAGCGGTCGCTGCGCCAGCGTGGGCACCATCATCGAGACCATGCCCGCCGCGGGCAGGAAGATGATGTAGACCTCCGGGTGCCCGAAGAACCAGAACAGGTGCTGCCACAGCACCGGATCGCCGCCGCGCTCGGCATCGAAGAACGGCCAGCCGAAGGCGCGCTGCAGCTCGAGCAGCCCGGTGGCGAGGATCACCGCCGGAAAAGCGAACACGATCATCAGCGCGAACACGAGCATCGCCCACGCAAAGACCGGGATGCAGCCCGGCGTCATGCCGGGGGCGCGCGTACGCAGGACGCCGACGATGATCTCGACGGCGCCGGCGATCGCCGAAATCTCGATGAAGCCGATGCCGAGCAGCCAGAAGTCCTGGTTCACACGCGGCGACCAGCGCGCATCGGTGAGCGGCGGATACATGAACCAGCCGCCGTCGGGAGCCCAGCCGGCGAACAGGCTGAGGAAGAAACCCAGCCCGCCGATGAAGTACAGCCAGAACGCGAAGGCCGACAGGCGCGGGAACGGCAGGTCCCGCGCGCCCAGCATGTTCGGCAACAGCACGACGCCCATCGCCTCGACCGCGGGCACGGCGAACAGGAACATCATCATCGTCCCGTGCATCGTGAACAGCTGGTTGTACAGGTCGGGACCGATCAGGTCGTTCGCGGGTACCGCGAGCTGCACGCGCATCAGGAGCGCGAGCAATCCGGCGAGCACGAAGAACAGCAGCGCAGCGCCGAGGTAGAAGGTGCCGATGTAGTTGTTGTTGATGACGGTCAGGAAGCCCAGGCCTCGCGGCGCCGCCCAGATGCGTCGCAGCTCGTCGAGCTCTTCCGACGGACGCAGTCCCCGATGCGGCAACGACGCCATGTCAATCGAGGTCCGCGAGGTAGGCGGCCACGGAGCGCAGTTCGTCCTGCGTGAGTTGATCGAAGGCGGGCATCAGGTTCCCGGGCTTCAAATGCTGGTTCGATGAGATCCATCGCTCGAACGAAGAGAAATCGTTCGGCAGGACGCCGGCGCCGATCGACGTGCGACTCGCCACGTGGGTCAGGTCGGGTCCGCGCACACCCGTTGCGTCGGTGCCCCGCACGGTATGGCAGACCGCGCAGTTCGCCTCGAAGACCGCGCGGCCCGCGTCATGCGAACCGGCAGCGACGCTCGCATCGGCTCGCTGTCCGCGTCGCCACTGCTCGAACTCGGACGCCGGGCGGGCGATCACGTACAGCGCCATGTGCGCGTGCGCCGCACCGCAGTACTCGGCGCATTGGCCCCGCCACGATCCCACCCGATCGGCCAGGATCACGAAGCGGTTCGTCCTGCCCGGGACCATGTCGAGCTTGCCGGCCAGCGGAGGGACCCAGAAGCTGTGCAGCACGTCCGCGGTCTTCAGCCGCAGTTCGACCGGCACGCCCACCGGAACGCGGATCTCGTTGGCAGTGGCGAACTCCGGCTGCTCGCGATCGTCGAGATACGCAACGCGCCACCACCACTGCTCGCCGACGATCTCCACGACGAGTTCCGGTCGCACGACCGACGCGAGCAGGCGTGGCTGCACCCCCAGCAGCGAGTCGACGAGCAGCGCGCTGAGCACGACCAACGGAAAGAGGAAGCCGCCGACGACGACGGTCGAGCGGGACGACAGCCAACGGGGCCGTCTCGATATCGCGATCGCGACGAGCACCATCACCAGCACGAAGATCAGCGCAGCGCCGCCGAACAGCATCCAGGCGGTACGTGCGATGTCGTGCGCCTCGGGTCCGGCAGGCGCAAGCGCGGATTGGGGCCCGTCGAGCGCGTTCATGGCACAAGCTCCGGGCGCACCCGCCCGCAAGCCGGGTGCCCGCGAGCCCGGCCCCCACCGGTCACTTGATCGGGAGCGAGGATGACGCGCAATGCCGGAGGCGGCCGACCGAGCCACCGACCGACGCGCACACCCCCGCGGCTATAATCCCCCGCTCCGAATACCGAGAGGAGACGCAGGCATGAGCGACGACCATCAGTCCTTCATCAACACTCCGCGTCAGTTGATCGTCGTCGTCGTTCTTTCGTTCCTCGTCCCGATCGTCGTCATCACGCTGATCGCCACCTACGTGCAGACTACGAAGCGAACCGGCACCGGCGCCGACGCCATGACGGCCGAAGCGATCGCCAGGAGACTGCAACCGATCGGTCGGCTCGAAGTCGAAGCGGCCGCTGGCGCGCAAGGCAGCGCACCCGCGGCGACCGGCGGCGCTGCGCCCGCTGCCGCGCCGGCCGCTGCCACTGCTGCACCCGCTCCCGCCGCTGCCGCGCCTGCACCGACTGCTGCCGCCTCGACTCCGGCCGCCGGCGGGGCTGCGTCTCAGCAGGCAGCGGGCGGCGCCGACCTCGCCGCCGGCGAAAAGATCTACAAGGCGACCTGCGGCGTCTGCCACGAAACGGGCGTGGCCGGCGCGCCGAAGCACGGCGACAAGGCCGCATGGAAGCCGCGCCTCGAGCAGGGCGTCGCCGTCCTCGACAAGCACGCGATCGAAGGCATTCGTGCGATGCCGCCGCGCGGCGGCAACGCCAAGCTCACCGACGCCGAAGTGCGCAATGCCGTCGCGTACATGATCGCCGCGGTCCAGTAGGCGTCGCCCCCCGCGAAGCGGGGCGCGCCCTGCGCATCGTTTGCCGAACCCGGCGCGCGCCGTTCCCGCTCACCGTCCCGGCGGCGCGAGGCGGCCGAACACGTTCTCCAGCGCCATCCCGATAGCGACGAGACGCCGGTCGCTGCCGGCCGGCCCGTCGACCTCGACGCCGACCGGCAGCCGCGTCGTCTCGCCGAGCGCCACCGGCAGCGTGATCCCCGGCACTCCGGCATCGCTGCCCGGATCGGTGTTGCGGATATAGCGCACGAAGTTCTCGATGCTGCTCGATTCCGGGCCGGCCGGCATCGCCACCGCCGGTACCGTCGGAAAGACGATCCCGTCGAGCCGGTGCTGCGCGAAAGTGTCCGCGTAGAGCCTCTGCAGTGCCGGACGCGCGTCGCGCATCGCGGCTTCGTAGACCGGCCGGGCATCGATCGTCGTGCCGTCGGGGCCCGGCAACTTGCGCGGCAGCACCAGGTTCTCGAAGGTGCTCTTGACGTCGGGGCTGGCGATCTGCTCGGCGAGTTGCTCGAGCGTGACCCCCGTCGAGTAGTACTTCAGGTACCCGGCCACGTCGTCGTGCGCCTCGAACAGCGCCAGCGGAAAGCCGACCTTGCCGGCGAGCTCCATCAACTGCGGCATCTCGACGTCGATCAGCGTGACGCCTGCGGCGCGCAGCCTGGCCAGTGCGCCGTCCATTGCGGCGCGCGTATCGGCGTCGAGATCCGCGTACAGCGGCGCGACCACGCCGAGGCGCACGCCCGCGGGATCGGCGGCCTGCACCGGCGCATCGCCGGTGATCACGCGGTCGAGCAGCTCGACGTCCTGCATCGACACCGCCATCGGCCCGGCGGTGTCGCGCGTATGCGAAATCGGCTCGATGCCCATCTGCGAATAGCGACCCACGGTAGGCCGCAGCGCCGCGCATCCGTTGAACGCGCACGGAATGCGAACCGACCCTCCGGTGTCGGTGCCGATTCCCGCCGGAGCGATGCGTGCGCCGATTGCCGCGCCGTTGCCGGACGACGACCCTCCCGCCATCCGCGTCGGATCGTAGGCATTGCGCACGCCGTACGACTCGCCGGTCTTGAACGCCGTGTTGTAGCCGCTGATGCCGAAGGCGAGTTCGTGCATGTTCGTCTTGCCCATCACGATCGCACCGGCATCGCGCAGCTTGCGCACGACCGGCGCATCGACGGGCGGCTCGAAGTCCTTCAGCGCCGGCGTGCCTGCGGTGCTGCGCAAGCCGGCCACGTGGATGTTGTCCTTGACGACGATCGGCAGTCCGTCGAGCGGCAGGCACTTGCCGCGCGCGCTGCGCGAAGTGTCCGCGGCGCTCGCGGCGCGCAGCGCGGGCGCTTCGTCCAGCGTGATGAACGCGTTCAGGTCGGGACGGGCACGTGCGCGCTTCAGGTAGGCATGCATCAGCGACTGGCTGTCGAAGCGCCCCTCGCAGACCGCCCGGACCGCTTCGGTGGCGGTCAACGTGTCGATCGGCGGCACGGGGCCGACCGCGAGCGCAGCGCCGCTGGCGGCCAGCGCAGCGCCGGCGGCGAGCGCGCTGCCTGCGCCGCGGGCGACGTGAGGGAAACGAATGCGCGGCTCGCGCACGCTCGCTCGGGTTGCGGACGCAATCTGCATCGAAACCTCCGGCGGAAGACGTAAGCTGCCGGCCATTCTCGCGCAACGGCTCGACGAAGCCCGCAGTGCCCCCGACACCGCGTCCACGGCACCGGCGAGCTGCGAAAGCGGGCGTTTCCGTGTGCGGGGCTGCGGGCCGCGCGCGCCCGCGTGCGCAGGCGCATGCCGGCGCGCATCACGCGCCGGGATACGACGCGCAGGAGTCGAGGAAGCGTGCCAGCCCCTCGCGGGCATCGGCGCCGCTCACGGTGGCGACGAAGCGCTCGCGCTCCGCTTCGAGCGCCTGCTCGATCGCGTCGAGATCCCCGGCGAGCAGGCGCTTGCCTTCGTAGACCGTCGTGCGCGGCGCCGCAGCGATGCGCCGCGCGATATCGCGGGCGAGCTCGACCACGCCTTCGCGCACGGTCAACTGCGTGACCAGCCCGCAGGCGAGCGCTTCGTCGGCCTGCAGGGCGCGATCGAGCAGCAGGCACGCCGCGGCGCGCCGCCGGCCCACGACCTGCGGCAGCAGCGCGGTCCAGCCGCCGTCGGGTGCGAAGCCCGCGCGCGCATATTGCGGATCGAAGCGGCAGTCGTGCGCGGCGACGACGACGTCGCAGCCGAGCACGAGCCCGATCGCTGCGCCGGCCACCGCCCCATGCACCACGCCTACGATCGGCTGCGGCAGGCGCAGCAACGAAACGATCGCCTGGTTCAGCAATCCCACGTACTCGGCCGAATAGCTGGCGAGCGCCGCACCCTGCATCTCGCGTGCAAGGCGGCGAAGGTCGGCGCCGATCGAGAACGACTCGCCTTCGGCAGCGAGCAACACGACGCGCGTCTCGTCACGACGTCCGACCTCCTCGAGCGAGACGCACAGGTCGAGCAGCAGGTCCGGAACGAGCGCGTTGCCCATCGAGGCGCGCGCCAGCGTCACCGTGGAGATCGCCCCGGCATGAACCAGCCGCACCGATGCAGCCGTCGCGCTCATCGCAGCGTCCGCGCGATCGCCCGCGCGCGCAATCGACCGACGATGCCGGTCGGGAAGTAATAGACCGAAAGCACGAACAGCAGCCCGAGCCACAGCAGCCAGCGATCGGGCGAAAACAGCGCCGCCGCGATCGGCACCGGCTCCAGCGCCCCGGACACCAGCCGCATAAGGTCCTGAAGGTAGCTCTGCGCGAGCACGAAGATCGCGCTGCCGATCACCGCGCCGTACATCGTCCCCATGCCGCCGATGACGACGATCAGCAGGATGTCGATCATGATCTCGAAGGACAGCGACGTGTCGGGGCCGTTGTAGCGCAGCCAGATCGCGAGCAATGCGCCGGCGAGCGTGGCGAACAGCGCGCCGAGCACGGAGGACACCGTGCGGAAGACGACCGTGCGATAGCCGATCGCCTCGGCGCGGAAGTCGTTCTCGCGGATCGCCTGCAGCACGCGGCCGAACGGCGAGTTGACGATGCGCAGCATGACGAGGAACAGCACGAGCACCGAGAAGAACACCAGGTAATAGGTGAGGAAGCGACCGTCGATCGACGCGCCGAGCACCGTGTCTTCGAACGGCTCGAAGGACGGCTGCAGCACTTCGGGCACCTTGAAACTCAGCCCGTCCTCGCCGCCGGTGAACCGGGACAACTGCGAGGCGAGCGTCTGGAACGCGGCCGCGACGGCAAGCGTGATCATCGCGAAGAAGATCGCCTTCACGCGCAGGCTGAACAGGCCGATCGCGAAGGCGAGCAGCGCCGAGACCACGAGCGCGAGCGCGATGCCGACGGCGATCGCGTCCCAGCCCGGACCCATCCGCGTGCTGGCGATCGCCACGCCGTAGGCGCCGATGCCGAAGAACATCGTGTGCGCGAACGACACGATGCCGGTGTAGCCGAGCAGCAGGTCGTAGCTCGCCACCAGCAGCACGAAGACGAGCACCTTCGCCGCCACCGACAGCGAGCGTGCGCCGGGAAACACGAAGGGCACGAGCAGCAGCACGAGCACGATCGCCACGAGAATCACCGCCACGAGGCGGCTGCGCGGATAGTCGCCCGAGAGGAGCGTGCGGATCATCGCCTCGAACCCGTCAGCGCCGCGCCACCGGGAACAGCCCTTGCGGCCGCCACAGCAGGATCGCCATCATCAGCAGGATGTTCGAGAACAGCGCCACCTTCGGCGCGAGAAAGCCGGTGTAGTTCGCCATCAGCCCGACCAGCAGCGCGCCGACGAAGCAGCCGGTGGTCGAGCCCAGCCCGCCGATGATGATCACGATGAAGATCAGGATGTTCACCTGCGCGCCCATCTGCGGCACGACGCTTTGCTGGTACAGGCCCCACATCACGCCGCCCAGACCGGCGAGCGCCGAACCGACGACGAACACGCCGACGAACAACCGCCGGATGCGGTAGCCGAGGCTCTCGACCATCTCGCGATCCTGCACGCCGGCGCGGATCAGCAGGCCGATCTTCGTGCGCTCGAGCACGAAGAGCAGCGCGAGGAACACGACGAGGCCGACGACGACAGCGAGCAGCCGGTATTTCTCGATCGCCGCGTCGCCGATCAAATAGGCGCCGCGCAGCGCCGCCGGCAGCGGCAGCGGAATCTGCTGCGGGCCCCAGATGACCTTGATCAACTCCTCGCCGATGATCATCCCGCCCATCGTGATCAAAATCTGCTTCAGGTGATTTCCATAGACCGGGCGCACGATCAGCCGCTCGAACACTACGCCGATCGCCGCTGCCACCGCCATCGCGGCGAGCATCGCCAGCGCGATCGCGCCGAGGTTGGCCGCGAGCGACGCCGATTCGGTCCACGCGCCCAGCGGCGCGAGCACCGACATCGCGACGAAGGCGCCGAAGGCGATGAACACGCCGTGGCCGAAATTCAGCACGTCCATCAGGCCGAAGACGAGCGTCAGCCCCGAGGCGATGATGAAGACGATCATTCCCATCGCCAGGCCCGCGACGGTCAGCGTGGCCCACGTCGGCAGACTGCCGACCAGCGGCAGCGCAGCGAGCGCGAGCAGCGCGACGAGCGCGCAGGGCAGCAACCGGCGCGCGTTCACCGGCATCACTGGTGCGCTCCTAGCGACAGCCCGAGCAGGCGCTGCTGCAACGACTCGTCGGCGGCGAGCGCCGCCATCGAACCGCGATGAACGATGCGTCCGTCCTCCATCACCGCGACGGAGTCGCCGAGTTCGCGCGCGAAGGCGAAGTTCTGTTCGACGAGCAGGATCGTCGCGCCGGCGGCCTTCAGCTGCCGGAATGCGTCGAGCATGTTGCGGATGATCGTTGGCGCGAGGCCCTTGCTCGGCTCGTCGATCAGGATCAGCTCGCGCGGCTCGACGATCGCGCGCGACACGGCGAGCATCTGCTTCTGCCCGCCCGACAGCAGCCCCGCCGGATGGTCGCGGAACTTCTTCATCGCCGGGAACAGCTCCTCGATCCAGCGCAGCCGTCCGGCGTCGATCGCGTCGGCATCGCGCGCGCCGCGCGCGGCGAGCAGCAGGTTCTCGCGCACCGTGAGATCGGAGAACACGCCCATGTTCTCGGGCACGTAGGCGATGCCCAGGCGAGCGATGTCGGGCGTGGCGCTTCGCGTGATGTCGGCGCCGCCGAAGCGCACGCTGCCCGCGCTCGCCGTCCACAACCCCATGATCGTGCGCAGCGTCGTCGTCTTGCCCGCGCCGTTGCGGCCGAGCAGCAACGTCGTCCGACCCGCCGGAACATCGAGATCGACGCCGTGCAGGATGTGATACGCACCGATGTGCGTGTGCACGCCGGCCAGCGAGAGCAGCGGCGCCGTCGAAGACCCGTCCGTCGACGAATGCGCGGCGCGCGCGGACTTCGCCTTCGCCGCCGGCGCGCTCACGAAGCGAGCTCCTGTTCCTCGTCGACGCTGATGCCGAGGTACGCCTGCTGGACCACCGGCGACGCGATCACATCGGCCGGCGCGCCGTCGGCGGCCAGCCGCCCGTTGTGCAGCACGATGATGCGGTCGCTCAGCTCGCGAACGACGTCCATCTTGTGCTCGACGAGCAGGATCGTCTTCGTCGGATCACGCCGGATGTCGCGGATCAGGTCGAGAATCACCGGCACCTCGTCGACGCTCATCCCTGCGGTGGGCTCGTCGAACAGGAACACGGCGGGCTCGAGCGCCAGCAGGATGCCGACCTCCAGCTTGCGCTGGTCGCCATGCGGCAGGCTGCTGGCGGGCGCATCGCGGCGCGCGGTCAGCGCGATGCGCTCGAGGATCGCCTCGGCCTCGCCGATCAGCACACGGTGCTCCGACCAGATCGACCACAGGTTCAGCCCCATCCCGCGCCGCGCCTGGATCGCCAGGCGAACGTTCTCGAGCACGGTGAGGTTCGGAAAGAGGTTCGTCAGCTGGAACGCGCGCCCCAGCCCGCGCTTCGTGCGCTGCGGCGCGCCGAGCGCGCTGACGTCTTCGCCGCCGACCAGCACGCGGCCGGCGCTCGCCTTCAGTTGTCCCGAGATCAGGTTGAAGTAGGTAGTCTTTCCCGCGCCGTTCGGCCCGACGATCGCGGTGAGGGTGGCGGGGCGAAACGCGCAGGAGACGGCGTCGACAGCGACGTGCCCGCCGAAGCGGATCGTGAGCTCCTTCGTTTCGAGGGACGGGGTCATCGCTGCTCTTTGTCTGCGTTTCGTTGCGCGGGACGCCGGGCGGTGGCGGGCTGCGTTTCGCCGACGACGGAGCCGCCCCTTCGGGGTCCCCTGCGCTGCTCGCGCTCGCGGGCGGCTGCGCAACTCGCCCTCATCGCGGCGGCCCCTTCGGGGCCTTGCGCTTCGGAGCTCGAACAGTGCTCGCCGATTGCCCCCGCGAGCACTGCGCTGCTCGGCGGCTCCGAAGTCGGCGAAACGCAACCCGCCCCCACCCGGCGTCTCGATGCGTCGTGGCCCGCGGAAACAAAGAACCAAAGAACCCGCGCGCGTCGCTGCCGAACGCTTTCGCTTTGCCTGGAGTGTGTCCGACCCTCATCGCGCTCGCACCGGCCGGTTGTACGCCACGGGTTTTTTCATCTGCAATGAAAGAGCGACGTCAGTCTGGTCATCGCGAAGACGAAAGACGGTTCGCAGCAAGACGACATGTGCGCCCGCAGGCAGAGGCGTTCCCTGCTGCGACGGGTTGGCGTGCGACCGGAGAGGCCGCGGCCGCCGTTGCGCGCCCGTTCGCTCGGGCGCCGCGGCAGGCGAGTGCGGTGGGGGCGCCCGTTGCGCGAGCTTCGAAGCCGCCGAGCAGTGCAGCGCTCGCGGGGGTAGTCGGCGAGCACTGTTCGAGCTCCGAAGCGCAAGGCCCCGTAGGGGCCGCCGCGATGAGGGCGAGTTGCGCAGCCGCCCGCGAGCGCGAGCAGCGCAGGGGACCCCGAAGGGGCGGCTTCGTCGCTCGCGCAACGGGCGCCCCCACCGCACTCGCCTGCCGCGGCGCCCGAGCGAACGGGCGCGCAACGGCGGCCGCGGCCTCTCCGGTCGCATGCCAACCCGTCGCAGCCGCGCGCGCCCCTCATCGCACGCCACCGCGCATCACCGCTTGTTGCGGATCGGGACGTCCATGTCCTCGGGCTTGATCTCCTTCACGAGCTCGGGAATTCCCCATGCAACGTTCGGATCCACCTTGATCCGGAAGTGATACATCGACTGCATCGCCTGGTGGTCTTCCTTGCGGAACGTCATCTTCCCTTTCGGCGTATCGAAGCTCATCCCCTCCATCGCCTTGATCAGGCCCTCGGTCTTCGTGTCGCCGTTGGTCTTCTTCAACGCCTCGACCACCGCCATCGCGGCCGCCATGCCGCCCGCGGTGAAGAAGTCGGGCGGAGAGCCGAAGCGCTTCTCGTGCTCCTTGACCAGCCAGTCGTTCACCGGGTTCTTCGGAATGTCGTAGTAGTAGTAGGTGGCGCCTTCCATGCCGGGGAAGTTCTTGTACGCCGCCATCGCCGGCAGGATGTTGCCGCCGGTGGCGATCTCGATGCCGTAGCGCTTCGGATCGAGGTCGGCGATCTTGAACGGGTTGCCCGCCCCCGCCCAGATGATCCAGATCACCTTGCGACCCGGCTTGTCCTTCAGCGCATCGAACAGGCGCTGGGCGCCGGCGGTGAAGTCGGTGGTGTTAGCCGGCAGGTATTCCTCGTGCACGACCTTCGCCTTCTTCAAAGCGTCCTTGAACGCCTTGACGCCGTCACGGCCGAACGCGTAGTCCTGCGCGAGCGTGGCGATAGACGTGCCTTCGTCGTCCAGCGCAACGGCGTTGGAGATCGCATCCTGCGACGAGTTGCGCCCGGTGCGGAAGATGTAGCGGTTCCACTTGTCGCCGGTGATCGAGTCGGCCACCGCCGGTTCGACGAGCAGGATCTTCTTGTATTCCTCCGCCACCGGCAGCAGCGCGAGCGCCACGCCCGACGAGGTCGGTCCGATCGCGAGATCGGCCTTGTCGTCGCCATAGGCCGCCTGCAGCAGCGACTTGCCGACATCGGGCTTGCCCTGGTCGTCCTTCTCGATCAGGACGATCTTGCGACCGGCGACTTCCATCGTGCCCTTCGTCGCGTATTCGAATCCCAACAGCAGACCGGTCTGCGTCTGCTTGCCGTAGGCCTCGAGCGGCCCGGTCTTCGAATAGACGTGCGCGATCGTGACATCCTTCGCCACCGCCGTGCCGGCGAGCATTGCGCCGGCGATCAGGGGCATCGCGAGACGGCCCGCATGCCGGAGTACCGAAAAGCAGTTCATCGAGTTCCTCCTCTTGTCGGTCGCGATCGGTTCGGTCGCGCTTCCCGTGTGCAGACGCAACGTCCGTGCCACCGGGAATTGCGGACGCAAGCTGTTGATTCATCTCGCCTGTCGTTGCGGCGAGAGCCGATTCCGCCCTCCTGGTGTCCGGCGAGCGTACACCACCGATGCCTGTCGATGTCGCATTTCCGGGCACGAGCCATCGAGTGACGAGCACTGTCCCGAATCCGGTCAGCGCTCGATCTGGAACCCCGCGAGCGGCCGCGTGCGCGAGTACCCTATCTCCTCTCATGCAGCACGAAGGAGATGGCGATGAGCCAGCGGGTGTTGGTGACCGCCGGGGCATCCGGCATCGGGCGCGAGATCGCGCGTGCGTTCGCTGCCAGCGGAGCGAGAGTGTTCGTCTGCGACATCGACGAAGCGGCGCTCGCGGCGCTGGTCACCGACTCGCCCGGCATCGGCACGACGCGCTGCGACGTGTCGAAGCGCGCCGAGAACGAGCGCATGGTCGCCGCCGCGCTGCAGTGGCTGGGCGGCCTGGACGTACTGGTGAACAATGCCGGCATCGCCGGACCGACGGTCCCGGTGGACGAAGTGCCGCCCGACGAATGGGATCGCGTCGTGCAGGTGAACCTGACGGCGGCCTTCGACGTGACGCGGCTGTCCATCCCCGCGCTGAAGCAGTCGACAGCCGGCGTCGTCATCGTGATGTCGTCGGCCGCCGGACGCTTCGGCTATCCGAACCGCGTGGCCTACGCGGCGACGAAATGGGGACTCGTCGGATTCACGAAGACGCTCGCGATGGAACTCGGCCCCTTCGGGATCCGCGCCAACGCGATCCTGCCGGGGACCGTGGCAGGCGATCGCATCCAGCGCGTGTTCGAGGGCCGGGCGAAGTTGTCGGGCAAGAGCATCGACGAGGTGCGCGACGCGTCGATGCGCAATCAGTCGTTGCAGACGCTGGTCGACCCGAAGGACATCGCCTCGCTCGCCGTGTTCCTCGCCTCCGATGCGGGCAAGTCGATCTCCGGCCAGGCGCTGGCGATCGACAACGACATCCAGCGACTGTAGGCCCTCAGCCGCGCTCGAGCACGACCGCGGCGATCGGCGGCAGCGACGTCGAGATCGTCTGCCAGTGGTCGCCGCCGTCGGCACTCGCCCACAGCGAGCCGGTGGTCGAGCCCATCATCAGCGTGCGACCGTCCGCCCCGACGTCCAGGCAATGCCGGTAGACGAGGTCGTAGCAGTGCGACTGCGGCAATCCGTCGCGCAGCACCGAGAACGTCTGCCCGCCGTCGTCGGTGCGCAGCACGGCGAATGCGGCGTCCACCGGCACGCGGCGCAGGTCGGCGACCGCGGGCGCGAACCAGGCGCGCTGCGCATCGTTCGGATCGGCGGCCACCGCGAAGCCGAACGACGAAACCGGCACGTCGGTAATTTCGATCCAGCTGCGACCGGCGTCGGTCGAGCGGAACATGCCGTTGTGATGCTGGCACCAGACCGTATCGGGCTGCGATGCGCACGCGGCCAGCCGGTGCACGTCCTGCGCGATCTCGTCCAGCGCGCGCTCGGGCGGCATGTATTCGGCGCGCAATCCGCGGCCTACCAACGACCAGCTCGCACCGCCGTCTTCGCTCGCCCACACGCCGCCGGTGCTCACGCCGACCAGCATCCGCTGCCGCGAGGAATCGTCGTCGCGCGGATCGAGCACGATCGAGTGCAACCCGGGCGCGTCGTAGCCGCCGCCCATCCATTCGCGCCGGCGCGCGTCGTTCCACAACGCATCGTTCAGCTGCCAAGACTGCCCGGCGTCGCGCGAGCGGAACAGACCGCCGGGCAGCGTGCCGGCCCAGACGTCGTCGCCCCTGCCGACCAGTGTCCAGACCTGCTGCAGCTTCCATTCGACGTCCTCGCCGGCGTCGGCGGGCTGCAGCGGATACGCCGGCGCCGGCACTTCGTCCCACGTCTCGCCGCGATTCGACGACACGTGGCACTTCACGCCGAAGTGACCGAGGTTCAGCGCGGCGATCATCGGACGCGATGCAGCGTCTGGATCGGCAGGCAGAACGGCGGTGACCGGCTCGCCGAGAAAGCTCACCGCGCCGATGCGCCAGGCCGCCGCGCTTCGGTGCAATTCGAACAGGCCTTTGCGGGTAGCCACCCAGGCTCGATCGCTCATCGTCATCCTCCGGAAAGCGACTGGAACACGTGGACGGTGTCGTCCGGCCCGAGCGGCACGTCCAGGTTCTCGCGCACCTGCAGCCGTCGGCCGTCGACGAAGACGACGACGTGCCGGCGCAGGTGCGACTGCTCGTCGAGCACGTAGCTGCGAAGTCGCGGATTCGTCGCGAAGGCGGCTTCGAGCGCCTGAGCCAGCGTGGCCGCCTGCGCGTCGATCTCGGGCACTTCGGTGAAGCGCGCGAGCTGCTGCGTGAAGATCACTCGGGGCATTGCGGCGGGCCCGATGACCGGTCAGGACGAAGCCGGATTCGAGATGATCATCCAGCCTACGCCGAAGCGGTCGGCCAGCATGCCGAAGCGCGACGCGAAGAAGGTCTGCGCCAGCGGCATCTCGGCCTTCCCGCCGGCCGACAGCGCGGCGAACAACCGCTCGGCGTGCGCGTCGTCGCTCGCCTGGATCGTCAGCGCGATGCCCTCGAAACGCGCATTGCCCGTGCAGCGTCCGTCGGAGGCCATCAGCACCGAATCGCCGATGCGCAGGCTGGCATGCATCACCTTGTCGCCGGTGACCGCCGCCGGCATCTCGCCGCAGCCATCGGAGGTATCGGCAGTTTCCGGCGCATCGCGAAAGCGCATCAACGCGTCCACCTTCGCCCCGACGGCGTCGGCGTAGAACTGCAGCGCCTCCTCGCAGCGACCTTCGAAGCACAGGTAGGGCGTGACTTGCATGGAACCTCCTCGGGGTGCGGCGCCGAATGCCGCGAACGAAACGCGATGATCTCTCGCGCCGGGTTGCATCGTGCGCGGCAATGTGGACGATGTACACAATACACCTGTCCGCGGCGGGGATTCGGCGAACGCCGCGCTGCAGCGGTTGCGGCGCCGATTCCGACGGCGGATGATGTGCGGCTCTCTTGATGCACATCGCGATGTCCGACACGAAGTCCGACTCCCCGCCGGCAACCGAGAGCGGCGTCGCGCACGACCCGCTCGCGCTGCTCGATCTCGGCATCGGCGTGTCGATCGCATCGCGCGACGCCAACGGCCTCCCCGACCTGGTGCGCGCGCTCGGCGCCACGCGCAACGCCTCCGGCACGATCACCGTCTACGTCTCCGGCCGCGACGCTCGAGACGTGCTCGACAACCTGCGCCGCAACGGCGCCATTGCGGTCGTGTTCAGCCAGCCCACCACGCACCGCACCGTGCAGGTGAAGGCGGACGCCGTGTCGATCGAGGCCGCCACCGATGCGGACGTGGTCCTCGCGCAGCAGCGCATCCGCGCGATGGCAGCCGAGCTCGAGCGCCACGGCTACGAGCGCGGCTTCACCGAGAGGATGCTGTCCTTCGACCCGGCGGATCTCACGCTCGTACGATTGCGGCCCGAGGAGATCTTCGACCAGACGCCGGGTCCGCAGGCCGGCCGCGCCATCGGCATGTCGCCGCAGCGGCCCGCATGACACCGACGCTCGAGGCGCTCCGCGATTGCCTGGAGGGCGCCACGCCGGCGCTGATCGCCACCTGCTCGTCCGAGGGCACGCCGAACATCAGCTACCTGTCGCACGTGCAGTACGTCGACGGCGGGCACGTCGCGCTGTCGTACCAGTTCTTCAACAAGACGCGCACGAACGTCCTCGCCAATCCGCGCGCACGGCTGCTCGTCGTGCATCCGCGCACCGGCGCGATCTATCGGCTTACGCTCGAGTACCTGCGCACCGAGTCGTCGGGCCCACTGTTCGAGCGCATGCGCGCGACGCTGGCCGGCATCGCGTCGCACAGCGGCATGGCCGACGTGTTTCGGCTACTGGGTTCGGACGTCTACCGGGTGCGCGCGATCGACCTGTCGCATTCGACGACGGCCACGGACTTCGAGAGCCCCGGTCGCCTGGCGGCGCTGCGTGCAGCCGCTGCCGAGATCGTCGCCTGCCGCGAGCTCGACGAGTTGCTCTCGACGACGCTGCAGTCGGTGCGCGATCGCTTCGAGGTCTCGCACGCGATGCTGCTCCTCGTCGAACGTGCCACGCAGCGCCTGTACACGGTCGCGAGCCTCGGCTACCCGAGCTCGGGTGTTGGCTCGGAGATCCCGATCGGCGCCGGAATCGTCGGCGTGGCGGTGCGCGAAGCGACGCCGATCCGCGTGTCGCGCGCCGCCTCGGCCTACGCCTACGCGCGCGCAATCCGCGATGCGGCCGAACGCGACGGCGGCAGCGCGACGCTCGAAACGCAGATCCCGTTCCCGGGCCTGGAGTGCCCGGGCAGCCAGCTCGCCGTGCCGATCCCGATGGCCGGCGACATGGTCGGTGCGCTGCTCGTCGAAAGCAAGGACGAGCGGCGCTTCGACCATGAAGACGAGGACGCGCTGACCACGCTCGCCGTTCTCCTCGGGCAGGCGATGTACGCGCTGCAACATCCCGACGAGACTGCGGCGCCGGAGGAGCGGGCCTCGATGCGACGCAGCCCGGTGCACGGTCCGCCGCTGCGCGTGCGTCATTACGCCGCCGACCACAGCGTGTTCCTCGACGGCGAGTACCTGATCAAGGGCGTCGCGGGAGCGGTGTTCTGGGCGATCGTCTGCGACCACGCGAACGAAGGTCGCAGCAGCTTCAGCAACCGTGAACTGCGCCTCGATCGACGCATCCGCCTGCCGGACCTCGCCGACAACCTGGAAGCGCGCCTCGTGCTGCTGCAGCGACGGCTCGCCGAACGCTGCGATTCGATCGGACTGCACAAGACCGGGCGCGGTCGCTTCGCGCTGTCGGTGAAACGGCCGCTCCAGCTCGAAGAGGCAGGCTGAGCGCGAGCAGCACCGGCTTGCGGCCTCACCGCGCCCGTTGCTTCATGCCGCACACGCCATGATGACCGTCCCGCTTCGCGAGGCGGCCAATCGGTCGCGCTCGCGCCGACCCAGCCGCGCATCGACGGCGTCGAGCGCGAGCTCGACCAGCTCCGGCGGCGCTTCCTCCGGCAGCAACGCAACGCGCTCGGGATGCGACACCGCCGGGAACATCCAGCCGACGAACCGCGCCATCGTCTGCGGCTCGATCGAGGCGACGATCGCCTGCTCGATGGCCCTCAGCTCGTCGTCGTCGTAGTGCGCCCACAGCGCCCGCATGTTGTGCGTCTCCTCGTGGTGCATGTGCACGAAGTTCTCGGCGACATACAGCGCCAGCTGCCGATACAGCCGCAGCGCGTGGCCGCTGCGTTCGGTCGGCGCCGCTCGTTCGAGCGTCCGCAGCCCCGTGCGCAGCGATTCGATCTCGCGCTCGTGCTCGGCGTGTTCGCGCGCGCTGCGCTCGGCGGCATCCGCGCAGCGTGCGGCGAGCGCCGGATGCACGAAGCGGTTCTCGTCCTCGAGATGCACGGCGGCGAGGTCGAGCATCGAACGCACGGCCTCGATCGCTTCGGCGCGCTCCTCGTCGTCGTCGGCGTCCATCCGGCCGAAGCGCACGAGCGCGTCGGTCATGCACAGGCGCATCGCCTTGTGGATGATTGCGTACAGGTCGTGGCGGGAGGCTGAGCGGGTCATCTTGACGTCCTTTGTCGGTGGGTGCCTGCGAAGGCGAAGCGCGAAGTCTAGGAACGCCCATCGACACGCGTTGCGAAGATTTCGCTCAGCGATTGCTAAAAGTTCCTTACCCTTGACGAATGGACGTCGCCCCGCCCACCCGCAGCACTTATCGCCACGGCAACCTCCGTCGGGCGCTCATCGCCGCCGGCATCGAACTGGCGCGCGCAGGCGGCCCGCAGGCCGTCGTGCTGCGCGAGGCCACCCGCCGCGCCGGCGTCGTGCCGAATGCCGCGTACCGGCACTTCGAGAGCCGCCTCGACCTTCTCACCGCCGTTCGTTCCGCTGCCCTCGCCCGGGCGGCCGTGGCGATGGAAAAGGAGTTCACCCGCGCGCAGCGCAAGATGCGCCCGACCGGGACGAAGGAAGACGATCGGCGCGTGGCGCGCGAGAGCCTGCGCGCGGTGGGCATCGGCTACCTGCGCTTCGCGCACGACGAGCCGGGGCTCTTCCGCACCGCCTTCGCATCCGCCACCGCCGCGATCGATGCACCCACCGGGCATCGCAGCGGCGATCCCGAGCGCGCCGGTGCCAGCGGCCGCAATCCGTTCCAGTTGCTCGGCGACGCCCTCGACCGCTACGTCGCCACCGGACTGCTGCCGCCCGAGCGCCGCCCGGGCGCGGAGTACCTTGCATGGTCGGCGGTGCACGGCCTGGCGATGCTCGCCCTCGACGGCCCGCTGCGCGGCACCCCTCGCCGCCAGCTCGATGCGCTGGCCGAGCGCGTCGTGGAGACGGTCGAGCGCGGACTCTGAGAGTCGGGCTTGCATCCGACCGCGCGCTCCTCGGGTAGCATTGGCCGTTCATCCGAACAAGGAGAACGCGATGAAAGGCTTCGTCGACGACATCGAAGACCTCACCGAGGACAACACCGATTTCCGCCGTGTCCTCTACACGGGAAAGCACATGCAACTCGTGCTGATGTCGCTCGCGCCCGGCGAGGAGATCGGCGAGGAGGTGCACGACGACGGCGACCAGTTCTTCCGCGTCGAGGAAGGCAGTGGCGAGGTCGTCATCGACGGCAAGACGCACCCGATCGAGGACGACATCGCGGTCATCGTGCCGGCGGGCGCGCGGCACAACGTCCGCAACACCGGCGACGAACCGCTGCGGCTGTACACGATCTACTCCCCACCCGAGCACGTGGACGGAACGATCCATGCGACGAAAGCCGAGGCCGACGCCTCGGACGAGCACTTCGACGGCAAGACCAGCGAGTAGCGTGAACGGCGGTGCAGAACGGCGCGCCAGGCACGGCCGCCGCTCGCTGGTCGGACTGCTGTTCGTTGCGCCGCTCGCGCTGTTCGCCCCGCTCGCCGCCGCCCGCAGGAATGCGCCCTGGGGCGGCGCCGACGAGATCGAGCGCCGCTACACGCCGGCAAAGGCCGTGTACGACGTCGACGCCCCCGACGCGACCGCGCTCGCGCGCGTGCTCGATCGCGTCAGCTACCTGAACAAGGTCTACGAAGCGAATCCCTTCGAGGCGTCGATCGTCGTCGTCGTGCACGGCGACGCGATTCCGCTGTTCGGCATTCGCGATCTCGACCGCTACCGTGAGGTGATGGAACGGGCGCAAAGCCTCACGCAAAGCGGGCCGATCGAATTTCGCGTCTGCCGCGCCGATGCGGCGATGCGCGGCTACGCCGCCTCCGACATCCACGGCTTCGCCAGACTGGTGCCGATGGCCGACGCCGAAATCGTCCGCCTGCAGGGCGAGGGATACGCCTACATGCGCTGAAGGCATGAACCGCAAACTTGTCGCCGTCCTGAGCGCGCTGACGACCTTCGTCGTCGTGCTCGTTGCCTTCAATCTCGCGCTGGGCAACAAGCAGATCGACGCACCGCTCGAGCATCGCTACACGGTGTCCGACGCGCAGTTCGCGCGCGCGATGAGCTCGGTTCTCACGCCCCCGCTCGTCGGCGGCAACCGTATCGAGACGCTGATCAACGGCGTGGAGATCTTTCCGGCGATGCTCGCGGCGATCCGCTCCGCGCGCGAGTCGGTCACCCTCGAAACGTACATCTACTGGTCGGGAACGATCGGAGCCGAGTTCGCCGAAGCGCTCGCCGAGCGCGCACGTGCGGGCGTGCGCGTGAACGTGCTGCTCGACTGGATCGGCACCGATCTCGACGAAGCGCATCTCGACCGGATGCGCGACGCCGGCGTGCAGGTCCGCCGCTACAACACGCCGCACTGGGACAACCTGGCGCGACTGAACAATCGCACGCACCGGAAGCTGCTCGTCGTCGACGGGCGCATCGCGTTTACCGGCGGCGTCGGCATCGCCGACGTGTGGCGCGGCGATGCGCAGGGGCCGGGGCACTACCGCGATACGCAGTTCCGTCTCGAAGGCCCCGCCGCGACGCAGATGCAGTCGGCTTTCATCGACAACTGGCTGCAGGCCACCGGCGAGGTGCTCGATTCGCGCTTCTACCTGCCCCCGGTCGCTCCGGCAGGACCGAACGAGGCGCAGGTGTTCACCAGTTCGCCGGGCGGCGGCGCCGAGAGCATGCAGTTGATGTTCCTCATGTCGATCGCGGCGGCGGGCGAATCGATCCGGCTATCGGCCTCGTATTTCGTGCCGGACGACGCCGCCATCGGGTCCTTCCTGCAAGCGCGTCGGCGCGGCGTGCGCGTGCAGATCCTGCTGCCCGGCCCGTACATGGACGTGCCGTTCGTGCGCCGCGCTTCGCGCGCGCTCTGGGAGCCGCTGCTCGAAGCGGGCGTGGAGATCTGGGAATACCAGCCGACGATGTACCACGTGAAAGTGATGGTCGTCGACGAACGCTGGGTATCGGCCGGCTCGTCGAATTTCGACAACCGGTCGTTCAGCATCAATGACGAAGCGAATCTGAACGTCTACGACGCGACGTTCGCCAGTCGCCAGGTCGAGGTGTTCGAGAACGATCTGCGCTCGGCAAGGCGCATCTCGCTCGACGAATGGCGCTCCCGTTCGACATGGGATCGGGCGCTCGATCTGGCGGCCAGCGTGTTCAGCTCGCAGCTCTAGTACGCGTACCCGTTTGAAGAAAAAACGGTGCAATTGCGAAGCGGAATGACTCTCGCCCACACGCAAGTGCACGGGAACGTCTCTCGCCGCCCGCTGCTTCAACGCGCTCGCGTGGGATCGGCGTTGCCGGGTCTGCCGCCGGCAAGCATCGCTCGAACGAAAGCTCGCGAGTAGACGCCGTACTCGCGCATCAGCGGAACGACGACGCGGATCATCGCATCGCGCGCAGCGGGCCCGTTCTTCGCGAGTTGCTCGTTCAGGTCGACGCCGCGCGCATCGACCCCGAACTCGAAACCGGTATCGTCGACATACCGTGCCGGCAACGTCGCCGCGACCTCGCGGTCGAGAGCATCGGCGGCGCTCGCGGAACGCTTCGCCACGACGGCGCGCGGATCGTCCTCGCCGAAGACCGTCGAGCTGCCGGCGCCCGCCTCGTCCCCGGCAGTCGCGGCCGTCGGCCGCGAAGCGCCGCGGCTCTCGTCCGCCAGCGCGCGCAGCAGCGGTCCCTCGCCGGCAGCACCCTGCTCGGCGACGACAGCCGTGCGCTGGAAGTTCTCCAGCGCCAGGTGTCGGTTCGAGACCAGCCTGATCGCCCGCGCCTTCGCGCCGGGCGCGCCGGCGATGTCGAGCGCGTTGATCCACAGCATGCGCAGCGTGCTCACGCCGGGCAGTACGCGCGCGTGGTAGGGCTGCGTCAGGTCCTGGATGTAGTGCATCGCCCAACCGGCGAAGCGCCAGCCCCAGTAATCGTGCCCGGTGCGCAATGCATGCAGCGCAAGCGTCCGGTAGAGGTGAATCCGGTATTCCGGGTAGGTGCGCTTAAGGAACCCGGCCGCTGCGTAGACGATCGGCGACTCGTAGTAGAAGCCCATGTGGAACGGCGCCTGCGTGCCGAACGACAGCGCCGGATTGCCGAAGGGTTGCTTGCCGAATCCGTAGACGCGACCCTGCTCGGTGCCGTTGTTCTCCCACAGGCCGATGTCGAGGCCGTAGTCGGGCTCGTCCGAAGCCGTCGCGACGACGTCGAGCGGCGAGACGGTCTCGCCCTCGCGCAACGCAACGAAGGGCGAAGCGCCGGCCTTGTCCTCGCCGTCGTCGTCGGCCAGCGTGCTGACGCGAGAACGGGCCAGCGACGGTAGTCCCACGGCGTCGTTCGGGGAGAGCCGCTTCAGGAACAATGCGAGCCGCACGTCGGGCGCGATGCGCAGCGCAGCAATGAAGCGGCGGCGCCGTTCGTCCGGCAACTGCGCTCCCGCCGCGTCGAAGCGCAGCGCTTCGGGTCGCGGCGGATAGGCCGGCACGTGCTCGCGCGACCACGCTTCCGCGGCGTCGAGCACCGGCCCCAGCGCGTCGGCCTGCGCAACAAGAAAAGCGTCGAGCGACTCGACGCGCACGGGTTCGAGCCGAGCCAGCTCGGGCATGTCCTTCAACGCCGCCCAGGTGTCGAGCGCGTGGCCGCTCCAGGCGAACGCCGGTGCGGCGCATGACAACACCCATGCGGACAGTACCGCGCGAGGAAGCGCTACCGAAAACACGCAGCGCCGCGTGGAGAGACGGCAATCAGGCCGGTGCATCGGCCCCAGCATACCGTCACTCGTAAGCAGTTGCGCCGAATCAGCGACCTCCACCTCCACCTCCACCCGACGCCGCTCCGCCCGGGCCGGCGCCGCGCCCGGCTCCGCGGCCATTTGCCGGCCTGCCGCCGCCGCGCGCCGGCGGTTCGTCGGGGATGGCGACGCCGCGAGCCTGAGCGCGTTCCTTCATGCGCTCGTGATGGTCCGCGCGAATCTGCTCTCGCTCCTGCGCGGTTTTCGCAGCGCGCATCCTGTAGCGGTATTCGTCGCGCTCCTGCTGCGTCATCAATTGGCTGCCGTAGATCGGCTCCTGCCGGTCAGCCGCCAATGCGAGCACCGCCGGCAGCGACAACGCAGTCGCCAAAACCGAAGCCATCAAGGTTCGCCTGTTCATCGAGACTCCTCGCTTTCGCCTGGATAGCGTAGGTTCCCGATGCCCCCGATGCCAGCGAGAATCGACATGGCGTTGATGCAGATCAGCGCCCCGACGAGCGACAGGCCGGCTCACACTCGGAACGCCCCCCGAAAACCGCGAGCGGCGTAGTACGACTGCGCGCCGTTGTGATAGACGAACACCCGCCCGTATCGGCGATCGCAGAAGAGCGCACCGCCCCGCGCGCGAATTTCGTCCGGCGTGGCGATCCAGCTCGACGTCTTCGTGTCGAACTCGCCAAGCTGCTGCAGCCTGCGGTACTGCTCCTCCGTCAGCAAATCGACGCCCATCTCCACCGCCATCGCGACGGCGCTGCCCTTCGGCCTGTGCTCCTTGCGCGCATCCAGAGCCTCGCGGTCGTAGCAGAGGCTTCGACGTCCCGTCGGACTCTCCGGCGAGCAATCGCAGAAAGTGACGAAACCGCTGCTCGCGTCGCGCTCGACCACATCCGGCTCGCCGCCGCTTTCCTCCATTGCCCACAGCGCTTCCAGCGCAACGGAGTTTCGACCGAGCCTTGCAAGCACGTCGTCCCAGGCTGCATCGGGGTGACGCGGCATGTTTCCTTCGAAGCGAAGCTGCAATCTGCGAAGGAGTTCGTCGTGCTTGCGCGTCTTCATGCTTTCGCTCCTGCCCCGGTCCGAGTCGGAAGTCTTCGACTCAACCGCGACGTGCGGCCTCGATTGCCGCGACGTCGATCTTCTTCATCTGCATCATCGCTTCGAACGCGCGCTGCGCGGCCGCCGGATCGGGATCGGCGATCGCCTCGGTGAGGGCGACCGGAGTGATCTGCCAGGACAATCCCCATTTGTCCTTGCACCACCCGCAGACGCTCTCCTCGCCGCCGTTGCCGACGATCGCGTTCCAGTAACGATCGGTCTCGGCCTGGTCGACGGTGGCAACCTGGAACGAGAAGGCTTCGCTGTGCTCGAACGCCGGCCCGCCGTTGAGTCCGAGACACGGGATGCCCAGGACGGTGAACCACACCGTCAGCACATCGCCCTTCTTCCCGGACGGAAAGTCGGCCGGTGCGCGATACACCGCACCGACGGACGAATCGGGAAAGGTTTCGGCGTAGAACCGCGCCGCTTCCTCGGCATCGCGGTCGTACCAGAGGCAGATCGAGTTCCTCGCTGGCTTCATGCTGGCTTCTCCACTCTTTGCTCGCCTTGACCTGCGCCTTCAGCGCTCGTGGAACTCGTCCCACTCGAGATCGGTCCACCACTCGGCCTCCAGCCCGTTGCAGGTCTCGCCGTAGGCCCGGCACAGGAAGCAACCCTCACCGCGCACGAGCACATCGTCGTCGAGCGGCGGATAACGAAGCGGCAGGGTCGCGGCGCCGTCGCGTGCGGCCGCCTCCGTCTCGCTCATCGGCCGATCGGGCAACTCGCGAACGCCGCACCGGCGCAGCCGCTCCATACCCTCCGGGTACAGCACGGACGTTTCCGCGTCGATATGGCGCCAGAGCGCATGCGAATAGCGGATGGCCATCGTCCGGAGCCGAACGCGATCGTCGTCGGACTGCGGCCCGTGTTCGAGCAACGGCGTCATTGCGCGCAGCCACTCTTCCATCTCCGCGTGCTCGTGCGTGATGGCGTGCACCGGTCCGCGATCGCGCGGCAATTGCGCTTCCTTGACGAGCGCGTCGAAGAGAACGTTCTCCTCCCGGTCGTGATGGAAACGACCGGCGAACTCCGTGAAGAAGGCAGCGAACCGCTTGCCGTCCGCCGCATCCGCAGTACCGACGACGAGTTCATCGACATAGGTGCGCAACGAACCGAGCACCTGATCGATCAGCACGTGCTCTTGCTGGAATGTGTCGATCAGCTTCATCGTCGATTCATCCTGAACCGATCATGCCTGTAGCTCACGATCTTCGGTTTGTCCCGAGCGAGATCGCCGAGGCCGCTTTCGAGCCTGGACGTGAGACAGGACATTCACCAGGCGCCCGAACGGGTCGCGGACAAAGAAGCGACGCACGCCCCAGGGCTCGACGACGGGGCCGTACTCGATCGCGAAACCGCCTTGCGTGAATTCGTGAAGAGCATTGTCCAGCTCATCGACTTCGATCGACAGATCCGGCACTGGTGCTCCCGATCCCCCCTCGCTCATGAAACTGACCTGGACCGACTTCTTCTCCTTGCTGCCGTACGTTCGTATCCAGCTCATGTCCATCAGCAGATCCAGGCCGAGTACGTCTGCGTAGAACCTGTCGGCAAGGGCCGGATTCACGGCTTCGACGTTGGCGACGATGCGTCGGACTTTCACGGAACCTCCCGCTGGCGCAAGGGCACTGTTTCAGGCGAACCGACCATCTCCGGGTGAGCGCGCGCGTCGATAGTGCATGGCGACCGCGCCGCAGCGCAGCGGCTTCACCGAGACCAGCTCGAGCCGTCGCGTGCCCGGGAGCCCGCTCCGATACAGGGTCGGGCCATGGCCGGCGATCCGGGGGTGGACGAGGAACTTGTACTCGTCGATCAGATCCAGCCGGTCCAGTTCGGCCGCGAGCTTCCCGCTGCCGACGAGCACGCCGGCCGGTGTCTCGTCCTTCAGGTTCTGCACGCCCGTACACAGGTCGCCGCCGATGCGGTGGCTGTTGGTCCAGGAGAAATTCTTTCGTGTCGAGGACACCACGTACTTCGGCTTGTTCTCCAGCTTGATCGCCCATTCGCGCATCGCCGGCGTTGCTTCCGCGTCGCCGCGGGCGACCGCCGGCCAATAACTCTCCATCATCTCGTAGGTCAGGCGGCCCCACAGCATCGCCCCGACCTCGTCCATGAGCCGGGTGAAGAAGGCGTGCGTCTCGTCGTCGGCGATTCCTTCCCGATGGTCGACGCAGCCGTCCAGGGTGAGGTTGATGCTGAAAATCAACAGGCCCACGGTTTCAGGCGCCCACGCGACCTGGATTCAGGGTCGGGCTACCCATCCGCGCGTAAAGCTTCGTAGCAAGTCTCCGTATTCGATGACGACGAGGTGCTGCATTCCTGTGGACCTCACTTCTTCGAGCCCGCCTGCCTGAGGAGGATGCTCGACGTACCGGGCGGAACCTCCACGCCCGGCTTTCCGGCAACCGTCACCGTTGCGGGCTGCTCCGACGATGGTACGCCGCTGACTGCCCATCCGGCGCACCGGGCCCCCCGTCTGCGTCGAGACGGGAGATCGGTTCGGGGACTTTCGAAACGCACGACGCGGATGCGCGAGAATCGTCGCGCGAGTGCGCTCGTTCTCCATCTCTTCCCTGGAGCTCACATGGGTTGGTTCTCGAAGAAGCAGGAAGACGACTTCTTCCTCGCCACTGTAGCTCCCGACGACGATGTCGCTCGAGTCGGGGAATACCTCGGCGTGGTGAACGGCGAGGCGATCATCGGTGCGCATATCCTGCGCGACCTGTTTTCGTCGGTACGCGACATCGTCGGCGGCCGCGCGGGCGGCTACGAGCGGGCGCTTTCCGGCGCGCGCGATGCGGCGCTCGGCGACATGATCGCGGCGGCGCGCGAGCGTGGTGCCGACGGCGTGGTCGGCATCGATTTCGACTACGAGGTTCTCGGCGAAACCAACGGAATGATGATGGTGTCGGTCAGCGGGACGGCGGTGAAGATGGCGAAGCGCTAGTACGCCGACCCACAGGTATCGCAACAAGATGAAAGCGATGGATTCGGCCCCAGGGCAAGGCGCAAACCGCAGCCATAGCAATAGCTATGGCGAGGATTTGCAACGCCGCCCTGGGGCCGAAGACGCGCTTTCATGTTGCGATACCTGTGGGTCGGCGTACTAGAGCCGCTCCGCGTGAGCGCGGGAGGCCTCACAACACTGCCCACAACCGCCGGCCGATCGGAGAGGACAGCACGAGGAATGCCGCGACATTCACGACGACGGTTCTCCAGAAAACAGCGCGGAACTCCGCCTTCGCCGACTTGTGTCGCAGGAGCTGTTGCGCAAGGAGCGCGCCGGGCCATCCACCGGCAAGCGAGAGCGCATGCAGCTTACTCTCGGAGATGCGCCACCCACTCCTCTGCGCCGACGACTTGTCCCTGCCATATGCAGCGAAGGTCGCGACGCTGGCTGCGAGGTAACCCCATGCAAGCCACGCCGGAGGCCGCCACAACACGCCGACCGCGACATAGACGACGAGAAACGCGGGAATCGCGAACAGCGTCGCGCCACCGTATCGCACTGCCGAGTGCTGCGGCCCCCTGGCGCGCAACCGTGCCGGTCGCACAGGCTGCACTTTGCAGGCACGCTTCTTTCCCTGCGGGCCGAGCTCCACTTCGAAGGAAACCCGCTGTCCGGCGGTTGGTCTCGCCGCTCCTCGCGCGAAGGCCTTCATGTGGACGAACACCTCCTGTCCGCCCAGGGTCGGCTCGATGAACCCGAAACCGCGCTCGTCGTTCCAGCAGCGGATGACACCTTCGAATCGCATGGGCGCAGGCTACTGCGCCGGGTAGCCGCGACGCGGCGCAAGCCGATGGCCGCGGGATGGCGCCCGACCGGCGCGGCGATGAATTCCCCTGCGGCGCGGCCGATAATGCTCACCGCTCGTTCCCCCTGCGCCTGCTCATGTCCACTCTCCCCGCCCCGCCGCTGCGCAACCGCATCTACGAAGTCCTCACCGGTGACGACGTGGACCGCGTCTGCCTCGACATCCCCGAGGAGAGTTGCCGCGAGCAGCCGCGCAACTTCCTGCTGCACGTGTCGGCGCTGTCGTCGTCGAAGACGGCCGACGGGCTGCTCGATCCGAAGATCGTTCTCGCGTGGCTGATGGGTGCGATCGGTGCGCCGACCTTCATGCTCGGGCTGCTGGTGCCGATCCGCGAGGCGGGAGCGCTGTTGCCGCAGCTGGTGATCGCGGCGGCGATCCGCTCGATGCCGATCCGCAAGTGGGTGTGGGCGATCGGCGCGACGGTGCAGGGCGCCTGCATGATCGGCATCGCGCTCGCCGCGCTGCTGCTCGACGGCGCTCCGGCCGGCTGGGCGATTCTCGCGCTGCTCGTGCTGCTGTCGCTGGCGCGCAGTGCGGGCTCGATCGCGCACAAGGACGTGCTCGGCAAGACGATCCGCAAGGCGACGCGTGGCACCGTGGCCGGCTCCGCGGGCACGTTGTCGGCGGTGCTCGTGCTCGTCTTCGGCGTGCTGCTCGGCACCGGAGTCATCGAGCGCTCGATCGAGACGATCGCGGCGGCGCTCGTCGTCGGCGGCGCGCTGTGGATCGCCGCGGCGCTGCTCTTCGCGTCGCTCGCCGAGGCGCCCGGCGCCACCGAGGGCGGCGGGAACGCGCTCGCCGTCGCGATCCGGCAGTTCGGCCTGCTGCGCGAGGATGCGCAGCTCGTTCGCTTCATCGCGGTGCGTTGCCTGCTGCTGGCGACGGCGCTCGCGCCGCCCTTCATCGTCACACTGGGCGAGCGCGAATCGGCCGATGCCGGCACCGGCACGCTCGGTCCCTTCGTCATTGCCGCGGCCCTCGCGACGATCGCGAGCAGTTACGTCTGGGGCCGCGTGTCCGACGTGTCGAGCCGGCGCGCGCTCATCGTCGCCGCCGGGATGGGCGCGGCCTGCCTCGTCCTGGCGGCGGCGATCGGCGCCGATCTCGGCGTGTCTTTCGGGGTCGACGCCGACTCGATGTTCGCGCTGCCGGCGCTGGTCTTCGTCGCGACGATCGCCGACCAGGGCGTGAAGCTCGGTCGCACGACGCACGTCGTCGACATGGCGGGCACGACGGAGCGGGGCGCATACACGGCGCTCACCAACACGATCGGCGGCATTGCGATGCTCGGCGCCGGTGTCTTCGGTTTCGTCGATCAGCGCTTCGGCGCGGTCACCGTGCTCGTGCTGCTGGCGGTAATGTGCGTGGTGGCGATGCGCCTTGCCGGCGGTCTGGAGGAGGTGCAGCGGATCGCGCCGGTCGCAACGGGCGCGGTGAAGAGATAGCGCACGAAAAGAGGGTGCACCGACGGACGAGCGGACCGCGCTGCATTCGCGGCGCGGTCCGCTCAACCAGCCCGCGTCGAGCGCTGTGCAGCGAGCTCCGGGAACTCGGCGAGCTTCTGGTACAGCGTGGCGCGCGCGATGCCGAGCCGCTTCGCCGCGCGCAGCCGATTGCCGCCGGTGGCGCGCAAGGCCTCGTCGATCGCCGCACGCTCGAGCTCCGCGATTCGTTGCGGCAGCGTGCGATCGGCGGCCGTCGTCGACTCGGCCGTATCGCCGAGCGCCCGATTCCTCGCGCCGGCGGGCGCGCCATGCGCCCCCTCCAGCGCCGGCGGTGCCGGCGTCGCGCGCGCCTCGCGCACTGCCTCGCCGCTCGTCCGCCCCGCCACGAGCGCGCGCGTCGCGGCCGGGCCCGGCTCGATGTACTCGACATGGGCAACTCCGCGATCGATCTCCGGCAACACCGCCCGCAACGCGTCCATCGTCAGCCGCATTCCATCCCACAACGAGCACGCACGCTCGAGCACGTTGCGCAACTCGCGCACGTTCCCCGGCCACGCCATGCGCACGAGCACCGCCAGCGCGTCGCGCTCGATCTCCTTGGGCAGCATCTCGTGCTCGAGCGCGATCTGCTCGAGCAGGTGTTCGCACAAGGGCTCGAGGTCCTCGACGCGCTCGCGCAGCGGCGGCAGGCGGATCGGCAGCACATTCAGGCGGTAGTAGAGGTCCGCCCGGAAGCGTCCTTCGGCGACCAGCGTCGCCAGATCGACGCTGCTGGCGGCGATCACGCGCACGTCGACGCGCTTCATCGTGTTCGAGCCCAGCGGCTCGACCTCGCGTTCCTGCAGCGCGCGCAGCAGCTTGGCCTGCAGCGCGAGCGGCATGTCGCCGATCTCGTCGAGGAACAGCGTTCCGCCGTCGGCCAGCGCGAACTTGCCGTCGCGCCCGCGCCGGTCGGCGCCGGTGTAGGCGCCGGGCGCGACGCCGAAGAACTCGGCCTCGAGCAGCGTCTCGGGAATCGCCGCCACGTTGACCGCGATGAAGGGCCCGCGCGCGCGGCGCGACGCGGCGTGGATCGCCTGCGCGAGCAGTTCCTTGCCGGTACCGGTTTCGCCGAGCAGCAGCACGGTGGTGTTCAGCACGGCGGCGCGTCGCGCACGACTCTTCACTTCGAGCGCGCGCTCGCTGTTGCCGACGAAGTTCGAGAACGTGTACCGCGTGCGGCGCTGGCGCGCCAGCTCCTTGTGCGCCTGTGCGAGCTCGCTCTGCAGTCGGCCGAGCTTGCCGATCAGCGGCTTGAGCGACTCGATCTCGTCGTACAGGATCAGGCCCACCGCGCCGATCACCGCTCCCGAGTCGTCGCGCAGCGGGAAGCGCGACACGAGGTAGGTACCTGCCTTGTTCTCCAGAATGTCGAGCAGGATCGGCTTGCCGGTCTCGACCACGTGCCGCATCAGCGTGTTCGGCACGACTTCCTCGACCGGACGACCGATGATCTGCTCCACCGAGGAATAGCCCAGGCTGGTCATGTTTCGCTGCCACCGATCGTCGGTCCAGACGATGCGCGACGAGGCGTCGACGACCAGGATGCCTTCGCACTGACCGGAGAGCTGGTCGAAGAAGGTCTGCGCCGCCAGTCGCAGCACGCGCTCGGAATCGTGGAAGGCCTCGAGCGAGCGCATGCCTGGATGCGGTGCTTCAGCGAACGTTGATTACGCGCATGCCCTGCAGTCGGCCGTTCGGTCCGTCGAGCACGCGAATCGTCGTCTGCCGCGCGGTGAATCCGTCGGGCAGCGTCGCCTCGCCCTGCAGATGTTCGTACGAGGCGAGGTTCACGTCGATCGGGTCGAGCGTGACGGTGGCATTCGCGCCGCTCGCGCGAGCGCCGGACACGACGAACTGCAGGACGCCGCGGAACGCCTTGCCGGCCTTCGTGTCGCGGGTGAGCAGCACGTGGTAAGCGAGTCGACCGTTGTCGTTCGCGAAACGTGCGGCCCGCACGTCGACTACGCCGTCGCGCGGATCGGGCGGCAGGACATCCAGGAACAGGGCGATGTCCTGCTGCAGCTTCTGCGTCTGCTCGCGCGCACCGGTCAGCGCCGTGGACAGGCGCTTCGCGTCGGTTTCGCTGGCCTGCAGTTGCCTGGTCGTGTCGGCAAGCGACGACTGCAGCTTGTCGCGCTCGGCTTCGAGTTCACCGACGCGCGCCTGCAGGCGCTGCGATTCCTCCGGGCTGAGTCGCTGCGGGAGGTACTCCTGCTGCACGTACAGCAGTCCGCCGGCACCGATCGCGATGCCCACCAGCAGCAGGACCAGCCACCGCGGTATCCCCCACGATCGCCGCTTGCGATACCCGTACGGTTCGAAGACGACCGGTCCCCCGCGTCCAAACAATGCCATCGCGCGCTGATTCCTCCCCAGAAGGGGCGAAGAATAACGCGTGAGGGAGCGTGCGGTCCGGATGCCGGCAGGGAATTGGCACGCTGCGTGCCGGGCGCGAGCCGGGCAGGCGCCCTTCCTGCGCTCGGTTCGCTGCTCAGTTCGCGCGCTTGTCGGCCGCCTTGCGCGCCTGCGCGAATACCGGGCCCCACAGCGGGTGACCCGCCTCGGCCGGCGCGAGCGCGAAGGACGGGTCGAGCGCGAGAACCCGATCGAATGCCTTGCGGCACAGGGTTCGGCGGTTCGTCACGCAGTAGCTGAATGCGAGGTACTTGCCTGCCTCGACGCGCGTTGCGGTGTCGGACTGCTCGATCTCCGGTGCGTTCAGCGCGCGAATCGCGCTGCCGAACTCGCCGGCGTCGTAGCTCCGGACGCCCTCGGCGAGCCTGGCCCGGCCCGGACCGGACGCGTCGGACGCGTCGGAAGCGCCGGACACCGCCGAGCCGACCGACTCGGCCCAGTCCTGTACGGTAGCGCAGCCGCCGACCAGCAGCGCGATCGCGAAAGTGGCCGCTGCGGCGAGCGACGGTCGGGATTTCCGGGCGGTTTCGTTCGTCATGGGAAGCGATGCGTGACGGTGGTTCGCTGGCCCGCGACGACGTCGACATTCTTCGTCCACGACGTGCCGGCCGGGTTGCGGATCTCGATGCGATGCACGCCTGCGGCGAGCGTGAGTTGCTTCAAAGGCGGCGTGATGCCGCGCGACGCGCCGTCGACGAACACCTCGCCCCAGGGCTTGACGGCGAGCCGTACCGTTCCGCTCGACACGGCAGCGGCCACCGGCGCCGTCGTGGCGCGCGCGCCGGCCGGGTCGGGCGTCTCGACGACGAGCGAGATCGCGGAGGTCTCGCTTTGCTGAACCGGCGGCGCATCGGTCACTTGCTTGTCCCCGATCGCCGGCACTTCTTCCGGGCGGCTTGCGACGGCCATCGTCGGCGCATCGGCCGCATTGCGGCCATCGCCCGCCACGGGCCCGGACCTCGACACGGCCGAAGCGGGGATGCCTGCATCGGACGTCGCCGCAGACGTTGCGTCTTCTCCGCCGAGACCGAACCAGGCGGCGGCGACGAGCGAAACGGCCACCGCACCTGCGATCCAGGAGGGCGACGGGCGCGCTCTGCGCCGATCGCCGCCCGACCCGGCGGCGCCGGTCGCAAGGGTCGTTTCGCTCGTCGTCGCGGCATCCGCCGTCGGATCCGAGAGCGTCGCGCCGCGCTGCGGCGGCTCGACTGCCGCGAGGCCGTCCTCGGGCGACGCGGCGAACAACAGCGAACGGAACTCGCCGACGGTACGCGGGCGCTGCTCGGGGCGGATCGACAGTCCTCGATCGATCGCCTGCAGGAAGCGCCGGCTGTATCCGGGCGGCGCGAGCGCGGCCAGCGACGGCAACGAATCGTGCATCACGCGCGAGGCCGATGCGGGCGGCATCCGGTTCGTGACAGCGTGGTGCAGCACTGCGGCCACCGCGTAGATGTCGGTCCACGGGCCCTGCCGGCACGCCGGATCGTCGGCATATTGCTCGATAGGCGCATAGCCGGGCTTGAGCATGACGGTCAGCGCGCGGTCGCTCTCGCCGATCACGCGGCGTGCCGCGCCCAGGTCGAGCAGCAGTGCCCTGCCGTCGGGACGGATGAGGATGTTGTCGGCGGAAACGTCTCGGTGATAGCAATCGTCGCCGTGCATGTGCTCGAGCGCGTCGAGCACCGGCCGGATCACTGACTTCAACCACGCCTCGTCTACCACATGCGAGCCGTGGGCGAGCACCTGGTCGAGCGTTCGCCCCTCGTAGAACGGCATCACCATGTAGGCGGTGCCGTTCTGCTCCCAGAAGTGAAGCACCTCGAGCAGGCCCGGATGGCGGAACTGCGCGAGCAGCCGTGCCTCGGCGAGGAAACTGCGGCGACCGAGGTCGAAGGTCTTCGCGTACCGGCTCGACACGACGCGAACCGTGCCGTCGATGCGCGTGGCGAGTTGCGCCGGGATGTACTCCTTGATCGCGACGCGCCGCTGCAGCGTGAGGTCCTCGGCTTCGTAGACGATGCCGAAGCCGCCCTGCCCGACGACACGCGTGATCAGGAAGTCGCCCAGGCGCTGCCCGGGTTGCAGCGTCATCGAATCGCGCATCGTCGCATCGCGCACGGCAAAGGGCCCGTCCGTCGAGGGGCTCATGGCGACGTTGCCGTCTCGGGCGTCGAAGCGTGCTCGGCGGCGCGTGCCGGGGCACCGCTGCGCGAGCGCGCCGCGCCGCCGGCAACGCCCGCCGGCGCCTGCCGACCTGCCGAAGGATTGCTGGCGCGAGCCTCGACGAGCGGCGCGAGGTCCACCGAATGGCGCAGCCAGTGCTCGATCGGCGCCGGCCGCGCGAGCACGAAGCCCTGCGCGTAGTCCATCCGCACGCCGAGCAGGAAGGCGAGCGCCGGCACGTCCTCCACCCATTCGGCGACGCACGCCATGCCGAGTTCCTCCGTGAGCCGGCGGATACCGCTGACGATGACCTGGTTGCGCAGTTGCGCGCCGATGCCCGGCATGAACTGGCCGTCGATCTTCACCAGCGAAGCGGGCAACTCGCGCAGGTAGGCGAACGACGAGTAGCCGGCGCCGAAGTCATCCAGCGCGATGCGCACGCCGAGCGAACGCATCCGATCGACGAAGCGGCCGGTGCTGCGCACGTCGAACATCGCGACCGACTCGGTGATCTCCAGGCACACGCGCGCCGCCGCGGCGGGGCAGTCGCGCAGCAGCGCGTGCGCGTCGGCGAGGAAATGCTCGTCGTTCAGCGAGATGCCGCTCAGATTCACCGTGACGAAGTCGATCGTCCGCGCGTGTTCGCGGTGCTGGTCCAGGTGCTGCAACGTGCGTTCGAGCATGTGCCAGTCGATGCGCCGCATCGCGCCGTGGCGCTCGGCCACGGCGATCAGGCGTCCCGGCGGCAGGAATCCGCCGTTTTCGTCGCGCTCGCGCAGCAGCACCTCATAGGACATCGACGCGTGCTCGCAGCCGGGGCGACGCAATGGAACGATCGGCTGCGCGAAGACGGCGATGCGCTCCACCGGCAAGCTCGTCCGCAGGCGAAGGCCCAGTTCGACTTCGGCGCGATAGCGCGCCAGGTGCTCGCCCGACGACTGCGCCGCAACCACCCCGCAGTCGTTGCCCCGCGCAGCCTCGCGGCAGGTCGCGCTTGCGTAGGCGATCAACTCGGCGGCACTCATGTCGGCCGCCAGCTCGACCACCCCCGTGCTCGCCTCGACCCGAATGCGCTTGCCGTCGACCTCGTAGGCCTGGGCGACGATCGCCGAGCGCGTCGACTGCGCGACGAGCCTCGCCCGATCGAGCGGGCAAGCGGGCAGCACGACGAGGAACTCGTCGCCACCCAGCCGCGCGACCGGCGCACCCGGCGGCAGGCTCGCCTCGATGCGCCGCGCAACCTCGGCGACCAGCGCATTACCCGCCGCATGCCCGAAGACGTCGACGATCGCCTTGAAGCGATGCAGATCCACGTAGAAGAGCGACGCCACCTCGCCCCCCGCGACCCTCTCGGTCACTTGCCGGATCTCGCGCTCGAGCCCATGCAGGTTCAATTGCTCCGTCAGCGAATCGTGATAGGCCATGTGCTCGAGCGTCTGCGCGAGCAGCGTGCGCTCGGTCACGTCGACGAAGCTGATCTCGATGGTGTCGGCAGCGAGCAGGGCGTCCACTTCGACGATGCGCTCGGCTTCTTCGAACGCCACGCGCACCTCGCAGCGGTGACGCCCCTGCCCGATCGTCTGCATCAACAGCAGGCCGGCGCGCTCCTCGCCGAGCAGCGCGCCGAGCGTATTGACACGTCCCTGGCGCAGCATGCCCTTGAACAGCAGGCTCGCCAGGTCGTTCCAGCGCTGGATCTGGCCGGCGAGGTCGACCGACAGCAGCGCAACCGGCGCCGAGTAATAGACGTGCCGGTACTTGCGCGCCGAATCGAGCAGGTTGCGCTGCGTGCGGTTCTGCTGGCTGCGCTCGGCATAGGCGGAATGCGCTGCAATGGCGACCATGCAGGCGAGAAGCGCCAGCGCGCCCAGGCGCGCGTCGAGCATCGGATGCGCGTGCGGGGAAGCCCACGTGTCGAGCGCCGCGACGATGCCCACCGCGTGCAGCAGGTAGCCGAGCGCGAAGACGAGCAGCGGCAGGTGCGCGCGCGACGACTGCGCCGCAGCGAGGCCGGCGAGCACGGCGACGACGAGCGCCGTTACCAGGTATCCCGCCTCGGCGAAGCGAAAGGGTGCGTAGAGCGCGCCCACGCCCAGCGCGGCAACGAAGCCGAGCAGCGGCGCGGCCCGCAGCGCGCGGCGCAGCCGCGCCGCACTCGATTCGCGCTCGATGAAGGCGAGGACCAGTTCGACGCCGGCGATCGGAAACGCCAGCCAGAGGACGACACGCAGCAGCGCTCCGAACGACGTGGCCGTCAGCTCTTCGAAGGACACGGGCAGGACCTGCGGGGCCGCGCAAAGCGCCCACAGGACGAGCCACGTCGCCAGGCATAGTGTCTGGCGCGCGCGCTGGCTGAAGGAAGGTAACGCACGCGCGGCAGAGCTCAGCGAGCGTGCGAGTACGGTCCTCCCCATGGCAGGAAATGCGAGCATTGCTCCGCCGAATGCTTCTTTTTTGCCTGCTGCGCCTATTGCGCAGCGCCCGGGCGACGAATCCTTCCGGAGGATCGCGCGTCGAGCGGCGCAGCCGCTGGGGGCGGCGGACGATCGGACGACCGCTCGGGATGCGCGGCGTGCCGCTGTCGCTTGCGAGGCAGCGCGCGCCGCCAGGACGTGTGAACCAGTAGACCGGACTGGTTCACACGGTTGCTCAGCCGCCCGCCTGCGCCGGACGACCGAGCAGCGCGCGCAGGTTGGCCAGCCGCGCCTTGCCCGTCTCCTGGCTGACCGCCTGTGCCGGGGACGGCGACGCGTCGAGCTGCATCTCGGCGAGGAAGCGCGACGGCAGCTGCGCGAGTTGTTCGCGCCCGCGCTTGCGCTTGCGGCACCAGGTGAGCGTGAGGCTGCGCTGCGCGCGCGTGACGGCGACGTACATCAGGCGGCGCTCTTCCTCGATGCGCCGCAGCTGGGCGTCGATGTGCGAAATTTCACGCTCGCGGCCCTGGGCCTCTTCGTCTTCCGCGGACGCGACCGAAGCGTCGCCGCGATGCGGCAGCAATCCTTCCTCGCAGCCGACGACGAACACGTGCGCGAACTCGAGCCCCTTGGCGGCGTGAATCGTCGTCAGGCGAACGGCATCGAGCTCGGCGTCGCGCCGGTCGAGCTGCGAGAGCAGCGCGACCTTCTGCGCGAGCTCGAGCAGCGTCGCGCCGTCCTCTTCGGCACGCTTCTTCATCCAGTCGACGAAATCGCAGACGTTCTGCCAGCGCGAAGCGGCGGCCTTGTCGTCGTTCGTGCCGAACAGATGCGCCTTGTAGTCGATCGCGGACAGGAGATCGTCGAGCACCTGCGCGGCCGGCTCCTTGCCGGCGCGCCAGTTGGTCCGGTTGACGAACTCGCCGAACTCGCGCAGCGGCTCGAGCTGTCGCGCGCCGACCCGCGACTCGAAGCCCGTTTCGAACAGTGCCGCGAACATCGAGACATTGCGCTCGCCGGCATAGGCGCCCAGCGCCTGCAGGCTCCCCGCGCCCACTCCGCGCCTGGGCGTCGTCACCGCCCGGATGAACGCCGGATCGTCGTCGTCGTTGGCGAGCAGGCGCAGGTAGGCGAGCAGGTCGCGGATCTCGGCGCGCTCGAAGAACGACTGCCCGCCGGAAAGCACGTACGGGATCTTCTCCTTGCGCAGTGCCTGCTCGAGGATGCGCGCCTGGTGATTGCCGCGATACAGGATCGCGTAGTCGGCGAACTTCGCGCGCCGCTCGAAGCGATGCGCCTGCAGGCGCATCACGACCGATTCGGCCTCGGCCTCGTCGTCTTCGCAGGGCACCACCTGCACCGGATCGCCGGGCCCGAGCTCGGACCACAGCTTCTTCGCGTGCAGCTTCGGGTTGTGCTCGATCAGCCGGTTCGCCGCGCGAAGAATGTTCACGCTCGAGCGATAGTTCTGCTCGAGCTTGACGACCTTCAGCGACGGGAAGTCGGCCGACAAGCGGTTCAGGTTCTCCAGCGTGGCGCCGCGCCAGCCGGAGATCGACTGGTCGTCGTCGCCGACCGCGGTGAACGCCGCGCGCGGACCGGCCAGCAGCTTGAGCAACTCGTACTGGCACGCGTTGGTGTCCTGGTATTCGTCGACCAGCAGGTAGCGCAGCGACTCGCGCCACGCCTGCACGACCTCCGCGTGCTCGCGCAGCATGCGCACCGGCAGGCGGATCAGGTCGTCGAAGTCCACCGCCTGGTAGGCGCCGAGCGTGGCCGCGTAGTCGCGATAGGCGCGCGCGATCGCATGCTCGTTGGCATCCTTCGCCGACGCCGCAGCCTCGTCGGGATCGACGAGCGCGTTCTTCCACAACGAGATGCGGTGCTGCGCCGCGCGCGTCGCCTTGCGATCGACCGCGCCGATCGCCTGCTGGACGATGCTCGCCGCGTCGTCGGAATCGAGAATCGAAAAGTTGCGCTTCAGCCCGAGCGCCGCGCCATCGCGACGAAGCATCTGCACGCCGAGCGAATGGAAGGTCGCGACGAGCGGGCGCTGCTTCTCGGGCAGGTGCAGCGCGCTGCCCAGGCGCTCGGCCATCTCCTGCGCGGCCTTGTTGGTGAAGGTGATCGCGGCGATCGCGCCCGGACGAAATCCCGCGTCGACCAGATGCACGATCTTCTGCGTGATCACGCGCGTCTTGCCGCTGCCCGCGCCTGCAATCACCAGGCACGGACCGTCGAGATAGCGGATCGCCTCGCGCTGGGCGGGATTCAGTTGCGCGGACATCGATGCGGCGGGGAACGGCGGGCACTGCGCGGGGGAGGCGATTCTAGCAACGCCGCGTACCGTGAGCGGGCGCTATCGCGCAGAGGCGGGCCTGCGCTACTTCGTGCAGGACGGTCCGTTGCTCTGCTGGAGCAGGAACGCGATGAGATCGGCGCGCTCCTTCGGGTCCTTCACGCCGGCATAGCCCATCGTCGTGCCCGGCACGGTCTTCGCCGGATCGGACAGGAAGCGGTCGAGCGTCTGCGCGTTCCAGACGATCGCCGAGCGCTTCATCGCGTCGGAATAGTCGAAACCGGCGACGCTGCCCGCCTTGCGGCCGACGAGTCCGCAGTGCCGCGGGCCGGTGCGGTCGTAGGCGAGCGCGTGGCATGCCTCGCAGCGCGCGTAGATCTTCGCGCCGGCGTCCGGGTTGCCTGTGGTCGCGGACGCGACGGCAGCCGTTGCCGGTCGTTGCAGGACGCCGTCCGCTGTCGTGTCCGCTACGGCAGATGGCGAAGCGACAACCACCAGCGCGACGCACGCAGCGTGCCCCGGCCAGCGGAGCACGCTGCGTCGTGCGGCGTTTGCGCCTGCAAAGCGCGTTTCACGAGAGCGATCGCTCGCTTTTGCAGCGCGGCCGGTTCGCCACAGCAGAGGCGGGACCATGGCGGCACATCCGTTACGCAACGAAAGCCGCAGGCACCGGCGCTTCGCCCAGCGCATTGCGCAGCACCGCCCAGTGCATCGCCTCGTCCCCGAGAATGCTCGCCGCGGCCTTGGAGAGATCCCGATTGTCGAACAGCGGAACGGCACCCAGGTAGGCGCTGACCGCGCCCTGCTCGAGCCCCGCGGCGAAACGCAGCACGTCGGCCTGCGTCTTCAGCCTGTCGGTGGGGAACTTGTACTCGGGCTTCGCCGACACCGGCTTGCCGCCGAGTTTCGAGACGGTGGCCGCGAGCAGGTCCGCGTGCGCCTTGTGATGGCCCTGGAAGGTGAGTGCGAGATCGCGTACGGGCTTTTGCAGCAGGCCGCTGTCGGCGCCGACCTGGTACGCGGCGATCGCTTCGAGTTCCGCGCCGAGCGCGGTGTTCAGGATGCGCGCGTCCTGCGCCGGATCGGACGCCTGGCCGGCCGCGAGTGCCGGCTTGCCGGCGAGCATCGCGATGGCGGTGGCGGACAGCAGCAGTCCGGAGCCGCTCAGCCACGAGCGGCGGTCGATCGGTTCGAGGAAGCTGGAACGAAGGGGAAGGGTCACGGAGGTTCTCCTGGGTGGTGAAGGCGCAGCGATAAAAGTGAAGCGGTGAAGATGTGCGGCGCGAGCCGCGATGGACACGACCTGCCCCTCGCGTCGTGCGCGACGCGACATCCGGGACGTTGTGTTCGACGGGCCTTGCTCGAAAAGCGCGTTGCCCGGAGCGCTGGCTCGACGCCTCGTGCTCGGGGTGCCAGGCCCGGCGCGCTGCGATCAGCTGCTGGCGTCGAAGCGGTCGCTCATCCGTTGCCGACCGAGCCGCTCGAAGACGCCGGCGACGATCCGCTCGCAGCGCTCGCCGGCGAAAGAGAATGCGTCGGCGAACGCGACGTCGACCTCGCGCGCGAGTGCTTCGCGCAGCATCGAGCGCGCGCGGAAGTGGCGCGTACGAACGGTCGCCTCGGGAATGCCGAGCACCGCCGCCACCTCCTCGACGCTCATCTCCTCGACGGCGCGCAGCACGAACACCGAGCGGAACGCCTCGGGAAGCTCGTCGATGTGCGCTTCGAGCACCCGGCGCAGTTCGCTGCGCTCGGCGAGCCGATCGGGCCGTTCGGATTCGGGCAGTTGCATGTTCGGTTCCCCCGCGAAGATGGCGCTGTCGACCGTCGTGTCGAGCGGAATCACCTCCGCCCGGCGAGCGGCGCCGCGCAGGCGTCCGAGCGCTTCATTCGCCGTGATCCGTACGAGCCAGGTCGCCAGGCGCGACTCGCCGCGGAAATCGTGAAAGGCGTGATAGGCCTGCACCCACGCCTCCTGCACCACGTCCTCGGCCTCGGCCTCGTTCTTCACGATGCTTCGCGCGGTGCGGTAGAGCAGCTGGTTGTGCCGCTGCATCAGCGTGCGAAACGCCTGATGGTCCCCGGCAATGACGTGGCCGACCAGATCGACGTCGGCGAGCACCGGCATCGGACGAGGCTCCTCGAGCACGTAGAGGTTCATCGCGGGCTCCCTGCGAGGCGGTTCGTTTTCGACTGCATACGAGCGTTGGATGCAGCGAGCGGCTCGCGCGTTCCCGAATGCGGCAGCAAAAAAAGCGGAACCGCGCGCACACGCGCTCGACTACCCCCGCCCGAGCGCGCGCTGCGCCGCTTCCTGGACCGCCTCGCCCAGCGTCGGATGGGCGTGGATCGTTCCGGCGATGTCCTCGAGCCGCGCGCCCATCTCGAGCGCCAGCCCGAAGGCCGCCGACAACTCGGAGACCGCCGCGCCGACCGCCTGTATCGACAGCACCAGATGGTTGTCGGCCCGCGCAACGATGCGCACGAAACCCGACTCCGCCTGCAGCGTGAGCGCGCGGCCGTTCGCGGTGAACGGCACCATGCCGACGCGCAATTCGGCATGCGCGCGCCGCGCCTCCTCGAGCGCCGGACCGACGACGACGATCTCGGGATCGGTGAAGCAGATGGCCGGAATGGCGCGCGGCTCGAACACGCGCTTGCGACCGGCGACGACGTCGGCGACGACCTCGCCCTGCATCATCGCGCGATGGGCGAGCATCGGCTCGCCGGTGACGTCGCCGATCGCGTAGACGCCGCGCATCGAGGTGCGGCAGCGATCGTCGATGCGCACGAAGGGGCCGTCGTGATCGAGGTCGAGTTCGTCGAGTGCGAAGCCGTCGATGGCCGGACGGCGGCCCACGGCGACGAGGATGCGATCGGCCGGCAGGCGCTCGACGCCCGCACCCGTCTCGATCGACAGTTGTCCGTCGGGCGACGCGCTCTTGACTGTCGCGCCAAGGCGCAACTGCACGCCGAGCGCCGAGAGCCGCTGCACGACGGGACGCGTGAGTTCCACGTCGTACTGCGGCAGGATTCTCGGCGCGAGATCGACCATCGTGACCTGCGCGCCAAGCTTGGCGAAGGCGGTGCCGAGTTCGACGCCGATGTAGCCGGCGCCCACCACGACGAGCCTGGCCGGCAACTCGCGCATCGACAGCAGTTCGGTCGACGACACGACGTTGCCGCCGAAGGGCAGCATCGGCAGCTCGATCGGCCGCGAGCCGGTCGCGATCACCACGTTCTCGGCGCGGATCGTCTGTTCGCCGCCGGTCTCGGTGGAGACCACGACGGTCTTGCCGTCGCGAAAGCGCGCGCGCCCGAGCACGACCTTCACGCGCGCCTTCTTCAGCATCCCCGAGACGCCGCCATCGAGGCGCTCGACGATCGCATCCTTCCACGCCACGGTCTGCGCCAGATCGATCGCGGGCTCCGAAACGCGAATCCCCAGCGGCGAACGCTGCGCCGAGAAAGCGCGTGCGCGCGCGTATTCGTCGGCAGCATGAATCACCGCCTTCGACGGAATGCAGCCGACGTTCAGGCAGGTGCCGCCGACCCGGTCGGCCTCGACGATGACGGTATCGACTCCCTGCTCGCCGGCCCGCGCTGCGCACGTGTAACCGCCCGGTCCGGCGCCGATGACGAGGAGATTGCAGCGAATTTCCTTCATCGATGCTCCTCGCCGACGGACAGAGGTCGGCGCGCACAACGTCGCAAAACGCGTGGAATCCGCGCATTCGTGCTCGGGTGCCCTGCATCGCGGTCAAAAATGCGCGAGAAACGAGCGATGTCGCTTACGCCCGCAGGCGCGCGGCCCGAAATGCGCGGAAAGCACGCGTTCCCGTGAGCGACGACCCCACGAGCGCCAGGCGTGCGCGGGCCGGCCGCGCACGCCTGGCGCGAACGCGCCGAGTCGACAACAGTAACGCCTGTCACCGCGCTCTCACGACACGAACAGCATCGCCGGCGTCTCCAGCAGCGCCTTGATCCGATGCACGAACACCGCCGCGTCCCACCCGTCGACCACGCGATGATCGAAGCTGCACGACAGGTTCATCGTCTTGCGCGGCACGAAGCTCGTGCCGTTCCACAGCGGACGAACCGCGATCCGGTTCACGCCGACGATCGCGACTTCCGGATGGTTGATGACCGGCGTGGTGACGATGCCGCCGAGCGCGCCGAGCGAGGTGATCGTGATCGTGGATCCCGCGAGTTCCTCGCGAGTGGCGGTGCCGCCCTTGGCCGCATCGGTCACGCGCACGAGCTCGGCGGCGCAGCTCCACAGGTCGCGCGCCTCGACGTGACGCACGACCGGCACGACGAGCCCTCCCGCGGTCTGCGCGGCGATGCCGATGTGCACGCCGCCGTAGCGGCGCAGCACGCCGTTCTCGTCGTCGAAATGCGCGTTCATCCGCGGCTGCTCGGCGACCGCGATCGCGATCGCGCGCATGAGGAACGGCAGCAGCGTGAGGCGTGGCCGGTCGCTGCGCTGCGGCTCGTTCAACTTGACGCGCAGCGCCTCGAGGTCGGTGACGTCGAGCTCCTCGACGTAGGTCATGTCGGCGATGCGCTCGTGCGCAACGCGCATCTTCTCGGCGATGCGCCGGCGCAGGCCGACGATCTTGATGTCCTCGACGCTGTCGTCGGGCGCGAGCGCTGCGCCGGTTGCCGCGGGTGCCTGCGGGCCCTGCTCGAAGAGGCGATCGAGATCTTCGTGCGTGATGCGGCCGGCCGGACCGCTGCCGGCGACGCGCCGCAGGTCGATGCCGGCCTCGCGCGCGCGGGCGCGCACCGCCGGCGAAGCGATCGGCTTCTCGCCGCGCCCGCGCGGCAGCACCGGCGAGGCGCCGGGCCGC